>NZ_JALCYY010000021.1 GCF_022690685.1 Anaeromyxobacter terrae | reverse complement strand
CGGCGCTCGCGGGCGCGGCCGCGTCGGGCGACGCGAGCGCCGCGAGCGACGCGCGTAGGCGGGACTCCGAGTCGACGAGGAAGTTCGCGCGGGTCACGACGCCCTCGCCGGCCTGAAGCCCGGAGCGCACCTCGACGAAGGCGGCGTCGCCGTCGCCGAGCTGCACCTCGCGCGGCTGGAACTTCCCATCCCCGCGCGCGACGAACACGACGCTCTTCGTCCCGGAGTGAATGACGGCGTCCGCGGGGATGCGCACGCCCTCGCGGCTCTTCCCCTGGAACACCACCTCACCGAACATCTCCGGCTTGAGCTCGCCCCTGGGGTTCGGCACCTCGACGCGCACCTTCGCCGTGCGGGTCTTGGCGTCGAGGAGCGGATCGATGAACGCCACTCGCCCGGTGAAGGGGTGGTTCGGGTACGCCTTCAGCGAGAGCGTCGCCGGCGTGCCGACCTTCACGTGGCCGAGGTCGGACTCGTACGCGTCCGCCAGCACCCACACGCGGGAGAGGTCGATGATCTCGAACGGCATGTCCCCGGCGTTCACCCGCATCCCCGGGACGACGTCCTTCTTCGTGAGGACGCCCGTCGCCGGCGAGTAGAACGTGATGGTGCGCGACGCCTCGCCGGTGCGCTCGATGCGGGCGAGCTCCGAGCGCGGCACGTCCCACAGCTCGAGCTTCCGGCGCGCGGCCGCGACGAGGGCGTCGCCGTCCGCGCTCATGCCGCCCGACGCGGCGAGCCGCTTCCGCGTCTCGAGCGCGAGGACGAACTCCTGCTGCGCCGAGAGGAGCTCGGGGCTGTAGATCGAGAACAGCGGCTCCCCCGCCTTCACGGAGCGTCCGATGAAGTCCGCGTACACGCGCTCCATGAAGCCGGAGAACTTCACGTTCACGTGGTGCACGCGCGTCTCGTCGACCGAGACCCGGCCGCTCGTGCGCCACGAGCCGCCGACGGCGCCGAGCTCGGCGTGCGCCACCTTGAGCCCGATGAGCTGCTGGCGCGAGGCGTCGATCGTGACCTCGGAGAGCCCTTCGGGCGCGGGCGCCCCGGCCTCGCCGCCGGCGCCGCCGGTCCCCTCGACCTTCACGAGCTTCATGCCGCAGATCGGACAGTCGCCCGGGTGGTCCTGGACGATGCTCGGGTGCATCGGGCACTGCCACCGCTCCTTCTGGTCCTTCTGCGCGGCGGGGGAGGCGCTCTTTGGCGCCGCACCCGCTCCCGCCGCCTCGACCTTCACGAGCTTCATCCCGCAGATCGGGCAGTCGCCCGGATGGTCCTGGACGATGCTCGGGTGCATCGGGCACTGCCACTGCTCCTTGGTCTCCGCGGTGGCGCCGTCGCGCGGATGCCCATCGCCAGCCCCTCGCGTCGCCACGAAGTAGCCGGCGCCGCCGGCGAGCATCGCGGTCGCGACGACCGCGAGCACGAGCGCCGGGATGCCGAAGGTGCGGCGGGGAGAGCTCATGTTGCCGTTCTCGGTGTTCATCGGTTCTCCGTGTCTCACATCCCAGAGGTCATCGAAGCGGAGGCCGTGGCCGCCGCGGCCGGTGCCGCCGCCGGCGCCGCCGCCGCGCTCGCCATCCCGGCACCACCGCCGCCCGCGGCGCCCGCCCCGGGCATGCCGCCCGCGGCGATGGCGCCGCCGGCCCCCGCGACGCCGACCGGATCGAGGCTCAGCTCCGCCTCGCTGATCGCGATCCGCTGCGCGTCCGCCACGGCCGCGAGGAACCCGTCCTCGTCCGCGATGTAGCCAGCGTTCGCCTCGAGCACGGACGCGAACGTGACCTTGCCTACGCGGTACTGCGCGAGCGTGCTGTCCGCGGTCGCTTGGGACTGGACGAGCAGGCCCTCGCGGAAGAGGCGAGCCGTGTCCGCGACCGCCGTATAGGCGGCTCGGCGCTCGGCGACGCGCAGCCGGAGGACCTGCTCGATCGCCTGGGCGGCGCTCACGCCGGCCTCGGCCCGGGCCTCGCTCTCGGCGACCGCCCGGTTCTGCTTCCGGTAGGACCACACCGGGAGGCCGACCGAGATTCCCGCCTGCCACATCGGCTCGAGCTGTCCGCGCGGCATGACGCCGGCGTTCACGCTCAGGTCGGGAAATCGCTCCCGCCGCGCGAGGGCGACGGACTTCTCCGCCCGCGCCGCGCCGAGCCGCGCCTGCGCCAGCTCCGGGCTGCGCGCGAGCGCGTCCGCGAGCGCGGCGTCGGCAGCGGGGAGCTCCGGGAGCGTGAGATCGCGCACGCTCGTCGAGGTGGAGATCGGCTCGTCGACGGGCTTCCCGCGCAGCCGGTTCAGGGTCTGGAGGGTCGTCCGCTCCTGCGCCTCGAGCCCCCAGCGCCGCTGGCGCAGCCGGTTCTGCTCGAGCTGGGCGCGGAGCACGTCGGACTGGACGCCATCCCCCGACTCGTAGCGCGATCGCGCGAACCCGGCGGAGGTGATCCAGATCCGCTCGAGGCGCGCGAGCAGGTCGAGCCGATCCCGCGTGAGCAGGAGGTCGAGGTAGGCGCGCCGGACGTCCGCCTCCGTGGTCAGGCGGGCGCGGTTGAGCGAGGCGCCGGCCTCGTCGGCGGCGAGGCGCGCGACGTCGGTGCGCAGGCCGCGCTTCCCGGGCCAGGGTAGGCCCTGGCTCACCATCACCTGGTAGAAGCTCGTCTCCATCTTCCCGACCATGATCTCCTTGAAGCCGTCGTTCTGGATCCCGAGGGTCAGCACGGGATCCGGCAGCGCGCCGGCCTGGGGGATGCGCTCTCGCTCCGCCCGGACGGCGGCATTCGCCTGGCGGAGCTCGGGCCGGGCGGCGAGGCTCTGTTCGATGAGGGCCGCGAGCACCGGGTCGCTCGGGAGCGCCAGGCCTGCGCTCGCGTCGGCCTGGGCGTTCGCCCGCGCCTGCGGCGCGAGGAGGAGCAGGGCGGCGATCGATCGCACGAGAAGTCGTCGGCGTCCGTCGATCGGAGCTGGATCGTGTGGTTGCATGGTCGCTGCCCCCTTTAGCACCCGGCGTGCCACGCCGAATTTCGCGCGGAGCCGCGGAATGTCGGCCTCGAGAGCCGGCTGGAGGCGCAGCAACGCGGATCGGCCCGGCTCGCAATGCCACACCGTAACCCGGGGGATCACGCCCGCCCAGACGTTCACCCAGCGGCGCTCGCGGGGCGGACTGCCCTCGCGATCGGTGTGACGGCGCGGGTCACGCCAGCGCGGCGACGTGCGGGAAGTGACCGGAAATCAGCCGTCAGCCGGTGGCGCGCGCGTTGCTAAACGGGTTCGATCAGATGCGGACCACCTTCGGCACCGCCAAGCGGCTCTTCATCGCCTTCACGTTGCTCGTCTCGACCTTCGCCGTGGCGTCGTACCTCACGCTCGCGCACGTCCGGCAGATCCACGACGGTCTCCTGCAGATGAAGGATCACGAGGAGGGCGTGCGCGTCGCGCTGGAGCTCGCGAGCGCGGTGCGGGACCAGTACGCGCACCAGGCCCACACGATCATCCTCGGCAACGACAGCCACCTGCCGCTCTACACGGACGCCGAGCGCCACGTCACCACGCTCACCGCGCGCGTGCGGAAGCACGCGCTTCGCGCGGACGAGCGCGCGTGGGTCGCCGACATCGAGCGCGCGACCGGCGACCTCGATCGGATCTTTCGGGGCCAGATCGTCCCTGCCGTCCTCCGGCACGACGTGGCGGACGTCCAGTCCGAGCACGGGCGCGCGCAGGCGGTCGTCACCCTCATCCAGGATCGCGCCGACCGGCTCGTGGATCGCTTCGAGGCGTCCATCGGCGACTTCCAGCGCGAGGTCGCCGCGCTGCAGACGTCGGCGTACCGCTGGACCGTGTTCTTCGTGCTCTTCGCGCCGCTGCTCGCCGTCGTCGTCGGCGCGTACGTGCTCCGCTCCGTCGCGCGCCCGGTCGCGAGGCTCCAGGCCGGCGCCGCTCGCCTGGCGCGCGGTGACCTCGACACGCGCTTCGACACGGACGCGCCCGACGAGTTCGGGGCGCTCGCGCGCCAGTTCAACGCGATGACGGTCGCGCTGAAGGATCACCAGGAGAAGCTCGTGCAGAGCGAGAAGCTCGCAGGCATCGGCCGTCTCGCGGCCGGGGTCGCCCACGAGATCAACAACCCGCTCGCGGTGATCCTCGGCTACGCGCGGCTGCTCCGGCGGAAGGCCGACGGCGCCGCGGCGGAGGACCTCAAGGTGATCGAGGACGAGACGCTCCGCGCCAAGCTCATCGTCGACGGCTTGCTCGATCTGTCGCGGCCGCTCGCCAGCGAGCCCGAGCCGGTCGATCTCCGGGCACTGTGCGACGACGCCATCGCGCGGCTCCGAGAGACGAGGCTCCTCGAGGAGCTCGGCGTGAGGGTGATCGTCACGGGGGCGGGCGAGGTGCAGGGCCACCCGCAGAAGCTGCGGCAGGTGGTGCTGAACCTCGTGAAGAACGCAGCGGAGGCGGCGGGCGAGGCGGGGCGCGTCGAGGTGCGCGTGGAAGGCGCGCCCGACGGTGCGCGCGTGGTCGTGCGCGACACGGGCCCCGGGCTCTCGCGCGACGCGCGCGCGAAGCTCTTCGAGCCGTTCTTCACGACGAAGGACACGGGGACCGGGCTGGGGCTCGCCGTGTCGAAGGGCATCGTGCACGCCCACGGGGGCGAGATCGACGCGGAATCACTCGCAGACGGTGGCGCCGAGTTCACCATTCGGCTACCGGCGGTCCCGCCGGGGAGGGTCTAGATGGAGCGCGCACGCGTCCTCGTCGTCGACGACAAGGAGAACATCCTGAAGCTCTTCGCCCGCATCCTCGGCGACGGGTACGAGGTGACGTCCGCGGCGGACGGCGGGCGGGCGATCTCGCTCATCGGCGCTCAGGAGTTCGACGTCATCGTCACCGACCTCCGCATGCCAGGCGCGGACGGGTTCGAGGTCCTCCGCGCCGCGAAGGCGCGGGCCCCGGACACCGAGGTCGTCATGATGACCGCCTACGCGACCGTGCAGGACGCGGTCACGGCGATGAAGCAGGGCGCGTACGACTACCTCCAGAAGCCGTTCGATCCCGACGACGCCGCGCTCGTCGTCGCCCGTGCGCTCGAGCGCAAGCGGCTCCGCGCCCAGGCGGAGACGCTCCTCCGCGAGCTCGAGGGGGTGTACGCGTTCCACAACCTCGTCGGGAAGAGCGCGCCGATGAAGGACGTGTACCGGCTCCTCGAGCAGGCCTCGAAGCTCGACATCACGGTGCTCCTGAACGGCGAGACCGGGACCGGCAAGGAGCTCGCCGCGCGCGCGATCCACTACCACAGCGCGCGCAAGGAGCGCCGCTTCGTGCCGGTGAACTGCGGCGCGCTGCCATCGGAGCTCGTCGAGAGCGAGCTGTTCGGCCACGCGAAGGGAGCGTTCACCGGCGCGGTCGGGGCGAAGCCGGGGCTCTTCGAGGAGGCGGAGGGAGGGACGATCTTCCTCGACGAGATCGGCGAGCTTCCGCTCGCGGTGCAGGTGAAGCTCAACCGCGTGCTCCAGGAGAAGGAGATCCGCCGCGTCGGCGACAACCGGCCGGTGAAGGTGGACGTGCGCGTGATCGCGGCGACCCACCGCGATCTCCGGGCGGAGGTCGCGGCCGGCCGCTTCCGCGAGGATCTCTTCTACCGGGTGAACGTGTTCCCCGTCGTCCTGCCGGCGCTGCGCGATCGGCGGGACGACATCCCGCTCCTCGCCTCCCACTTCCTGGAGAAGCACGCCGGCGCGCTGCGGAAGCCCATCTCCGGGGTCGAGGCGGACGCGCTCCGCGCGCTCACCGGCTACCCGTGGCCCGGGAACGTGCGCGAGCTGGAGAACGCGATCGAGCGCGCCGTCGCGGTCGCGCGTGGCGCGAAGGTGGAGCTGCGTGATCTCCCGCCGGAGGTGAAGGGCACGCAGGAGGGAGCGATCCCCGGCGAGGTGCTCGCCAGGATGCCGTACCGGGACGCGGTGGATCTCGCCCGCGATCGCGTGT
Source organism: Anaeromyxobacter terrae (assembly GCF_022690685.1). Taxonomy (GTDB): domain Bacteria; phylum Myxococcota; class Myxococcia; order Myxococcales; family Anaeromyxobacteraceae; genus Anaeromyxobacter; species Anaeromyxobacter terrae. The sequence goes on along the minus strand of NZ_JALCYY010000021.1, from coordinate 78,603 downwards.
CGCGCGACTACCTGACCGTCCTCATGCGCGAGCACGAGGGGAACGTGACGCACGCCGCGCTTCAGGCCGGGATGGAGCGCGAGAGCCTGCACCGGCTCCTCAAGCGCTACGGCATCCGCTCGGACGACTTCAAGACGCGGTGACGGGCGGGTCAGCTGGCAGGTGGTTGCGGGCGCGATCGCGGCCGTAGCTCACTGAACGCGAGGCCAGGCGAGTGCGCAGGCGCTCGTGGGAGTCTCGGTCGGCAGCCGGCGTGGGGCCCGGACCGCGCCCGAGTCCTCTCGCCGCCGGGCTCGGTCGCCCGGGGGAATCCACCGGGAGTCGCGCGAGTCGCCCGCTTTGTGCACGCCCTGAAGGCGAGACCGCCCTAGTGAACGGGGCAGGGGATCGGCGCTCGCTTTCGCGAAGGGGCGGAAGGTGATCGCGCCGATACGGGAGAAGAGTCATGAGACGCGTGGCGGTGATGCTGGCAGGGCTCCTGGCAGCCCTGATCTCGACGAGCGTGGGGCTCGCGGCCGACCCCACGCGCGAGGATCGCATGATGAAGTTGCCGGAGACGCCGGCCGATCACGCGGCTCTCGCGAAGATCTACGACGAGAGCGCGACGGAGTGGCGGAAGGAAGCCGAGATCCACCGGAAGATGGCGGCGGAGTACAAGCACTCCCACGCCGATCCCAAGGACGCCGCGGCGATGGAGAAGCACTGCGCGAAGCTCGCCAAGGACGCGGACAAGCTGGCGGAGGACGCGAAGGTGATGGCCGACTACCACCGGCTGCGCGGCAAGGAGGCGAAGTAGCGCCGAGGGCGGCGGCTCGCGCTCGCCGAGGACACGACGGCCCGGCGCGAGGACCTCCGCGCCGGGCCACACCCGCTCCGAGCCGACTACGGGATGAACACCACGCCGCTGATGTGGTCCATGCCGCACGCGTAGCGGATCTCGCCGGACTTCGCGGGCACGAGCTCGACCGTGACCGGCTTGTCGAGCGGCAGCGGCTGGTTGATGCCGTGGTCCTTGATGACGATCTCCTTCGCGCACGTGCTGTCCGTCTTGCGCGTGACGACGAGGCGGAGCTTCTCGCCCTTCTTGGCCTTCACCTTCGACGGCTCGAAGCCGTTCTCCGTGACGGTGAGCTCCACCGTGCGGACGCCGTTCTTGACCGTCCCCTCGGCGATGCCCTGCGCCGCGCTCCCCGCAGCCATGCCGGCGTGCATGGAGCCGTGATCCTGCATCTGCATCGACCCGTGATCGTGCTGGGCCAGGGCGGGGGCCGCGGCGAAGGCGAACGCGGCCGCGACGGGGAGGAGGAAGGACTTGCTGGTCATCTGGAGCTGCTCCAGTCGGTTGTGCGTTCGCGTGCGCGGACGCGGTTCGTGGGGACGGATAGCAGGACCCGTGCCGTCGAAAGTCGCGCGAACGGGCCGAAATTCCCGCCCCGGCAGCCGCGGCCGCAGGCGCGCCCGGCCACACTGTGACCGGCGCGGTCACGCGCGAGGGCCGTCCGCGACGTCCTGGATCAGCCGAGGATCACCGAGCGCATCGACAGCGACGCCATGTCGAAGCCGACGATCGGGAAGCGCACCCGGTCCTCGGGCCCGCTCGCGCCGACCGCGTACAGCAGCGGGAGGTAGTGGTCGGGCGTGGGATGCGCCTCCCGTCCGTCGTCGCTCTCCAGCAGGCCGGCGAGGGTCGCGGTGTCGTGGCGCGACACCGCGTCCGCGACCGCCGCGTCGAACGCCCGCGCCCACTCCGGCGTCGCCGTGTCTCCGCGGTACCAGGCCGAGAACGCGTGGCGCAGGTTGTGGACGACGTTGCCGCTCGCCATGACGAGCACCCCCTCGTCGCGCAGCGGCGCGAGGGCGCGGCCGATGGCGAGGTGCTCCGCCGGCGGGAGCCGGCCGTCGAGGCTGAGCTGGACGACGGGGACGTCCGCCTCGGGCCGCAGGTGCACGAGCACGCTCCAGGTCCCGTGATCGAGCCCCCACTCCAGGCTCGGCGCCGCCCGCCGCTCGCCCACGAGGCCTACCACCCGGCGCGCCAGGGCGACGTCGCCGGGCGCCGGATAACGGACGCGGTAGAGCGCCTCGGGGAAGCCGCCGAAGTCGTGGAGGGTCTCGGGACGATCGTTCGCGGTCGTGTAGGTGCCCGCCACGTACCAGTGCGCGGAGATCGAGAGGATCGCCCTCGGCCGGGGCACCGCGCTCGCGAGGGCCCGGAAGCCGCGGCTCCAGGCGTTGTCCTCGATCGCGTTCATGGGGTTGCCGTGGCCCACGAACAGGACGGGCATGCGCGCGGTCGGCTGGTGAGAAGGCGTGGACATCGGCATCGAGCCTTTCATCTAGCGCGCGCGCCGGCCGCCCGCGCTCCGTTCCCGCCCGGCGAGCTCGCCGGCGAGCTCCGCGAGGCGCACGCACCCGAGCGTCTCCTGAAGCACGGGGAAGAGCGTCCGCTCCTCGAAGGCGGCGTGCTCCTCGAGCTTCCGCGCGAGGTTCTCGGCCGCGGCCGCTCGCGCCGGGCCGTCCGCCGCGCGCAGCTCTCGCGCGAGGCGCCGGAGCACGACGTGATCGCCGAGCGTGAAGACGATGGCCGCGTCGGCCTCCGAGATCCGCCCCGCCAGCTCCGGCAGGAGCACGTCCTCCTCGCCGCGGCAGTGCGCGAGGATCTCCTCGTCCCAGAGGTCGAGGAGCCGCTCGGCGAAGGCGGGCGCGTCGGCCCCGCCGAAGCCAGCGACCTCCGCGCGCCAGCGGGCGTGCTCGCCGGCGAGGCGGCGGAGCTCGGGGCAGGGCGTCACGCGCGCCTCCTAGCCGACCTTCGCCGCCGCCTGCTTGACGGCCTGCAGCTCGATCTCCACGTCGACGCGATCCGCGACGAGGACGCCGCCGGTCTCCGGCGCCTGGTTCCAGGTGAGGCCGAAGTCCTTGCGGTTGAGCGAGGTGGTCGCGGTGAAGCCGCTCCGCTCGTTGCCCCACGGGTCCTTGCCGCGGCCGCCGTACTCCACGTCGAGGACGACCTCGCGCGTCGTGTCGCGGATCGTGAGGTCGCCCGTGACGCGCAGGCGCTCCGGCGAGAGCACCTCGACGCGGCGGCTCCGGTACTTCAGCGTCGGGTGGTCCTGCGCGTCGAGGAAGTCCCCGGAGCGCAGGTGGTTGTCTCGGTCCGCGACGCCGGTGTCGATGCTCGCCGCCTCGATCTCGGCCTCGACCGTCGACCGGGCGAGATCCGCCGGGTCGAGCGCGAGCTTCGCGTTCCAGCGCGTGAACTTGCCGCGCACCTTGGAGATCACCATGTGCCGGACCGTGAAGTGGATGCCCGAATGCGCGCCGTCGACGTTCCAGTTTTCCTGAGCCATCTCTCTCCTGTCCTTTCGCCCTTCCCGGGCTTCGTGTTCCTGCTGGAGACAGCTTGCAGGGCTTGGGCCGATTCGCCGGGAACATCAACTCATTGGAATCAGGGCGGATTCCGAAACGGGGCCTCGCCGGCACCGGCTCATATTGATACGCTCCGGCTCACTTCGATCAGGAGCCTGCCGATGCGCGCGATGGACCTCGACCTCAGGGAGCTGCTCACCTTCGAGCCCAAAGGCGGCGTCATCCGCTTCGGCGGGCAGCGCGCGCTCCTCCTCGACGCGGTGGCGCTCGGCATCCTCCGCAAGGAGCTCATCGACACCCTCGGGCTCACCGCGGCGCGCGGCATCCTCACGCGCTTCGGGTACGCCCACGGCTGGCGGACGGCGGAGAGCCTGCGCTCGGAGTTCCCCTGGGAGAGCGAGCGCGAGTGGCAGATCGCCGGCGGCCGGCTCCACATGCTGCAGGGGCTCGTCGTCATCGAGGAGCCGGACCGGAGCGCCTCCGCCGGCCCCGCGCCCTTCGCCGAGGCGATCTGGCACGAGTCCTACGAGGCCGAGCAGCACCTCCTCCACCTCGGCCAGGCCGACGCGCCGGTCTGCTGGACGCTCGCCGGGTTCGCGAGCGGCTATCTCTCCTTCGCGAACGGGCGCGAGATCTACTGCGTCGAGGATCGCTGCCGCGGCGCGGGCGCCCCGGCCTGCCACCTCGTCGGGCGCTCCCGCGAGGAGTGGGGGCCGGCGATCGAGCCTTACCTGAAGTTCTACGACAAGGCGTCGGTCGACACCGCGCTCGAGGGCGTCAGCGCCGCGCTGCGCAGCGCCGAGCGCCGCCTGCGCGCCCGGCAGCAGGAGCTCTCCCGGCTCGCCCCGGGCGCCGAGGAGCGCTCCGGCCTCGTGGTGCGGAGCGAGGCGATGCACCGCGTCCTCGATCTCGCGCTGCGCGTGGCGAAGGTGGAGTCGACCGCGCTCATCACGGGCGAGAGCGGGGTGGGCAAGGAGCGGATCGCCCGGCTCATCCACGAGGAGTCGCCGCGAGCGGGCCGGCCCTTCGTGGCGGTGAACTGCGGCGCGGTCACGGAGACGCTGCTCGAGAGCGAGCTGTTCGGGCACGCCCGGGGCGCGTTCACCGGCGCGGACCGCGATCGCGGGGGCCTCTTCGAGGCGGCGAACGGCGGGACGCTCTTCCTCGACGAGATCGGGGAGATCTCGCCGGGGATGCAGGTGAAGCTCCTGCGGGCGCTCCAGGAGAGGGAGATCCGGCGCGTCGGCGAGACCCGCTCGCGCGCGGTCGACGTGCGGGTCGTCGCGGCGACGAACCGCAACCTCGCCGACGAGGTCGCGGCCGGCCGGTTCCGCCAGGATCTCTTCTACCGGCTGCGGGTGATCGAGCTGCGCGTCCCGCCGCTGCGCGAGCGGCCCGAGGACGTCCTGCCGCTGGCGCGGGTCTTCCTCGCCGAGACCGCGCGCCGGATGAAGCGGAAGCTCACCGGCTTCACGCCGCGCGCAGCCGATCAGCTCCTCCGCCACGACTGGCCGGGCAACGTCCGGGAGGTCCAGAACGCGATCGAGCATGCGGTCGCGCTCAGCGCGGGGAGCCGCGTCGACGTGGAGGACCTCCCGGAGGAGCTGCGGGCCGCGATGCCGCGAGCGCGGCCGACCGGGCGGACGCGCCCGCTCGAGGACGTCGAGCGCGAGTACATCCTCGCGGCGGTGGAGGGCGCCGGCGGGAACCGGACGCGCGCCGCCGCGGAGCTCGGCATCGGGCTCGCCACCCTGAAGCGGAAGCTCAAGCACTACGGAGCCGCGAGCTCGGCGTCCGGCGCGAAGCTCAGCCCTGCCGGCTCGCAGCCTCCGGCGTCACGCTGATCACCACGCAGGGCGCGAGCCGGACCACCTTCTCGGCGACGGAGCCGAGGACGGCGTGCTTGAGGCCCGTGCGCGCGTGGGTCGCGATCACGATCGCGTCGAACCCCTCCCGCCGCGCGAGCTCGGTGATCTCCACGGCCGGGTCGCCCACCGAGGTCTCGGCCTCGACCCGCGGTGCGCCGAGCTCCTCGGCGATCGCCTTCCACGCGGCGAGGGGCCGATCGGCGGGCGCGGAGAGGTCGTGCTCGAGCTCGCTCGTGGGCTCGAGCATCCCCTCGGGGATCGACGAGCCGGGGACGGTCCTCACGTGCAGCAGGGTCAGCCCCGCGCCGAGCTCGCGCGCGAGCGCCGAGGCGACGCGCAGCGCCGACTCCGAGACCGGCGAGAAGTCCACGGGGCAGAGCAGCCTCTTCCAGCCCAGCTCCAGCATGTTCACCTCCGCCTATGCACTAAGCGTGTAGCGTGCGGGGCGTCCCGGCGCGCCGCCAGTCGGGGTGCTCCCGGCGAGGCTCCCCCTGCCCGCCGCCCGTCGGGACCTCACGCCCACGGGAGACCGGACGCCCGGCTCCTCGCGCAGACGTCGCCGGAGCGGAGTGGGGCTCCTTCGGGGCCGCGCCGCGACGTGTGTCGGCGCGCAGACTCTCCTGCATGACCTTCGCCGTCGCCGCCAGCGCCTATGATCGCTTCATCGGACGCTACTCGCGCGAGCTCGCGCCCCGCTTCCTCGACTTCGCGAAGCTCACGGCCGGGCCGGTGCTCGACGTCGGGTGTGGGCCCGGCGCCCTCACCGCGGCCCTCGCGGAGCGCTTCGGGCCGGAGAAGGTGGCGGCGGTGGATCTCTCCGAGCCGTTCGTCGCCGCGTGCCGCGCGCGCGTGCCCGGCGCCGACGTGCGCCTCGCCTCGGCGGAGGCGCTCCCCTTCGCCGACCGGAGCTTCGAGGCGGCGCTCTCGCAGCTCGTGCTGTCCTTCGTGAAGGACCCGGAGCGGATGGCGGCCGAGCTCCACCGCGTCGTCCGGCGGGACGGCACGGCGGCCGCCTGCATGTTCGAGGCGGACGGCTTCGCGCTCGTCCGGACCTTCTGGAAGGCTGCGACGCGGGCGGACCCGAAGGCGCCCGACGACGCCCGGCTCCCGTTCCGCCGGACGCCGGAGCTCGTCGCGCTGTGGGAGCGCGCCGGCTTCCGCGACGTCGCCACCGGCGTCATCGACGTCGAGGCCCGCTACGCCGACTTCGACGACCTGTGGGCGCCGTTCGCGTTCGGGATCGGTCCGACGGGCGGCTATCTCGCGGCCCAGCCGGAGGATCGCCGCGCGGCGCTCCGCGACGCCTGCTTCGAGCTCCTCGGCGCGCCGACCGGGCCGTTCTCGCTGCCCGCGCGCGTCATCGCGGTCCGCGGGCGGGTCTGACCTCGATCGGTCCTCGAGCGGCGCGCCGGTCCGGGTGGCGTAACGGACCACGCTGCCGGCCACACCTCCGCGTCATCCCGGGCAGCGCCCGCGATACGAACCCTCGGAGGACCAGATGGAGAAGCGAAACCCAGCAGACGTCGAGCGCCGCGTCGCGAAGATCGAGGCCGCCGGCACCGCCATCCTGCGCTACGGCGTCGCGTTCCTGCTCATCGTCTTCGGCGCCTTGAAGTTCGCGGCGTTCGAGGCGAAGGGGATCCAGCCGCTCGTCTCGAACAGCCCGTTCATGCGCTGGCTGTACTCGATCCTGAGCGTGCAGGGCGTCTCGAACCTCATCGGCTGCACGGAGCTCGCGGCGGGGCTGCTCATCGTCTCGCGGCGCTTCTCGCCCGCGGCGTCCGCGATCGGCAGCGCGATGGCGAGCGGCATCTTCGTGATCACGCTGTCGTTCATCTTCACGACGCCCGGCGGGCTGTCGCCGCAGGGCCCCGCGTTCGGCTTCCTCGTGAAGGACCTCGTCCTGCTCGGCGCGTCCGTCTACACGGCGGGCGAGGCGCTGCGCGCGGCCCAGGGCCGGTCCGAGACGGCTGCCCCCAGCCTCGCTGGGCTCGCGAAGCCCGCGCGTCACGCGGCGTCCTGAGCACGAGGCGCGCAGCGCAGAGGGCCCGCCACGCCTCCCCCCGCGGCGGGCTCCCCTGGCCGGCCCGGCCGCGCATGTCGCGCGGTCCGGCCGGCCGGGACTTCCGTGCCCCGGGGACCGGTCAGCCCGGGATCGCGGCGAGCCGCTCGAGCGCCGCGATCATCGTGCCGAGGAGCGCGTTCACCGGCGTCGGGAGCCCGTGGCGCCGGCCCAGCTCGACGACGGCGCCGGCGAAGATCTCGACCTCGGTCTTTCGGCCCGCCTCCACGTCCTGGAGCATGGAGGTCTTTCCGTCCGGCGCGAGGGTCGCGAGGATCGGGAAGATGCGGTCCACGTCCGCGGGGCCGAGCCCGATCCCCTCGCGCGCGGAGAGCACCACCACCTCGAGCGCCGCGGCGCGCGTGAGCTCGCGAACCTCCGGGACGGCGCCGAACGCGCGATAGGGTGCCCGCAGGATGGCCGAGACCTGGTTCACTCCCACGTTGAGCATGAACTTCCACCACTGCTCGCGGAGGATGTCGGCGGGTACGACGGCGGGGATGCCGGCGCGCTCGAGGAGCGCCTCGACCGCGACCACCCGCGGGTCGGCCGGGTCGTTGGAGGCCGCGCCGAAGACGAGCCGGCCGATGTTCGCGTAGCGGGTGCGGGTCCCCTCCCGGACCACGTCGTTGCCGACCACGAAGGCGTGCAGCACCTTCTCGGCCCCGAACGCGCGCGCGAGGGCCGCCTCGCTCGTGATGCCGTTCAGGAGGGGGAGGATGATCGTCTCGTCTCCGACGCTCGAGCGGACGTCCTCGATCGCCGCGGCGAGGTGATGATGCTTCACCGCCACGAGCAGGAGGTCCGCGGGCGGCCCGGGCTCGCCCGGCGCGACACAGCGGACGTCGAAGCGCCGGCCATTCACGGTGAGTCCCTCGCGCCGGAGCCGCTCGCGCCGCTCGCCGCCGGCGAGGATGGAGAGCTCCGCGGCGCCGGTGTCGTGGAAGCGCTCCGCGTAGGCGCTGCCCACCGCCCCGGCGCCGCAGAGCACCACGCGCTCCAGCGTTCGCATCAGCGCTCCCGGGGCGTCACGGCGAGGGTGGGAGGCTCGAGCGAGAGCATGCGGACATTCTAGCCGATGAGCGGGAGCGGCCCGCCGTGCGCCGCACCCCGCCCGGCGCGTAACGAAACCCGGGCTCCCGCGTACCTTCCGAGGCCATGCCTCGCTCCAAACAACCCTGGCTCATCCGGGCGACCCACTGGGCCAACCTCTTCTTCTTCGTCGTCATGGCCGGGAGCGGGCTCCGCATCCTGGTCGCCTACCCGTTCCTCGGCGAGCGCGGCGGAGCCTACGGCTGGTATCTGCTGCAGGGCATGCGCCCGCCCGATGCCCTGACGATCGGCGGGTGGCTCGCCGGGGCGCGCCACTGGCACTTCGCCTTCGCCTGGCTCTTCGTCGCGAACGCGCTCGTCTACTTCGGCTACCTGTTCGCGAGCGGGGAATGGAGGAGGCGGCTGTTCTCCCCGCGGCGGGACGCCCGCAACGCGTGGGGCACCGTCCTCCACGACCTGCGGCTGCGCAAGGAGGCTCCGCCGCCGGTCGGCCTCTACAACGGGATGCAGCGGCTCTCGTACACGGGGGTCCTCGCGATGGCTCCGCTCATGGTCCTCTCGGGCCTCGCCATGTACAAGCCGGTGCAGCTCCCGCACCTCACCGCGCTCCTCGGCGGCTACGACTTCGCTCGCGCCATCCACCTGCTCGTCCTCGCGGCGCTGGCGCTCTTCACCGTCGTCCACGTCGTTCAGGTACTGCTGCACCCGAGGACGCTCGCAGGCATGACCATCCGGCGGGACCGGATCCCCGAAGAGACCCAGAACCCGCAGGAGACCCGGATCCCGCAGGAGACCCCATGACCGGCTCGACGCGGCGACACTTCCTCGCGGGCGGGCTCCGCTCCGCCGGGCTCGTCGCGCTCGGCGGGCTGGCCTGCGACGGCGACCGCCCGCACGCCGGGTTCCTCGGCCTCATGGAAGGCGTGAACGAGCGGTTCCAGCGCGCGCTGTTCGATCCGCGCCGGCTCGCTCCCGAGCTCTCCGAGGAGGAGGAGACCGCCCCCGAGGACTTCCCGGCGTACAAGATCTCGAGGGAGCTCCCCGTCGCGCCCGCCGGCTGGGCGCTCGCGGTGCGCGGCCTCGTCGCGCGACCCCTGACCTTGTCCGTCGAGGAGCTGCGGCGCCTCCCGCAGACGCGAACGCGCGTGCGCCACCACTGCGTCGAGGGGTGGTCCGCGGTGGCCTCCTGGGAGGGCGTGCGGCTCTCGGAGCTCGCCCGGCTCGCGGGCGCCGACCCGCGGGCGCGCTACGTCGAGTTCCGGTCCTTCGACTCGGGGTACTGGTCGTCCTGGGACCTCGAGAGCGCGCTCCACCCGCAGACGATCCTCGCGTACGGGATGAACGGCGCGCCGCTGCAGCCGGAGCACGGCGCGCCCTTGCGCCTCTACTCCGCCGTGAAGCTCGGCTACAAGATGGTGAAGTACCTCACCGAGGTGAGCTTCCTCCCGGTGCGGACCGGCGGTTACTGGGAGGACCAGGGGTACGAGTGGTTCGCGGGCGTGTGACGCGGCCCGGCGGCGTCCTCGCGCTGCGCGGCGACGGCCCGTGACGCGCCTCGCCGCTGCTACTTCGCCCTCGGCCGGTGCGGCACCGGGCAGGAGAGGGCGCCGTGCTTCTCGTCCCACTGCTGGTGATAGTCCTCCGCCAGCCAGAACGGGCCGGCCGCGGCGATCTCGGTGGTGATCGGGTCCTTGAGCCGCTTCTGCTCCTCGGCGCGCGAGGCGAGCGCGGCCGCCTGCTGCTCCGGGCCGAACGTGAAGATCGCGGACCGATACTGGCTGCCGCGATCCGGGCCCTGGCGATCGCCGCTCGTCGGGTCGTGGGTCTTCCAGAAGAACGCGAGCAGCTCCGCGTAGCTCACCTGGGCGGGGTCGAACTCGACCAGGACCGACTCGGCGTGCCCGGTCGTGTGAGAGCTCACGTCCTCGTAGCTGGGGTTCGGGGTCCGCCCGCCCGTGTAGCCGACCGCGGTCGCCACGACGCCGGGGACCTTGCGGAGGCGCTCCTCCACGCCCCAGAAGCAGCCCTGGGCGAAGATCGCGAGCTGGTTCTTCCCCGAGGGGACGAGCGCCGTGCCGTGGCCGACGTGACCCGGCTTCGTCCCCAGGCTCGGGTTGCCGATCTGCCCGTCGCCGCCGCCGCGTCCGGCGCGGGCCGGCGAGGCGAGGAGCTGGACCGTGACGATGGCGGCGGCGAGCACGCCGAGGAACAAGGCCAGCTTCACGGGCTCCTCCTCTCGTCGCTCGAAGCCGACGTTGCGTCCACCGACTCGAACAGCGGCAGGAACCTCCCGTAGCCCTCCTCGGCCAGCCGCTCGACCGGGACGAAGCGCAGCGCCGCGGAGTTCATGCAGTAGCGCAGCCCCGCGGGCGGGGGCCCGTCGTCGAAGACGTGCCCCAGGTGCGAGCCGGCGAGCCGCGAGCGGACCTCGGTCCGCGTGAAGAGGAGGCCGCGGTCGGTGCGGGTCGTGACGCTCGCCGGATCGAGCGGACGGGTGAAGCTCGGCCAGCCCGTGCCGGAGTCGAACTTGTCGAGCGAGCTGAAGAGCGGCTCGCCGGAGACGACGTCCACGTAGATGCCGGCCCGGTGCTCGTCCCAGTACGCGTTGCGGAACGCGGGCTCGGTGCCGTCCTGCTGCGTGACCCGGTACTGCTCGGGCGTCAGCCGCCTGTGCAGCTCCTCGTCCGACGGCTTCTGGAAGGTCGACATCTTCGGGGTCTCCTGCGCGACGGCGGGACGCTGCGAGGGCTCGGTTCCGCTGGCTCGAGCCCCGCAGGCGAGGGTCGACAGCCAGAGGAACGCCACGAGGGCCCCCTGCGCGGCTCCGGGATGGCTCACGTGCGGCATCGCTCGCTCCGATCGTTCCCTCCAGGACGTGCGCTCCTGGGGTGTTCCGAGTACGCGCGACCGGAGGCGCCGGTTACTGCCAGGGCTGCGTAACCGGGAGCCGCCGGCGCGCGTATGCGGAGTCAGGTGAACGAGGAGGCCCTGATGGAGGCCTACGTCGCGGGTGACGCGGGAGCGTTCGAGCGCCTGTTCCGTGCCCTCGCGCCGTCCGTTCACGCGTTCTTCGTGCGATCGGTCGGGCCTGGAGCCGTGGCGGAGGATCTCCTGCAGAGCACCTTCTTGAAGATGCACGCCGCACGAGCGAGCTGGCGGGGACGGGAGCGGCTGCGCCCCTGGGTCTTCACCATCGCGGGGCGCGTGCGCATCGACTGGCTGAGGAGGCAGGGACGCGAGGTGCAGGAGAGCGACGACGACGACGGGGTCGCGGACCCGGGCGCCCAGGACGCCGGAGAGGCCGTCCTCGCACAGGAGCGGGCAGAGCGTGTGCGGGCCGCCCTGGACGGCCTCGCCGAGCCTCAGCGCGTGGTGGTCCACCTGCACCGCTTCGAGGAGCTCGGCTTCGCGGAGATCGGCAGGGTGCTCGGCATCTCCGAGGGCGCCGCCAAGCTGCGGGCCTTTCGAGCCTACGGGCAGCTGCGCAGCGCCCTCGCCGATCTCGTGGCGGAGGATCCGTCATGACCGCGCACGAGCACGTGAGCGCCGGCGCGCCGGGCCTCGCCGCGCTGCCCCCGGACGATCCGGAGCGGGCGGCCGCCTGGTCGCACGCGGAGGGCTGCGCCGAGTGCGCCCGCGCGCTCCAGGAGGCGGAGCGGCTCCATCTCCTCATCGAGCGCGCGGATCGCGTGCCGCTGTCCGCGGGGGCGCTCGAGCGGGTGTCCCGGGCGATCGTCACCGAGCTCCGGCGCGAGGCCCGGCGGCGCACGGCCGGGTCGATCGCGGCAGCCTGCGTGGCGGTGCTGATGCTCGTGGCGCTCGCGCGGAGCCGCTCCGGCGCGATCGCGGACTGGGCCCGGGCGGGCCTGCTGCTGTTCCTCGCCGCCGGCCTCGCCGCGGCCGCGAGGCGGAGGCCGCTGCTCGTCATCGGGGGGAGCGTGGTCGCGACGTTCCTCGCGGGCCTCGCCGCCGCGGGGGCCCCGATCGCCGGAGCCCCGGGCCCCAACTGCCTCGTCAGCGAGCTCGCCTCGGCGGCGCTGGTCGTCGGAGCGGTCTGGCTCGCGCTTCGCGGGGGCACCACCTCGCCGGCGCGCTCCGCGATCGCGGGCGCGGCGGCGGCCGGGGCGCTGGCCGGCGACGCTGCGCTCCAGGTCACCTGCGGACTGCAGAGCGAGGTCCCGCACCTCCTGGCCTTCCACGTGGGCGGGGTGCTCCTGGCGGCGGCAGGCGCGAGCCTGCTCTGGCGGCGCCGCCTGCGCATCGCGTGACGCGTGGCGCGGCCTGTAGCGCCGGTGGCCGCAGGCCGTCGTCATCACGCCCCGCCCGGCGGGCGGCGCTTCCACTCGCGGAACGCGCGCAGCAGGCTCGCGCGCGCCTCGTCTGGCAGGGACTCCTCGGAGAGCCGGCCGGCGATGCGCAGCGTCGCGCGGAGCTGGTGCAGGTACTGGGTGCACCCGTGGCAGACCGCGAGGTGCAGCTCGAAGCGCGTCCGCTCGTCCGGGGCGAGCGCGCCCTCGAGGTACTCGGTGACGAGCTCGACCAGCTCGCGGCAGGTCAGCTCGCCGGGGAGCTCGCCGGTCGTCGCGTCGCTCACGGCAGGGCGTACCGCTGGAGCGACATGACGACCGACTGGAGCCCCTCGGCGAACGAGGGGTGGACGGTCTCCATGTCCACCACCGCGCGCGCCGGCGCGCCGGCCTGCATGAGCGCCGCGAAGACGTGGATGAGCTCTCCCCCCTCGGCGCCGACGATCGACGCTCCGAGGATCCGCTCCGTCACCGGATCGACGAGGACCTTCACGACCCCGGCCTTCTCGTCGGTCTCGACCGCGCGCGCGATCCGCGCGAAGGGCCAGGTGGCCACCTCGTACGCGACCCCCTTCTCCTTCACCTCACGCTCGGTGAGCCCCACCCCGGCGACCTGCGGGTCCGTGTACGCCGTGTACGGGATGAGCCGGTCCTTCCGGCCGCGGCCGCGCTTCCCCGCGAGGACGTCGAACAGGAGCCGGTGATCGTCCCAGGCCGCGTGCGTGAACTGCGGGCCGCCCGCGCAGTCGCCCACCGCGTAGACGCCCGGCGCGCTCGACTGGTAGTGATCGTCAACCTCGACGAACCCGTGCCGGTCGAGCTTCACGCCGGCCGCGTCGGCGCCGAGGTCGTCGGTGTTGGGCCGCCGCCCGGTGGCGACGAGGAGGTGGGAGCCCGGGAGCGCGCGCCCGTTCGAGAGCCGGACCGTGATGCGCCCCGACTCGCCGGAGACCTCCTCGACGCTCGCGCCGAGCGCGAGCGCGATGCCCTCGTCCCGGAAGACGCCCTCGATCGCCTCCGAGGCCTCGAGGTCCTCGTGGCCGAGGAGGTGCGCGCCCGGCTCGACGATCGTCACGTCGGCGCCGAACCGGCGGTACGCCTGGGCGAGCTCGCAGCCGATGTAGCCGCCGCCGACCACGACGAGGTGCGAGGGGACCTCGGTGAGCTCCATGACGCGCCGGTTGTCGAGCCAGGGCACGCCGCCGAGGCCGGGGATGGGCGGCTCGACCGGCCGGGCGCCCACGTTGAGGATCACCGTCGCGGCGCGGTGGCGCTCGCCCTCGACCTCCACGGTCCGCTCGCCGACGAGCCGCGCCTGCCCGCGAACCAGCCGGAGGTTCGCGCCGGCGTCGACGAGGCGCCGCGCGATGCTCTCCTGCCAGTGGCGGACGATCGCGTCCTTCCGGGCGATGACGGCGGGGAAGTCCACCTTCACCGTCTCGACGTGCACGCCGAGCCGGCTCGCCGTCCGCGCGACGTGGGCCGCGCGGGCGCTCGCGATGAGCGTCTTCGTCGGCGTGCAGCCCGTGTTGGTGCACGTGCCGCCGAGCTCCGCGCGCTCGGCGAGGAGCACCTTCCGCCCGTGCTTCGCGAGGCGGGTGGCGAGCGGGACGCCCGCCTGGCCGCTGCCGATGATGATCGCGTCGAGGTCCATGGCTCGGTCTCCCGGGGGCGCGCGCACGGCACGACCGCACGCGAGGGGTCTGAAGAAAGCTGGCCACCGTTACGCTTCCGAGCAGGGCGCCTGACCGCAAGGCCCCTCAGGCCGCGCGCCGCCCGCGCCAGCTCTCCACGTGGCCTGCCTCGAGGGTCGGGCGCGCGTCGCCGGAGAAGTAGGCGCACGCCTCCAGGCGCCCGGCGTGCCCGAGCGCCGCCGCCGCCTCGCGTCGGTCCAGGAACCGCCCCGCGACGGTGAGGAACCCCGCCTGCCACTCCTCCAGGTCCGCGTCGAGGCCGCCGGGGAGCAGGCTCACGTCGTGGAACGGTCCGGTGGCGACCACCGCGCCCGTGATGCAGCTCCGGAACGCCGCCTGCCTCATGCCGAGCTCGTCGTTCGCGTGCGCCATGACCGTCCTCGCTCCCCGCCTTCCTCGCGTCCTCGGAGACGTAGAGGCCCGCAGGGCCACCGACGTTACTCGAGCGGGCGGGGCTCGCCGGGCAGCCGCCCGTGCGTCCCCGCCTGCCTCTTGCGCGCGAGGTGGAGTCGCCCGACTCCCAACGGCCGTCCCCGTCGAAGCGCGGTGGGCTCGCACCCTGCCAGCTACATCCCCCGCGAGCTGCGCCCGGGGGGCAGGGAGGTGCCGCGGATGGAGCCGCCGAGCGTGTCGGAGCCGGCCGGGATCACGACCGAGGAGCGAGAGCTCGCGGCCCTCCGTGCCGGCGACGAGGCGGCGTTCCTCGCCCTCGTGACCCGCCATCACGGCGCGATGGTGCGGGTCGCGACCACGTTCGTGCGGAGCCAGGCGATCGCGGAGGAGGTCGTCCAGGAGACCTGGGTCGGCGTCCTCCGGGGGCTCCACCTCTTCGAGGGGCGCTCGTCCCTCAAGTCCTGGATCTTCAGCATCCTCGTGAACTGCGCGAAGGCGCGCGGGCTGAAGGAGGTCCGCTCGGTGCCGATGTCGTCGCTCGGCCCGGAGGAGGAGGAGGACGCGCCGTCGGTGTCGCCGGATCGGTTCCGGGGAGACGAGGACCGCTGGGCCGGCCACTGGGCGGAGCCGCCCGCGCCCTGGCCCGACGCGCGCGTCGAGTCGAGCGAGCTCGTGGCGCTGGTCGCCGAGGCGCTCGACACGCTCCCGCAGGCCCAGCGGACGGTCATGTCGCTGCGCGACGTGGACGGCTGGGACTCCGGCGAGGTGTGCGCGCTGCTCGGAATCACCGAGGTGAACCAGCGGGTGCTGCTCCACCGCGCCCGCTCGAAGGTGCGGGCCTTCCTCGAGGAGCGCCTCGGCCGGGAGGGCCTGCCGTGACGCCCGCTGTCCCCGATCTCTCCTGCCGCGAGCTCGTCGAGCTCGTGACGGACTACCTCGAGGCGAGCCTGCCCGTGGACGAGCGGACCCGGTTCGAGCTGCACCTCACCTACTGCGAATTCTGCCGCACCTACCTCGCCCAGATGCGCCAGGTCCTCGAGAGCGCCGGCGAGCTCACCGAGGAGTCGCTCGCGCCCGAGGCGCGCGACGCCTTGCTCGCGACCTTCCGCGACTGGAAGAAGGGCTCCGGAGGTGGATCGTGATCGCCTTCAAGTTCCTGGCTGCGGGCGCGCTCGCCCCCTTCACGCGCTTCGAGTGGCCCACGTCGGGCGAGTGGGTGAGCGCCGCGGCCGCTCGGCCCGAGCTCTGGATCCACGCCTGCCGCGCGGACGACCTCCCGTACTGGCTCGCCGACGAGCTCTGGCGGATCGAGCTCGACGAGCCGGTGCGGGCGGCCCGTTACCAGGTCGCGGCGCCTCGCGCGCGGCTCCTCGCGCGCGTCGACGCCTGGGATCGGGCGCTCGCCGGGGACTACGCGCGGGCGTGCGCGCTGCGCGCCCGGGACCTCGCCCTGCCGCACGTGCCCGCCGCCACGCGCGACGCGCTCGCCCGAGCGACCGACCTCGAGGCGATCGCGGCCGCGGCGAGCGGCGCGGGCTCCGTCTCGCGCGCGGCCGAGCTCGTGGCCGACGCCGCCCAGAGCGCGCTGCGCGTCGGCCCGGCCGTGAGCTCCTACATCGCCGCGGTGCTCGCCTCCATGGTGGGCGGCGGGCTCGCGGCGTTCGAGGCCGAGCGCGCCTGGCAGGCGCGCTGGCTCGCCGAGCGGCTGGCGCACTGATGGCCGGGCCGCGGCGACCTCTCGCCGCGGCGCTCGCGTCACCGGTCCGTGGGCAGCATCCGCGTCGCGTCGTATCCGCCGTCGGTCGCGACGCCGCTCTTCCGCTCCATGCCGGGCGCCGGAGCGGGCGGCTGCATCTTCGAGTCGTCCTGCTTCGGGGCGGGGACCGTGGCGGTCCACGCGGGCGCGGCCGGCTCCTTGCCGTAATCGACGTCGTCGTGCCCGGAGAGCGCCCCGCGGTCTTCCGCGAGGGCCGGGGCCGTGGCGGCGAGGGCGAGCCCGACCGCGAGGGTGAGGCGAAGCTTCGTGCGCATCTCGTTCTCCTCCGCGCCGATGGGGTGGGGCGCTGGAGGAGGAGTACGCGCGGCGGGCGATCTCGTTACGGTGCCGGTGAAGGCGCCGGGGCCGCGGCCGCTGCCTGGGCGGACCGCTCGAGCCAGCCGCCGCCCAGCGCCTTGTAGAGGCTGACGAGGTTCGCGAGCCGCGCGAGCCGCGACTGGATGAGCTGCTGCTGCGCCGCGTACAGGTCGCGCTGGGCGACGAGCACGGTCACGTAGCTGTCGACGCCCTTGCGGTAGCGCAGGTCCGAGATCGTGTACCGCCGCTGCTCGGCCTCCACGCGCGCCGTCTGCGCGGCGAGCTGCTCGTCGAGGGACGCGCGCGCGGCGAGGGCGTCGGCGACCTCGCGGAACGCGACCTGGATCGCCTTCTCGTAGCGGGCGACCTCGATCGACCGCCGCACCTCGGCCGCGTCGAGGTTCGCGCGGTTGCGGCCGCCGGTGAAGAGCGGCAGGGAGAGCTGCGGCGCGAAGCTCCAGAGGCCGGAGCCCGCGCCGAAGAGCCCGGAGAGCTCGCCGCTCGCCGTGCCGCCGAACGCGGTGAGGGTGATGGACGGGAAGAACGCGGCGCGCGCAGCGCCGATGCTGGCGTTCGCGGCCCTGAGCGCGTGCTCCGCCCCGAGGATGTCCGGCCGTCGCTGCAGGAGCTCCGACGGCAGGCCGGGCGGGAGCTCGGCGAGGAGCGGCTCCGCCTCGAGCCGCTCGGGGGCGGGGAGCCCCGCCGGCAGCGGCTGCCCGACGAGGAGCACGAGCGCGTTCTGCGCCTGCTCGCGCTGCTGCGCGTAGGCGGCCACGTTGAAGCGCGCCGAGAGCACCTGCGCCTCCGCCGTGCGCAGGTCGAGCTCCGAGGTGCGGCCGACGTCGTAGCTGCGCCGCGTGAGGTCGTACGAGGACTGGAGCGTCTCGAGCGTCTGCCGCGCGAGCGCGATCTGGTCGTCGAGCGCCCGGGCGGCGAGGTACTGGGTCGCGACCTCCGCGACGAGCGAGAGGTGCGCGCTCCGCCGGGCCTCCTCGGTCGCGAGGTACTGCTCGAGCGCCGACCGCTTGAGGCTGCGCACCCGCCCGAACAGATCGAGCTCGAACGCGGTCACGCCCGCGCCGACCTCGTACTGCGTGCTCGTGGTGGCGCGGCCGGTGGGGCTCACGTCGGCGTCGAGGTGCTGGCGCGTGGCGCTCGCGGTCGCCCCGACCGTGGGGAGCTCCTGCGAGCGCTGGATGCGGTACTGCGCGCGCGCGAGCTCGACGTTGAGCGCGGCGACGCGCAGGTCGCGGTTGTTCTCGAGCGCGAGCGCGATGAGGGCCTGCAGGCGCGGGTCCCCGAAGACGTCGCGCCAGCCGAGGTCGGCCGGCGCGGCGCCGGGTGCCTGGGCGCGCGCCGCCTCGGCTGCGGCGCCCTCGGGCCACTGCCCGGAGACGGGCGCCGCGGGGCGCCGGTAGCGCGGCGCGAGCGTGCAGCTCGCGAGGAGGACCCCGGCCGCGGCGGTCGCGGCGACGAGCGGGGCGCTACGCATGGAGCGCCTCGCCCTCGCCGTCGCCGTCCGCCTCGCCGGAGTCGGACTCGGCGCCGGGCTCCACCGCGGTCGCCTTCGCGCGGCGCCCGATGACCACGAAGAACACCGGGACGAAGAGCACGCCGAGCACGGTCGCCGAGATCATGCCGCCTGCGACGGCGAAGCCGATCGCGTTCTGGCTCCCGGCGCCGGCGCCGCGCGCGAGCGCGAGCGGCAGGACGCCCAGGATGAACGCGAGCGAGGTCATGAGGATCGGCCGGAGGCGCATGCGCGCCGCCTCGATCGCCGCGTCCACCACCCCTCGCCCGCGCTCGCGCAGCTCCTTCGCGAACTCGACGATGAGGATCGCGTTCTTCGCCGAGAGCCCGATCGTCGTGAGCAGGCCGACCTGGAAGTAGACGTCGTTCGCGAGCCCGCCGAGGAGCGTCGCGAGCACCGCGCCGACGACGCCCAGCGGCACGACCAGCATGACCGCCGCCGGGATCGACCAGCTCTCGTAGAGGGCCGCGAGGCAGAGGAACACGACGAGGAGCGAGATGGCGTACAGCGCGGGCGCGTTCGCTCCCGAGAGCCGCTCCTCGTACGACAGCCCGGACCACTCGAACCCGACCCCGGCGGGCAGCTGCTTCACCAGCGCCTCCACCGCGGCCATCGCGTCGCCGGTGCTCCGGCCCGGCGCGGCCTCGCCCTGGATCACCACCGCCGGCAGGCCGTTGAAGCGCTCCAGCTTCGGCGAGCCGTAGGTCCAGCGGCCGGTCGAGAACGCCGAGAACGGCACCATCTGGCCCTGGCGGTTGCGGACGTACCAGCGCTCCACGTCCGCCGGCTGCATCCGGAACGGCGCGTCCGCCTGCATGTACACGCGCTTGGTCCGCCCCTTGTCGATGAAGTCGTTCACGTACGCGACGCCCCACGTCGAGGACAGCGTGGCGTTCACGTCGGCGAGCGACACGCCGAGGGCGGCGGCCTTCTGCTGGTCGACGTCGACCTTGTACTGCGGGGTGTCCTCGAGGCCCGCGGGGCGGACCTTGGCGAGCGCCGGGCTCTTCGCGGCGAGGCCGAGGAGCTGGTTACGCGCCTGGACGAGCTGCTCGTGCCCGAGGCCGCCCCGATCCTGGAGCTGGAGCTCGAAGCCAGTGGCGTTGCCGAGCTCGGAGACGGCGGGCGGGACGAACGCGAACACCATGGCGTCCTTGATCCCCGCGAACGCGGCCATGGCGCGCCCGGCGACCGCCTTCGCCTTGAGCCGCGCGTCCTTGCGCTCGCTCCAGTCCTTCAGCTTCACGAACGCGACGCCGGCGTTCTGGCCGCGGCCGCCGAAGTTGAAGCCCACGATGTTCATCACGGACTCGACCGCGTCCTTCTCGTTGGTGAGGAGGTGATCCGACACGCGCGCCATGACCTCCCGGGTGTGCTCGATCGTGCTCCCCGGGGGCAGCAGCACCTGCGCGAAGAGGAGGCCCTGGTCCTCCTCGGGGAGGAACGCGGTCGGCACGCGGAGGAAGAGCACGGCCAGCGCGGCGACGATCGCGACGTAGGCGAGCATGGCGCGCCCGGTGCGGCCGAGCAGGACCCGCACCACCGCGCGGTACCGCGTGCTGCCGCGGTCGTACAGCCGGTTGAACGCGCCGAAGAGGCCGCGCCGCTCGAGGGCGTGCCCCTTCGCGACCGGCTTCAGCATCGTCGCGCACAGCGCCGGGGTGAGCGTCATCGCGACGAGGACGGACAGCGCCATCGACGAGACGAGCGTGATCGAGAACTGGCGGTAGATGACGCCGACCGACCCGCCGAAGAAGGCCATCGGCACGAACACCGCCGCGAGCACGAGCGCGATGCCGACGAGCGCGCCGGTGATCTGCCCCATCGACTTGCGCGTCGCCTCCCGGGGCGAGAGCCCCTCCTCGCTCATGACGCGCTCGACGTTCTCGACGACGACGATGGCGTCGTCGACGAGGAGGCCGATGGCGAGCACCATCCCGAACATGGTGAGGGTGTTCACGCTGTACCCCGCCGCCGACAGCACGCCGAACGTGCCGAGCAGCACGACCGGCACGGCGATGGTGGGGATGAGCGTCGCGCGGAAGTTCTGGAGGAACAGGTACATCACGAGGAACACGAGGAGGATCGCCTCGAGGAGCGTCTTGACGACCTCCTCGATGGAGAGCCGCACGAACGGCGTCGTGTCGATCGGGTAGACGACCTTCATCCCCGGCGGGAAGTACCGCGACAGCTCGTCGAGCCGGGCGCGCACCGCCTGCGCCGTGTCGAGCGCGTTCGCTCCGCTGGCGAGCTTGATGCCCATGCCGGCCGAGGGCTTGCCGTTGTAATAGCTCTCGATCTCGAAGCTCTCGCCGGCGAGCTCGAGGCGCGCCACGTCGCCCAGCCGCACCTGCGAGCCGTCCGGGTTGACGCGCAGGAGGACGTCGCGGAACTGCTCGGTGGTCTGGAGCCGCGTCTGCGCGGTGATGGTGGCGTTGAGCTCCTGCCCCTTCACCGCCGGCGCGCCGCCGAGCTGGCCGGCGGACACCTGCGCGTTCTGCGCCTGGACCGCGGCGCTCACGTCGAGCGGCGTGAGCCCGTAGTTGGTGAGCTTCTCCGGGTCGAGCCAGATCCGCATGGCGTACTGCGACCCGAACGCCTGCACGTCGCCGACCCCGGGGACGCGGCTCACCTGATCCACCAGCGTCGAGACGGCGTAGTCCGCGAGGTCGTTGCGGCTCATGCTGCCGTCCTCGGAGACGAAGCCGGCGATCAGGAGGAAGTTGTTCACCGCCTTCGCGACGCGGACGCCCTGGCGCTGCACGTCCTGCGGGAGGAGCGGCATCGCGAGCTGCAGCTTGTTCTGGACCTGGACCTGCGCGATGTCCGGGTTCGTCCCCGCGTCGAAGGTGAGGGTCACGCTCGCGTTGCCGGCCGAGTCGCTCGTGGCGGACATGTAGCGCAGGTGATCGAGGCCGTTCATCTTCTGCTCGATCACCTGCGTGACGGTGTCCTCGAGCGTCTTCGCCGACGCGCCGGGGTAGGTCGCGTTGACGCTGATGATGGGCGGCGCGATCGCCGGGTACTGCGCGATGGGGAGGGACAGGATCGCGAGGGCCCCCGCCAGCATCACGATGATGGCGACGACCCACGCGAAGATGGGGCGATCGATGAAGAACCTGGCCACGGGTGTCGTTCTCCTGGGGGTGGCGCGACCGCGCTAGCGGGCGGCCTGCCGCGCGGACGCGGCGGGGACCGGGACCACCTCGGCGCCGGGCCGGACCTTCTGCAGGCCCTCGACGATCACCTGATCGCCGGCCCGCAGGCCGTCGGTGACGAGCCACGCGTCGCCGACCGCGCGGTCGGTCACGAGCTGCCGCAGCTCGACCTTCCGCTCCGCGTTCACGATGAGCGCGGTGGGCTGGCCCTTCTGATCGCGCGTGACGCCCCGCTGCGGGACGAGGAGCGCCTGGGGGTTCACGCCCTCGTTGATGCGCGCGCGGACGAACATGCCGGGCAGGAGGCCGCCGCGGGGGTTCGGGAAGATCGCCCGCAGCGAGATGGAGCCGGTGCTGGGATCGACGGAGACGTCGGAGAACTGCAGCGTGCCGCGCTGGTCGTACTCGCGGCCGTCCTCGAGCACGAGCGTGACGCTCGCCCGGTTCTTCCCAGCGCTCTGCAGCCTCCCGCTCTCGAGGTCGCGGCGCAGCCGCAGGGCCTCGGTGCTCGACTGCGTGACGTCCACGTAGAGCGGGTCGAGCTGCTGCACCGTCGCGAGCAGGGTCGCCTGCGCCTGCTGGACGTAGGCGCCCTCGGTGACGGCCGAGCGCCCGATGCGCCCCGGCACCGGGGAGGTGACGGTGGTGTACCCGAGGTTGATCTGGGCCGACTGCACCGCCGCGCGCCCCGCGGCGACGTCGGCCTCCGCGGTCTTCAGCGCGGCGACCGCGTCGTCGTGCTCCTGCCGGCTCACCGCGTTCGCCTCGACGAGCTCCGTGTACCGCTGCGCCTGGAGCCGCGCGGACGCGACCTTCGCCTCGGCGCGCGAGAGCGAGGCCTTCGCGCTGTCGAGCGCCGCCTGGTAGGGCGCGGGGTCGATCCGGAAGAGCGGCTGCCCCTCCTTCACGTCGCTGCCCTCGGTGAAGAGCCTCTTCAGCACGATCCCGTTCACGCGCGCCCGGACCTCGGCGACGCGGAACGCGGACGTCCGGCCGGGCAGCTCCTTCACGAGCGTCACCTCGGACGGCGTGAGCGTCACGACCCCGACCTCGACCGGACGGGCCGCGGCGGCCGCTCCTTTTGCCTGGGTCCTTTCGCACCCGGAAGCGATGAGCGCGAGGGCCGCGATCGTCGCGAGGGACGCGCTGGCGCGCCGGGGGAACGGGTGCGCGCGTCGCGGAGCGACGGGCGAGGTCTCGAAGGGAGAAGTCATTTCGCGGCTTTCGCTTGCTCGGTTCACGCCGGACGAGCGCTCCGGCGAGCCGCAAGACATACTGTCGCACCTGTTGACGGTCAATACTGAACCGTTCAGTATAGTGAGCACGAATGAGCGAAGATGGCGCCAGGACAGCAGAATTTTCGCCCGCGAAGCGGCGGCAGATCCTCGCCGGGGCGCGCGCCACGTTCGGCGAGCTCGGGTTCGAGCGGGCCTGCGTGGACGTGATCGCGTCGCGCGCCGGCGTCTCCAAGGCGACCGTCTACAACCACTTCGGCGACAAGAAGGGGCTCTTCGTCGCGTGCTTCTCCGAGGAGGTCGACGCCCTGCGCGACGGTGTCCGGGCGTCCCTCGCCGAGCCCGCGGGCGACCTCGAGCAGGCGCTGCTGGAGACGGGCGAGAAGGTCGTGGCCCTGCTCCTCTCTCCCGCGGTGGTGGCCCTCTATCGCCACGCGCAGGCGGAGTCGGTACGGTTCCCGGAGATCGGCCAGACGCTGTTCGATCACGGCCCGAACTCGCTGCAGGCCCAGATCGCCAGCTACCTCCAGCGCTGGCACGAGAAGGGCGCGCTCTCGATCGATGACCCGAGGACCGCGGCGGTGCAGTTCGTGAGCCTCTGCCAGTCGGACCTCGTGCTGCGCGCGCGCCTCGGGATCCTCGAGCGCCCAGCCGACGCCCGGATCCGCGAGACCGTGCGGAGCGCGGTGCGGACCTTCCTGCGCGCCTTCGGGCGGTGAGGCCCCGGCGGATCGCGCAGGTGTAGCAGGACGGCCCAGGTCGGGGCGGCACGCCTACATTCACTCCGGGAGTCAGCGTACTGTCCGTCAAGCACGCGGGGTGCTATTCCTCTCGGCTCCGGGGAGGAGCATCCATGCCGCGTGCGAGGTGGAATCGGGGGCTGCCCCTCGTCGTCGCCCTGTCGCTCGTCGCGACCGCCTGCAAGGAGGCCGCGACCGCGGAAGGCGCGACGTGCGCCCCCGCGGGGAACCCGTGCACCGGCGGCCTCGCCTGCTGCTCGGGCCTGACCTGCGACGCCACGGCCGGCGCGTGCGTCGCGCCCGGCTGCGTGGACGCGAGCGGGTCGTGCGCGAACGGCGAGACCTGCTGCAGCGGCAGCGCGTGCCTCGACGGAACCTGCACGCGCGCGTGCCCTCCCGCGCTCCCCGTCACCCTGTGCCTCGCGAACGGGCAGGCCTGCCGCCTCTCCGCGGAGTGCTGCGCGGGCGCGTGTGACGGCGGCGTCTGCGGCCTGCCCGCGACGTGCATCCCGCTCGCGGAGCTCTGCCAGTTCAGCGAGCAATGCTGCGACCACGGCCGGTGCGTTCCGGATCGCGACGAGATCCTGCGGTGCTTCGCCTGCATGTCGGAAGGCGCGCGTTGCAGCGGGGCAGGCGACACGACCTGCTGCGCCGGGACGAGCTGCCTCCCGGACGGAAATCGCGGTAAGTACGCGTGCGTCGCGTCGCCGCCGCCACCGCTCTGCGGCATGGTGGGCATGAGCTGCACCGTGAACGGCGACTGCTGCTCCGGGCTCGGGTGCGAGATCCCGCCGGGCGCGACGAGCGGCGCGTGCACGCCGACCTGCGCCGGGACGGGCTCGAGCTGCACCGTGAACGGCGACTGCTGCTCCGGGAGCTGCGCCGTTCAGCCGGGCGCCACGAGCGGCGCGTGCACGCCGACCTGCGTCCAGGCGGGCGCAAGCTGTACCGTGAACGGCGAGTGCTGCTCCGGCAACTGCGCGATCCCCGCGGGCGCCACGAGCGGCGCGTGCGCCTGCAGCTCGAGCACGTGATGGCCGTCCACGCGAGTCGAGCCCCACGCCTCTCCCTTCACGAGCTCAGGGCGAGCGGCCTGTGATCCGCTCGGGCTGAGCCCGTCCAAGCACGAGCGGGGGAGGATCGCCCATCGCGCCCGCTCGCGCCGCCTTTCACGATGTGTGAGTCATCGACCGCGTCGCGTACCGCACGGCCGCGGGGCGGTCGGGTGCGGGGCGGCGCGCGACGCGGCGCGTCCCGGAGACTGCCTCGAGCGCCGCGGGGTCCCGTGCTCCGCAGTGCCGGCACGCCCGTCGCAGTTGCGCCCGCCCCACCCACCCAGGGGCGCACATGTTCCCGAGAAACGTCTCCGCCGTCGCCGTTCCACGCTTCGACTCGATCGGCGAGCCGCCGGCCCTCGACCCGGCCCGCGCTCGGGAGCTCCGCGGGCGCGAGCGGCTCCACGCGCCGGCGGAGGTCGCGCGGCCACAGGCCGTCGCCTCGCGCCCGGCTCCCGATCCGCTGTCATTCGCAGGCCTCGCCGCGTGCATCGAGGACGCCCGCGCGGCAGCCCTCGCGGGCGGCGACGGCCCGCCCGACCCGGTGACCTTCGCCTCGCTGCGGGCGCGGCTCGAGAAGGCGAGCGCGAGGCTCCCGGCGGCGTACCGGCGCGCGGTCGCCGAACCGCTCGTGAAGACGCTCGACCGGCTCGGTGCGCGCGGGTTCGCCCGCGTCCTCGCGCAGGATCCGGAGCGCGAGGGGGCCGCGCGCCTCCTGCTCGACGTGGCGCAGGCAGTGCTCCAGCACGCGGAGGGCTACGCAGCGCGCGCGACGGCGGCGTTCCAGGAGGTCGTGAGCGATCTGTACGAGGGGTTCCTCTCCGCCGAGGACCGTCGCGGCGTGAAGGCGCCGGACCACGGCGTCGTCCCGCCGCTCGTCCGGTGGGGCAGCGCCGAGGACGGTCCTTACACCTGGCCGGCGACCGCCACGGAGACGCTCGACGTCGAGGCGGCGGTGGTGAGCCTCCCGGCCGCGAACGCCTCGGGCGGGCTCCTCGCCTGGCCGGCCCTCGCGCACGAGACCGCGGGGCACGACCTCCTCGACGCGGACGACGGGCTCCGCGACGAGCTCGCGCGCGTCGTGCGGGAGCGGCTCCTCGCCGAGAAGCTGGGGCTCGCGGTGGCGGACTACTGGGCGGACCGCATCGACGAGACAGCGTCGGACGTCCTCGGGGTGCTCAACATGGGGCCGGCCGCGGCGGTGGGGCTCGTCGGGTACTTCCGGGCGATGAACGGGGCGGCTGGCGGCACGGGGTCGCTGCGAAACGTCGGGAGGACGGACGACCCGCACCCGGCGGACATCGCCCGCGCCTACCTCGCGGCCGAGACGGTGCGGCTCCTGTCGTTCGAGGGCGCGGCGCGGTGGGCGGACCGGCTGGTCGCCGAGGCCGACCGGGACCTCGGGCGGATCCGGCTCGGCGACGTCGCCGTGACCGCCGGTGTGGCGAAGGCCGCTGCGGCCGTCGTCGCGCGGGCCATCGTGCAGACGCGGCTCCGCGCGCTGGACGGACATGCGTTCCGGGACATCCAGGACTGGCGGGACCAGGACGAGGCCGTCGTCGCCGAGCTGCGTCGAGAGCTGAGGGAGGGGGGAGCGAAGGGCGGGAGAGCGCGCGCTGGCGCGGTGCCGGGAAGCTACGCGGAGGGCGCGTACGCCGCGCACGCGGTGGCCGCGGGGGTGTACGAGGCGGTCGGGGGGACCTCGAGCCCGGCGCAGGTGATGAGCCGGATGATCGGCGTGCTCTCCGGGATGCACGAGCGGAACCCTGCGTGGGACCCCGCTCGCCTCACCCCGTCCGCGCCCTCCGCGGCGCCGGGCAGCCCGCGCGTCGCCTGACGAGGGCGGGAGGGGCCGGACCCCGATCACCTGGCCGGCGCGCCCTTCAGATCCACCAGGATCCCCTCGAACCGCTCGCCCATGTTCTCGAGCGCGTGCGTGAGGGGTGGACGGTAATGGACCGCCCCGGCCTTCCCGGAGACCTCGGTGGTCTTGCCGTCGGGCGTGGTCTGGCGGACGTGGGCGTCGGTGAGGGTGATCTGCACGCCCGCGGGGTGATCGTGCATCGGTGACTTGTCGCCCTTCGCGTACGCGTACCGGACGATCCGCACCTGGTCGTTCTCGAACTCCACCTTGTCGTGCGGGGTCACCTTCACGGCGTCGCGCGGCGGCGGGGTCCAGGCGGCGTTCCCCGCTCCCTTCGGCTCGACGAGGATGCCTTCGACAGGCTTGTCGCCGATGTTCTCGGCCACGTGGACGGTCGGACCTCGCCACGCCGCGGTGCCGGCCTTGCCGTGGACCTCCGACGTCTTCCCCTCCGGCGTGGTGAGCCTCAGATCCGCGTCGGTGAGCAGGACGTTCACGAGGCTCGGGTGGTCGTGCAGCGCGGTCTTCTCGTGCGGAGGGATCTTCCAGCGCACGACGCGCACCTGGTCGTTCTCGAGCTCCACCTTGTGATGCGTGGGGTCCGCCTTCGGCGAGTCGAGCTCCTGTGCCGCCTTCGCGGCTCCGCCGACGAGCGCAACCAGGCAAAACAATGCACAAGCCGTGATCGATGCGCGCATGTCATCACCCTCCCGTCCAGTTGAGGTCGCTCTACGCGCGCGGCGGGAGCGATGCACGAATCATTCGTGAACCCTCCCGCGCAGGATGGAGGCGGCGAGGGACGTCGGGTTCGCGCGGCGGGCGCGACGCGACAGCGCGTTCCGTATCTGTTCCCTCGAGCCGGCTCGCCGGCCCCGCGAGCTCGAACACGAGGAGCGCTCGTTCACCCCGATTGCCTGGCTCGGGAGCGAGCGGCCAGAGCATGCACCTGCTCACGTGCGTTCGTTCGCCCGGGCGTCCCCGGGTTTCCCCGCGCACGGGGCCGGCTGCTCGTGTGCGTCATTTCGGGGCTCACCGATTCCCAGAGGCCGGGCGCTACAGGGCGGGCGTATCGTCGGGGTGTGGTGAAGGGTCGCGCTTGTCGAGGGTCGCCATGTTGCACGCGGCGACAGCCCGAGGTTCGAGCGCGGCGCGCGTCATCCGCACGCCGGATCAGCGCGTTCGCGTGTTCATCAGCTCCACGCTCGGTGAACTGGCCGAGGAGCGGCGCCTGGCGCGGGCCGCCGTCGACCGCCTGCGGCTGACGCCGGTGATGTTCGAGCTCGGGGCGAGACCTCATCCCCCCAGAGCGCTGTACCAGGCCTATCTCGCGCAGAGCCACGTCTTCGTCGGCATCTACTGGCAGCGGTACGGGTGGATCGCGCCCGGGGAGACGGTCAGCGGTGTCGAGGACGAATACGACCTGAGCGGCGACCGGCCGAAGCTCATCTACGTGAAGGAGCCGAGGGCCGGTCGCGAGCCGCGTCTCGAGGCGCTGCTCGCGCGCATGGAGCGCGACGCCCGCGCATCCTACAAGTGCTTCTCGAACGCGGAGGAGCTCGGCGCGCTGCTCGAGGACGACCTCGCGACCCTCCTCTCGGAGCGGTTCGAGTCATCGCGAGCGAACGCCTCGACGGACTGGGAGGAGTCCACGCACGCGCGCCTGCCGGAGGCGACCACCACGTTCGTCGGACGCGAGGAGGCCATCCGCGGGGTGCGCGCGCTGCTGCGGGAGTCGGGCGCACGGATGGTGACGTTGACCGGCCCCGGGGGGATCGGAAAGACCCGCCTCGCGCTGCAGGTCGCGAGGGGGCTGCACCATCGGTTCCGGGATGGCGTCGTCCCCGTGTTCCTCGGCGCCCTGGCGGAGCCGAGCCAGGTGGTCCCCGCCATGTGCAACGCGCTCGGGCTCGCGGAGATCCCGGGCGTCAGTCGGATGGAGACGCTCGTCCGCTATCTCCACACGCGGAAGCTGCTGCTGGTCCTCGACAACTTCGAGCACGTGATCGCGGCAGCTCCGGAGCTCACGGCGCTGCTCGCCGCGTGCCCCCGCGTCCGCATGCTCGTGACGAGCCGGGAGCTCCTGAAGGTCGCCGGTGAGCGCGGATACGAGGTGCCGCCGCTGGAGGTCTCCGGGAGGGAGACCGAAGGCCGGGCAGCAGCGCCATCCGAGGCCGCCCGGCTGTTCGTGGAACGCGCTGCATCGGCGCTGCCGGGGTTTGCGCTCACGCCGGAGAACGCGCCGAGCGTCGCGGAGATCTGCCGAAAGCTCGAGGGCCTGCCGCTCGCGCTCGAGCTCGCGGCCGCGCGCGTGCGAGTGCTTCCCCTCGACGAGCTGGCCGACCGCCTGGAGGACCGGCTCGGGCTCCTCGTCCACGGCCCGCGCGACATGCCCGAACGACACCGGACGCTCCGAGCTGCGCTGGAGTGGAGCCACGGACTGCTCGGCGACTCGGAGCGGAAGCTCTTCGCGCGACTGGCCGTGTTCCGGGGCGGGTGGACGCTGAGCGATGCCGAGGCGGTTTGCGGTCCGGACTCGGACGTCCTCGAGGGCATGTCGTCGCTCCTCGACAAGAGCCTCATCCGCGGCAACGCGTCCGGCGCGGCAGGCCCGATCCGGTTCGCCATGCTCGAGACGATACGCGAGTTCGCGTCGGAGCAGCTCCGGAAGCGCGGAGAGGAGGAGTCACTCCGGACGCGGCACGCCGAGCACTTCCTCGACTGGGCCGAGCGCTCGTACGTCCTCGCGTACCGCGGCGAAGCCATCCGCCACGAGGTGATCTGGACGAGCCGGATCGACGACGAGGCGGAGAACCTGCGGGCCGCGATGCGATGGCTCGCGGACAGGGGCAGAAGCGGCGCCGTCGCTCGCATGGGACTCACCCTGTGGCGCTACTGGTGGGTTCGCAGCGAATTC
Organism: Anaeromyxobacter terrae; assembly: GCF_022690685.1. Lineage (GTDB taxonomy): Bacteria > Myxococcota > Myxococcia > Myxococcales > Anaeromyxobacteraceae > Anaeromyxobacter > Anaeromyxobacter terrae. The sequence continues at coordinate 49,289 of NZ_JALCYY010000021.1, read as the reverse complement.
ACCGCGGCGGCGGCGTGGATGCAGGAGGCGCTCGCATCGGGTTCGCTGGACGACCGCGAGCGGGCGCTCGCCCAGCTCGTGCTCGGGATCGCCGACGTGGGCCGGAGCGAGTACGAGCACGCTGTGCCGAGCCTGGCCGCAGCGCAGGCCGCACTCGACCGGCTCGGCGACGAGGAGCACGCGGCGCTCGCGGCGGTGATGCTCGGAACCGGCGTCGCGCTGACCGGTGACGCGACCGAGGGGGAGCGCATCGTTCGTCGAGCGCTCACCACGTTCCAGGCCCGCGACGACGTCTTTGGAGCCGCGTGTGCGATGTTCGGGCTCGGGCGTGTGCTGCTGATGCAGGGCCGCCTCGCCGACGCGGCCGCGATGGAGGAGGAGGGTGCCGCCTCGCTGCGCGAGGCGGGCGAGGTCTTCCTGCGGAGCATGATCCTCGTGAGCCTGAGCTGGACGCTCGTGGCGAGCGGACGCTTCGAGCGCGCGATCGCCCCGCTGCAGGAGGCGCTCGAGATCGTAACCTCGATGCAGAACCGCGACGGGATGGCCAGGGTGTTCGAGGCGCTCGGTGCCGTCGGCCTGCATCGCGGACATCCGCGCCTCGGCGCGCTCCTGTTCGGCGCCGCGGAAGGGGTTCGCCGCTCCGTGGGCGCCCGCGTCTGGGTTCTCGACCGGGTCCTGAATGACAACCTGGAGGGCGAGCTCCGTCGGGCTCTGGGGACGCAAGCCTTCGAGGCTGTCTTCGCGGAAGGCGTGGCGCTCCCGCCAGAGCGCGCGATTCAATTCGCGCGCGCGGCGGCGGGACGCGTCACCGCGAGCCGAGCCGAGGCGACCGGCGCGTCGGCGGGGGTCGACCTGTGACCTGCCCACCCGCCGCGACCGCCGTCGGCGTCGCGGCGGTCGCGAGTGCGCCTCCTCGTCGAGATCGATTCACGTGCGGCAGCTCACCGGGAGAGCACGCTCGACCGCTCACGCCGGCTCACGCGCCGCGGATCTCGGCGGGATCGATCGCGAGCTCCACCACGGTCCTGCGGAATCCCATTGCCTCGGCGATCGCGAGCGCACGGTCGTTGCGCGCCGCGACCTGGATGACGGCCTGGGGCGCTCCGCGCCGGCCGAGCTCACGGACGAGCGCCTCGATGAGCATGCGGCCCGCGCCGCGGCGGCGCGCGCGCGGCACGACGTAGACGTCCACGCCGACGCCGCAGGGATCGCGCAGCGTGTTCCAGTCTCGCCCCTCGAGCCGGCCGTACGCGTACCCGACGATCCGCTCGCGCCCGCGTGAACGCGCGATCGCCGCGAGCACCACCGCCTTCCGGCTCGCCATCTCCCTGGAGAGCCAGGAGGCGTAGCCCTCCTCCATCCCGCGGATCGCGAAGAAGCGCCGGGGGTCCATCCGGTTGTGCAGGCGCGCCAGGGTCGCTCCCATCCGCCCGAGCGTCGGTGCGTCCTCTGGGCGTGCCTTCCGGATCTCGATCTCGCTCACCCCGCAACCGTAGCCCGGCCGAGGCCGGTCCGCCCGCCCTGCCTGACGGGGCAGGCTCCGACGAGGCGGCGGCACGCACCGAGGCAGGGTCCATCGGCGAGAGGCCGCGATGAGCGCGTGGCGGCGACGCGGCGCGGCCGCACCTGCGCTAGGATGGCTCGCGGCGAAGGGAGTGTGCGATGGGCGCAAAGATGCCACGCCTCGCGGATACCGCTCGGCGATACCTCGACGACACCGTCCGCGCGCGCCTCGCGAGCCCGGGCGTCGAGCGCTATCGCGTCGAGCGAAGGGGCGGCGCCGGGGCGGTCATCGTCGCTGCGCTGAGCCTCCTCGCGCTCATCGCGGCCTTCGCGTGGCTCTCCATGACCTCCTGAGCGGCTCCCGATCGGGCGGCCTCACCCCGCGAGCAGCCCGATCAATACCGGATGCAGCTCCGGCGTGAAGAGCCCCGCCACGACCGCGGGATCGCGCTCCACGAGCGCTCGCGCCTCGGCGGCGTCGGTCACCTTGAAGATCGCGACGCCGTAGGCGCCGTCCAGGCAGGGGCCGGCGAGGAGGAGCCTTCCCTGCTCGAGCAGCTCCTTCAGGAACGCGGAGTGCCTGCCCATGATCTCCCGCTCCGCCGGCGTCGCGTCGTGGACGAACGTGGGGCGCGGCGGGCGCGCGAGATAGAGGAAGTGCGTCGGATCCACGGGCGATGACCTCCGGGGAAGGTGGCGCCCGGTCACGGCTGCCCCGTTGCACGCCACGCCCGGTCCGTTTCATGCTGGCCGGCCATGACGCCCGCCACCGAATGCCAGCGCCGGATCGACGCGCTCCGCGAGACGCTCCGCACCCAGGGGCTCGACGGCGCAGTCCTCGTCCACGCCACCGACGTCTTCTACCTGTCCGGCACGCGCCAGAACGCGGCGCTGTGGGTGCCGGCGGCCGGCGACGCGGTGCTGCTCGTGCGCAAGAGCCTCGAGCGCGCCCGGGCCGAGAGCCCGCTCGCCGACGTCCGCCCGTTCCCCTCCTCGAAGGAGCTCGCGGCGGCGCTGGGCGCGCCGAGGCGCGTGGGGTTCACCTTCGACGTCGCGCCGGGCGCGGTGGAGCGGTTCTGGGCCCGGGCGCTCGGGGCGGAGCTCGCGGACGTCTCCGCGCCGCTCCGCGTGCAGCGGAGCGTGAAGTCGCCCTGGGAGCTCGAGCGGATGCGCGAGACCGCGGCGCTCCTCTGCGGCGTCTTCCGCGAGGTCCCCTCGTTCCTCCGCGCCGGCATGCGCGAGGTCGAGCTCGCCGCCGAGATCGAGTACCGCATGCGCAAGGCGGGGAACGAGGGGAGCCCGCGGCTGCGCGGGTTCAACCAGGAGTTCTTCATGGGGCTCGCGCTCGCCGCCGGGTCCGCCACCGCGCCGAGCTACTTCGACGGGCCGGTCACCGGGCGCGGGCTGTCGCCGTCCTCGCCGCTCGGCGCGTCGGTCGAGCCCATCCCGCGCGACGTCCCGATCCTCCTCGACTACACCGCCATGAAGGCGGGCTACGTCACCGACATGACGCGCATCGCGGTCTGCGGCCGGCTCGCGCCCGAGCTCGCGCGCGCGTTCGAGGTGGCGCTCGCGATCCAGGAGGAGGTCGTGCGGGGGCTCGTGCCCGGCGCGATCCCCTCGGAGCTCTGGGCGCGCGCGAAGGCGCTCGCCGAGCGGGAAGGGCTGGGCGATCGCTTCATGGGGCCGCCGGGCGCGCAGGCGCGCTTCGTCGGGCACGGCGTGGGCCTCGAGCTCGACGAGCTGCCGGTGCTGGCGCCCGGGCTCGACACGCCGCTCGTGCGCGGGCAGGTGCTCGCCATCGAGCCCAAGTTCGTGCTCCCCGGGCTCGGCGCGATCGGCATCGAGAACACCTGGGCGGTCGGCGAGGGCGGCGGGGAGCGGATCACGGAGCTGCCCGACGCGGTCATGGCGCTCTGAGGCGTCGTGTCGGGGAGGAGGAGCGTGGCGGAGGGCGATCGAGAGCGGTGGGACGCGCGGTACCGCGACGAGGACGCCGTCCCCGATCCCTCGCCCTTCCTCGACGCGCTCGACGCGCTCCTGCCGCGGCGCGGGCGAGCGCTCGACGTCGCCGGAGGCTCCGGCCGGAACGCGCTCTGGCTCGCGCGGCGCGGGCTCGACGTCACGCTCGCCGATGTGTCGGAGGTCGCGCTCGAGCGGGCGGCGCGCGAGGCGCGCGCGCGGGGCCTCGCGATCGAGACGCTCCGGATCGACCTCGAGGCGTCGCCGCTGCCGGCCGGGCCCTGGGACCTCGTCCTCTGCACGTACTTCCTCCACCGGCCGCTCCTGGCCGCCGTCGCCGCGGAGCTCGCGACCGGCGGCCTCCTCGTCGTCGCGCACGCGACGCGGACGAACCTCGAGCGCCACCCGCGCCCGGGCCCGGCGCACCTCCTCGACGACGGCGAGCTCCCGACGCTCGTCCGCGGGCTCGAGATCGTGCGCTACGAGGAGGGCTGGCTCGAGTCGGGCCGGCACGAGGCGCGGCTCGTGGCGCGGAGGCCGCTCACGGGCCCGTGAGCTTGGGCCCGCCCGTCGAGACAGGGGCAGGGCGAGGAACGCCGCGCGCGCGACGCGCTCGTCCCGCCCTGCGCGCTCTTGCCGCAGCTCGCAGGGATCGCGCCCGCCGGCGCCCGGGTTCGCGGTAAGTCACCGGTCCTGGACGACCCCGCGGCAAGGCGGATTGTCAGGGATCAACGGACGGCAAAACGCCGGATGATCCCCGGGGTTGCACAGGTGGAAGGAGGCGGCCCACCAGGGGCGCACTCGGCGCGTGCGTTGCAGGACGCGTGCCCTCATGGCGATAGCTCACTCACGGTCTCTGCGGGCTGCGCTCGTCCTGCTGTCCGTGGCCGGCCGGGCGGCTGCGCTGGCGGCCGAGGGTTCCCCGATCATCGACGCGCTCTCCGCGCCGAGCGCGTCCGTCCTGACCGGCTCCGAGAGCGCACTGTCCGTGACGGCCAGGGATCCCGCGGGGCGGCCGCTGGCCTACGCCTGGACCGCCTCGGCCGGCACGATCGTCGGCGCGGGGGCGAACGCCACCTGGACCGCGCCGGCGAGCGCGGGGTGGGCCCAGATCACGGTGACCGCGACCAACGACGCCGGACAGGCGGCGTCGGCCGCGGCGTCGATCTATTCGACCATCGCGCTGTACGAGGGCGGGCTCTCCGCGCCGCTCTCCGCGCCGCGCCGCATCGCCGTGGCGGACTCGGGCGAGCTCTACGCGGTGAACGGCCGCGATCCTTCGCTGTTCCTCCTGACGGCGAACGGCGGGCTGAAGGGCGCGGTCTCGCTCCCGGGCGTCCCGCTCTCGATCGCCACCTCCTCGCGCGGGCTCTACGCCTCGCTGCGCGACGGCAGGCTCCTCCTGCTCGATCCGGCGCGCGGTCGCGTGCTCGGCTCCATCGCGAGCGGCGCCGCCGCCGGCGCGGTCGGCATGGCGTGGGACGAGGCGAACGGCCTGCTCTGGATCGCGGAGCGCCACGCGAACCGCGTCCGCGCGCTGCGGGCCGACGGCTCGGTGGCGGTCACGCTGGCGCAGGCCGGGACCACCGTGCTGAAGGAGCCGGTGGACGTCGCGCTGGACCCCGCCGCGGGGCTCGTCTGGGTGGCGCTGGAGACCAACGAGAGCGGCAAGCTCGTCCACGCGTTCCGGCCCGACGGGACGTACGTGAGCTCGATCATCGGGTTCGGCGGCGGGCCTGGCCAGGTCACGCGCGCCGCCGGCCTCGCGGTCGACCGCGCCGGCCGCGTGTACGTGGCGGACGCGTTCCAGGGAGTCGTGCAGGTGGTGAGCCGCGCGGGCCTGGCCCTCGGCACCGTGGGCACGTTCGGCCGGGGGCCGGGGCAGCTCTTCCAGCCCGCGGACGTGGAGCTCCTCGCCAGCGGCGACCTCCTCGTCGCGAACCAGGACGCGGGCACGCTGCAGCGGTACGGCAGCGGGGCGCCGCTGCCGACCTGCGCCGGAGACAGCGACTGCGACGGCCTGCCGGACGACTGGGAGCTGGCGCACGGGCTGTCCCCCTTCTGGGCGGGAGACGCGCTCGCCGATCCCGACGGCGACGGGCTCGACAACCTCCATGAGCTCGCGTACGGGACCGACCCGCGCAACGCCGACTCCGACGGCGACGGCTTCGCGGACGGCGAGGAGGTCCTCGCCGGCACGGATCCGCTCTCCCGCGAGGTCCCGCTCCTCGCGGCGCGCGCCCCCGCCTCGAGCCCGCCCGGGCTCGTCCAGCTCTCGTCGTCGCTCGTGACGCGCCTCCCGGCGTGCACGTACCGCTGGCGGCAGGTGCAGGGGCCCGCGGCGAGGCTCCTCGACGGCGCCTCCGGCGCGCCGCGGTTCATCGCCCGCACGCCCGGGGTCTACGCGTTCGAGGGCGTCGCGTCCTGCGCGGGCGTGGCGAGCTCGCCGGCGGGGGTGAGCGTGGAGATCCTGAACGTGCCGCCGCGGCCCGATCCGACCCGCCTCGTCGTGACGCGGGCCGGCGAGCCGTTCGTGCTCGACGGCAGCCTCACCTCGGACGCGAACGGCGACGCCTTCTGGCTGCGGTGGGATCAGACGATCGGCGCGCCGCTCGTGGCGCCCAGCGGCGGGCCCGAGCTCGTGGCCACGGCCGACGTCCCCGGCTACTACGCGTTCGCCCTGACCGCGACCGACACGCGCGGCGCGGCCGCGACCGAGGAGGGCGGCGTGTACGCCGTGGGCAAGGCGATGGCCCCATCGGCCCTCGTTTCGAGCCCGCTCATGGCCTCGGTCGGCGAGCTCGTGACGCTCGACGCGACGCGGAGCGAGTCGCGGAACGGCAAGCCCCGCTACGCGTGGACGCAGGAGTCCGGGCCGCCCGTGGCGCTCTCGGACGCGGCGGCCGGCGCGCCCACGTTCGTGCCGCCGGAGCCCGGCCTCTATGCGTTCACCGTGCACGTCCGCGACAACAAGATCACCGCGCCGCCCGCGCGCGTGGAGGTGTACGTCGGCCCCGCGGAAGGCCTCCCCATGGCCTTCGCCGAGGTGAGCGCGCCGGCCGTGGACGCGGGCGCGCCGGTGCGACTCGACGGCGCCCGGAGCCGGGCCGCCGCGGGAGGCCGCCTCACGCACGCGTGGCGGCAGGTCTCGGGTCCGGAGGCCGGCCTCACCGACGCCGATCGCCCGGTCGCGACGGTCGTGCCGTTCGCGCCGGGGCACTACGTGTTCGAGCTCGTCGTCCGCGAGGGCGCCTCCGTCGGCGTGCCGGTGCAGGTCGAGCTCGACGCGGACGCGCCGGGGGTCGCGCGGCCGCGCGCCGTCGCCACCGCGCCCGCCACCGCCCTCGAGGGCGACACGGTCAGCCTGGACGGCTCCGCCAGCACCGGGAACGGGCCGCTCGTCTACCGCTGGACCCAGGTGGCTGGTCCCTGGATGCCCCTCCTGGATCCCGGGTCGCCGAGGCCGGCGTTCGAGCCCGCCGCCCCCGGCACCTACGGGTTCGAGCTCCAGGTCGAGGACGGCGGCGTCCGGAGCGCGCCGGCGAGGGTCAGCGTGATCGTGTTCGGCAAGAAGGCGTCGAGATAGAGGCCCGCGATGAAGAAGATCACGCTCGCCCTGCTCCTGTCCGGCGTCGTCGCCGCCGCGCCCGCTGGCGCGATCGACGCGCCGCACGACCGGTCCTTCTGCACCGGCAGCTGCAACGCCTGTCACAAGACGCACAGCGCCCCCGGGGGCGCCATCACGATCGAGGCCGGCAACGCGAACCTGTGCGCGAGCTGCCACAAGGCGGATCGCACGCTCCCGGACAACCGGCTCAAGTTCCCGTGGACGTCCGGCGAGCAGGCGGTGCCGCGGACCTCCGGCGTTCACCACCGGTGGGATGCCCCGGCGCAGAGCGCGGAGCACGGCGCGCAGACGCCGACGAGCCCCGCCCTCTCGGCCCTGAAGAAGGACGGGACGCTGGCGTACCTCCCCGGCGGCAAGCTGCAGTGCTCCACCTGCCACGACGTGCACAAGGCCAACCCGGCGTTCGCGCCGGACCGGGTGCACGCCTCGCTCCCCACCGGCGTGTTCGTCGCCGGGAACGGCGCGGTGACCGGCAACGGCACCCTGCGGCTCGACCCGCCGGCCGCAGGCGCCGCGGCGAGGGGGTACCTCGTCGAGATCACGGTGGGAGGGAGCGCCACGGCGGCGCGCTTCAAGCTGTCGAACGACAACGGCGCGAGCTGGTGGGGCTTCAGCACCGGCACCTGGGTCGCCTACTCGGCGTCGCCGGAGAACGGCCGGAGCCTCGGGGGCGGCGCCACGGTGACGCTCAACGACCCGGCCGTCGGCGTGGCGTTCGGGGTGGGCACGTTCGCGGTCGGCGACCAGTGGAAGTTCTACGTCTCCTATCCGCACCTGCGCGCGGAGCTCGGGTCGCTCTGCGACGACTGCCACCGCGAGCGCGTGCAGGACCATTCCTGCATCGAGGGCGGCGCCGGCTGCGTCGCCGACGGCGTGCGGACGTTCAGCCACCCCGTCGGCGAGGCGCTCGACGCGAACGCGCAGGGCTACGACCGCGTCGCCGCCGGCGCGCCGCAGATCCTCGACGCCGACGGGCGCGTGCAGGGGTCCGCCGGCTCGAACGGCGCGGGCGATCCGGGCGGCGCCACGAACGACCTCCGCCTCGACGCGCAGGGCCGCGTCCGGTGCACCTCCTGCCACTCGCCGCACAACGCCGACTCCAATGCCCTCACGGTCGACTAGCGCGCCGCGGCCTCGCGGCCTCCGCCGCTCCGGAGCCATGAAGATGCGACCCCTCCGTACCGGGCCCCTGCGGCTCGCGCTCGCGGCGCTGCTCCTCGTGCCCGCCGCGGCCCTCGCCCAGACGCTGTACCTGCGCAACGACCCGGCGTCCGTCGCGGGCTACCGCGAGGCGAACCCCACCGCGGGGACGGCCGCCGTCCAGGCGACCACGAACACGACGAACGCCGGGACCCGCATCAACTGGACCGCGACCGCGGGCGGCACGCAGCTCGCGTGGCTCTCGCCCCCGCTCGCCGCGGCGTACAGCTTCGGCGCCGCCGCCACGTGCAACGTCTGGGCGCGCGAGAGCAACGCCGCCGCCAACACCACGGTCCGCTGCGAGTTCTTCCGGTACACGACCTCGGAGGCGGGCACCGCGCTCTGCGCGGCGAGCCGGACGGCGGCAGAGGTCAGCGCGACGACGATGACGCAGTACAGCTGGACCTGCACGCCGACCACGACCTCGTTCGCCGCTGGCGATCGCGTGGCGATCCGCCTGTACGTCGCGAACCTCGGGACCATGGCGGCCGGCTACCAGCAGCTCGGCCAGTACGACGGGACGAGCGCGCAGAGCGCCCTCACGTACGTGACGCTCCCGGGAGCGCCCTCCTTCCGGACGACCACCGTCGGGAACGGCACCGACCCCGCGAGCGCCACGCTCGCGCCCGGGGCCGCGGCGACGAACCTCGACACCTTCACGCTCGCCACGAACAACGGGACGGACTCGGTCGGCAGCCTCACGGTCACGCTCGCGGCGGGCAGCGCGCCGGCGCTCTCGCGGGTCGAGATCACCAACTCCGCCGGCTCGACCGTCTACGGCTCGGTGGTGAACCCGGCGTCGGACACCCTCCCGATCACGCTGACGACCGCCATCCCGGTCACGACCACCGCCACGACCTACCGCGTGCGGATCACGCCGCTCACGCACGCCGCCATGCCGGCGCCCCCGGGCGCGTCCTACGCCGTCACCGGAACCGTGACCGGCATCGCCTCCGCGAACGATCACGTGGTCACGCTCTCGGATAGCGCCAGCGCGACCCTGACCATCGACAACCGGTCGCCGGGCGCCCCGGGCGCACTCGCGGCGACGGCCGGCAACGGCCGGGTGGACCTCTCGTGGACGAACCCCGCCGACGCCGATCTCGCGAGCGTCGTCGTGCTCCGGTCGGCGGGCGCGCCGGTGACCGCGGTGCCCGTCGAGGGCGCGGCCTACACGGCCGGCGCCGCCCTGGGCGCGAGCACGGTCGTGTTCTCCGGCGCCGGGACGGCCTACGCCGACACCACCGTCGCGAACGGGACGACCTACTACTACGCCGCGTACGCGCGGGACGGGTCGGGCAACTACTCCGCCAGCGGCGCGACGGCGGGCCCGGCCACCCCGGCGGCGATCACCGTGGTGGGCGACGGCGCCGCGACGCCGAACGTGGGACCCATCGCCCCGGGCTCCGCCGACGCGCTGCTCGACGCGTTCACGCTCTCGACCTCGACCACCGACACGGTGACCGGCGTCACGGTCGGGCTCCCCTCCGGCGCGGGCGGCGTCGCCGCGGTGCGCCTCATGGGGACGAGCGCCTGCGGCGGGACGCAGTACGGCTCGGCGACGCCGGTCTCCGAGGCGGCGACGAGCGTGGACGTCGCCGTCACGCCCATCGCGGTCGGCCCGACCGCGACGAGCCTCTACGTGTGCATCACGCCGAAGTCCCACGCCGCGATGGCCGCTCCCCCGGGCGCGACGTACGCGATCGCCGGGACGGTCACCGGCGCCGTCTCGACGAACGCGAAGTCCTACCAGGACGCGACGGGCGCGACGGTGACCCTCGACAACCAGTCGCCCGCGGCCGTGACCGGGTTCCTCGCCACCGGCGCGCTCGATCAGATCACGCTCTCCTGGACGAACCCGCCCGACGCCGACCTCCAGCAGGTCGTCATCCTCCAGAACACCTCGGCCATCACGGACGTGCCCGTCGAGGGGCAGTCCTACGCCGCGGGCGCGACGATCGGCACGAGCACCGTGGTGTACGCCGGGACCGCCTCGCCGCAGACGCTCGCGCGGCCGGCCCGGACGACCTACAACTTCGCCGCGTTCGCGCGCGACACGCGGGGGAACTACGCGACCGGCGCCGCGGCGAGCGGCGCGGCGCTCTCGCGCGCGGTCACGCCCGGCAGCGTCTCCGCGGTCGCCGACGCCTGCAACAGCGTCACGGTCAAGGCGGGCTTCTCAGACGACGGCGACAACGACAGCTTCATCGGCGTGAGCCGCGGCACCGCCCCCGCGGGCCCGTTCACGACGAGCGTCTGCGCGAACCAGGGCGCCGGCACGGGCAACCCGAGGACCTGCGTGGACACCGGCGCGCAGGCGCTCGCGACCTACTACTACCAGGTCACCTACGGCGACCCCGACGGCGTGAACGGGACCGCCACGAAGGTCACGCCCGCGGTCGCCACCCCGGCCTGCCCCGGCAACCTCTCGCTCGCGAACGGCGGCAACCCGGCCGTCGCGCCGCTCGTCGCGGGCGGCGCGGCCGTGCCGGTCGCGCGCCTGTCGCTCACCGCCTCGGCGAACGCCAACATCACCCTCGCCTCCATCGCGGTGGGGAACGGCGCGACGGCGCCCGTCGCGCTGGCGGGCCGCGACGTGCAGGCCCTCACGCTGCACGACGCCTCGGACGCGGTCCTCGCCGTGTCGTCGTGGGACGCGTCGAGGTCGCGGTGGGTCTTCTATCCCCGGGGCGCGAACGGCGACCTCGTCGTGGTGGCGGGCGGGACCACCGCCGTGCTCACCGTGAAGGCGATGGCCGCGTCGAGCGCCTCGGCGGGACAGCGGCTCGCCATCTCCGTCGCGCCGGGGGACGTCGCCGTGGCCGCGCCGGACAACGGACCGACGGCGGGCGGGTTCACCGCGCTCACCTTCACCACCTCCGCGTCGGCGATCGCCGAGGGCGACAAGACCGCGAACAGCACGGCGCCGATGGTCTCCATCGTGAACCCGACGCGGGGCGGGGTCCTGAGCGGCTCGTTCCGGCTGCGGGTCCTCGTGCACAGCCCGACGGCGAACGGCGTCGCCGACGTGACCGCCCTCCAGTACGCCACGGACGCCTCCGGGACGTGGACCGCGCTGAACCTCACGACCGATCGCAACACCCAGTACGACGGCGGCGTGAAGGGCGCGGTCTACGAGAAGACGCTCGCGCTGGCCCAGGGGGCCTACACGCTGCGCGCCCGCGCCACGAACGCGAGCGGGACGGTGAGCTCCGCCCCAGTGTTCGTGACGGTCCGCGCCTCCGGCTCCGGCGACGGCAACCTGCTCGTGCGCGACAACTCGAGCCAGCTGTGCACCGACTGCCACGCGCTCCCCAGCCACACGAGCCAGGTCGTCGGCAGCAAGTACGGCTCGTGGGCGACCGTGTGCCGAGACTGCCACCAGCCGCACGGCGGCAAGAACCTGTACCTCGTCGCGAACGAGATCACGCCACCGGCGGTGAACGGGGCCCAGGCGCCCGCCGCGGTGACGTTCTACGACGCGACGGCCGGCGACTCCGGCTCGGCGGGGAGGCCGTCCTTCGTCTCGAGCGATCCGGCGAAGCTCAACGGTCCGTGCCAGGTGTGCCACACGCGGACGCAGGGGGCGGGCGGCGTCGCGCGCTGGCGGAGCACGGGGAACTCGGACACGCACTACGCCGGCGCGGCGACGCAGGCCTGCACCGGCTGCCACTCGCACAAGAAGGGCTTCGGCGCCGGCGAGAGCTCGGGGGGCGCCAGCTGCGCCGGGTGCCACGGAACCGTCTGGGACGTCGTGACCGGCACGACCGGCGGGATCGCCTCGAGGCATGGCCTGTCGCTCGACTCCTTCCAGGACACGGGGACCGCCGCGGAGTGGGGCGCCCAGGCGAACCTCTCGAACGTGCCGGCGGCGAGCCGCTCCTGCGTGAACATGTGCCACACCGATCACGTCCACAACGCGCCCGGGGCGAGCCCGGTGACGCACGACTCCGACGTCCACAAGGACGCCTCGAGCCAGGCGAAGCGCGCCGTGACGCGCGACGCCGCGGGCCTCGTCACGGCGGGCACTCCGGCGCGCACCGACTTCGACTCCGCGACGAACACGGGGCTTTGCGTCTCCTGCCACGTGAAGCCGGTGGACGCGGCCCACCCCGCGATCGACGCCGCGGCCTACGGCGCGTCCGCGCACGACTACGTCACGGCCGCCGGCCAGACCTGGCAGTTCGGGCTGCACGACGGGTCGAAGTTCGACCGGAACTGCACGAAGTGCCACGCCTCGCGCGCCGAGGGCACGACCCCGCAGTCCGCGGGCGGCAGCGGGGCGGTGCACGGCACCGGCTACCCGTCGCTCCTCTCCGGCAACGTGAACCCGGCGGCGGCCGGGAACGTCGCCGGCGAGCTCGTCTGCTACAACTGCCACGGCAACGCGACGACCGGCGCGAACCTGTCCGGGAAGGACATCGCCTCGCTGGTGACCCACACGAGCAACCATCCCGCCAGCGCCGACGGGGTGCACGACTCGGTCGCCGAGCTCAACGGCGCGGCGTTCGGGAACGCCCTCGGCAACAAACCTCGCCACGCGAGCTGCCTCGACTGCCACGATCCGCACGAGGCGAAGGCGGGCCTGCACGCGGCGCAGACGAACCAGGCCGGCCCCTCGCTCCACGGCGCGTGGGGCGCGCAGCTCTCCACCCTGCCGGCGCGCTGGGCCGCGCCGACCGCGGCGAGCTTCACGAAGAAGGTGATCGTCTCGGGGACCGACGTCGAGGCGACGCTCTGCTTCAAGTGCCACTCGGCGTACTACGGCGCGCTCCCGATCTCGCCCTCCAGCGGCTCGCCGGGGTGGAACGAGACCGACCAGGCGCGCGAGTTCAACCCGAACAACGCGAGCAGCGGCGCGACGGCGGGCGGCTTCCACCCGGTGCTCGCGTCGGCGGGCGGAAACCTCGGCGCGACGGGCAACATCAAGGCGCCGTGGACGCGCACGAGCCTCATGACCTGCAGCGACTGCCACGCCTCGGACACCACCACGGATCCGGCGGGGCCCCACGGCTCGGCGGCCGGCTTCCTCCTGAAGGGGCCGAACACCACCTGGAACGCCTCGATCGCGACCCTGTCCAGCGGCATGCCGAACGGTACGTTCTGCATCAACTGCCACAACCAGGCCTTCACGAGCAGCCGGTTCGCGGAGCACGGGTCCATCGACAAGCACCGGGTCGCTTGCTGGAACTGCCACGCGGCGATCCCGCACGGCACGGCACGGCCCGGGCTGCTCGTGGCGGTGGACCAGTCCACCTACGGCGACAAGACCACGGACGTGGCGCCGTACCGGCAGATGCCGGCTGCGGCCGGCTCCGGCCTGTACATCAAGAGCTACCCGACGAGCAACACGACCGCCTGGGGTCAGAGCAACTGCGGCTGTGGAACCGGCGGCGGTCATTAGCGCGCCCGCGGGCGGAGCGGCGGCCTCCGGGGGCCGCGGTCCCGGCGCGCCGCTCTGGCGCCGCCTGCGATCCCCTGCCTTTGCGCGCGCGGTCCTCGTGTACCTCGCCGCGCTGAGCGGAGTCGCGGCGTGGCTCCCATGGGTCCGCGCTAGCGGCCTCGGTGCGCCGGCCTGGGCCGAGGCCATCGGCCTCGATCACCCGTTCTCGTCGCTCGCGTTCCTCGCCGGCGTGGGCGCGCTGTTCGCGAGCACGCTCGCGTGCACGTGGGGCAGGCGGAGCCGGATCGCCGCGCGCGCCCGCGGCGCGCTCCCCGTCGGATCGATCGAGCTCGAGGGCGCGCCCGCGGAGCAGCTCAGGGCCTTCCTGCGCGCGCGGGGATTTCGCGGCGAGGGGCCAGTGCTCCGGCGCCACGCCGCGGCGCTCTGGGCGGGGTGGGTGCTCCACGTCGGGCTGCTCGTCCTCGTCGCGGGGGTGGGCGTGCAGCAGGCCTTCCACGACGGCGCGAACTTCGAGCTCGCCGAGGGCGAGACGGCGCGTCTCGACGGCCCCGGCGCGGTCTTCCAGCGCGAGCGCGGCCCGCTCGCGCCGCGGGACGCGCCCGCGCTCGAGGCGACGCTCCTCGCGTTCGACCCCTACCTCCGGCAAGAGGGCTACGCGCCCGACCGGCGGAGCCGCGTCCTCTTGCGGGCGGGAGCGGGGCCGGGGCGCGTCCTCGACCTGGACCGTGCCGAGGGGACGCGCATCGAGGGCGTCGACGTCTACCAGGCGATCCCGACCGGCTACGCCCTGCTCCTCGACGTCGCGGGGCAGGGGATCCGGAGCGTCCACCTGCACGCCGACGGCCCGCGCCGCGCGACCGCGGAGGTCGCCGCGCCCGGCGGAGCGCCCATGCGCTTCGTCCTCGAGGCGGAGCGGGGCCTCGACGATCGCAGCGGGGCCGGGGCGATCTCGGTGAGGATGGGGAGCGCGGCCGGCGAGGCGGCGCTCGGGATCGGCGCCCCCTTCGCCTTCGGCCTCGCGCCCGCGCGCCTCGTCGCGGTCGACCGCTGGGCCGGGTTCACCTACGAGCGGTCCCCGGGGATGCCGGCCGTGCTCGCCGGGTTCGCCGTCGTGCTCGCGGGCTGCGTCCTGCTGGTCTTCCCTGCCGGAGTGGCCCGGATCGAGCATGAGGGCGGGCGGGACGTGGCGCGGGTCTGGGTCTCGCGCGGCGGGGACGTGCTCGCGGACGAGTGGCGGAGCGAGCGGGACGGCGGAGGAGGGGCGTGATGGAGACGATCGCGTTCTGGGCGGCGACCGCGTGCTATGCGCTAGCGACGGTCGGCTACTTCGTGTGGGCGGCTTTCCGCGCCGATCGCGCCGGCACGGCGGGGCGGTGGCTCCTCGCCGCCGGGACGATCCCGCATGCGGCCGCGGTGGTGCTTCGGTGGATCGCGGTGGGCCACGGCCCCTACAACACGCGCTACGAGGTGCTCTCCGCGAACGTGCTCGTGCTGGTCGTCGTGCTGCTCGTGGCGAGCGCCCGGGCGAAGGAGCTCGGCGGCCTCGGGGCCTTCGTCGCGCCCCTCGCGTTCCTCGGCATGGGCTGGGCGGTCTCGTCGTTCGGCGTGCGCGCCGAGGTGCCCATCATCCTGCGGTCGTCCTGGCTGGTCCTGCACGTGGGCTTCGCGAAGCTGTTCGCGGCCACCGCGCTGCTCGCCGCGGCCTGCGCCGCCGCGTTCCTCGTGAAGGCTCGGCGCACGGAGGCGCTGCGCTGGCTGCCGTCCGCGGCGCGCCTCGACCTCCACGCGCACCAGTTCCTGCTCGTCTCGTTCCTCTTCCTGGGCGTGATGATCGTCGCGGGCTCGCTCTGGGCCCACCAGTCGTGGGGGCGCTACTGGGGCTGGGATCCCATCGAGACGAGCTCGCTCGTCACCTGGATCGTCTTCGGGATCATCCTCCACTTCCGCGTCCTGCACGGCTGGTCCGGCCGCCGCATGGCGCTGCTCACCTTCGTCGGCCTGGCGTTCGCGCTCACCACCGTCTACGTCGTGGCGATCGTCGTGCCCACCATCCACGACGCCTACCTGGTGGGCGGATGACGCGGCTCGGCGCGTGCCCCGCCGCGGCGCTCGCGGCGATCCTCGCGGCCGCGGGCTGCCGTCCCGGGGGAGAGGGCGGCAGGGCGGTCCGCGCCTACGACGACGCGCTCATCGCGGCGTTCCGCACCGGGGACCACGCTCCGCTCGCCGCCACGGCGGGCGAGGCGGAGGTGCGGAGGGTCGACGCGCTCGTCGACCTCAAGAAGGCGGCGGGCCTCGTGCTCGAGAGCGAGCTCACGTCGTTCGCGGTCGAGCACGAGGAGCGCACCGGCGAGGAGACGATCCGCGTCCGCACCCGCGAGCGCTGGCGATACCACGACCGCGCCCTGCGC
Organism: Anaeromyxobacter terrae; assembly: GCF_022690685.1. Lineage (GTDB taxonomy): Bacteria > Myxococcota > Myxococcia > Myxococcales > Anaeromyxobacteraceae > Anaeromyxobacter > Anaeromyxobacter terrae. The sequence continues at coordinate 33,181 of NZ_JALCYY010000021.1, read as the reverse complement.
CCCGGCGTCGCCGCCGGCCCTGCGTTCGTCGCCGACATGGTGATGGCCTACGACGTCGCCCGCCTCTCCGGGACGTGGAAGGTCGTGAAGGCGGAGACCGTGTCGAACGAGTTCCTGGAGCCGAGGGGATACGCGATCGCGCCGGGTCACCACGGCGCGGCGGAGGCGCGGGCGCCGTGACGATCGCGCCGCCCCGCAGGCGTTGCGCAGCGCCTCCGCGCGACGAAGCCTTTGCGCCAGCCACCCCTCCACGAAACGGACGCCGCTCGTGATCATCCCGAACATTGCCCCCCGCCGCCCCCGGGTCCTGCTCGTGACGTCGCCGTACCACTCCGGCGTGGTGGAGGCCGCGGGCGTCTGGCTCCCGCTGGCGTTCGTCTACCTCGCGGGCGCGGCGCGCGCGGCCGGCGCCGAGGTCCTCGTCTACGACGCGATGAGCCTCTTCGCCACGCACGACGACATCGCGCGCGTCATCGCGGACTTCCGCCCCGACGTGGTCGGCACGACCGCCATCACCGCGACGGAGCCGGACGCGCGCGTCATCTGCGAGACGGCGAAGCGCTGGGACCCGGCCGTGAAGACGGTCGTCGGCAACGTGCACGCCACGTTCTGCTGGCAGGACGTGTTGCGGGATCCGAACGTCGACTTCGTCGTGCGGGGCGAGGGCGAGGCGACCCTCGCCGAGCTCGTCCGGGCGGTGGCCGCGGGCGAGGGCTGGGACCGCATCGCCGGGCTCGCGTGGAAGCGCGACGGGGTGCCCGTCTCGAACGCCGCGCGCGGACTGGCGCCGGATCTCGACGCGCTGCCGCGGGCCTGGGACCTCGTCGACTGGCCGCGCTACTGGTATCGGCCCCGCCCAGGCGGCCAGCTCGCGATCGTGAGCTCGGCCCGCGGGTGCGCGCAGCGCTGCTCGTTCTGCTCGCAGCAGAAGTTCTGGGCCCGCACCTGGCGCGGGCGCGATCCGCTGCGGTTCGTCGAGGAGCTCGAGCTGCTCCGGGACACCTACGGGGTGCGGGTGGCGATGCTCTCCGACGAGACGCCGACGGCGAGCCGCGAGCGGTGGGAGCGGGTGCTCGATCTCCTCGCCGAGCGCCGCACCGGCGTCGAGCTGCTGATGGAGACGCGCGTCGACGACATCCTGCGGGACGAGGCCATCCTCCCGAAGTACGTCCGCGCCGGCGTCTCGCACGTGTACGTCGGCGTCGAGTCCACCTCCCAGTCCACGCTCGACCTGTACCAGAAGGACATCCGCGTCGCGGAGTCGCGGCGCGCCATCGAGCTCATCAACGCGCACGGGATGGTGAGCGAGACCTCGTTCGTGCTGGGCACGCCGGACGAGACGGTCGAGTCCATCCGGAACACGGTCGAGCTCGCGAAGTGGTACGCGCCCGACATGGCGTTCTTCCTCGCGCTCACGCCCTGGCCCTACGCGGATCTCGCCCCGCAGCTCGACTCGCGGATCGTCACGCGCGACTACCGCCGCTACAACCTCGTGGAGCCGGTCATGAAGCCGGACCGCCTCACGGTGGAGGAGCTCGGGCGCGAGCTCCACCGCGCCACGGGGCACTTCTTCCGCCACAAGTTCGAGAACCTCGGCCAGCTCTCTCCGGAGAAGCGGTCGTTCATGGTGCGCGTGCTGAAGCTGCTCATCGAGAACAGCTACCTCGGCGACGAGATGCGGCGCATGGCGCAGCACGCGCAGATGCCGGAGTCGGTGCGCGCGATGCTCGGCGAGCTCGACAGCGGCGCCCGCGACGCCGGCATCCGCGCGGGGCACGAGGCGCGGCCGGTCGTCTCGTCGCGCTGAACGACAGCTTCGCGATTCGCGTTCACCTTCGGTGACGCCCGTCGGAGGCTCGCGCTCAGTGCGTGAAGAAGAACACGTGCACGAGGCCCGCGCAGGCGGAGGCCAGCGCGAGGACGAGGACGAGCTTCCGGGGATCGAAGCGGCTCGACATGAGGTGACCTCGTGAGGGAGCGGGGGCGCGAGGGGCGCCGGGCTAGGCGCTCGCGGTCAGCTTCAGCCCGACGATCGAGACCACGAGCAGCGCGAGGAACATCGCGCGCGCGAGCGTGAGCGGCTCCTGGAACAGGACGACGCCGAGCACCGCGGCGCCGGTCGCGCCGATGCCGACCCACACCGCGTACGCGGTCCCAATGGGCAGCGTCCGCGCGGCGGCGGCGAGCAGCCACATGCTGCCGGCGATCGCCGCGCACGTCAGGATCGTCGGGAAGGGCCGCCGGAAGCCGTCCGTGTACTTGAGCCCGATGGCCCAGCAGACCTCGAGGAGACCCGCGATGACGAGATAGATCCAGGACACACGACCTCCACTGCGTCGTCTTGTCCTCACCGGGTACGGCGCATCTCGTCCGGGGTCGCGGAGCGCGAGCCGCCTGGGAGTTAACCCGGCGGTGGGCGCCGATCAAGGTCGAGCGCCGCAGGGCGCGGCGCGGCGCGGCGCGGCGGGCGGACGCGAGCCGCCCGGACGAGCGCGAGCCGCCGGCCTCGTGTTACTCCTGACGCCTTGGGGGCCGCGGCTGTTCGTCGGCTCGATCCTGGCGGAGCGCTTCGCTCGGCGGCTTCGGATCGCGCCGGGCGCGGAGCGCGGCCGCTCACGCGTGAGGCACGGCATGCAAGAGACCCCGAGGAGCTCGCTTCGCAAGCCCAGCAGGGTGCCGCTCGTCGTCGCGATCCTCGTCGTGCTCGGCGCGGCGGGGTTCTGGGCGAGCCGCCGCTTCCGAGCGGGCAACGGGCCCGAGGCGCCGTCTGCCGCGCCCGCGGCACCCGCCGGCGAGGCCGGGCCCACCGCGCCGCCGGCGGCGCCACCCGTGAAGGCGACGGATCTCGGCCCGAACGTCAGCGACCCCGAGGCGCGCGCGCTCGCCGACACGATCTCGCCGAGCGAGCTCTACCGGCGCACGCTCGCGCAGGGCGAGGTCGTCCGGCACGCCGCGGTGCTCCTCGACAACCTCGCCGAGGGCGTGTCGCCCCGCAAGCAGCTCGAGCCGCTGCGGCCGGAACGCCCGTTCGCGGTGCTGCGCCGTGGCGAGGGGGCCGTGATCGACCCGGCCTCGTACGCGCGCTACGACGCCTTCGCCGATGCGGTCGCGTCGGTGAACGCCCGGGAGGCGGCGCGCGTCTACCGCTCGCTTCACGGGGTCCTCCAGCTCGCGTACCGCGCGCTCGGCTACCCCGAGGCGTCGCTCGACGCCGTCGCCGCCCGCGCGCTCGGCCGGCTCGCGGCCGCCCCGGTGGTCGAGGGGGAGGTGCCGGTCGTGGAGCGCGAGGGGGTGTTCCTGTTCCAGGACGAGCGGCTCGAGACGGCGCCGCAGGTGGAGAAGCACCTGCTCAGGATGGGGCCGCGGAACACGCGCATCGTGCAGGGGAAGGCCCGCGAGCTCCTCGAGGCGCTCGGCATGCCCGCACCTCCCGCGCTGGACGCGCCCTCGCCGGCGACGCGCTAGAGCGCGCGGGACCTCACGACCTCGCCTCGATGGGCGATCGCCGCGGGCGAGGTCGGGGTCGGGGTCGGGGTCGGGGTCGGGGTCGGGGTCGGGGTCGCGGTCGCGGTCGCGGTCGCGGTCGCGGTCGGGATCGCGGTCGGGATCGTTCTGGCCGACACTGCCGCGGGCTGACGTCACCGTGGCGCGCCGCCTGGACGGGACCTCACGTCCTCGGCGGGCCACGATGGACGGGGACAAGGTACGGGGAGCGGTGCCGTCCGCCAGACGCCGCCGGCAACGCGGGGCTGCGGGCGGGAGCTGCGCATGGGCGAGGTGGCCGTGGCCAACCGCGTTGCATTGCGGTCCGTGGGTCGGGGCGGTGCCTACCGCGTCCAGTGGCCCGCCTGCGGGCGCGAGGTCCCGCCACGTGGGGCGGCGCGCTACTGGCGGGGTGAGTGGTGGGGCTTGGCCTCGGTCGCCGAGGTCGAGGTCGACCTCCCGGCGGGTTACTCGAGCTTCGCCTCGACGAAGTCACCCCCGTCGAACCGGTAGCGTCTCACCTCGTCGACGCGGCCTCCTCGGACGCCGAGGACGAGGTACTCGGCGCCGGGCAAGAGCTGCAGGCCGTCCACCACCGCGTCGGCCCGGTCCTTCGCGGAGAAGTACGCGCCGACCTCGACGTGCGAATGCCACACCGCCACGATCTCGCCGCCGCTCGCCTCGAGCTCCTCGTGGACGCGGAGCTGGGCGCGCGGGTCCATGAGGTAGCTGTCGCGGCTCGTGCGCGGGAACTGCGCGGGATCGTGCGCGTGGTAGCGATCGGCGACGTTCGGCACGGCGAGCACCTCGAGCGCGCCGGCGCGGCGGACTACGAACCCGCACGCCTCTCGCTCCGGATCGGCCTCGCACAGCGCCCGCACGCGCGCCAGGATCTCCTGCCCGTAGGTCACCACGTGATCCTCCGGTCCCAGCGGCGCGGCTCGAAGTAGCGGTCGGCGCGGTCCGGCAGGACGGTCACGACGTTTCCCCGTTCGCCCGCCGCCGCCATGCGCTCGGCCACCTGGAGCGCGCCCGCCACGGCGGCGCCGCTCGAGTGCCCGACGCGCAACCCTTCCTCGCGGCCGAGCCGCTCCGCCATCGCCCACCCCTCGGCGGTCGGCATGGAGATCTTCCCGTCGAGCTCGGCCTCATCGTAGATCGCCGGCACGATCGAGCTCTCCATGTGCTTCAGCCCCTCGAGGCCGTGGAGCGGCTCGGCGGGCTCGACCGCGTGGCAGCGCACCCCCGGCGCGAGCGCGCGCAGCCCGCGCGAGGTCCCCATCACCGTGCCGCTCGTGCCGATCCCGGCCACGAACGCGGCGACCTGGCCGTCGAGCGCCTCCGCGATCTCGACCGCCGTCCCGAGCTCGTGCGCGCGCGGGTTCTCCGGGTTCCCGTACTGGTCCGGGTAGAACCAGCGGTCGGGCTCCTGCGCCACGAGCTCGCGCACCTGCCGGATGGCGCCGTCGGAGCCCTCGAGCGGATCCGAGAAGACGAGCTCGGCGCCGAACGCCTGCGCGATGCGCTTGCGCGCGGCGCTCACGTTGCGCGGCATGACGAGCGCGCAGCGGACCCCGAGCGCCGCGCAGATCCAGGCGTAGGCGACGCCGGTGTTGCCGCTCGTGGAGTCGACGAGGGTGCGCCCCGGGCCGAGCCGCCCGTCCCGGAGCGCCGTCTCGATCATGCGGAGCGCGGGGCGGTCCTTCACCGAGCCGCCGGGGTTCATGAACTCGCACTTCACGTAGAGGCGGACGCCGGGGAGCTCGGCGCCGATCCGGCGGAGCCGGACGAGCGGCGTGCTGCCGACGAGCCGCGCCACGGTCTCGACGGGCGCGGCGCCGTGACGGAGGGGGCGGAGCGCGGTCATCGCCCGCCCTCGCGCGCGAACCACTCCGCCGCGGAGAAGTAGCGCTCGCCCGTGTCGGGGAGCACGGTCGCGACCCTGCGGCCGGGGCCGAGCTCGCGCGCCACGCGGATCGCCGCCACGACGGCGGCGCCGCTCGAGGTGCCGACGAGGAGCCCCTCCTCGCGCGCCAGCCGGAGCTTCATCGCCCACGCCTCCTCGTCGCTCACCCGCTCGACCCGATCGTACGCGGCCGGATCGAGCACGCGCGGGACGAAGCCCGCGCCGAGCCCCTGGATCCGCGTCGGGCCGGGCGTCCCGCCCGACAGGACGGCGCAGGCCTCGGGCTCGACCGCGACGACGAGCGTCCCGGGACGCTCCCGCCGCAGGACGCCGGCGACGCCGGTGAGCGTGCCACCCGTCCCGACGCCGGCGACGAACGCGTCCGCGGGCGCGCCGAGGGCCTCGAAGGCGAGGAGGAGCTCGCGCGCGGTGCCGTCGCGGTGCGCCTGCGGGTTCGCCGGGTTCTCGAACTGCTGGAGGAGGAGCGCGCCGGTCTCGCGCGCGAGCTCGCTCGCCCGCGCCACCGTGGGGGGCATGCCCGCCTCCGCGGGGGTGAGGACCAGCTCCGCCCCGTATGCCTCGAGCGCCTGCCGGTGCTCGAGCGACGTCGAGTCCGGCATGACGAGCGTGAGCCGGTAGCCCTTCACTGCGCAGACGAGCGCGAGCCCGAGCCCGGTGTTGCCGCTCGTCGGCTCCACCACGCGCCGCCCGGGCGCGAGGCGGCCGTCGCGCTCGGCCGCCTCGATCATGGCGACCGCGATGCGGTCCTTCACCGAGCCGCCCGGGTTGAACGATTCGAGCTTCGCGAGCACCTCCGCCGCGCCGGGAGGGACCACGCGGCGGAGCTTCACGACGGGCGTGCCGCCCACCGCGTCGAGGATCGTCTCGAGCGGCGGGGCGGCGCGGGGGCGCGCGGAGGCGGGCACGGTCAGTACCGCGGCACGGTGGGGTCGATCTCCTCGCTCCAGCGGAGGATGCCGCCCTCGAGGTTCCACACGCGCTTGAACCCTGCCTCCTGGAGCTGGCGGACCGCCTTCGCGCTGCGCACGCCGCTCTTGCAGTAGAGGACCACGTCGCGCGCGCTGTCGAACGTGCGGAGCGCGTCGGCGAAGGAGGAGAGCGGCGCGAGGCGCGCGCCCTCGATCCGGCCGATGTCCCACTCGTGCGGCTCGCGCACGTCGACGAGGTCGAGGTCGGCGCCGCCGCGGCGCCGCTCGTCGAGCTCGGCGACCGTGAGGACGGGCACGCCGGCCGTCTCGTCCTCGCCGCCGCGGATCCCGCAGAACTGCTGGTAGTCGATGAGCTCCTTGATCTCGCGCGTGCCGCAGGCGGGGCAGCGCGGATCCCGGCGGAGCTTCACGGTGCGGAACTGCATCCCCAGCGCGTCCACGAGGAGGAGCCGCCCGACGAGCGGCTCGCCGATGCCGGCGATGAGCTTCACCGTCTCGGTCGCCTGCACGAGCCCGACGAGGCCGGGCAGGATCCCGAGCACGCCGCCCTCGGCGCAGGAGGGGACGAGGCCCGGGGGCGGGGGCTCCGGGTAGAGGCAGCGGTAGCACGGGCCCTCGTCCGTGCAGAACACCGTGGACTGGCCCTCGAACCGGTAGATGGAGCCGTAGACGTTGGGCTTGCCGAGCAGCACGCACGCGTCGTTCACGAGGTAGCGCGTCGCGAAGTTGTCGGTGCCGTCCACGACGAGGTCGTAGTCACGGATGATCTCGAGCGCGTTCTCCGAGGTGAGCCACGCCTCGTGCGCCACCACCTCCACGTGCGGGTTGAGATCGCGGATCCGGTCGCGGGCCGACTCGACCTTCTTGCGGCCCACGTCCTTCGTGCCGTGCAGCACCTGGCGCTGCAGGTTCGTCGCGTCGACGACGTCGAACTCGACGATGCCCAGGCGGCCCACCCCCGCGGCGGCGAGGTAGAGGCCGATGGGAGAGCCGAGGCCGCCCGCGCCGACCATGAGGACGCGCGCGGCCTTGAGCCGGCGCTGACCCTCGACGCCGACCTCGGGGATGATGAGGTGGCGGCTGTAGCGGAGGATCTCGTCCTGCGACAGCGGCGGGAGCTCGTTGGCGGGGCGGCCGATGGGCATCTCGCTAGCCTCCTGCGATGGCGGGGACGACCACGATCTCGGCGCCGTCCGGCACGGGCGTCGCGAAGCCCTGCTGGAACCGGATGTCCTCGTCGTCCAGGTAGAAGATGACGTAAGGGTACGGCTCGCCCTTCGCATCGCGAAGGCGGGGGCCGAGCTCGGGGAACCGGCCCGCGACGTCGCCGACGACCTCGCCGACGGTCGCGCCGCGCGCCTCGTGGACGGTCTTTCCGCCCGCGGCCTTCGCGAGCACGGCGGGGAGCCTCAGGGTGACGGGCATCTTCGTTTCTCCTCGGATCAGGCGTCGACGAGCGCCGCGACCTCGCGGAGCTTCGCGGAGATGACGGGCGTCTCCGGCAGGGCCGGCACGACCGCGTCGATGGTCTTGAGGCCGTTCCCGGTGATGCAGAGTACGACCTCGTCGTGCGCGCGCAGCTTCCCCTCGCGCGCGAGCTTCAGCGCCGCCGCGACGGTGACGCCGCCGGCGGTCTCGGTGAACACGCCGGTGGTCTCGGCGAGGAGGCGGATGCCGCGCACGAGCTCCTCGTCGGTCACCGCCGCGGCCGCGCCGCCGGAGGAGCGGATCGCCCGCGCCGCGAAGGCGCCGTCGGCGGGGTTCCCGATGGCGATCGAGCGCGCGATGGTGCGGGGCACCACCGGCTCGATCGCGTCGCCGCCGCGCTCGAACAGGTTCACGATCGGCGCGCACCCCGCGGCCTGGGCGCCGAACATGCGCGGGTGCGCCCCGTCGACGAGGTGGGCGTCGGCGAGCTCGTGGAAGCCCTTGTCGAGCTTTGTCACGAGCGAGCCGCCCGCCATCGGCGCGATGACCGCGTCGGGGAGCCGCCACCCGAGCTGCTCGGCGATCTCGAAGGCCATCGTCTTCGAGCCCTCGCCGTAGTAGCTGCGCAGGTTCAGGTTCACGAGCCCCCAGCCGAAGCGGTCCGCCACCTGAACGCACAGCCGGTTCACGTCGTCGTAGGTGCCGCGCACGCGCACGAGGCGCGGCCCGTACACGGCGGTGCCCACGATCTTCGCGAGCTCGAGGTCCTCGGGGATGAAGATCCAGGCGGCGAGCCCGGCGCGCGCCGCCTGGGCGGCGACGGCGTTCGCGAGGTTGCCGGTGGACGCGCAGCCCACGGTCTCGAGGCCGAAGCCGGCGGCGGCGTTCAGCGCCACCGCCACCACCCGGTCCTTGAACGACTGCGTGGGGTGCGAGACGGCGTCGTTCTTCACGAGCGCTCGCCGCACGCCGAGGGCGCGCGCGAGCGCGGGCGAGTCGAGGAGCGGCGTGAAGCCCGTGTCGAGCGAGAGCACCGGCTCGCCGAGGATGGGGAGCCACTCGCGGTACCGCCAGATGGAGCGCGGACGCGCCTCGATCTGCCAGCGCGTCGGCAGGGTGCGCTCGGGCGCGTAGGCGGGCTCGAGCGGCCCGATGCACTCCTCGCAGACCGCCACCGGGCGGGGCTCGAAGCGCGCGCCGCAGCGGCGGCAGACGAGGGGGGACAGCTCCGGGCGAGACGGATCCGCTGGAGCGGACGCCGCGCGAGGCGCGGCCGCGAGGGACGAGGACATGCTGGAGACTTCCTTCTCCCTCGCCGGACGGGCCGGTGAGGGGCTTTTTAGCTGTTGTTTTACGTGGCCGCAATACGCCGCAAATCGCCACGGGCTCCGATCGCCGCGCGCCGCGGCGATCGGACGGTATCCTATTTAGCGGACGAGCCTCCCGTCAAGCGGATGGAGCCGGTTTTCACGCGGCGCACTCGCCGGCCTGGGTCTCGGGGCGGAAGTCGTCGCTCGCCCCGGGCTCGACGAAGTCCTCCGGCGCGGCGTCCTCGAGCCGCAGCGCCTCGAGCGGGGCGACCGCCGCCTTCACGCCCTCGAGCGACCGGGCGAAGAACGGCCCGGCGGCCTCGCCCTCGCGCCGCTCGGCGAGGTAGAGCGCCGTGAGCTTCTCCACGACCTCCGGGACGCGCCGCGCCGGCACCTTGCCCGCGAGCCTGCCGAACGATGCGCCGCCGTCCGCGGCGCCGCCGCCCACGAGCACGAAGTACTGGGGGACCGCCTTGCCGCCGAGCTTGCGCGCGCTCCCCTGCAGGCCGATCGCCGCGAGGTGGTGCTGGCTGCAGCCGTTCGGGCAGCCCGAGACGTGCACCGGCAGCGCGGCCGCGAGGGCGGCCGGGCCGAGCCGCTCCCGCACCCGCTCCTCGACGAGCCCCGCGAGGCTGCGCGTGCGGGTCACGGCGAGGCGGCACACGTCCGCGCCGGGGCAGGCGACCACGTCTGCGGCGCTCCGCGCGCCGTCGCGCGCGAGCCCCGCGGCCGCGAGGCGCGCGACCAGCGCGGGCAGCGCTGCCGTCTCCGCCCAGCGCAGCACGACCTTGCCGTCGCTCCCGAAGCGGACCGCGCCGTCGCCGTACGCGAGGGCGAGGTCGGCGAGCACCTCCAGCTGGGCGGCGGTCACGTCGCCCTGCGGCAGGGAGACCGTCACCGCCGAGAAGCCGGGCTGCCGCTGCGCGCGCACGTTCGTGGCGCGAAACGCCGCGAGCGCCGCCGGCGCGGCATCGCGGGCCGGCACGACGGCCGGCGGCTCGCCGGGACCCCGGAGCACCTCGGCGGCCACGCGCGCGGCGAGCTCCGCCACGCCCGGCGCGGCGGCGCGCCCCTGCGGCGGGGCCTCCTCGGGCGCGGCGTCCGGATCGAAGGGCAGCGCGGGGACGCCCTCGGCCCGCACGGTCGCGAGCTCGGCCTCGACGAGCGCGCGGAACGGCTCGAACCCGAGCTCGCGCACCAGGAACTTGAGCCGGTTGCGCTGCTTGTTCACCCGGTCCCCGCGCGCGTGGAAGACGCGGACCACTGCCTCCGCGAGCGCCAGGACGTCGGAGGCGGGGAGGAACTCCACGAGCGGGGTGCCGGAGGTGCAGAGCGACGAGGTCCCGCCCGCCACCGTCACGGAGAAGCCGCGGACCTCGCGGCCGCCCTCGGCGCGCACGCGCGCCCGGAAGCCCAGGTCGTGGATGGCGGTCGCGACGTGGTCCTCCTCGCAGCCCTCGAAGGCGATCTTGAACTTGCGCGGCAGCGCGTTCCCGAGCGGGTGGCGGAGGAAGTGGCGCGTCGTGGCCTCCGCGTACGGCGTGACGTCGAAGACCTCGCCCGGCGAGACGCCGGCGTGGGGGCAGGCGACCACGTTGCGGACCGCGTTGCCGCCCGCGCCGGAGGTGGTGATGCCGTCCTCGGCGAGCCGCCGGAGCGCGGGCTCGAGGTCCGCCGGCCGCACGAAGTGCACCTGGAAGTTCTGGCGGGTCGTCACGTGCCCGTACCCGCGCGAGAAGCGCGCCGCGACGTCTGCGAGCGCGCGCAGCTGCGCTGCGGAGGTCGCGCCCTGCGGCAGCTTGATGCGCAGCATGTGCAGGCCGTCCTGCCGCTGCGAGTAGGCGCCGCGCACCACGCGGTAGGCGCGCCAGGCGTCGGCGTCGAGCTCGCCGCGCTCGAACCGGCCGAGCGTCTCGACGAACGCGTCGATCTCGCGGTCGTCCGCGAAGGTCTCCCGGGCGGCGGGGGTGGGAACGTGGGGGCGGGGCTCGTGGGGGCGGGACATGCGGGGCTCCTTTCAGGCGCTCTCGGCAGGCGCGAGCGGGTCGAGGTCGCGCGCGTCGGCGTGCGAGGAGGTGAGCTGCAGGGCGGCGACCGCGCCGATGACGAGGGTGCCGGGGAGGTCGGCGCGATCCGACGGCAGCGCGGCGCGGCGCAGCCCGGAGAGCGTGCCGGTCCAGGCGAACGCGTCCGGGGACGACGCGCCGAGGACGATCGCGGCGGGCGTCTCCCGATCCCAGCCGCGCGCGATGAGCCGCGTCGCGATCCGCTCGCGCTCGCCGATCCCCATGAGGACGACGAGCGTGAGCGGGGTCTCGCTGCCGAGCCGATCCAGGATCGGCCCGTAGGTCCGCTCGTCGTGCCCGGCGACGACCGCGAACCCGGCCGCGAGCCCGCGGTGCGTCACCGGGATGCCGGCGAGCGCCGGCGCGGCGATCGCGGAGGACACGCCGGGGACCACCTCGAACGGCACGCCCGCGTCGGCGAGCGCGCGCGCCTCCTCGCCCCCGCGCCCGAAGACGAACGGGTCGCCGCACTTGAGCCGGACGACGCGCCTGCCCTGCCGCGCGGCGCCGACGAGGAGCCGCTCGATCGCGCGCTGCGACACGCTCGGGCGGCCCGCGCGCTTCCCGACCTGGAAGCAGTGCGCCCGCGGCGCGAGCCTCAGCACGTCGGCGTCCACGAGCGCGTCGTAGAGCACCACGTCCGCCTCGGCGAGCCGGTCGGCGGCGCGGCGGGTGAGGAGGCCGGGATCGCCGGGGCCCGCGCCGACGAGAGACACGAAGCCGGGTGGCGGCGGCGCGGTGACGCCGGGGGAGGGCGCGCGGGCGTAGAGGGCGTTCAGCTTCTCGAGCAGCAGCGGGCGGCGAGTCGCGAGCGGCACGCGGGCCCGCTTCCAGCCCTCGCGCTCCGCCTCGGCGGTGTCCACCCAGGAGGCGAGGTCGCGCGGGAGGAGCGCGTCGAGCGCCTCGCGCAGGAGGCCGGCGAGGGCAGGCGCCCGGCCGCCGGTGGAGATCGCCACGGTCGCGTCGCCGCGCCGGACGACGCCGGCGGTGTAGGCGGTCGCGGTCTCCGGATCGTCGACCGCGTTCACGAGGAGGCGCCGCGCCTCGGCCGCCTCGGCGACCTCGCGGTTCACCGCGGGCGTGGCCGCCGCGACGGCGAGCCAGGCGGCGTCGAGATCGGCGGGGCGGAACGGCCGGCGGTGCACCGCCGCCGCGCCCGCGGCGACGTCCTCGCGCACCTCCGGCGCGACCACGGTCACGCGCGCGCCCGCCTCGGCGAGCTGTCGGACCCGCAGCGCCGCCATCGCGCCGCCGCCCACGACCACCACCTCGCGGCCGGCGAGCTTCACGAACAGGGGGACGAGCGGCGCGGTCACAGCACCCCCCACTGGCGCACGTACTCGAGGAACACCTGGAACTCCCGGTCGCGGAACCCCAGCGCGAGGAGCTGGCGCTTTGCGTCGCCGGCCTCGACGGTGACGGACTCCGCGACGATGCGCGCCCGCTCGCGGCGGACGCTGAAGCCGCGCGCCGCGAGCGCGTCGGCGAGCGCGCCGGCCCGCGGCGCGGCGGCGTCCACGGTGACGCGGGTGACGTGATCGACCACGGCCGCCCCCTACTTCACCGCGTCCCAGTAGGACGCGAACACCGAGCTGGAGAGCCAGTAGCCGAGGGGGACGTTCACGAGGACGCCGAGCGCGAAAGCCGCGAACGGGCGCCAGCCGAACCGGGTGAGCTCGCGGAAGCGCGTCGTGAACCCGATCGAGAGGAACGTCCAGGTGAACGCCCAGCCGCGCAGGTTCTTGAGCGGCCCGATCGCCTCCTTGGAGAACTGCGTCCCGATCTTCGCGTCGACCGAGGCGAGCACCACCGTCACGACGAGCGACGCGACCAGGAACCCGAGGATGAACTTGGGGAAGCGCTGCCAGACCTCGGCCGGGCGGACCCGCTCCGCCTCCGCCGCGCCCTTGCGCTCCCAGCGCGTCACCGACAGGAACGCCACCACGAGCGCCCACACCCCCACGAACATGTCGCGCCCGACCACCTTCATGAGCGTGAACGTCTTGATGGCGCGCTCGTCGCCGAGGGTGGCGGCGGCAGCGAAGCCCGCGGCGTCGGCGAACTCGGAGGTGCCGATCCAGGCCCCGGCCTGCCCCGGGGCGAGGCCGAGGTGCCGGGCCCCGACGGGGAGGAGGAAGATCATCGCGACGGCCCAGAGGATCACCATCGAGATCGCCACCGAGACGTGGCTCTTCTCGGCGCGGCACGCGCCGCCGATGGCGATCGCCGCGGACACGCCGCAGATCGACCCGCCCGCGCCGAGGGTCGCGCCGAAGCGCGGATCGAGGCCGAACAGGCGCGTCGCGGCGAGGTAGATCGCGACGAAGGTCGTCACGGCGACGATCGTCGCCTGCAGGATCGCGAGCGGCCCGGCCTGGAGGATGATCGTGAACGGCAGCGTGGCGCCCATGAGCACGATGCCGACCTTCACGTAGAACTCGGTGCGGAGCGCCGACTGGAACCAGCGCGGCAGCGCGACGGCGTTCCCGAGCACCATGCCGACGACGAGCGCGAGCAGCGGCGGCTCGAGCTGCCAGGCCTTCAGCACCTCGTTCGAGCCGAGGATCGCGACCGCGATCGAGAAGACGAACAGCACGCCGAACCCGGCGGCGTACTTCGCGACGTCCCAGCCGATCACCGCCGAGGCGGCGCCGAACAGCGCGAGGAAGACGCCGAAGAGCACGAGCGGTGCGGCCGGGTTCGCCTGCAGCGTCGCGAGCACCTTCCCCGCGTCGGACCACGCGGGGAAGGAGAGCGCCGCAGTCGAGACGAGCCGGGTCGCGCCGAGGAAGAACGCGCTCGTGACGGCGAGCACGAGGCCGAGCGCGATGAAGATCGCCCAGGTGTCCTCGCGGCGGTGCCAGGGGAGGGTGGAGGGGGGAGCGGCGGGCATGGCGGTTCCTCGTCGGGAGGGCAGGGCTTCGCCTCGAGCGCGCCGGCGAGCCGGCGCGTCGTGCTTCAGGAGTGGAGGGGTGGATCGCCGGCGCTCAGCCGCGCATTCGCGCGGGAGGCGCCGGCCGGCGACAGGTGCAGCGCCGGTGGAGCGGCCGATGCGCGGCGGGGCGGGGGAGGACGAGGAGGCGGGCGCGCATCGTGGGGCAATCCTAGATGGCGGACGAAAGTCCTGTCAAGCGGACAACGGATGATCGTCCGACTTAACGGATGCGCGGCGGGTCGCCTCGCGCGGCCGAGCCCGTGCGCGGGGCTCCTCGGTGAGCCCGGGCGCCCCTATCTCCTGTGCGGGGAGGCCGTCATGACGGGGCGTTCACGGGTCGCTGCGCTCGCGCTCTGGGTCCTGGCCGCTCCGGGCGGGGCGGAGGTCGCGCCGCGCTCGCCGACCGCCGCCGCCGTCGGGGACACCTGCGCGCTCCACTCGCCCCAGGCGACCGCGTCGAGCGCCGCCTGCGTGGCCTGCCACCCGAGCGCTCCCGGCCACGCGCACCCGGTCGACGTCCCATACGCGCAGGCGCAGGCGCGTCGCCCCTCCGAGCTGCGCGACCCCGCCGAGGTCGCCCGCCGGCAGATCCCGCTGCCCGACGGGGAGGTGCGCTGCGCGAGCTGCCACGACGCCGCCTCGCCCTGGGCGGCGCACGTCGCGCTGCCGCCCGGCGCCGAGGCGCGCCCGGCGTTCGATGCACGGGCGGCCCTCGCCGGGGAAGACGGGGGCGAGGCCCAGGCGCGGAAGCCGCGGCCGGGCGAGGCGGTGGCCACCCGTCCGCTCTGCGTGGGATGTCACGCGTATTGACGCGGTTGCGGGACCTCGGCGCGCGGCGCTAAGGTCCGCGCCGAGCATGGACTACGACGCCGATCGCGCGCCCGAGCCGCGCGCCTGGAAGGACGCCCCGCAAGAGGAGCGCCTGCGCGCAGTCGAGGCGCACCACCACGAGCTCTCCCGGCCGCACCCGCCGATGCCGAAGCCGCGCGTCCACGCCGCGCTCCACCTGGTGGTCGAGGACCAGCTCGCCTCGGGCGAGCCGCCGGAGGCGCGCCGGGCCGTGGAGCGGCTCGTGGCCGGCGGCCTCACGCGCCACGACGCGCTCCACGCGGTGGGGCGCGTGGCGGCGGACGCGCTCGACGCCGCGCTCTCCGGCGGGCGCTTCGACGCCGCCGCGTACGCGCGCGCGCTCGACGCCCTCGAGCCCGTCCGCGCGCAGTAGCCACGGGCGGCCGCTCGTCGCGACCTCGGGTGGCTACGGCATGAGCGCGCCGCCGCTCACCGGCACGTAGACGCCCGTGAGGAAGCGGCCGTGCTCGGACGCGACCATCAGCACCGCCCCCGCGACGTCCTCCGGTACGCCGATCCGGCGGAGCGGCGCCATCCGCGCCATGGCCTCCTTCTGGGCGGCGGGCTGGTGGGCGGTCGCGTCGGTGTCGGTGAGCCCGGGCGCGACGGCGTTCACGCGGATCCCGTGCGGCCCGAGCTCGAGCGCGAGGGCGCGGACGAACGCGTCGAGCCCGGCCTTGGCGGTGCTGTGGGCGCAGAAGCCCGGGCCGGGGTGGCGGGACAGGCCGCTCGAGATCGCCACGATGCAGCCGGAGCGCCGGGCGATCATGCCGGGGACGACCGCCTGGCAGCAGTGGAACGCGGCGCCGAGCTCGCCGAGGAGCTTCGCCTGGAAGTCGGGCCAGGCGTACTCGACGAAGGGGCGGATGGGGAACGAGATGGACGCGTTCACGACGAGCGTGTCGATGGGGCCGAGCGCGCCCTCCGCCTCCGCGACCATCGCGGCGACCTGCGCGGGGTCCCGGACGTCGGCCCTCACCGCGATCGCCCGGCCGTCGGCGGCGCGGATCTCGTCCACGACGGCGCGGGCCGCCGCCTCGCTCTGGAACCAGTTCACGGCCACGGCGGCCCCCTGGCGCGCGAGGAGCTTCGCGGTCGCCGCGCCGATGCCGCGGCTCGCGCCCGTCACGAGGGCGACACGTCTCTTCATCATGGGGGTGACCTCCGGTGCGAGGGCGAGCCTAGCACGGGGGCCGCGGCCGTTGCGGATCGGCGCCGGCCGCGATAGACCGGCGGCCGTGATCCGGCTCCTCCTCGTGTGCGTGGGCGGTGCGCTCGGCAGCGGCGCCCGCTACCTCATCTCGACCTGGGCGGCGCGCGCGCTCGGCGCGGACTTCCCGCGCGGCACGCTCATCGTGAACGTCGTGGGCTCGTTCCTGCTCGCGCTGCTCATGGGGCTCGCGGGGGCGCGCGAGGGGATCTCGCCGGAGGCGCGGCTCTTCCTCGGCGCGGGCGTCCTCGGCGGCTTCACCACCTACTCGTCCTTCAACTACGAGACGCTCGCGCTCCTCGAGCGCGGCACGGCGCACGCCGTCGCGAACGTCGCCCTCACGCTCCTCGGCTGCCTCGCCGCGGGCGTCGCTGGGCTCCTCGCCGCGCGCGCTCTCGGGTGAGGTCCGCGGGCCGGCTCGCCCGGACGTCGCACACCCGCCGGATGCGCCCGGGGTGCCCCCGTGCACACGCTTAGCAACGGGGAAGTACCGGGAGCCGCGAGCCGGAACGCCGGCCGGCGACGGTGCGGCCGGGCGCCACGCGGCGGGAGGGGGCCATGCGAAAGAATCTCTGGGCGGCCACGCTCATGGCGCTCATCGCCTCGGCCTGCGCGCACGGTGGGCGCAGCCAGCAGGCAAACACACGGCAACAGCAGCCGGTAGTGCAACAGCAGCCGGGGGCGCAGCAGCAGCCTACGCAGCAGCAGCCGACGCAGCAGCAGGCGGCGCAGCAGCAGGCGACGCAGCAGCAGGCGACGCAGCAGCAGCCCGCCGGGAGCACGCCCGGACGGACGCTCGCGGACGAGTGCATCGATCTCCTGAACGGGCGCGTGCAGCAAGGCACCGACGCGGCGGCGCTCCGCGTGCGGTGCGAGGGGCTTTTGCGCGGGAGCGGCGCCGGTACGGTGGCCGCCGCGGGCGTGGGCACGGTGACGCCCCCGCCGGGCGAGACCGTCTCGTCGGGGTTCACGCAGGTGGACGGCGAGCTCGCGGCGCGACGACGGGTCGGTTTCGGCATGACCTCCCGCGGTCCCGTGAACAACACCGTCGTGACGAATCCGCTCGGCTGGTTCAGCGGACTCGGCGTGAACGCCGCCTACATCCGCCCGTTCCCGTGGGAGCACGCCTCGTGGCTCGTGTCGGCGCGCTACTCGCGCACGAACGCCACGAACGGCAACGTGAGCACCTTCGGCTTCGGGACCGGCGCCGACCTGTTCGTCTTCGGGCGCAACAACGAGGGGCTCCGCATCGGGCCGCGCCTCGACCTCGCCTTCGGGCGCGAGACGGTCCAGGGCTCCTCGAGCTTCGCGCGCCTCGGCGTGGCCGGGGAGATCGGCTTCAACTTCATCCACGAGAGCGGCTTCAGCTCGACGGTGGGCGGCGGCTGGGGCGCGAGGCTCGCCGGAGACGCGCAGGACGAGAACTTCTCGAGCTACACGGGCGGGGAGGACGGGCCCTTCCTGAAGCTCGGCATGGGCTATAGCTGGTGAAGACGGGACGCGCGCGGCGCCGCCACGTCGACGGCGCCGTGCGCTCCCCGCTCCCTCCGGTTCGCTGCGCCCCGGGCGCTCGGGATCAGCAGGAGATCCCGGCGCCCCTCCGCGCGTACCACCACGCGGTCGCCGCGACGGCGAGGGCGTAGTACACGACGAGCCCGACGATCGCCGCTCCCGGGCCGCCGGTCAGCGCGAGCGAGGTCCCGAACGCCTTCGGCACGAAGAAGGCGCCGTACGCGGCGACCGCAGACGCGAACCCCGCGACCGCGGCGGACTCGGTCGCCGCCGCGCGGCGCGCGGCCGCCAGGGCGGCGGGAGCGGCGCCGGCGGGAGCGCGGTTGAGGGTCGCGAAGATCGCCGGGATCATGCGGTAGGTGGAGCCGTTCCCGACGCCCGTCGCGGCGAAGAGGAGCACGAACGCGCCGAGGAACGGGCCGAAGTGGCCCGGCGCGCCGCCGCGCGGCAGGAAGGAGAGCACGGCGAGCGCGAGCCCGGCCATGGCGAGGAAATTCCAGAGCGTCACGCGCGCGCCGCCGACGCGATCGGCGAGCCAGCCGCCCACCGGCCGGAACAGCGCGCCCACGAGCGGGCCGAGGAACGCGTAGCGCACGGGGTCCACGCCGGGGAAGGACCCCTTCACGAGGAGCGGCAGCGCGGCCGAGAAGCCGATGAACGAGCCGAAGCTCCCCAGGTAGAGGGCGGAGACGATCCAGGTGTGCCGCTTGCGGAAGATGCGCGCCTGCTCCCGGAACGACGCCCGCGCGCTCGCGACGTCGTCCATGCCGAGCCAGGCGAGGGCCGTCGCGACGAGGATGAACGGCACCCACACGAAGCCGGCGTTCTGCAGCCACAGGTTCTGCTGGACGCCGTTCTTCACGACGACCTGCGGCGCGCCGCCCAGGGCGCCGAACACGCCGGCGGTGATCGCGAACGGCACGAGGAGCTGCATCCCGGACACGCCCAGGTTGCCGAGGCCGCCGTTGAGGCCGAGCGCGGTGCCCTTCTTGGCGCCGGGGAAGAAGAAGCCGATGTTGGCCATGCTGGAGGCGAAGTTCGCGCCGCCGAGGCCGGCGAGGAGCGCGAGGACGAGGAGCACCGGGTAGGGGGTGGTGGGATCCTGCACCGCGACGCCGATGCCGATCGCCGGGACGAGCAGCGACGCGGTCGTGATCGTCGTCCACAGCCGCCCGCCGAACAGCTGGACCGCGAACGAGTAGAAGATCCGGAGCGTCGCCCCGGAGAGCCCCGGCAGCGCGGCGAGCCAGAAGAGCTGGCCGGTGTCGAGCCGGAAGCCCACGTCGGGCAGCCGCACCACCACGACGCTCCAGACCATCCACACGCAGAACGCGAGGAAGAGCGCGAAGATCGAGATCCACAGGTTGCGGCGCGCGGTCGCCTCGCCGCTGCGCGCCCACGCGGCCGCGTCCTCCGGGTCCCAGACCGAGAGCACCTGCGGCTCGAGCGCGCGGGAGCGCAGCACGGCGGAGGCGGGCCGAGGCAGGGTCACGCCGGCGGGGGCGCGGGACCAGACCGTGCGCCCGCGGACGCCGCCGGCGAAGCGCAGCGGGAACGCGACGACGTGCGCGAGGCGCGAGAACGGGATGAGCGCGACGAGCACGAACGCGAGCACCGCGTGCAGCTTCACCGGCGTCGGGAGCACGGCCGCGTAGGCGGGCTCCGGCGAGAGGGTGAAGAGCGAGCGGAGCCAGGGGACGGCCGTGTGCAGGTACCAGACCGAGCCCCAGCGGAGCGAGAGCGTCACGTAGAGGCCGAGCCCGACCTGCAGGACGAGGAGCGCGAGGATGACGACGTCCATCACGCTCGTCACGGCGCGCACGCGCGGCAGGGCGAGCCGGCGCCACAGGAGGATCGCGCCGGCGGCGAGCGCCCAGCCTGCCAGCGCGAGGCCCGTCACCTCGAGGAGGTGCAGCCGCGCCGGGTGGCCGAGCACGCGGCCCATGACGCCCGGGGCGAGGGCCGCGAAGAGGTGCGCGAAGAGGATCGCGAGGATCGCGACGTGCCACGGGATGGCGCCGAAGTGGAGGAGGCGCGACTCGAGGAGCTGCGACGAGCGGGCGGAGATGGGGGCGCCCGCGCCGGCGTGGCGCAGGACGAGCCCGGCCGCCGCGAGCGCGACGGCGACGTAGGGGACGACGGCGAAGAGGACGAGGTCCGTCATGGTCCGGCCTCCTGGGGCGCGACGGGCGGGCCGGCCGGCGCGGGCAGCGCCGCGACGAGCGCCTCGAGGGCGGCCCGGTACGGGTGGTCGTGGGGGAGCGCGTCCGCCGCGCGCCGGGCGGCGGGGGCGAGCACGAGGGCGGCGACGTCCTCCGCCTCGCCGCCCTCCGGCGCCTCGGCGACGTAGCGGAGGAGCTCCGCGAAGTGGTCGGGCACCTCGCTCGCGCGCGCGAGGCCCGCCGCCGCGCGGAGGGACGCGAGGTGAGCGAGGAGCGCGTTGCGGCGAGGCCCCTCGCCGCAGAGGTGCACGCCTGCGTACGGGCTCACCGCGGGGCGGAGATCGAAGGTGGCCGTGTAGAGCTCCTCCGCGCCGCCCGGGCCGAGCAGCGCGAGCCGGTCGGCGAGCGCGTCGAGCGCGGCGCCGACGCCGCCGGGGAGCCGGCCCGCGTGGGCCCGCAGGCGGCCGGGGAGCGCGTCGTCGGGGTACGAGAGGAGCTCGGCGAAGGCGCGCGCCGCCTCGCGCGAGAGCGCGGGTCCGGTCACGGCACCCTCGCGCGGAGGCCGGCGAGGCCCTGGAGCCCGACGAGCTGCTCGGTCTCCTCCTCGCGCCCGCCGGGCGGCCGCACCACGCGCTCGCGCAGCGTCGGGTACACGGTGAGCCGGTGGAGCGCGTCGGCCGCCTCGGGGGTGAGGCCCGCTGCCTTCAGCGCCTCGGCCGCGTCCGCCTCGCTGACGTCGCCCACGGTGGCGGCGCGGCGGCGGGTGCGCACCGCGACGAGCCGCCGGAGCGCGGCCCGGACGACCTCGTCGTTGCCGGCCGCGAACATCGCGGCGAGGTAGCGGACCGGGATGCGCTGCGCGTCGGCCTGGGTGAGCGCCGCGCCGTCGGCCGCGCCGGTGCGCACGGGCGAGAGGGGCGGGACGTAGAAGACCATGGGGAGCGTGCGGAACTCGGGGTGGAGCGGCAGCGCCACCTCCCACTGGCGCACGAACCGGTCGGCCGGCGAGCGCCGCGCGGCGTCGAGGGTCGCGTCGGAGATCCCGCTCCGGCGCGCCGCGGCGACGACCTCGGGGTCCCCCGGGTCGAGCAGCGCGGCGCGCTGCGCGGCGACGAGCTCCTGCGCCGGCGCGCGCGCGGCGCGCAGGGCCGCCGCGGGGTCGTAGAGCAGGATCCCCTGGTAGCGGATCCTGCCGACGCACGCCTGGAAGCAGGCTGGCGGCTCGCCGCTCTCGACGCGCGGGTAGCAGCCGATGCACTTCTCCGACTTCCCCTCCGACCAGGAGTGGAACGTCTTCTTGTACGGGCAGGCCGGGACGCACATGCGCCACCCGCGGCAGGCCTCCCGGTCGATGAGCACGATCCCGTCCTCGCCGCGCTTGTAGATCGCGCCGGATGGGCAGGCGGCGGCGCAGGCCGGGTTGAGGCAGTGGTTGCAGGTGCGGGGGAGGTGGAAGAAGACGAGCCCCTCGAGCGCCAGGAGCGCCTCGCGCTCGGCCGGCTCGAGCGCGGCGAGGTTGGGATCCGCGGCGGCGTGGACGTCCGAGCCGGCGAGATCGTCGTCCCAGTTCGGGCCGGCGCTCGGATCGATGGGGCGGCCGGTCACCGCCGACACCGGCCGCGCGGTGGGCAGGTCGTCCGAGGGCTTCGCCTGGAAGAGATCCTCGTAGCGGTAGGTCCACGGCTCGTACTGGTCGTCGAGCGTGGGCAGCCGCGGCGCCTGGAACAGGTGCTCGAGGAGGCTGCCGCGGCCGCCGAGGCGGAGCCGGAGCTCGCCGTCCTCGACCACGAAGCCGCCGCGGTGGCGCTCCTGGTCCTCCCACAGCGCCGGGTACCCCGTCCCGGGCCGGGTCTCCACGTTGTTCCACCACATGTGCTCGGAGCCGCGCCGGTCGGTCCACAGGTTCTTGCAGACCACCGAGCAGGTGTGACAGCCGATGCACTTGTCGAGGTGGAACACCGACGCGAGCTGCGCGCGCACGTCCATTCCCATGGTGTCCTCCTAGTACTCCGGCGCCCGCTCGAGCCTGCGCACGAGCGCGTACGCGTCGCGGTTCGTCCCGGTGGGCCCCCAGTAGTTGAAGCCGTACGAGATCTGCCCGTAGGCGCCGAGCATGAGCGTGGGCTTGAGGCGGATCCGCATGAGCGAGTTGTGCACGCCCGCGCGCCGGCCGCCGCGCGTGGGCGTCCGCGGGGTCGCGATCGTCCGCTCCGGCGCGTGGTACTGCATCGCGATGCCGCGCGGCACGCGCGCGCTCACCACCGCCTTCGTCACCACCGCGCCGTGGTCGTTCACGACCTCGACCCAGTCGCCGTCCCGGATCCCGGTCCCGGCGGCGTCGCGGTCGTTGAGCCAGAGCGGGTGGAGCCCGCGCGAGAGGGTGAGCATCCGGACCGTGTCGCCGTAGGTGGAGTGGATGCTCCACTTTCCGTGCGGGGTGATGAAGTTCACCTTCAGCACCGGCCCGCTCGCCTGGGTGGCGTCGAGGTCCTGCAGGAGCGCCGGATCGAGCTTCGGCTTGTAGGTGGGGAGCCCCTCGCCGGCGGCGAGGAAGCCCGGGTGATCGAGGTAGAGGTGCGCGCGGCCGGTGAGCGTCCGCCACGGGACGAGCCGCTCGACGTTGAGGGCGTAGGCCGTGTACGGCCGGCCGTCGTTCACGATGCCGGTCCAGCACGGGCTCGTGAGGACGCGGCGCGGCTGGGCGGCGAGGTCCTCGAAGGTGGTCCGCACGCCGCGCGTCCCCTCGGCGAGGTCCGCGAGCGGCACCCCGACCTTCTTCTCCTCCTCGTGGAACGCGCGCCAGGCGACCTCGCCGTTCGTCTCGGGCGCGAGGTGCAGCACCACGTTCGCGGCGTCGCGCGCCGTCGCGACCGAAGGGTAGGTCTTCCCGCCGAAGGTGACGGTGGGCCGCTCGCGCACGAGCTCGTCGTAGAGATCGGCGATGGGCCAGGAGAGGCCGTGGGCGCCGACGCCCTGCTCGCGGGCGAGCGGCCCGAGCGCGCGGAAGCGCTCGGCGAGGTGCGCGTAGTCGCGCTCGACGACCGAGAGCACGGGCGCGTTCTTGCCGGGGACGAGCGGCGCCGCGCCGTCCACCCAGTCCGGCGTCTCGGGATCGCCCATCTCCGCGGGCGTGTCGTGGGCGATCGCCGTCGCGACGAGGTCGAGCACGGGGGAGGGGAGGTGCGCCTTCGCGAGCGCGGTGACCGCGTCGGCGAGCGCCGCGAACGCGTCGAAGTCGCTCTTCGCCTCCCAGCAGGGCGGGACCGCCGCCTGCATCGGGTGGACGAACGAGTGGAGGTCGGTCGAGGAGAGGTCGTCCTTCTCGTAGGAGGTCGCCGCGGGCAGGACCACGTCGGCGAGGAGGCCGGTGGTGGTCATCCGGAAGTCGAGCGCGACGACGAGGTCGAGCTTCCCCTCCGGCGCGGGGCGCACCACCGCGTCGCGCGCGCCGTCTGGCGACTCCTCGGCGATCGAGAGCGCCTTCACGCCGAGGTAGTAGCGGAGGAAGTACTCGTGCCCCTTGGCGCTCGAGGAGAGGGCGTTCCCGCGCCAGGCGAGGAGCACCCGCGGCCACGCCTCCGGCGCGTCGGGATCCTCCACCGCGAGCCGCACGCGCTTCTCCTCGAGCGCGCGCGCCAGGTGGGCGGTCATGGCCTTCGGATCCGGCCCGACGGCGGCGGACGCCTCCCGGGCGAGCTCGAGCGAGCTCCGGTCGAACTGCGGGTAGAAGGGGAGCCAGCCCCGCCGCACCGCGCGGATCTGGTGGTCCATCGCGTGCGGGCGATCGCCGCGCGAGGCAGGGTCGAGCCGCCCCTCGCGCTCGGCGCGCTCGTAGCGCCACTGGTCGGAGTGGACGTAGTGGAACGAGGGCGCGTTCTGGAAGCGCGGCGGCTTCGCCCAGTCGAGCGCACCGGCGAGCGTGGCCCACGGCGCGACCGGCGCGAGCTTCTCCTGGCCGACGTAGTGGTTCAGGCCCGCGCCGTTCTTGCCGACGCAGCCGCAGAGCATGAGGGTCGTGAGCGCGGCGCGGTAGGCGAGGTCCGCGTGGTACCAGTGGTTCACGCCCGCGCCGATGATGACGGAGCAGCGCCCGCCGGTGCGCTCGGCCGTGTCCGCCCACTCGCGCGCGAGCCTCACGACCTGCGCGCGGTCCACGCCGGTGTACCGCTCCTGCCAGGCCGGCGTGAACGGCTGGGCGTCGTCGTCGTAGCTCGCCGGGTACTCGCCCGCGAGCCCGCGCCCCACCCCGTGCTGCGCGAAGAGCAGATCCTGGACGGTGGCGACCGCCACGCGGCCCGCGTCCGTCTCGACGAAGCGCACCGGCACGCCGCGCCGCCACACCCGGTCCGAGCCGAAGTCGGCCACCTCGAGCTCGACCACCGCGTCGTGCCGCTCGAGGAACGAGAGCACCGGGTCGATGGGCGTGCCG
The DNA here is from genome assembly GCF_022690685.1 of Anaeromyxobacter terrae. Lineage (GTDB taxonomy): Bacteria > Myxococcota > Myxococcia > Myxococcales > Anaeromyxobacteraceae > Anaeromyxobacter > Anaeromyxobacter terrae. Next base: position 8,941 of record NZ_JALCYY010000021.1, on the reverse strand, counting down.
TCCTGGCCGTCCTCGAGCTTCAGGTTCCACTGCCCCTTCCGCGCCTGCCAGCGGAAGCCGAGCGTGCCCTGCGGCATGCGCGGGGCGTCGGCGGCGCGATCCCACACCAGGAACTTGAACCCGCCGTGCTCCTCTCCGCGGTAGCGGGGGAGGGCGCCCGCGCGGAGCATGCGCCCGGGCGCGGCGACGCCGTCCTTCACGTCGAGCGCGACGAGGAACGGCGCGTCGGTGTAGCGGGCGAGGAAGTCGCGGAACGCCGGGACCTCGCGCTGCGCGTGGACCTCGGTGAGCAGCACGTGGTTCACCGCGCAGAGCAGCGCGCCGTCCTGCCCGGCGTGCGCGGGGATCCACCAGTCGGACTGGCGGCAGGTGGGGTTGAAGTCGGGTGACAGGACGACGACCTTCGACCCGTCGTGGCGCGCCTCCGCGAGGAAGTGCGCGTCGGGCGTGCGCGTCACCGCCACGTTCGAGCCGAGCACGAGCACGTACTTGCTGTTGAACCAGTCGGCGCTCTCCGCGACGTCGGTCTGCTCGCCGAACACCTCCGGCGAGGCGTTCGGGAGGTCGCAGTACCAGTCGTAGAAGGAGAGGTTCACGCCGCCGAGCAGCTGGAGGAAGCGCGAGCCCGCCGCGAACGAGAGCATCGACATGGCCGGGATGGGCGAGAACCCGATGACGCGGTCCGGCCCCCAGCGCTTCACGGTGTGGACGATCGACGCCGCGACGATCTCGAGCGCCTCCTGCCAGCTCGCGCGGCGGAAGCCGCCCTTGCCGCGCGCCGCCTGGAGCGCGGCGCGGCGCGCGGGGTCGGCCATGAGCGCGCCGAAGGCAACCACGGGATCGGCGTCCGCGGCCTTCGCCGCGCGCCACGCGTCGAGGAGCGCGCCGCGCACGTAGGGGGTCTTCACGCGGAGCGGAGAGTAGAGGTACGTCGAGTAGCACGCGCCGCGCTGGCAGCCGCGCGGCTCGTAGGGCGGCACGCCCTCGAGGGCGGGGTAGTCGGTCGCCTGCGTCTCGAAGGCGACGATCCCCTCCTTCACGTGCACGTTCCAGGAACAGCTCCCGGTGCAGTTCACGCCGTGGGTGGAGCGCACCGTGCGGTCGTGCTGGTACCGGTCGCGCCAGAGCCGCTCCCAGCGGCGCGAGGCCGGATCGAGGACGTCGCGCAGGAAGCTCATCGGGATCCTCCCTCGGCACGGCGGGCTGCCGCGAGCGCGGCGGTGACGGGCGGCATGCGGCGGCGGAACAGGACGGCGAGGAGCGCGAGGATCGCGGCGGCGACGAGGCCCGCCTCGAGGAGCAGGCGCCCGAGCGCGCCACCCGCGGGCGGCGGCGCCGCGCGCGCCTCGAGCAGGAACGCCGCGAGGTCCGCGCGCTCGCCCTGGGTGAGCGCGTGGCCGCGGTAGATGGGCTCCATGCTCGGGAAGGGCACGTCCTCGAGCGCGGTCGCGAGCGTCTCCGCGTCGTAGGTCTCCCCCGCGGCGGAGAGGTCCGGCCCGAAGCTCGCGCTGAAGGCGAGCCCGTGGCCCGCGAGCCCGTGGCAGGCGAGGCACGGCGCGCCGCCGTTCTTGAGCGGGGTCGTGCCGACGTACAGCGCCTCACCCTCGCGCGGGTCCACGGCGGCGCTGGACAGGGTGGGGGTGAGCGCGGCGGCGACGATGAGCGCGCCGCACAGGCGATCGATGTGGCGCATCGCGTGCTCCTCGGTGCGTGTCGATGATGCGATTCCTGGTTAGCGCAGGAATTGCCGACGCTGGAAGAGACCCCATCGGTGGCCATTCGGGGCCTAAATTGACGTGCGTCAAGAAGACGCGCCGCACACGGCCGCGGCCACCGATGGAGCGGTAGGTCGGATCCGGGCATCCGCATGCTTTGCGCGCGCTTGCTCCGCGAGTCGCTGGGAATGGGGACCGCGTTGACGGAGCGGCGAGAGCGGTCGTGGCGGTCGCGGCGGGCGCGCCGCGGGGCCGTCACGCGGGCTCGACGAGCCCGAGCCGTGCGAGATCCTCGGGCGTGTTCGCGTTCGCGAAGGCGCGGCCTTCGGGATCGATCGCGCGCCACTCCGCCTCCTCCACGATCGCCGCCTCGACGCTGCGGGCGATCGTCTGGAGCGACGGATCGCCCTCCGCGAGGAGGCGCGAGAGGAGCGGCAGGCACGCGCGCGACCAGAGCGCGTGCAAGGGCTCGAGGCGCCCCTGCCAGCGCACCACCACCGCGTCGACCCCGGCGCGTCGCGCCGCGAGGAGCGCGACGCCGGCCTCGGAGACGAAGGGCATGTCGCAGCCCGCGGTGAACACCCAGGTCGTGCGCGACGCCGAGAGCGCGGCGTGCACGCCGCCGGGCGCGCCCTTCCCCGGGACGAGATCGGGCACGATGGGCGCGCCGAGCGCCGCGTAGGGCGCGGGGTCGTTCGCGACGACGAGCGCGCCGCCGTCGAAGAGCGCGCGGAACAGCCTGAGCGAGCGCGCGGCGATGGGCTCGCCGCCCACGCGCAGGAGCCCCTTGGGCCGGCCGCCCAGGCGCGTCGCTCGCCCGCCCGCGATGAGCGCGCCCGTACAGTCCGAGATGCGTGCCGCCGTCACCGCGGTCGAGCATAACCTGCGGGGGCCGCTCCCGCGGGGCGGCCGGCCTTCCCCCGCTACTGGAGTCGAGCGGTCGATTCGGGTACAACCCTACCCCCCTATGACGCCGGAACAGCGCATCGAGGCCTTCCGGGCGTTCGTGGCGAAGAGCCCGGACGACGCCTTCGCGCGCTACTCGCTCGCGATGGCGCTCCGCACCGCCGGCCGCGGAGACGAGGCCATCGCGGAGTTCCGCGAGACGGCGCGGCGCAAGCCCGATTACGTCCCCACCTACCTCATGCTCGGCCAGTCGCTGGAGACCGCCGGTCGCGAGGGCGAGGCGGCGCGGGCCTACGAGGACGGGATCGCGGCCGCGACCCGCACGAACGACATGCACGCACGGAGCGAGCTCTCGCAGGCGCTCGACGCAGTGCGCGCGCGAGGAGCCTGACAGAAGATGAGCCCCATCGATCCCAAGAACGTGGAAGTCACCCGCGCGCGCATGGAGACGGACGACGTCCGGCGCTCCCTCGGCGGCCTCCTGCGCGGCAAGCGCGCGCTCGTCACGGGCGTCGCGAACGATCGCTCCATCGCGTGGGCGATCGCCGAGGCGTTCCAGCGCGAGGGCGCCGAGCTCGCCTTCACGTACCCGGGCGAGTCGATGGAGAAGCGCGTCCGACCGATCGCCGAGGGTATCGGCGCGAAGGCCATCCTCGACTGCGACGTCTCGAAGGACGAGGACATCGACCGCACGGTCGCCGAGCTCGGCAAGGTCTGGGATCGCGTCGACGTGCTCGTCCACTCGATCGGCTTCGCGCCGCGCAGCGCGCTCGACGGCCGCTTCACCGAGGTGACGACGCGCGACGCCTGGCGCATCACGATGGACGTCTCGGCCTACTCGCTCATCGCCCTCGCCCGCGCGTTCAAGCCGATGATGCCCGCCGGCTCGAGCATCGTGACGCTCACCTACTACGGCGCCGAGAAGGTCGTCCGGAACTACAACGTGATGGGCGTCGCGAAGGCCGCGCTCGAGTCGTCGATGCGCTACCTCGCCGAGGACCTCGGCCAGGACGGGATCCGGGTGAACGCGATCAGCGCCGGGCCGATCAAGACGCTCGCCGCCGCGGGCATCAAGGGCATGCGCACCATGCTCGGCGAGAACGCGGCGAAGACCCCGCTCCGCCGGAACGTCGACCAGGAGGACTGCGCGAGCGCGGCCCTCTACCTCTGCTCGGACCTCGCGCGGAACGTGACGGGCGAGGTGCTGCACGTCGACGCGGGGCAGAACATCCTGGGCGTCGTGTCGATGGAGTGAGTCGCCCGCCCGTCCTATCGACGGGCCAGGGACAGCTGACCTCGGGCTCGGGCCGCCGCTCGGGACGAGCGGATCGAGCCCGGCCGCCGCTCACAGGAACCGGCCGCGCCGGGGCTTCTCCCCCACGAACGGGTTCGAGCGCCGCTCCTCGCCGAGGAGGCCCGCCGGCCCGTGGCCGGGGTGGAAGCGCACCTCGTCGCCGAGCGGGAAGAGCTTCCCCTGGATGGACGCGTGCAGGGCGTCGAAGTCGCCGCCCGGGAGATCCGTCCGCCCGACCGAGCCCGCGAACAGCGTGTCCCCGCTGAAGAGCAGCCGCTCCTCGGGGAAGAAGAGGCAGATCGAGCCGGGGCTGTGACCGGGCGTGTGGATGACGCGCCCCTCGGACGCGCCGACGCGGAAGGACTCGCCGTCGGCGGGGTGGTGATCCACGGCCGGCGCGACGACCGGGTCGAACCCGAACATCTCCGCCTGGCGCGGGAGCGCCTCGAGCCAGCCCGCGTCGGCGGCGTGGAGCGAGAGCGGCGCGCCGGTCGCCTCCTTCGCCTCGGCGGCCCCGGCGACATGATCGATGTGGCCGTGGGTGCAGACGATCCGCGTCACGCGCCAGCCCGGCTCGACGAGGCCGAGGACGCGCGGGACCTCGCCGCCCGGGTCGACGAGGAGCGCCTCGCCCGTGCGGTCGCACGCGGCGACGTAGGCGTTCGCGGCGAAGGGGCCGACGACGGCGTTCCGGACGACGAGCATCGCTGCGACCCCCCGCCGCCGCGCCTCGCCGGGCCCCTCGAAGCACGAGGGCCGGTGGGAAGTGGATCCCCCGGCCCTCGGCGACGATCACGGGCCCGCCGCTCGCGGGCGCGCGCCTAGTACGAGAACGACGACCCGCAGCCGCAGGTCGTACGCGCGTTCGGGTTGACGAACTTGAAGCCGGCGCCCTGCAGGCCGACCACGTAGTCGATCGTGACGCCCTGGAGGTACATCGAGCTCATCGGATCGACGTAGAGCTTCACGCCGTCCTGCTCGAACGCGACGTCGCCCTCGCGCGGATCCTTCTCGAAGTCCATCGAGTACTGGAAGCCGGCGCAGCCGCCACCCATGACGCCGACGCGGATGCCGTACGCGTGGAGGCCTTCGCGCTCCATCGCGTCCTTCACCATCTCGATCGCCTTGGCGGTGAGGCTGACGGGATTCTCCGTCCCTACGTCGGCGGGAGCGGCAGGGGTGACGGGAGTCTGGGTGATGGCATCCATGTGTCGAAAGTCTCCGTGGCGGGCTGATTGCCCGCCCGCTTTGATGTGACGCAAGGGAGTCTAACAGCGGGGGTCGGACGCTTCAACGCGAGGTGGGACGGCCGACAGCGCGCCGCGATTCAGGCTCGCCCCGAGAGGTGGCGTCCGCCGTCCACGGGGAGCACCGCGCCCGTCACGAAGGGCGCCCCGGCGAGGAAGCGCACGGCCGCCGCGACGTCGGCGGGGGTGCCCGCCCGCCCCAGCGGGATGCGCGCGGTGAGCGTGCGGCGCAGCCTCTCCGGGTAGGTCTCCGGCCAGAGCACCGTCCCAGGGGCGACGGCGTTCACCCGGATCTCGGGGGCGAGCTCCAGCGCCAGGCACTCGGTGAGCCGGACGAGCGCCGCCTTGGAGGCCGCGTAGGCGGCGAAGCCGCGCCACGGCACGAGCCCGCCGCCCACGTCGGCGACGTTCACGATGGAGCCGCGCGCGCGGCGCAGGAGGGGGAGGAGCGCGCGAGAGAGCAGGAGCGGCGCGCGAGCGTTGAGGTCCATCTGCGAGTCGAACGCGGCGGCGTCGGTCTCCTCGAGCGGCAGCGCGTCGAACGCGGCGGCGCTGTTCACGAGCAGATCGAGCCGCCGGTGGGTGCGCCCGAAGGCGGCGGCGAGCGCGGCGGGCCCGTCCGGCTGGGCGAGGTCCGCCTGCAGCGCGCCGCCGAGGCCGCGCGGCGGGTGCGAGCGGTAGTGGGCGACGACCGTGTACCCGTGGCGCGAGAGGTCGCGCGCGATGGCGTTCCCCAGCCGCACGCCCGCGCCGGTGACGAGCGCGACGGGCCTCACCCCTCGCCCCCGCGCGGCGGATCCCAGATCGTCTCGTCGCGCCTCGCCCGCGCGTTCGCGAGGCGGGCGGCGACGAACAGGAAGTCGGAGAGCCGGTTCAGGTACGCGAGCGCCTCGGGCGCCACCTCGACCTCGGCCGCGAGCGCCACCACCCGCCGCTCCGCGCGGCGGCAGACGCAGCGCGCGAGGTGGAGCGCCGCCGCCGCGCGCGTGCCGCCGGGGAGGACGAACTGGCGGAGCGGCGGGAGCGCGGCGTCGAACGCGTCGATCGCCGCCTCGAGCCGGGCGGTCCACGCCGCGTCGATGGGCGGGATCGCGCCGCGCGCCTTCGCCTCGTGCGGCGTCGCGAGCTCGGCGCCGACGCAGAACAGCTCGTGCTGCACGCGCGCGAGCTGGGCGTCGATCTCGGGGTCCTCGACGATGGCGCGCACCGCGCCCACCGCCGCGTTGAGCTCGTCGACCTCGCCGTAGGCGTCGACCCGCGCGTCGCTCTTCCGCACGCGCGGCCCCCCGAACAGGCCGGTCTCTCCGCGATCGCCGCTCTTCGTGTAGATCTTCACGCCAGCGTGCCTATCAGAGGCACGAGGCGGGCCGCAACGCCCGCGCGAGGAGCGGATGGAGCCGATCTTCGAGGGAGACGCGCTCGCCACGATCGGGCGCGCGGCGGCGGAGCGCGCCTGGGCGGGCGGGCTCACGGTGGCGAGGCCCGACGGGAGCGTGGTGCCGATCCCGCTCGTCGCCGAGCCGGAGGTGCTCTCGCGCGAGGCGCTCGCCGCCGCCGCGCGGGAGGCCCAGGCGATCCTGTCCGGCGCAGTGAAGCTCGCGCGCCACCTCCTCCTCCAGGGCGACGCGCGCGACCGCGCCGCGCTCGTGGGGCCGTTCGAGGGGCTCGAGGCGGAGGCGATGGCGAAGCTCTTCGCCGAGGCGCCGCTCCCCGTGCTCCACGCCCGGGTCGACTTCCTCGTCCCGGAGGACGGCGGGCCACCCCGCGCGCTCGAGCTCAACGCGACCATCCCCGCCATGTCCGGCTACGCGGATCTCGCCGCGCACGCGTGGATCCGCGCCGCCGCGGCCGCGCGCGGGAAGCCGCCGCGCGAGGCGGAGGCGCTCGTCGCCCGCTGCGGCAGCCACATGGAGCGGCTCCGCGAGGTGCTCGTCGCGTACTACCGGGCGCGCGGCGGCACGCGCGAGCGCCCCTCGATCGCGATCGTCGCACGCCCCGGGGACGCGCAGATCGGCGAGCTCCGGCGCCTCGCGGCCCACCTCGGGCAGATGGGCCACGCGGCGGCGAACCTCGTCCCCGCGGAGTGCGAGCCCGAGCGCTGGGACGTGCTCTACCGGCACGTGTGGGCGAACCGCGTGGACCCGGCGGCGCCGTTCGCGCGCGCGCTGCTCGCCCCCGCGCGCCACGTGCTCGTGAACCCGGTGAACGGCCTGCTCGAGGCGAAGGCGCTCTTCGCGCGGCTGTCGGAGTGCGCGGAGGACGGGGAGCTCGCCGCGCGCGCCGGGCTCGACGCCGCGGAGCGCGCGGCCGCGGCGCGCCTCCCCGTGACGCGGCGGCTCACGGAGACGCTCGCGCCGCGCCTCCTCGAGGAGCAGGCGCGCTGGGTGCTGAAGCGGAGCTGGGACTACGGCGGCAAGAGCGTGCACCTCGGCGCGGAGGAGGGGCGCGAGGAGTGGGCGAGGACCGTCGAGGCGGCGCTCGGCGACGCGCGCGGGGGCGGGTTCGTCGCGCAGGAGCGGATCTTCGCGGCGCGCCGGCCGGCGACGCGCGTGACGCCCGACGGCCTCGAGCGCGGCGTCCTCTACCGCGACCTGTCCACCTACTGCGGCCTCGGGCCCTCGCGGGCGGACGGCTCGGTCGTCCGCGCCGCCGCCTCACCGGTGGTCAACATCCTCGGCGGTGGCGGCCTCGCGCCGGTGGTGCCCGCGGACGTGTACGAGGCCCTGCGGTGATCGCCCGGGGGAGGCGACGACGAGCTCTGCTCGGAGGGGCGGGGCGCAGCCCTCAGAAGGATTCATCACAGTTCAGGGCCGACCGCCGGAGGGCCGTACGCCGATGGACCGGCGTATGGATGCGCACATCGGACTCGGGCATCGACGAGGTGGGATCGCGCTGTCCGGGCACCGGTTCCGAGCGGCCCAGCGGGCGTGGCGGGTGCAGGCGAGCGTCTCTCCACCGAGAGCGTCTTGCCGCGGGCGCTCGCGCCCAAGCGCGGAGGCGAGCCGGAAGCGGCGCAGGCGCTTGCGTGTGTTCACTGTACGTAACAACTATCGCCAGAGGTAGTGCCGGCCGTCGTACGCGATTCATGGCGATGTGAACAATCCGTCCCAGTTGCGGTGCGTGAAGGAACGCCCTTGACTGCTCCCCGCCGAAGTTCCGCTCCTGGGTTCGAGGCGGCGCGACAGAGCCACTCACGCGCGCGCACCTGGGCCTGGCGCGCGCGTTCGACCGCGGCAGGGGGTTGCCGAGGGGAGGCCGAAGATGGCCGCGCTGGCGCGAGCCTGGAGCGCCTCCGGAGCTCCCGAAAACGCGTGTTACGAAGGGTGCATCTGGAGGTGCACTCCATGTCTTCGCTCGCCCCCGCTTCCCTCGACTCGAGCGTCCTCGCCGTTCGCCTGCGCGAGCTCGCCGGAGAGGAACGAAACGTCCAGGTGGACTTCCTCCTTCACCTCGACGAGTTCGAACGGCGGCGCGCCTTCGTCGAGGCGGGGCATGCCTCGCTCTGGGCCTATTGCCTGAAGGTCCTCCACCTCCGGGAGGGGGCCGCCGGCCGGCGCATCCAGGCCATGCGCGTGCTGCGCCGGTTCCCGAGCCTCGAGGCGCCGTTGCGCGATGGGCGCGTCTGCCTGTCTACCGTGGGGCTCCTCGGCCAGGTTCTCACCGACGAGAACGTGGGCGATCTCCTCGCCCGCGCCGCGTACCGGACCCGCGCCGAGGTCGAGCACCTCGTCGCCTCCATCCAGGCCCGCGCCGCGCCGCGCGCGGGGATCCGAAAGCTC
>NZ_JALCYY010000020.1 GCF_022690685.1 Anaeromyxobacter terrae | reverse complement strand
GCCCGCGGGGCGCGCCCGAGCGCGGCGTCGCCGAGCGTTCCGGTGACGGCGACGAGGTCGCCCGCGCGCGCGCCGCTGCGCAGCAGCGCCCGCCCCTCGGGGACCGCGCCGATGACGGTGACGGTGACGGACAGCTCGGACGCCCGCGTGACGTTCCCACCGGCCACGGCGATGCGGTGGCGCCGCGCGCAGGCGCCGAGCCCGCGGCCGATGCGCACGATCTCGGCGGCGCCCACGCCGGGCGGCACGCCCAGGCACACGAGCGCCCACAGCGGTCGCGCGCCCATGGCGGCGAGGTCCGACAGGTTCACGGCGAGCGCCTTCCAGCCGACGTCCTCCGGCGAGAAGGCGCGGTCGAAGTGGACGCCAGCCACCACCGCGTCGGCGGTGGCGACGAGCTCCTCGCCCCGAGGCGCGGCGAGCACCGCCGCGTCGTCGCCGGGGCCGACCCGCACGCCCTCGCCGCGGAGCGGCAGGGCGTTCGTGAAGCGGCGGATGAGCTCGAACTCGCCGGGCGGCGGCCGCCTGGGCATGCCGCGCTAGGAGGCGCGCCCGACGGCGGCGAGCGGGACGATGGGGGTGTAGGCGGGCGCGACGCTCGGGCGGAGCGGCAGCACGAGCGAGAAGGTCGTGCCCACGCCGGCCGTGGAGCGCAGCCCCACCTCGCCGCCGTGCGCCTCCACGAAGCTCTTCACGATCGCGAGGCCGAGGCCGGCGCCGCCGTACTCGCGCGTGGACGAGCCGTCCACCTGGTAGAAGACGTCGAAGACCTTGCCGAGGTGCTCCTCGGCGATGCCGATGCCGCTGTCCGCCACGTGGATCGCGAGCCGATCGCCCGCGAGCGCCTCGGCGAAGACCTTGATCGCCCCGCCCGCGGGCGTGAACTTCACCGCGTTCGAGCAGAGGTTCACGAGGCACTGGCGGAGCTTGTCGCGGTCGGCCTGGATGCGGGGCATCGCGCCCGCCTCGCAGGAGATCTTGAGCCCCTTCTTGCGCGCGAGCGGGAGCACGGTCGCCACCGCGTCGCGCATGATCTGGGTGGCGTCGACGTCGGAGAGCACGAGCCGCACCCGGCCGGCCTCGATCTTGGAGATGTCGAGGATCGAGGTGATGAGCTGCAGGAGGTTCTCGCCCTTCTCCATGATGATGCCGAGGTACTCGCGCTGCTCGGCGGTGAGCGGGCCGCCGAGCCCCTCGAGCATCATCTCCGAGTAGCCGATGACGCTCGTGAGCGGGGTGCGCAGCTCGTGGCTCATGGTGGCGAGGAAGTTCGACTTGAGCCGGTCGAGCTCCTTCAGCTTCGCGTAGCTGTCCTCGAGCTCGCGGTTCTTCTCCTGCAGCTCGCGGTAGCTCTCCTGCACCGCCTCGATGTGGAGCTTCGCGGCGATGAGGCTCTTGTGGCCGGTGAAGACCATCACGTCGAGGAGATCCATGAAGTGCTTCAGGATCTTCTCGGCGGTGGCGACCGAGACGCGCCGGATCTTCTGCTGGTAGCCCTTCGCGAGGTCCGCGTCGAAGTCGGGCGCGATGGCGGTGAGGGACGCGGGCAGCTCGGCGAGGTCGTCCGGGACGAACGGGCCGAACACCACCCGGCCGAGGAGGTCGCCCTCGTAGAGGATGGGCTGCACCACGTAGCGGCAGCCGGAGAAGCACTGCACGACGAGCGCGGTGGGCTCCTCCGGGAGCGGCTCGCCCTTCGCCTTGCCCACCGTGGCGATGCAGCCCTCGCGGCCGGCGGCCTTCGACCAGATGTAGCCGCAGAAGTCGGCGTTCCCCACCCGCACGTCCACGAGCTTGTTGCCCGCCTCGTCGAACACCTTGATCCCGACGCGGTACAGCTCGGAGAACGAATGGCACACGTCGCCGAACGCCCGGAGATCGAGCAGATCCCCGAGCGGCAGCCGCTGCTGCAGGAAGGACGGCGGCAGCGTCATCGCGCCGGCGCCTCCGCGAGCCGCGAGCCGCGCACGTCCACGTGCGAGAAGATCTGGCCGAGGAACTCGCGCTCCGACACCTGCCAGGTGGCCTCGAGGCCGAACCGCTTGTCGAGGGTGCGGTAGGTGACCTGGAGCAGCGCGTGCAGGGTCTCGAGGACGCCGTCGCCGCGGATCGCCACCGCCGGCACGATGCGCGGCTGGATCACGCGGAGCAGATCGCCGAGCTCGCCGTCGCCGCGCGCGTCGTCGAGGTCCCGCTTGTTCATCTGGATGACGATGGGCAGGGAGCGGTAGTCGAGCCCGTTCGCCTCCAGGTTCTTCAGCATGTTGTTCCAGTAGGCGAGCGTGGGCGCGGCCTCGCTGCGGCGCGAGTCGGCGACGAACACGACCGCGTCGGTGCCCTGCAGCACGATGCGCCGGGTGGACTCGTGCATCACCTGGCCAGGCACCGTGTACAGCTTCAGCTTCACCTTCACGCCCGCCCGGGTGCGGAAGAAGACGGGCATCATGTCGAAGAAGAGCGTCCGGTCGTCCTTGGTGTCGAGCGTCATGAGACGCCCGCGGATCTTCGGATCGATCTTCTGGAAGAGCGACTGGAGATTCGTCGTCTTCCCGGACAGCGCCGGGCCGTAATAGACGACCTTGACGACGATCTCGCGCGTGTCGGCGTTGAACTGGGCCATACGGTCGGTGGGGGCGGCGTTTCGCCCGAGGGGCTACTCTAACCGATCGGCGCGCGATCCCCGACGCCCCCGGCGGTGAACGGACGCCCGCTCGGACGGGGAGCCGGTGCTCCCTCGACGCACACCGGGCCCGGGATCACGGCCGGTGCGCCGGGGCGCGCCCGCCCTTCTCCCACCAGGCGCGCGCCTCCTCCACGCTCCGGAGGAGCGGGCTCCTCGGCAGGGTCGCGAGGAAGGCGCGGCCGTAGCCCTTCGTGACGAGGCGCCGGTCGAGGATCGCGACGAGGCCGCGATCGTCGCGGGTGCGCACGAGCCGGCCGAAGCCCTGGCGCAGCGCGAGGGCCGCCGCCGGCACCGACAGCTCGGAGAAGCCGTCCCGCCCCTCCGCCTCGAGCGCGCGCAGCCGGGCCGCCACGACCGGGTCACCCGGCGGCGCGAACGGGAGCCGGTCGATCACCACGAGCGACAGGGCGTCGCCCGGGACGTCGACGCCCTCCCAGAAGCTCGCCGTCGCGAAGAGCACCGACGGCTCGGCGCGGAACGCCTCGAGGAGCCGCGCCTTGGGGCGCTCCCCCTGGAGCAGCACCTGGTAGGGCAGGTCGCGGAGCGCCGCGTGCAGCGCGAGCATGTTGCGGTTCGAGGTGCAGAGCACGAAGGCGCGGCCGCCGGTCACCTCGGTGAGCGCGCGGATCGCGCCGGCGGCGGCGTCGAGGAAGCCGGGCGCGTTCGGCTCGGGGACCGTGGCGGGCGAGACGATGGCCGCCTGGCGCGGGAAGTCGAACGGGCCGGGATAGCGCGCCTCGTCCACGTCGAACTCGGGGGCGAGGCCGACCTGGCGGCGGAAGTAGTCGAAGCGCCCCTGGGCGGCGAGCGTGGCGCTCGTGAAGATCACCGTGTCGGTGCGCCGGTAGAGCCGGGCCTGCAGCTCCTCGGCGACGTCGATGGGCGCCGCGCGCAGGAACACGCCGCGCCCGCGCGCCTCGGCGAAGTACACCCGGGAAGGCTCCTTCATCGCCGTGACCGCCGCGAGCTCCACCCGCAGCTCGCCGGCGCGCCGCGCGATCTGCGCGAGCTGCGGCGCCTCGGCCTCGGCGAGGAGCTCGCGCAGCGCCTCGAGCGCGGAGTCGAGGCGCGCCTGGTCGCGCTCGCACGGCGCGAGGATCTCCTCGGCGAGCGGCGCGCGCACGCTCTCCTCCTCCGCGAGACGCCGCGCGCTCCGGCCCCGCGGGGCGCCGCGCGCGCCGAAGCCGCGCGACGGCCCGGCCCCGGCGCCGCCCGCGCGCAGGCCGTCGGCGACCGCCTGGAAGAACCGCTCGCCGGCCCGGCGCAGCTCGCCGGTCGCGTCGCGCATCATCGACGCGAGGTCAGGGCGGTCGCCCACCGCGCGCAGCGCGTCGCGGCCGAGCTCGTCCACCCGGTACGAGGAGACCTGGAGCCCGAAGTACTCGGTCGCGACCTCCTCGATGGCGTGCGCCTCGTCGAAGATCACGACGTCGTAGTCGGGGAGGATCTCCACGCCCGCGCGGCTCGTGCGCATGGCGAGGTCCGCGAAGAACAGGTGGTGGTTCACGAGGAGCACGTCGGACTGCCCGGCGAGCGCCCGCGCCCGCGTGACGAAGCAGTCCTCGTAGCGCTCGCACTCGCGGCCGGTGCAGGTCTCGGTCGTCGCCGACAGGTCCTTCCAGGTGTGGAGCTGGTCGGGCAGGTCGAGCTCGCTGCGGTCGCCGGTCTCGGTGGTGCGCGCCCACGCCTCGATGACCGGCCAGAGCGCCGCCTCCTCGCGCGCCGCGAAGGTCGGCGCCCGCGCGAACTCCGCCCCGCGCGCGAGGCAGTAGTAGTTCGAGCGGCCCTTCAGGTAGGCGGCGGCGAAGTCGAGCCCGCACCGCTCGCGCAGGAGCGGGATGTCCTTCCCCCAGATCTGCTCCTGCAGGGTCTTCGTGGCGGTCGAGACGATGACCCGCCGCCCGGAGAGCGCCGCGGGGACGAGGTAGGCGAGGGTCTTGCCGGTGCCGGTGCCGGCCTCGGCGACGAGGTAGCGCCGCTCGCGCAGCGCGCGCTCGACGGCGCGCGCCATCTCGAGCTGGTCCTCGCGATGCTCGTAGCCGGGGAGGGCCCCGGCGATGCGGCCGTCCGGGCCGAGGACGTCCTCGACGGTGAGCGCGGCGGGTGCGGGGATCAGGATCGGGCTCCGAGCGGTGCGAGGAGGTGGAAAGCGGCGAACGCGGCCGCGCCGAGGAGCGCCGCCGCGACGACGAGGAGGAGGCGCCGGAGCCCCACCGAGCGGGCGGGGGTGGGCGCGCTCCTCGGCAGGAGCGCGAACCCCTGCACCGTCGCCCGGCGGATCACCTCGTCGCGGAAGCGCGCCGCGAAGGGATCCTCCGGGCGCGCGGCCAGGGCGTCGCGGTAGCGCCGGCCGGCGACGGCGAGCCCGGCGAGATCGTGGAAGCGCGCGAGGTAGGCCCCATGCACCGCCTCGTCCTCCCATGCGGCCACGACGCGCGCCCAGGCCTCGGCCTCGCCGGGGTCCGCCTCCGGCTCCGGCGCGGAGGCGCGGAGGGTCTCGTCGGGCGACGTCATGGGACCGGCGAGTCTAGCCGATCACGCCCCGGCGCCGAACGCCGTCCCGCGAACCGGAGGGGCCTGGCGATCGCCCGCTAGAACGAGATGGGGACGGGGACGAAGGTCGCGAAGAACAGGAGCAGTGACAGGATCGCGATCGCCCGCCGGCCCGGCCCGAGCGGCTCCTCCTCGAGCGCGGCCGGGTGGCCGAGCCCGACCACGAAGCGGGTGAGGAACCACCAGATGAGCCAGCTCCAGGAGCCGAAGACTCCGGCGAGGAGCAGCCCGGCGCTCGTGACGCGCGCGAGGACGTGCGCGCGCCGGCGGCCGAAGAGCGCGTAGAGCACGTGGCCGCCGTCGAGCTGCCCGGCCGGCACGAGGTTCAGCGCGGTGACGAGGAGGCCGAGCGAGGCGGCGACGGCCACGGGGTGCATCACGACGTCGGTGCCGGGCGCGAGCGGGCCGACGACGAGCCGCTGTGCGGCGAGCGTGAGGAGGCTGTGGCCGAAGTGGATCACCTCGCCCGTGCCCTCCGGCGACGGTCGGCCCGAGAGCCAGGAGAGGAGCATCCCGAACGGTGAGACGGGCGAGCTCGCCGCCGAGACCGCCTGGACCTCGGAGTGCGCGAGCCCCCACACGAGCAGCGGGAGCGCCACGAGGAGCCCGGCGAGCGGGCCCGAGGCGCCGATGTCGAGGAGCGCGCGCCGGGACGGGATCGGCGAGCGCATGCGGATCACCGCCCCGAGCGTGCCGACGCCGAAGGGAACGGGGATGAAGTACGGCAGCGTCGTGTCCACGCGCGCGCGGCGGGCGAGCAGGTAGTGGCCCATCTCGTGGGTGAAGAGGATGCCGACGAGCGAGAGCGCGAAGGGGAGCCCCTCGAGGAGCACGGCCGGCGCATCGCGGACGCGCCCGAGGAGCTCGCCGATGGTGCGCACGTCCGCCGCGGCGGGCGAGAAGAGCAGCCCCGCCCATCCCGTCGTCGCGAGCGTCGCGAGGAAGAGCGCGAGGTTCGCCGCGGGGAAGCGGGCTCGCGGCCGGGGCCGCACGAGGACGTCGTCCATCCCCAGACAAGCTAGTGGCGGCCCCGGGCGCGGGCACGGGCAGGCAGGCGCCCGCTCCGGGGCGGCCCCCATCCCGAGCGGAGAGGACGCTCGCAAGTGCACCTGCAGGCGGGGGACGCGCGGGGAGAGGCTACATCCCGCCGGCGCCGGGGCCCGCGAGCTCCTCAGGCTTCATCTCGCGGAGACCGTTCGCGTCGACGGTGAGGAAGAACAGCTCGCGCTCGGGCGTCCGGTCGGCCCCCATCGTGAGCTCGCCGGTTGCGCCCTTGAAGCCGCGCACCGCCGCGAGGCCGTCGCGCAGGGCGGCGCGCGTCTGGGCGCGATCGTGCTCGATCACCTGGCGCGCCATCCCCGCGGCGTCGTAGGCGGACGCCTCGAGGATGGTGGGCGTCTGGCCGGGGAACTTGTGCTCGAACGCCTCGACGAAGCGCTTCGTGCCCGGGCGCGCCGAGCCGGCGAAGAACCCGTCCACGTAGATCGCGCAGCGCACGTGGCGGCCCGCGCCGCCCGGCGACTGGTCGAACAGCCCCGGGTCGCCGCCCCAGCCGTTCGCGCCGAACAGCTGCACGGGGCGCAGGTCGGGGCGGCCGGTGAGCTTCTTCAGCTTCTCGACGGCCTCCGGCTCGCAGGTCTGGGTGAGGACGTCCTCGACCGCCAGCGCGGGCGCGATGAGCTTCACGTTCTTCGCGAAGTCGGGGATGAAGATCGCGTCGAAGTCGGCGATGGGCGGGAGCTTCTCGCGCGCCTTCTCGAGCGCCTTGCGGCGCCGGAACGGGTCCTTCTCCTTCTCGGCGATCTCGCGCGACTGCTCCTGCCAGTCGCTGCGGTCCTCGAGGTAGAGCTTGCCGACCATGCTCTTCACGAGGGGCGTGAAGGTGGTCCGGTCGGGGGCGTAGGTCTCGGCGGCGCGCACCTCGCCGCCGCGCGCCTCGAGGTCGTCCCAGAACGCGTTCGCGAGCTCCACGCCGTAGCTCATCGACGGGTAGAGGACGGCGAAGCGGCGCATGCCACGCTTGCCCATGGCGAGGCCGACGATCGCCTCCGCCTGCTCGCTCGCGGTGAGCATGTTCTGGAAGACGAACGGCCCGGCGGCGGTGATCCCCTCCTGCTTGGAGAGCGAGACGAACGGGATCTGCAGCTCCTCGGCGGCCGCGGCCGCCCGCTCGCCCTCGGCGTTCGTGACGCCACCCACCACCGCGATGGCGCCCTCCTCCAGCACGAGCGCCTCGAGCGCCGCGGCGGCGCCGTCCGGCTCGCCGCGCGTGTCGCGCACCGCGACCTTCACGCCCGAGCCCTCGAGCGCCAGCGAGACGCCCTGCAGGATCGCCTCGCCCCAGCGCTTGTAGTTGCCGGAGAGCGGGACCGCGACGCCGAGCACGTTCGGGCGGACGTAGGTGAGGCGCGAGATCCGGTCGACGAGCCGCTTCGCGTCGTCCGCGTAGGGCCCGTGCGGCCAGCGCAGGAACACCTCTCGCGCCGCCTGCTCCGCGCTCGCGTAGTCGCGCAGGTGCAGGTGGACGCGCGCGACCTTCATCGCGAGCGGCTCCTGGAGGGGCGAGTCCTGCGGGAGCGCGCGGCGCAGCCCGTCGGCGTCCTCGAGCCCGAGCGCGTCGACCGCCGCGGTGGCGCGCGCGAGGGTCTTCGTCCGCGCCTCGCCGTCCTGCGTCTCGGCGAGCGTCGCGAGCCAGCGGACCGCGTCGGCCTCGGCGCCGGCGGCGAGCGCGGCCTCGGCGGCGCGGGCGGCCGCGCCAGGGCGAGCCTCGGCGGGGAGCTTCTCGTAGAGGGTGGCGAGGCTCGCGAGCCCATCGCGGGTCCGCCCGAGCTCGATGTCGGAGAGGGCGAGCAGGTACTTCGCCTGGACCGCGCGCGGGTGGAGCGGGTGCTCGCCGAGCAGCGTGCGGAGGTCCTCGGCCGCGCGGGCCGGATCGCCCGCCGCGCGCCGGAGCTCCGCCGCCTCGTGCAGCGCGTCGCCACCGGCCGGCACGCCGCGGTAGCGCGCCGCGAACGCCTCGAGCCGCGCCGCGGCCTG
Source organism: Anaeromyxobacter terrae (assembly GCF_022690685.1). Lineage (GTDB taxonomy): Bacteria > Myxococcota > Myxococcia > Myxococcales > Anaeromyxobacteraceae > Anaeromyxobacter > Anaeromyxobacter terrae. The sequence continues at coordinate 78,352 of NZ_JALCYY010000020.1, read as the reverse complement.
GGCGGGCGGCAGGCCCTTCCCCTCGGCGCGCACGCCCTCGAGGTCGCGGCGCGCGAGCGCGTCCGCGTCCTCGACCGACATCTCCTGGCCGTTCACGACCACCCGCTTCGGGCAGGCGGCGAGGGCGAGGAACAGGAAAGCGAGCACCTTCCGGGCGGCGACGCGCATGGGAACCCCGATCTACTGCGGAACCCGCAGGGTGGGAACAGATTCCCCGGCTCGGCGCACGATCCCGGGCCTGCGGCGGGCGTCCTCGCTCCTTGCGCCTGCGGCGCACTGCCAGGCGCCGCTGTGCGCGGCTCCCGTCGAAGGAGCGCCTCGGCGCGCGTCGCTGCGGTTGCCCGCCTCGGCTCCGGGCTCGTGCGCCTTGCGTGGAAGTTACCCCTTCGCCTCGCGCAGGAGGTCGCCGACCTTCTGCCAGAAGCTCCGCGCCTGCGGGTGAGTCTCCTCGCCGGAGAGCGCGGCGAAGCGCTCGAGCAGCTCGCGCTGCTCCTTGCCGAGGTGGGTGGGCGTCTCGACGAGGACGCGCACGTGCTCGTCGCCGCGCCCGCCGCCCGACAGCGCGGGGATCCCCTTCCCCTTCAGGCGGAACACCTTCCCGCTCTGCGTGCCCGCCGGGACCTTGAGCTTCGCCGGCCCGTCGAGGGTGGGGACGTCGATGGTCGCGCCGAGCGCCGCCTGCGCGAAGGAGATGGGCATCTCGCAGAGGACCTCGGTGTCCTCGCGCGAGAAGATCGGGTGGTCGCGCACCTGCAGCACGACGTAGAGATCGCCGGGGCTGCCCCCCGCGACCGGCGCGGGCTCGCCCTCGCCGGAGAGCTTGAGGCGCGTGCCGGTGTCGACGCCGGGCGGGACCTTCACCTCCACGGTCGCCTCCTCGCGGAGCGCGCCCTGTCCGCCGCAGGCCGGGCACTTGTCGACGATGACGCGGCCCGAGCCCTGGCAGTGGTGGCAGGTGCGGGCGATCGAGAAGAAGCCCTGGGTGAGGCGGATCTCGCCCGCGCCGCCGCAGGTCGGGCAGGTCTTCGGGCCCGTGCCAGGCTTCGCGCCGGAGCCGTGGCAGGCCTCGCACGCCTTCGGGCGCGGGATGGTGATGCGCGCGACCGTCCCGAACGCCGCCTCCTCGAAGCCGATCTCGAGGTGGTAGCGGAGGTCCGAGCCGCGGGTGCGCTGGCGCTGCTGCCGCCGCGCGCCGCCGCCGCCGAACATCTCCCCGAAGATGTCGCCGAAGATGTCGTTGATGCTGGCGCCGCCGCCGAACGGGAACCCCTCGGCCCCGGGCATGCCTCCGTTCGTGTGCCCGAACCGGTCGTAGCGCGCGCGCTTGTCGGGATCCGAGAGGACCTCGTAGGCCTCGGACGCCTCCTTGAACTGCTCCTCGGCGTGCTTGTCCCCCGGGTTCTTGTCCGGGTGGAGCTTGTGGGCGAGCCTCCGGTACGCGGTCTTGATCGCCTGCTCGTCCGCGGCGCGCTCGACGCCCAGGACATCGTAGTAGTCTCGCTTATCCACGTCTTTTCGCGCCCTTCCGCAGCGGACCGCCCGCGCCGGCGGCAATATAACGCACGCAACGGGGCTGACAATTCGGCCTGCCCGCCCTCGCCCGCAAAGGTGAGGCGCGGGCGCCACCCCGGAAGCCGGCTGGAGCTCGCCTCCTCGGCCCGCTCGGTGGAGGCCGCCGGCTAGCTGCCGCCGCCCTGCTGCGCGTAGATCGCGTCCGCGATCCGGTAGGCGCTGCCCTCGAGCCGGCCGAGCGCCTCCTTCACGGCGGCCGGGTCGCTGCCCTCGAGCGTCGCCTTCAGCGCGTCGAGGTCGGCCCGGATCTCGGCGAGATCGCCCTCGGCGAGCGCGCTCGCGTACTCCTCGAGGCTCTTCTCGGTCGTGTAGATGAGCCCCTCGGCGTTGTTCTTGAGGTCCGCGAGCTCCTTCTTCACGACGTCGTCGGCGCGGTTCGCCTCCGCGTCGCGGATCATCCGCTGGATCTCCTCCTCGGTGAGCCCGGAGGAGCCGGTGATGCGGATCTGCTGCTGCTTGCCGGTGCCGAGATCCTTCGCCGAGACGTGCACGATCCCGTTCGCGTCGATGTCGAAGGTGACCTCGATCTGCGGGACGCCGCGGGGCGCGGGCGGGATGCCCACGAGCTCGAAGCGCGCGAGGGTCTTGTCGTCGGCGGCCATCCCGCGCTCGCCCTGCAGCACGTGGACGGACACGAGCGGCTGGTTGTCGACCGCGGTCGAGAACACCTGCGACTTCTTGCAGGGGACGGTGGTGTTCTTGTCGATGATCTTCGTGAACACGCCGCCGGCGGTCTCGACGCCGAGCGAGAGCGGCGTCACGTCGAGGAGGAGGACGTCCTTCACCTCGCCCTTCAGCACGCCGCCCTGGATGGCCGCGCCGACCGCGACGACCTCGTCCGGGTTCACTCCCTTGTGCGGCTCCTTGCCGAAGAAGCGCTTCACGACCTCCTGCACCTTCGGCATGCGGGTCATGCCGCCGACCAGGATGACCGTGTCGATCTGCTGGACGGTGACGCCCGCGTCCTTGAGGGCGGTGCGGCACGGCTCGAGCGTCCGCTCGATGAGATCGCCGCACAGCTCCTCGAGGGTGGCGCGGTCGAGGGTCTCGGCGAGGTGCTTCGGGCCGGTCGCGTCGGCGGTGATGAACGGGAGGTTCACCTCGGTCTCGGTCGCGCTCGAGAGCTCGTGCTTCGCGCGCTCCGCGGCCTCCTTGAGCCGCTGCAGCGCCATCCGGTCGCGGGTGAGGTCGATGCCGGTCTGCTCGCGGAAGCGCCGCGAGAGCCAGTCGATGAGCCGCTGGTCGAAGTCCTCGCCGCCGAGGAAGGTGTCGCCGTTCGTCGCCTTCACCTCGAACACGCCGAGGTTGAGCTCGAGGACGGTGATGTCGAAGGTGCCGCCGCCGAGGTCGTACACCGCCACCCGCTCGGTCGCGCCCGCCTTCTGCTTGTCGATGCCGTAGGCGAGGGCGGCGGCGGTGGGCTCGTTGATGATGCGGAGCACGCTCAGGCCGGCGATGCGGCCGCCGTCCTTCGTGGCCTGGCGCTGGGCGTCGTTGAAGTAGGCCGGGCAGGTGACGATCGCCTCGCTGACCGGCTCGCCGAGGTAGTCCTCGGCGGTCTGCTTCATCTTCGCGAGGACCATGGCGGAGATCTCGGCGGGCGAGAACGCCTTGCCGCTCGCCTCCACCCACGCGTCGCCGTTGTCGGCCGGCACGATCCGGTACGGCACGAGGCCGGCGGAGCGCGCCACCTCGGGGTCCTGGAACTTGCGGCCGATGAGCCGCTTCACGACGTAGACGGTCGACTCGGGGTTGGTGATGGCCTGCCGCTTCGCGATCTGGCCGACGAGCCGCTCGCCGCCGTCCGTGAATGCGACCATCGACGGCGTCGTGCGCGAGCCCTCGCTGTTCGGGATGACGACGGCGTCGCCGCCCTCCATCACCGCGACGCAGGAGTTCGTCGTGCCGAGGTCGATGCCGATCACCTTCCCCATCGATCGATCACCCTTCCTTCGCGCCCGCGGCCGGAGGGGGCGCCGCGATCGCCACGCCCACCATCGCCGGCCGGACGAGCCGGTCGTTGAGCTTGAACCCCCGCGCGTGCTCGAGGACCACCGTCCCCGGCGGCTCCGCGTCGGTCGCGACCTGGAGGAGCGCCTCGTGCACGGCCGGGTCGAAGCGCTCGCCCATCGCGCTGAAGGCGGTGACGCCGTGCCTCGCGAGCGCCTGCTCGAAGGTGGTCCGCACGAGCCGCACGCCCTTCGCGAGCGCGTCGCCCTCGGGCGCCGCGGCGAGCGCGCGGTCGAGGCCGTCGAGCACGGGCAGGACGTCCTTCACCACCTTCTCGATCCCGAAGCGCTGCACCTCCTCGCGCTCCCGCGCCGCGCGCTTCTTGTAGTTGTCGAGATCGGCGGCGGCGCGGAGCAGCTTCTCGTGCTCGGCGCGGAGCTTCTCGAGCACCTCGCGCCCCTTCGCCTGGGAGAGCTCGAGCTCCGCCCGCACCCGCTCGAGCTCGCCGGGCTCGGCGGGCTCGGCGGGCTCGGCGGGCGCGCCCTCCACCTCGAGCGGCACCGCCTCGGGCTGGGCCTCGCCCCCCGAGATCCGCTCGACGGAGCGGAGCGCCTCCTCGACGGCGTCGAGGGGAATGTCCGCCCGGAAGGCACCTTTGTCGTGGGTGTCGGCCATCGCTCGCGATCGTGATCCGAAGGGGCCCGCGACGCGGCCGGCGCGCCTCGCGCCGCGCGCGCGCGCGCTCGCCGGTCATCATGGCACGGGCTCGACGGGCGGAACAAGGTTTGCGCCGCGAGGAGCGAGCCCGGACGCGCGGTCCGTGTGCGCCGGTCCCGCTAGCCGTCCGACAGCGCCGCGAGCGCGCGCGAGATGTGGCGCGCGGTGAGATCCACGAGCGGTATGACGCGCGCGTAGTTCATGCGCGTCGGGCCCACCACCGCGAGCGTTCCGAGCACGTGATCGCCGCGCCCGTACGGCGCGGCGATGACCGAGACGTCCGGCACCACCGCGAACTCGCTCTCCGCGCCGATGAAGATCTGCACCTCCTGCGAGGTGAGCACGCGGTCGAGCACGCGCAGGATGCGGTCCTTCTCGGCGAACGCCTTGAGCAGCGCCCGGGCCTTGCGCACGTTCGCGAACTCTGGCGCGTCGAGGAAGCTCTCCTCGCCGTCGACGAGCACCCGCTCCTCCCCCGGCGCGAAGGTCTGCTCCGCGAGCGAGAGCGCCATCTGGAGGAGGTCGTGCAGCGCGCTCTGGTCGGCGCGCATGTCGGCGAGGATCTGCTCGCGCACGGCGGGGAGCGTCTCCGCCGCCGCCGCGAGCGCCTGGATCTTCTCGTTCAGGTAGTGCGCCGCGCGCTCGAGGTCCGCCGCCGCCATGGGGAACTCGAGCTGCACGAGCTTGTTCGTGACGATCCCCGCCTCGGAGACGAACACCGCGAGCACCCGGTTCTCGCGCAGCCGCACGAACTCCACCTGGCGGACGGGATCGGCCCTCGGGCGCGGCGTCGTGACGACGCCGGCGTGGTGCGAGAGCGAGTGGAGGAGGTCGGCGGTGCTCTCGAGGAGCTGCCCCACGTCGCTCGCGGCGTGCGCGAGCCGCTCGATCCGATCCCGATCCTGCGCCGACGGCGGGCGCACCTTGAGGAGCGAGTCGACGTAGAGCCGGTAGCCGCGCTCGGTGGGGATCCGGCCCGAGGAGGCGTGCGGCTTCTCCAGGAAGCCGAGCTCCTCGAGGTCGCCCATCACCGAGCGGACGGTCGCCGGCGAGCAGTCGAGCTCGTGGCGCGCGAGCAGCGGCTGGCTCGCGACCGGCTCGCCGGTCTGGATGTAGTCCTGGACGAGCGCGCGGAGGATCTCGCGCTCGCGTCTGTCCAGCTCGCCCGTGGGCCCCGGCATCACTTCCGCCTATTCGCCGGCGAGGTGCCTCTCCGCAGCCGCGGCGAGGGCCGCGAAGCGGCTCCCGGAGAGCTCTCGCCAGCGCGCGCCCGCGAGCGCTCGGTCGCCCGCCGCCTCGGCGACGAGCGCCTCGAGGTGGGCGCGCTCCTCCGGATACACGTAAGCGAACGCCGCCCGCGCCGCACCGCCGTCGTCGAGCCGCAGGGCCTCGGCGAGCGCCGCGTGCGCGGGACCCAGCTCGCCGCGCCCGTCGGCGAGCAGGGCGATCGCGTACCAGGGCTCGGGTCGCGCGGCGTCGATGGCGCGCGCCGTCTCGAGGTACGCCTGGGCCGCGGAGACGTAGCCCTCCGCCGCGTACAGCTCGCCGAGGTTCACGAGCGCCGCCTGCTGCTCGCGTGGCTTGCCGCTCGCGACGACCTCGTCGAGCAGCCGCCGAGCCGCGTCTGCGTGCCCCTCGAGCAGGTAGCTCACCGCGAGGTCGTTGAGCGCGGCGAGGCGATCGGGATCCTGGGCGAGCGACGCCTCGAAGGACGCCCGGGCGCCCGAGAGGTCGCCCGCCCGGACGCGCTCCGAGCCGGCGCCCGGCGGGCTCGCGAGCGTGGCGAGCATGGGGGCGGCATCCTCGCGAGCGGCCGGGCGAGGCTCCGCCCCGCCGCACGCAGCGAGAGCGAGCGACGCGAGGGCCGCAGCGATGGAGGAGCGAGTGATCGAATGCCGCACGGGTGCCTCGACGGCGTTCCAGGGCTGGTCCGAGTGTAGCGGTGCCCCAGAGAGCGATCAAGGAAGCAGGTGGCGCAGCGGGCGCGGTGAGAGGGGGGGCGTTAGGATCTGGGCTGAGGCGTCGGGCACGGCGAGGATCGGCGTGAACGCTCCTCCGAAGTCGCGAACGCTCCCCAGGGGGCGAGCGACTGCGGCGGCGCGAGCACGGCGAAGGTCGTCCGTTGAGCCCGGCGCCTCTTCCTTTTGACCGCGTCCCGAGCGGGCATGAAACGCGGCGCGCCCCCCGGGCGGCGTCGCAAGTAAGATGCCGCCCCCCGAGCCGATCGCCGTGATCACGACGAAGCCTGCCTCAGACGAGACCCCCCCGAGCGATGCGCGCGCCCGCGTCCGGCGCGCCCTCGAGACCGACCGGCGCGCCGACGTGGTGGGCGTCGCCGGCGCCGCCCGCGGCTACCTGGTGCGCGACCTGCTCGCGCCCGGACCCGGGCGGGCGCGCTCCGTCCTGGCCGTCGCCCCCGACGAGGAGGACGCGGAGGCGCTCGCGCGCGACCTCGCCTTCTTCCTCGGTCCGGAGGGGGTGGTGCGCGTCCCCTCCGACGCGGTGCTGCCCTACGACGACCTCTCGCCCGACCGCGGCGTGGAGATGGAGCGGCTCTCCGCGCTCGCCCGGCTGCATCTTGCTGGGGGGCGCGACGAAGCTGCGCCCCCCAGACCCCCGCTCGCTCCGGGGCAGCCTCATCCGGCTGCCCCTGCGCTCGCCGATGCTTTCGCACCGGTGAAGGCGGTGGTGGTCTCGGCGCGCGCGCTCGCCCGGCGGATGGTGCCGCGGCGCGTGTTCGAGGCAGGGGCGGACCTGCTCGGCAAGGGCGTCGCGATCGAGCGCGAGGCGCTCGCGGCGAAGCTCGTCCTGCTCGGCTTCACCCGCACGCCGCTCGTGGAGGATCCGGGCACCTTCGCGATCCGGGGCGGCATCGTCGACCTGTGGAGCCCGGCGGATCCGGCGCCGGTGCGGCTCGAGTTCTTCGGCGACGAGATCGAGAGCTGCCGCGCCTTCGACCCGCAGACCCAGCGCAGCGAGGGCGACGTCGCCGAGGTGCTCCTCTGCCCGGCGCGCGAAGCGCTCTTCTCCGAGGAGGGGAAGGAGGCGGCGAAGGCGGCGGTGCGCGACGCGGCCGAGCGCGTGAACCGGCCGACCTCGCGGGTGCGCGAGGTGCTCGACGCCATCGACGCCGGCACCCCGTTCTTCGGGATGGAGGCGCTCCTCCCCGGCTTCCACCCGGGCGGCCTCGGCACGCTCCTCGACTACCTGCCCGCGGGCACCGCCGCCTACGTGGACGACGCGGCCGGCGTGGACGAGGCGCTCCAGGATCTCGACGCCGAGCTCGCCCGCGAGCACGAGGCCGCCCTCGGCCGCGAGGAGCTGGCGCTCCCGCCCGAGGCGCACTTCCTCCCCGCCGCCGAGGCGCTCGCCGCGCTCGCGGCGCGGCCGGCGGTGCGCCGCCACGGGGTGTGGCTCGGGACCTCGGAGCCGATCCGCTTCTCCTTCTCGGACACCCACGCCATCCGCGGCGAGATCGAGGCCGCCCACGGCGAAGAGGGCGCGCTCGCGCCGCTCACCCGGAGGCTCGACGAGTGGCGCCGGCGCGGCATCGCGGCGGTCGTCGCCTGCGGCTCGCCCTCCGCCGCCGACCGGCTTCGGAGGCTCCTCGAGGACCGGCGCCAGGCGGTGCGCGCGCACGAGGGCCCCCCCGGCGACCCGCGGGCGATCTTCGACCCCGCCATCCACGCCCACGTCTTCCAGGGCGAGATCTCGCAGGGCTTCGTGGACGGCGAGGCGGGGCTCGCCGTCGTCGCGGAGGAGGAGATCTTCGGGCGGCGCGTCCGCAAGAAGGCCCGGCGCACGAAGGAGGAGAACGCCTTCGCGGCGGCGTTCCGCGAGCTCAACGACGGCGACCTCGTCGTCCACGTCGAGCACGGCATCGCCCGCTACCTCGGCCTCACCAAGATGCAGATCCGCGGGGTGGAGGGCGACTTCCTCGTCCTCGCCTACGACGGCGCCGACCGGCTCTACCTGCCGGTCGCGAAGCTCCGCCAGGTGCAGAAGTTCACCGGCGCCTCCCCGGAGACGGTCCGGCTCGACCGGCTCGGCGGGCAGTCCTTCGCGCTCCGCAAGGCGCGGGTGAAGGAGCAGCTCCTCAAGATGGCGGCGGAGCTGCTCGACATCTATGCCGCGCGCGCGGCGCACCCGGGGTTCCAGTTCGCCGAGCCGGACGGGATCTTCCGCGAGTTCGAGGCGGAGTTCCCCTGGGAGGAGACGCCCGACCAGGCGAAGGCGATCGCGGACGTGGTGCGGGACATGCGCAAGCAGCGCAGCGGCGAGGCGGCCACGGCGCCGATGGATCGCCTCGTCTGCGGCGACGTCGGCTACGGCAAGACCGAGGTGGCCATGCGCGCCGCCATGCTGGCGGTGCTCTCGAAGAAGCAGGTGGCGGTGCTCGTGCCGACCACCGTGCTCGCCTCGCAGCATGAGCGCACCTTCCGCGAGCGCTTCAAGGGCTACCCGGTGCGCATCGAGGCGGTCTCCCGGATGAAGACCTCCGAGGAGGTGAAGCGGATCCTGAAGGACGCCGCCCAGGGGAAGGTCGACGTCGTCGTCGGCACGCACCGGCTCCTCGCCGCGGACGTGAACTTCAAGGAGCTCGGCCTCGTGGTGGTGGACGAGGAGCAGCGCTTCGGCGTCGCCCACAAGGAGCGGCTGAAGAAGCTCCGCAGGCTCGTCGACGTGCTGACGCTCACCGCGACGCCCATCCCCCGCACGCTGCACATGAGCCTCGCCGGCGTGCGCGACCTCTCCATCATCGCCACGCCGCCGGAGGACCGGCGCGCCATCCGCACCTTCGTCATGAAGTTCGACCCGCAGGTGGTGAAGGAGGCGATCGAGACCGAGCTGAAGCGCGGCGGGCAGGTCTACTTCGTCCACAACCGCGTCCGCTCCATCGCGGCGATGCAGAAGTTCCTCGCCGACATCGTGCCCGAGGCGCGGGTGGGCGTCGCCCACGGGCAGATGGGGGAGGGAAAGCTCGAGGAGGTGATGAGCCGCTTCGTCCGCAAGGAGCTCGACGTGCTCCTCGCGACGTCCATCATCGAGAGCGGCCTCGACATCCCGAGCGCGAACACCATCATCGTGAACCGCGCCGACCACTTCGGCCTCGCGCAGCTCTACCAGATCCGCGGCCGCGTCGGCCGCAGCCGCGAGCGCGCCTACGCGTACCTGCTCGTCCCGGCGCGGCGGCCCGTGACGAAGGACGCGCAGAAGCGGCTCGAGGTGCTGCAGCGCTTCAGCGAGCTCGGCGCCGGCTTCAAGATCGCGAGCCACGACCTCGAGATCCGCGGGGCGGGGAACCTGCTCGGCAAGGACCAGTCCGGCCAGATCGAGGCGGTCGGCTTCGAGCTCTACTCCGAGCTCCTCGACGAGGCGGTGCGCGAGCTCAAGGGCGAGCCGCCGCGCGAGGACATCGACCCCGACGTGCAGCTCCCGGTGCCGGCCTTCATCCCCGACCCGTACATGCCGGACGTCCACCAGCGGCTCTACTTCTACAAGCGGCTCGCCCAGGCGACGACCGACGAGGAGCTCGACGAGGTGCGCGCCGAGATCATCGACCGCTGCGGCGATCCGCCGGAGGAGCTCGACGCGCTCTGCGACGTGATGGCGGTGAAGGTGCGGCTGCGCGCGCTGCGCATCCGCGCGATCGAGGCCGGCCCCGGCCGCCTCGTCCTCACCCTCGGCGAGACCGCCGCGCTCGACCCTTTCCTGCTCGCGAAGCACGTGGCCGCCTCGGGCGGCGCCCTGCGGCTCACCCCCGACATGAAGCTCGTCTCCTCGCTCGGGGGGGCGAAGCCCCCGCCGGCGAAGGTGCCGCCCGGCAAGCCGGCGAAGGGGGCGAAGGGCAAGGCGGCGCGCCCCGCGCCCGTCCCGGTCGGCAAGGCGGCGGTGGGGCTCGTGCCGTCGCCGGCGATGGAGCTGTCGACCGGGCGGGAGCTCCTCGGCGCCGCCCGCGTGCTCCTCGCCGGCCTCGCGCGCTGCGCGCGGCCCGAGTGAGCGGCGGCGCGCCGGCCGCCCCGGCAAGCGGCCGCCATGAAAGGCGTTTCGACCGCGGGTGCGCGCCCGGGCGCAGGGGATGCGGCGGGGCCTCGCGCGGGTGCGTCGCGTCCTTGATCCCCCCCTCGTTCCGTGCTCTTTTCAGCCGCTCCAAGCCAGCGCCCGGGCCCCCGGCAGGGAAGAACGGGGCGTGGTCCTGCGTTGGCTGACCGGCCTTTTCCGCACATCTTCCCGAAGGAGCACCCGCATGCTGCGCCGTTCCCTCGTCATCGGCCTCTGCGCGCTCGCCGTCGCCTGCCAGTCGCCGAAGGACAAGAAGTCCGGCCCCGTGATCGCGAAGGGCAACGGGGTCACCATCACGGCCGATGAGTTCAAGGCCCGCCTCGACGAGCAGTCGCCGTTCATCCGCGCGCGCTACTCGACCCTCGAGCGGAAGAAGGAGTTCCTCGACAACCTCATCCGCTTCGAGGTGCTCGCGCGGGAGGCCGAGAAGCAGGGGCTCGCGACGGACCCCGACGTGCAGATGACCCTGAAGAAGATCATGGTCCAGAAGCTCGTCCAGAAGAACTTCCAGGACCTCGAGCGCGCGAAGGAAGTCCCCGAGCCCGAGCTCCAGAAGTACTACGACGAGCACAAGCCGGACTACTTCCGCCCGAAGCGCGTGCGCGTCGCCGCGGTGGTGTTCGAGGCGCCGGCCGGCTCGCCGGAGCGCGCGAAGAAGCTCGCCGCCGCGAAGGCCGCGCTCGCCAAGATCAAGGCCGACGAGAAGAAGAACCCGCTCGCCTTCAACCAGGCGGTCGCGCAGTACTCCGAGGACGCCGCCACGAAGAACGCCGGCGGCGACCTGCAGTACAAGTCGCACGAGGAGCTCACGGCGGCCTACTCGAAGGAGCTCGCCGACGCCGCCTTCGCGCTCTCCGCCGGGCAGACCTCGGACGTCGTCCAGACGCCGAAGGGCCTCTACCTCCTGAAGCTCACCGCCCAGCAGGAGGAGCTGAACCGCTCCTTCGATCAGGTGAAGGCGCAGATCGCGAACAAGCTCTACCGCGAGAAGAAGACGAAGGAGTTCGACGAGTGGCTGAAGCGCCTCAAGGACGAGGCGAAGATCTCGGTCGACGAGAAGGCGCTCGAGGCGGTGGAGGTCTCCGCCGCCGCGCCGGGCGCCCCCGGGATGCCGGGCACCGGGATGACGGGGGTCATGCCCCACGGCCCGATGCCGAGCGCGACCCCCGTCCCGCCGCCGGCGAAGTAGGCGTGCGCGCGAGGCTCCTCATCCCGCTCGTCGCGCTCGGCGTCCTCGCCGGCGCGGGCTGCGGCCGGTGCGGCGGCGCGAAGAAGGACGCGCCGCCCGCGCCGCGCCCCGTGGCGCTCGTGAACGGCGAGCCCATCGGCGCCGAGGTGCTCGCGCGCGAGCTGCGCGAGGCGCGCGCCGGCGAGGCGCAGGCCGAGGGGGGGGACACGCTCCGCCGCGGCATCCTCGACGAGCTGGTGGATCGGGCGCTCCTCCTCCAGGAGGCGCGCGCCCGGTCCATCGTCGTGGGCCAGGACCAGGTCGAGCGCGCGTTCCTGCGGGTGCGCGCCGAGTACCCCGGCTCGAACTTCGACGACCTCCTCGCCCAGCAGCGCCTCGGCCAGGCCGACCTCAAGGGTCGGCTCAAGGACCAGCTCACCATCGAGCGGCTCTTCGAGGAGCAGGTGTTCCCGCAGGTGCAGGTCGCCGACGCAGAGATCCAGCGCTACTACGCGGACCACGCGGCGGAGTTCGAGGAGCCGGAGAGGGTGCACGTGCTCCAGGTGGTCGTCTCGACCAAGGAGGAGGCGCTCGCGATCCGCGACCGCCTCCGCAGGAACCCCCAGACCTTCGCGGAGGTCGCGCGCAAGTCGTCGATCGCCCCGGAGGGCAAGGCCGGCGGCGACCTCGGCTACATCGGGCGCGGCTCCGGGTTCCCGGAGGTCTTCGACGTCACCTTCACGCTGCCGCTCAACAAGGTGAGCGACGTCACCCCCTCGCCTTACGGCTTCCACATCTTCAAGGTGGTCGACCGGCGCGCCGCGGCCCGGCGCACCCTCGACCAGGCGCGGGCCGAGATCGCCGAGAAGCTCACCCGCGAGAAGCGCGCGCGGGCCCAGGACGGTTATCTCAAGGCCCTGCGCGAGCGTGCCCGCATCGAGATCGACGAGAAGGCCCTCGCCGGAGTGACTCCGTGACCTCAGCTGCCCTCCCCCTGCTCGCCCTCCTCGCCGCCGCACCGGCGGCCGGCCCGAGCCCCCAGATCGTCGACCGCGTCGCCGGGCTCGTGAACGGCGAGGTGATCACCCTCTCCGAGCTCGCCGAGCGCGCCGGCCCCGCGCTGCTCAAGGCCGAGCAGCTCAGCCCCGGGCCGGAGCGCGACCAGGCCCAGTCCGCCGCGCTGAAGCGCGCCTTCGAGGACGTGATCGCCGAGCGGCTCCTCCAGTCGAAGGCGGCCGAGCTGCAGCTCGAGGCGACCGAGCAGCAGATCGACGAGGCGGTCGAGGACATCAAGAAGCGCAACAACTTCGACGAGCCGGCGCTCGATCGGGCGCTCAAGGAGCAGGGGCTCGACCGCGCGACCTTCCGCGCCAACGTGAAGCGCGAGTACGACGCGTTCCTGGTCCTGCAGTACCAGGTGCGCGCCAAGGTGAAGGTCTCGGACGACGACCTGCGCAACTACTACCAGTCCCACCCGCAGGAGTTCGGCGGGGAGGACGAGGTGAAGGTCCGCCATATCTTCCTGCCGGTGCCCGACAACGCCACGAAGGCGCAGGAGGCGAAGGTGCAGGAGCAGATGACCCGCGTCCTGCAGCGGCTCAAGACCGGCGAGGACTTCGCCGCGGTGGCGCGCGAGGTGTCGAAGGGCCCCTCCGCCGCCGAGGGCGGCGACCTGGGCTGGCTCCGGCGCGGCACCATCGAGAAGGCGCTCGAGGACGCGGCCTTCGCCCTGAAGGCGGGCGAGCTCTCGAAGCCCGTGCGCGCGGGACCCGGCCTGCACGTCTTCAAGGTCGAGGAGCGCCGCGTGGCGGGCGAGAAGTCGTTCGAGGACGCGAAGGAGGAGATCCGCGCCCACCTCGTCGACCAGCAGGCCGGCACCTACCGGACGCAGCTCATCGCCGAGCTGCGCCGCGACGCGCTCATCGAGCCGAAGCTCCCCGAGCTGCAGAAGTGAGCGTGCGCGCGCGCCGGGACGACGTCGCCGCCGCGCCGCGCGCCATCGTCTCGCCGTCCCGCGCGCCGGGGCGCCGCGCCGCCGCGCGCGCACGGCCGGAGCGCGCCCGGCTCCCCGCGCTGCCGCGCATCGCCGTGAGCCTCGGCGACCCCTCCGGCGTGGGCGCCGAGGTGACCGCCAAGGCGCTCACCGCCCTCCGCGGCGCCTTCGTCCCCTACGTCTTCGGGGACGCGCGCGTGCTCGCGCGCGAGCTCTCCTCGAGCGGGCTCCCGCTCGTCGTCCCCGGCGCGCCGCTCCCGCCGGAGGGCGCGCTCGTCACCGTCACCCGGCTCCCCGCCGGCGCGGTGCGCCCCGGCCGGCCCGACCCGCGCGCAGGCGCGGCGCAGCTCGCCGCCCTCGAGGCCGCCTTCGAGGCGGTGCGGCGCGGCGACGCCGACGCGCTCACCACCGCGCCGGTGTCGAAGGCGCAGGTCGCCCGGGCGCTCCCCGGCTTCGTCGGTCACACCGAGTGGCTCGAGGCGCGCTGCGGGGTGCGCCGCTCGGTGATGATGCTCGCCGGCGAGAAGCTCAAGATCGCGCTCGTCACGAACCACGTCGCCTTCGCGAAGCTCCGCCGCGCGCTCACCCCCGAGCGCATCGCGGAGACGCTCGTCATCACCCACCGCGCGCTGCGCGAGGACCTGGGCCTCGCGCGCCCGCGGCTCGCCCTCGCCGCCCTGAACCCGCACGCCGGAGAGGAGGGCGCCTTCGGCGACGAGGAGACGACGCTCCTCCCCGCTGCGCTCGCCCGCGCGGCGAGCCAGGGCGCGCGCGCGCGCGGCCCCTTCCCCGCGGACTCGGTGTTCTTCCGCGCCGCGCTCGGCGAGTTCGACGCGGTGGTGGCGCTCTACCACGACCAGGGGCTCATCCCGGTGAAGCTCCTCGACGCGGTCGCGGGCGATCCGGCGGTGAACGTGACGCTCGGGCTCCCCATCGTGCGGACGAGCCCGGATCACGGCGTCGCCTACGACATCGCCGGCTCGGGCGTCGCGAACCCGGCCTCGATGATCGCGGCGCTCCGGCTCGCGGCGCGGATCGCGGGCGTGCGCGCCAAGGCGCCCCGCCGGCTGCGACGGCGCTGAGCGCCGCTCGCCCGGCGAGGACGGCACTCGACCTCGACGCGGCGCACCTCAAGTCGGCTGGAGCGGCAGCTCGACCTCGAAGCACGAGCCGCGGCCCGGCTCGCTGCGCACGGAGATGGTCCCCTGATGCGACTCCACGATCTGGCGCGCGATGAACAGGCCGAGACCGAGCCCGCCGTAGTGGCGCGTCGAGGTGGCCCGCTCGAACCGCTCGAAGATGTGCGGGAGACGATCGGCCGGGATGCCGATTCCGCGGTCGAGGACCGTGATCCGCACGCGTCGGTCGCGCATCCGCTCGAGCGTCAGGTCGATGGGCTTCCGGCCGCCGTACGAGATGGCATTCGACAGGAGGTTCGTCAGCAGCTGGTCGATGCGCGAGCGGTCCCACCGCCCCACGATCCCCTCCTCGGCGTGGAGCGTGAGCGCCGTCCCGCCCCGCTCGAGCTCGACCTCCATGCGCTCGAGGATCCGCCGCGCCTCGGCGACGAGATCGAACTCCTCGAGCGCGAGCGTGAGGCGCCCGTCCTGGATGCGCGTGACGTCGAGGAGCTGCGTGACGAGCGCGGTGAGGCGCTGGGTCTCGCGGGCGGCGAGGGTGAGCATGTGGGGCGCGATGGACGGGTTCGTGGCGTGGAGCCCGCGCTCGAGGCTCTGCACGACGAGCTGCAACGACTGGATCGGCGTGCGCAGCTCGTGGGAGGCGATCGACAGGAACTCGTCGCGCAAGCGGACCGCCTGCTGCGCCTCGCGGTAGAGCTGGGCGTTGTCGATCGCGATCGCGGCGCGATCCGCCAGCTCCCGGGCGAGCTCCAGATCGGCGCGCTTGTATCGGCCCAGCGTGCCCGAGCCGAGCGTCAGGGCGCCGAGGACCCGCCCCCGCGCCAGCAGCGGTACGGCCAGCGCGCTCCGGCACCCCATCTCCGAGATGAGCCTGGCGTGCTCGTCATCGTAGCAGTACGCGCGAATGCCCTCGGCGGGCAGCTCGGAGATCAGGATGGGCTCGCCGCTGCGCAGGGCCCGGGCGGAAGGGTGAGGCGCGTCGTAGGTCGGCGGATAGCGCCTCAGGAGCTCCTCGATGACCGGCTCCTTCGCCGGATCGGCGTGCGCTCCGGCGATTCGCCGGAGCTGCTGACCCTCGACGAGATCGATCAGGCACCAGTCGGCGAGCGACCGCACGCACAGCCGGCCGACGCGTCTCAGCGTCTCCTCATGGTCGAGCGAGCCCGCGAGGAGCGCCCCCGCCTCCGCCAGGAAGGCCGACCGGCGCTCCGCCTCCTCGGCGGCTGCCTTCGCCTGCTCCGCGGCCCTCCTCGCGTCCTCTGCTCCAGCCCTTGCCCCGCGCTCCTGGGCGAGCAGCCGCGCGTTCTCCACCGAGATGGCCGCCTGAGCCGCGACCAGCCTTAGCGCCTCCAGGCGATCCCGCGTGAACGCCCCCACAACGAGGTCATTCTCCTCGTAGAGCAGGCCCACGGGCTCGGCCTGGCGCAGGATCGGCAGGCAGAGCACCGACCTCGGTCTCCGGCGGGCGAAGTAGGGGTCGGATGAGAACTTCCCCGACGCGCTGGCCGCATCGTCCAGGATGACGGGCTCCCGCGTCCGCCACGCGTACTGGACGAGCGAGGCAGGCACGGGCGGCACGGCGGGCGGGAGCTCGTCCGACGCCGCCGTGAGCGGCAGCGCCGGCCGGAGCTGGGTCGTCACGCCGTTTTCCCCGCCGACCGCCTCCGCCTCCATGAAGAGGTCGTCGCCGTGCGCCAGGAACAGGCAGACGCGTTGCGCGCCCCCTTGCTCGAGCGCGACCCTCAGGAGCGTCCCGACGAGCCTGTCGAACAGGATCTCTCCCGAGATGGTCTGTGACGCCTTGACGACGGAGAGAAGGTCCAGCTGCTCGGGACGCACCGCGATCGACGCGGTCGGGTCGAACGGCCCGGTCTCGAGGATGTGGCGATGGAGCCGCTCGAGCTGCCGCACCTTCCCATCGGCACCCCAGCGCCGGTAGCAGGCTCGCGCGTGGCGAACGTACGTGTCGGCGAACGCCTCGAACCCCCTCGTCCGGTAGAACCTCGACGCGAGCTCGCTCGCGATCGCCTCGTTCTGGACGAGCCCGTTGTCGCGCGCGGACCGGATCGCCCGCTCGTACAGGCGCATCGCCTCGAGGTCGTCGCCCGTGATGCGAGCCAGCTCGGCGGAGACGAGCGCACTCTTGCTGGAGAAGTTCTCGGGGCAGTTCTCGGCCCACTCGCGAAACTGCGCATGGTGCTCGCGCAGCGCCTCCAGGTACTCCCGCTGCGTCTGTGGCGGCGCGCCTCCGTGCGCGCCGGCGAGCGAGAGCGCCCGGTAGTAGTGGAACTCGGGGACCTGCATGTGGCCGGGAGTCGACCACAGCAGCGCTCGCGCCCGCTCTGCGGCCTCGATCGCCTCCGCGTAGTCTCCTGAGATGAAGCGCGCCGCGAGCTTGAGGATGTAGTACCAGCAGACGGTGAGCGGCCTGACCTCGCGATGGAGGTGCTCCTCGAACACCCGCTGATCGAACGTCGCGTCGTCGAACGTCGAGAAGCTCGCGGTGAGCCCCCGCATGTTCTGGATGAAGCGCTGCATGCTCACGATCTCGTCGACGACCGGCGCGTACCTGGCCTTGCGGACGAACTCGAGGCGCACCTCGGACTCGCGGTAGACCGTCTCGAGCGGCGAGCCCTGCGTGATCATGACCGTGACGATGTGGTTGGCGCAGTAGCAGGCGTAGGTCAGGTCACCCACCTCGACCGCGGCGCGGAACCCCTCCTCGAGATACCGGAGGTCGGTCTGCAGCGGCTTCGTCCAGAAGTTGATGAGATCGCCGAAGCAGATGTCGATCCTCGGCTTCAACGCGACGAGGCGGTGCCTCTGCACGTAGTCGTAGGCGAGCTTGCCGAAGCGATAGCCCTCCTGGTACTTGCCGAACACCGGGCCGAGCGTGATGCCGAGCCACACGTAGCCCACTGCGGACGCGGCGGCGTTCCCGTGACGCAGGCACAAGTTCACCATGTGGCAGCTCAGCTGCAGGAGCAGGTTCAGATCCGTGAACATGGCCGCGACCGTCGGCGCCGCGAGCGCTCCGAGCGCGGCTTGCGTCTCGCGATCCGTCATCGCCGGTAGATCGATCAGGTGTTCGATCTCTCGCGCGCCGAGGTTCCGCCAGAGCTCGTCGTACTCCTGCTGCACCTCTTCCCGGGTGGGGTGTGGCGTCAGCTCGATCCCGAACAGCGAGATGCACCGGAGGGCCGTTTCGACGGCCTTGTCGTTGTCTCCCTCGGTGGTGTGCAGGTCGACCAGGAACTCGTAGATGGCAGCCCGGTCGACCTTGTCGCGGGCGTGGGCGAGTAGCGCGGTGACGAGTTCCTGGGACCGGCCCCGGTTGCCGAGCAGGTACTCGAGCTGCGCCAGCTCCAGGTGCAGATCGTAGGTCAGCCCGTAGTCGACGTCCCAGCTCTCCTCGTCTACGAGCGCAACGCCGCGCAGGACGTACCCGGCGGCGCCGGCGTATGCGGCCGATGCCTTGGCTCGCCTCCCCGCGATGAGGTTCAGCTCGGCGAGCTTCGTCCTCTCGCTCCGGTCGGTGATCAGCGAGGAGCCGAGGTTGAGCTGGTTCACGATGTCGAACACGCTCTCGCCGAGCTGCTCGGCGGGTGTGTGGGCCAGGAGCAGCTGCCCGATCCGTAGGTGGGTCGCCCCTCGCCGCTCCTCGGGGATGAGCGCGTAGGCGGCCTGCTGCACGCGGTCGTGCGAGAACCTGTACCTGTCACCGGAGCGGTCGAGCAGCCCTTCTCGAACGAGCACCCAGAGATCGCGATGGGTCTCCTCCTCCGATCGCTCCCGCAGCATCGCCAGGGTGTCGGCGGCGACGACGTTTCCCACGCATGCGGCGAGCCTCACCGCCTCCTGCGCCTCCGCCGGCAGCCGCTGGAGCTTCGCCACCATCAGCTCGACGACGTTTTCGGTGTACCCCTTGGCGCGCGCTGCGGCGACGTCGGAGCGCCACGCCAGCGACTCCGGGTCGAAGCAGATGAGGCCGTCGTCCTGGAGCGAGGTCAGGAACTGGATGGCGAAGAACGGGTTCCCCGCCGTCTTCTCGACGACGAGGTCCGCCAGCTCCCGGATCTGCTCCGGGGAGCTCCGCATCGCGTCGGCGACGAACTGGCCGAGGTGTTCCCGGGAGAGCGGGGTGAGAACCAGCTCGTGCACCGCGACGGCGGCCTTGCGCAACCCGGCGAGCATCGCCATCAGCGGATGTGCCGCGGTGACTTCGTTGTCGCGGTACGCGCCGATGGCGAGCAGGTGGCGGGTGTCCTGGTGCGTGAGGACGTCGGCCAGCAGCTCGAGGCTCGCCGAGTCGACCCACTGCAGGTCGTCGAGGAAGACGGTGAGCGGGTGCTCCTTGCGCGCGAACACGCCCAGGAACTGCCGGAACACCATGTGGAAACGGTTCTTCGCCTCGGCGAGCGGGAGCTCGGGGACCGCAGGCTGCCTTCCGATGATGAGCTCAACCTCGGGGATGATGCCCCCGATGAGACGGCCGTTGATCCCCAAGGCACCCTTGAGCCGCTGACTCCACTCGCCGATGCGATCCTCACCCTCTGCCAGGACATCGCGCACCAGTCCGCGGAAGGCCTGGGCGATGGTCGAGTAAGGGACGTCGCGCTTGTACTGATCGAACTTGCCCTCGACGAAGAGTCCCCACCGTCGAACGATCGGCTTCTGGATCTCGTGAACCAGCGATGACTTGCCGACGCCGGAGTAGCCCGACACCAGTACGAGCGCGGGAGCTCCCGTATCGGCGACGCGCTCGAAGGCGTCCAGTAGCACGACGACCTCCTCGTCGCGCCCGTAGAGTCTTTGCGGGATCTGCAGCCGATCCGGCACGTCCCGCTCTCCCAGCGGGAACGGATCGATCCGGTGGCCGACGCGCCACTGCGCGAGGCAGCGCTCGAGGTCGAACTTCAGGCCGCGGGCGGTCTGGTAGCGGTCGTCCGCGATCTTGGCGAGGAGCTTCATCACGATCCGCTCGATCGCCGCGGGCACGTCCGGGACGAGCCGGGAGACGGCGGGAGGCGCGCGGGCCACGTGGCAGTGGACCCACTCCAGAGGATCGCCGGCCTCGAACGGCAAGCGCCCCGTGAGCATCTGGTAGAACGTGACGCCCAGCGAGTAGAGGTCGGTCCTGCTGTCGACGGAGCGGTTCATCCGGCCCGTTTGCTCCGGCGACATGTAGGGCAGCGATCCCTCGATGAGCAGGGGTGGCCGAGCCGCCTGCTGCTCGCGAGGCAGGCGCGTGGCGAGCCCGAGGTCGGCGAGCTTCACTTCGAGGGTGCGAGGGTCGACGAGGATGTTCTCGGGCTTCAGATCCCTGTGGATGACGCCCTGCCGGTGGAGCTCGGAGACCGCGCCCGCGATGCGTACGGCGAGGTCGAGGAACGTGTCCGTGGCCACGGGGGCCGCGAACACGCGGTCGAGAGACCGGCCGCCGAAGTCCTCGAGGACCAGGACTGGCAGGCCCTGGTAGGTCTCGAGGGCGAGGGACTTCACGACCGCCCGGACGTCGAGTGCGTTGGCGATCTCGTGCTCGTGGCGAAGCCTCTCGAGGTCTCTCGGGCGGCACCCCTCGGGCTCGAGCGTCTTCAGGACGACAGGGACGTGATCGGCGGCGCGGATCGCGCGGTACAGCGCCTTGCGGCCGTCCTTCCACACCGTTTCGGTGACGGTGTACTGGGGAGGCGCAGGGGTCATGTCATGCCCCCGCGAGGAAGCCCGCGCGCGCCCCTCGGGTGACGCGGATTACGCAGGCGAGCCACAATGGCGCTTCACGACCGACAACAGCCGGTCGAGATCGACGGGCTTCAGAAGCCACTCAGCCCCTAGGCTGCCCGCGACGCGAGAGGCGTCGCTGTCCCCCGACAGGA
This sequence comes from Anaeromyxobacter terrae, assembly GCF_022690685.1. Taxonomy (GTDB): domain Bacteria; phylum Myxococcota; class Myxococcia; order Myxococcales; family Anaeromyxobacteraceae; genus Anaeromyxobacter; species Anaeromyxobacter terrae. The sequence continues at coordinate 57,871 of NZ_JALCYY010000020.1, read as the reverse complement.
TCACGACCGGGATCTCGGCGAGCTCCGGTTCTGCGCTTTGCACCTCGCGGAACGCTCGCCCGTCCATGCCCGGCATCCGCAGGTCCAGGAGGATCATGCCGGGGCGAAGCCCCGAACGCAGGTGACGGAGCGCCTCCGCGCCTTCGGCCGCGGTTACCACCGGATAGCCTTCCGCCTCGACGATGATCTGGACGACCTCGCGAATCGCGGCGTCGTCGTCCACCACCAGCACTGGGCGGCGATCCGCCACCGCGATATCCACGGCGATGAGAGCGGGGCAATTCACCTCTGCGACAAAGTGTGCTCGCATTCAGGGCGCCGACACAACCCCGACCCCCCGCACGGACGCAAGCTCGACGGGAGGGCCCACTCGGCGCACGGACGGACGATCGCCGAGGTGCGCTCCCGGGTGCGTCGGGGGCGGAGCCCGGGTTAGGCGCGTGCGGGCCCGCTCACCCGCTCGCGCGCGTCGCCCGCAGCGCGTCCTCGAGGATCCGCTCCATGCGCGCGTGGTGCGAGCCCGGCCAGTAGACGCGGCCGCACTCCGGACAACGACGGAACACCGCGTACCGCTCGCGCACGCGTGGGGGGAGCAGGTCCTGCACGTCCTCCTTGCGGACTGGCTCGAGCAGCGCATTGCAGCGGAGGCAGCGGCGGAAGGGCGCGACCGCGCGTCCGAGGTCGAAGCGCCGGATCACCTCCGCGAGCTGGCGAGGGGGATCCGCCTCCCGAACGCAGTAGCCGTGGCTCACTGCGCTCCGCTTCAGGAGGCCGCGATCGCGCGTGAGGAGGATGCGCCGCTCCTCGGAGGCTACGCGGGCGAGCGCGTCGTCCTTGGCGTCACGCTCCCAGCGCACGTCGAAGCCCGCCATCCGGAGGTAGCGCGCGAGCCTGCCGAGGTGGCCGTCCGCGACGAAGCGGGTGTCGCGCAGCGGCTCGGCGCGCACGCGTGTCACCGAGGCGACGTCGAGCGACTCGAACACCGGGTAGACGCTCACGCGCGCCCCGTCGCGGAGCCCCCAGCCGAAGTCCACCGCCTCGCCGTCGGCGAGGACGAGGTCCACCTCGGTGTGCGGGACGCCGAGCGACTCGATGACGTCCTTCACCGAGGGGGTGCCCTCGAAGGCGTGCACGAAAGGGACCCCCTTGCGCGCGGGCGGCAGGAAGTCGTTCAGCTCGGCGTAGAATCGGAACAGCGCGCGCCTCACGACCGGAGGGTGCGACCGGCGAGTGGCGCACGCCACGGGGCGGGCTGGCACCCGATGCGCGACTGGAACGTCGTCGTGACGGTGCAGGGCGGCGGCTACAACGACGCGCTGCGGCTGCTGCGCTCGCTCGCGCGCGTCGAGGAGACGCGCTACTACAACGTCCTCGTCGCCCACGCGGACGACCCGCGCGCGCTCCTCGCCACCCTTCGTGAGCGCGCCGCCAGCGATCCCGCCGCGACCGCGTCGCTCGCGCGGGTGACGCCGGTCGAGACCGTCTTCACCTTCTCGAGCCCGGAGGAGTTCGAGGCTCGCGCGCGGGAGGCGACGGCACGTTACGCGCCGGTGCTCGCGGGGAGGTCGTTCCACGTTCGCGTCCACCGGCGAGGGATGAAGTCGCGCCTCTCCGGACTGGAGGAGGAGCGCGTCCTCGCCGAGGGGCTCCTCGACCGGCTCGCCGCGTCGGGACAGGCGCCCCGTATCACGTTCCATGATCCTGACTACGTGCTGGACGTCGAGACCATCGGCTCGCAGGCGGGCGTCGCGCTCTTCTCGCGCGAGGAGCTGGAGCACCACCCCTTGCTGCGGCCGGGCTGAGCCATGGCGGAGCCGGACGCGACGCTCGACGCGGCCCTCGCGCCGCGGAACCGGGACGCGGGCGACGGGTGCCTGGGCGCGTGCTGCGCGCTGGCGACGTCGCTGCTGTTCGGCGTCGACCCAGGGAGGTCGGGGGCCGCGCTCCCCGCGGCGTTCTCCGCCATCCCCGGCGGCGCCACCTTCGCGAACGCGCGCGTGGTCCTCGCGCGGCTGTACCGGGTCCGCTCCGAGGTCGTCTCCGGCTCGCTCGCGCGGATGCTCTCCCTCTCCGGCGCGGCGGGGCTCGTCGTGCTCGGGGTGAACCCGCGCCTCGTCTACCCGGGCGCCGCACCCGGCCGCCACGCCGTCCTGCTCGCGAGCTCCACCGCGCTGGGCCCGGCCGCGTGGGCGTCGCGGCTCCTCGACGTCGCGCCCGGCGCCGCCCCGGACGCGCGCGTGCGCTTCATCGACCCGTCGCGCTCGCCTGCGCGTCAAGAGGTGCCGCTCGCGACGCTCGCGGCGGCCTTCGACGGCGCGGGGCGCGAGGCGCTGCTCGTCTCACCCGAGCGCGGCGAGCGGCACGGACAGCCGGTCGACCGGTGACCGAAGCCGACCGCGGGGCGCCGAGGCGACGACACCCGTCACGCCTTTCGATCGGACTCACCGCGGGAGGGGCGAAGCCCCTCCGGCGGGGAACCTGCGCGCACCCGCGACCGCGGGCGCGCAGGTTCACAGGCCCCGCCGAGCGGGGGTGGGGCCCCGGCGAGCTTCGCTCGACGGGGCGGGGGACGCAGTCCCCCATTCAAACACCCGACGCAGCCCCCCGTTAGACATTGAACCTGAAGTGCATCACGTCGCCGTCCTGGACGACGTACTCCTTGCCCTCGATGCGCAGCTTGCCCTTCTCGCGGGCGGCGGACTCGCTCTTCAGCTCCAGGAGATCCTCGATGCGGATCACCTCGGCCTTGATGAAGCCCTTCTCGAAGTCGGAGTGGATGACGCCCGCGGCCTGGGGGGCGTGCGTGCCCTTCTTCACGGTCCAGGCGCGGCACTCGTCCTCGCCGGCGGTGAAGTAGGTGATGAGGCCGAGCAGCCGGTAGCCGGCGTGGACGAGCCGGTCGAGCCCGGGCTCCTCGAGGCCGAGCGAGGCGAGGTACTCCTCGCGCTCGCCGGGGGCGAGGGCGGCGAGCTCGGACTCGACCTTGCCCGAGATCTCCACCATCCCCGCGCCCTCGGCTTCGGCGAGCGCCTTCACCGCCTGGATGCTCGGGTCGGTCGCCTCCTTGCCGAGCTGCGACTCGTCCACGTTGGCGATGTAGAGCACCGGCTTGGAGGTGAGGAGGAAGAGGTCCGCGAGCAGGGCGCGCTCCTCGTCGGAGAGCTTCTGCGCGCGGATGGGCGTGCCCGCCTCGAGGCCGGCCTTGGCGCGGTCGAGCGCGGCGAGCTCCGCCTTCGCGAGCTCGCCGGGCTTCCCCGGCGCCTTGGCGTTCTTCATCGCCCGCTCGCGCCGCTTCTCGACCGAGTCGAGGTCCTTCAGCATGAGCTCGGTCTCGACGACCTCCTTGTCGCCGCGCGGATCGACCTTGCCCGCGACGTGCACGACGTCGGGGTCCTCGAAGCAGCGCAGCACGTGGGCGATCGCGTCGACCTGGCGGATGTTGCCGAGGAACTGGTTGCCGAGCCCCTCGCCCTTGGAGGCGCCGGCGACGAGGCCGGCGATGTCCACGAACTCGAGCGTGGTGGGGGTGGTCTTCTTCGGCTTGAAGAGCGCGGCCAGCCGCTCGAGCCTCCGGTCGGGCACCGGCACGACGCCCACGTTCGGCTCGATGGTGCAGAACGGGTAGTTCGCCGCCGCGGCCTGCGCCGCGCCGAGGAGCGCGTTGAAGAGGGTGGACTTCCCCACGTTGGGGAGGCCGACGATGCCGATCGAGAGACCCATGCGACCTTGTTTCTAGCCCGCGGAAAAGAGAAACGCTCCGGCGGACGCGGGGCCCGCCGGAGCGCGATGACACCGGCCGAAGAGCGCGCTTACGCGGCGCGGTTCGCCGGGAGCTGTGCGATGTACTCCTCGACGAGCTGGCGCTGCGAGGCGTCGTCGAGGTTCGCCTTCACGAGGCGGGAGGCGGCGTCGATGGCGAGGTCCGCGACCACCGCGCGGAGCTCGGACATCGCCTTCGTCTTCTCCTCCTCGATCTGCTTGCGGGCGGAGGAGACGAGCTCGTCCGCCTCCTTGCGGGCGCGCGCGGTCAGCTCCTGACGGAGCGCCTCGACCTCCTGCTGGTTGCGCCGGGCGAGCTCAGCGGCCTCGCGCTGCGCGTGGGCGAGGGAGGCCTTCTGCTCACCGAGCATCCGCTCCGCCTCGGCGCGCTCCTTCTTGGCCGCCTCGATCGCCTCGCGGATGGTCCGCTCGCGCTCGTCGAGCATCTTGACGATGGGTCCCCACGCGAACTTGGAGAGGACCACGAGCAGGAACAGGAACGTGATGGCCGCCCAGAGGGTGAGGCCGGGGTTCAGGTCCGTGAGCCCTCCGGCTGCGAGGGGCAGGGACGCGAGGGAGGCCATGCGCGACTCCGTGGGTGAAGAGGAGGTGAGGGTTCGACGAGGCTTCGAGGTGCGACTTACGCCTTGATGGCGAGGAGCACGCAGACGACGATCGCGAAGAGCGTCACGCCCTCGATGAGGGCGGCGGCGATGATCATCGAGGTGCGGATGTCGCCGGCGACGGTCGGCTGGCGGGCGGAGCCCTCCATGGCGGCGGCGGCGAGCTTGCCGATGCCGAGGCCGGCGCCGAGGACGGCGAGGCCGGCGCCGAAGCCAGCGGAGAGGAACGCGAGGGCGGTGGAGGTCATGGTCTTCCTGCCTTGTCTTTCGAAAGGTGCGGGATTACCGGGCCGCTTGTTTCCCGTGGCGCGTGGAGCGCTCGACTACCCATGGCCGGGGGACGCCCCCGCCACGTGAGAACCGTGAGTGCCGTGATCGGCCGAGCCCATCCCCGGCTCGGCGTGGCCGTGCTCGCCGTGCTCCTCGTCGTGGCCGTGGTGCGCGAGGCCCTGACCGATGAAGAGCGAGGAGAGCATCGTGAAGATGTACGCCTGCACGAAGGCGACGAAGAGCTCGAGCATGTAGATGCCGAGCGCCATCGGCACCGAGCCGAACGCCACGCCCCAGTGCCCGAGGGCGAAGATGAGGCCGATGAGCGAGAAGATGACGATGTGGCCCGCCACCATGTTGGCGAAGAGACGGACGGTGAGGGCGAAGGGCTTCGTGAACAGGCCGAGGATCTCGACCGGGATCATGATCGGCCAGAGCCACGGCGCGACCCCGCCGGTGAGGTGCTTCAGCCACCCGCCGAGCCCCATCGCCTTGATCGCCGCGTACTGCGTGATGACGAAGGTGAAGAGCGCCATCGCGACCGTGACGGACAGGTTCCCGGTCGCCGTGGCGGACCAGGGGAGCAGGCCGAACAGGTTCACGAAGAGGATGAAGAAGAACGCGGTGACGAGGTACGGGACGAAGCGGTCGCCCTCGTGCTCGCCGATGTTCTTGCGGGCGATCTCGTTCCGCACGAACTGCACGAGCATCTCGAGGAAGTTGTAGAGGCCGCGCGGAACGAGCCCCTTCTTTCGCACCGCCGCGACGAACGCGACGATGAGCACGAGCGAGGCGAGCCACATCATCACCGCGTGCTTCGTGGGCGTCATGTCGAGCGCGCCGAAGACGAGCGGGCCGGACGCCTTGCCGGTGGCGGGGTCGCGCTGCGTGCCGAACACGTGGTCGAGGTCGATCTCGCAGTTCCAGGCGAAGCCGCCCTCGCAGTAGCCCGGGTACTCGAGCGTGTGACCGTCGGTCACGTGGTGCATGAGCGACTCGGAGAGCCCGCCGCCGTGCCCCCCGCCGCCGTGGCCGCCCTCGGCGGCGCCGTGCTCGCCGGCGGGCGCTTCGTGGACGGCCTCGCCGTGCCCGCCCTCCGGGGCGGGGGCGGTGGCCTCGTGCGCCGTCGCGGCATCGGTGCCGACGGCGGCGGGCGCCTGGGCGAGGGAAAGCGTGAGCGCGAGGGTCAGGATGGCGGTCATGCGGCCCTTCCCGTGTAGCGGCGGAGCGAGTGGAGGTAGGCGCCCTCGACGGCGCTGAAGGCGAAGTACGGCACGAAGAAGGCGACGACGAAGGCGAAGACGTTCTCGCCCGCGCGCGCGACGAACACCGTGCCGAGCGCGACGAGGAGGATGCGGGCGAGGAACGCGACGGTCATGACGAGCAGGGCGGGCTTGAGCGGCTTCTCGGCGTTCCGCACCGAGCGGGAGAGCACGAGCATCGAGCCGAGGGCCGTGAAGGTGCAGGTCGTCGCGCCGATGAGCGCCGCGCGCCGGTACTGCCCCGCGGCGAGCGCGAGGCCGACGAAGGCGAGCGAGAGGGCGACGGTGATGACCTGATGCTTCACTTCTTTCCCTTGAGGACCTGCCTGAAGAAGCTGATGAAGCCGCCCGTCATGCCGAGCACCGCCCCCAGCATCGTGAGCCAGGGGACCTCGTTCCCGAGCTTCCGGTCGGCGAGGTAGCCGAGGAACGTGAACACGCCGACCGCGCCGACGAGGCTCGAGGAGGCCGCCATGTACGGCGCGGCCTTCCGGTACCCCTCGGCGAGGCCGGAGAGCCCCTTGTCGTCAGGGGACCCGCGCTCTCGATCCTCGGGACCCGCCAAAGACCCTCCGCTGCCGGCCCCTCCGCACCCCGGAGAAGCGGGATTCCCCAATGCTTCCGCGGGCGGAAAGGCACGCCCGTATAGCAGGGGCGCGGCAGGGACGTCAATGGTCTCGCACCCCGACGGGAGCGCTCCCACCCCGCCCTCTTCAGGAGAGCGCGGCGAGCAGGCGGTCGGCGTCCTCGTCCGTGCTGTAAAGGTGCGGCGACACTCGGATCCGGTCGCCGCGCAGGGAGACCCAGACCTTGGCGGCGCGGAGCCGCTCATAGGCGGCCAGGGTGCCGGCGGAGGACTGCGCCCGCAGGCAGAGGAGGTGACTGCGCGCAGCCGGCTCGAGCGGGCTCGCGGCGGCGAAGCCGGGCGGCAGGCGCGCGAGGAGGCGATCGCCGAGCGCGCGCGCGTGGGCCTGGACCGCCGCGGGCGTGGCCTCGAGGAGGAGCCGGAGCGACTCGACGAACGGGAGGAGGTTGAAGAAGGCCGCCGTCTCGTGGGCGTCGTAGCGCTGCGCGCCGGCCTTGAGCTCGATGTGCGCGGGGAGGTGGTCGTAGTCCTCCGCCCCCTTCACCGCGAGCCAGTTCACGTCGCCCACCGCGAGCCGGTCGAGCACCTGCGCCGAGAAGAGGCCGAGCCCGCAGCCGTAAGGGCCGAGGAGGTGCTTGTAGGCCGAGGCGGCGTAGACGTCGACGCCGGAGCCTCCGAAGTCGAAGGGCAGCGCGCCCGCCGCCTGGCTCCCGTCCACCACCGTGATGGCGCCGAACCGGCGCGCCGCCTCCACGACGGGCCCGGGCTCGAGCCGCCCGCCGTGGAGGTACGAGACGTGGGCGAACGCGACGACCCGCGTGCGCGGGCCGACCGCCTCGGCGAGCCGCTCCGCCGAGACCGCGCCCGCCGGGTGATCGGGCTCGACGACGCGGATCGCGACGCCGCGACGCGCGAGCCAGCGCCAGGGGAGAACGTTCGAGGGGAACTCGTGGCGCGCGAGGACGACCTCGTCACCCTCGCCCAGATCGAGCCCGCGGGCGACCGCGTTCACCACCTGGCCGGCGCCGGTGACGAGCGCGACCGCCTCCTCGCGCGCGCCGAGGAGGCGCGCCGCGAGGGCGCGCGCCTCGGAGACCGCCGAGACGTAGGTCGCGCTCGAGATGCGCCAGGGGCGCTCCTTCAGCGCGAGCGCCTCGCGCCCGGCGCGCGACGCCGCGAGCGGGATGGGCCCCTGGCTCGCGGCGTCGAGGTAGGCGACGCCCTCGAACGGCGCGAAGCGCTCCGCCCAGCCGGGCGCCATCTAGACCTTCGCGGCCTCGGCGAAGGCCGCCTCGGCGGCGAGGAGCGTGTGCTCGACGTCGCCCTCGGAGTGCGCCGTCGAGAGGAACGCCGCCTCGAACTGCGAGGGGGGGAGGTACGCGCCGCCCTCGAGCATGCGGTGGAAGAAGGCGCCGAAGCGCTTCGTCGAGGAGTGCCGCGCGCTCGCCGCGTCGAACACCGGCTTCTCCGAGAAGAACACCGTGAGCATCGAGCCGACCCGGTTCACCTGGACCGGCACCTTCGCGGCCGCCGCGCGGGCGCGGAGCCCGTCCGCGAGCTTCGCGCCGAGCCCCTCGAGCTTCTCGTAGGCGGCGGGGGTCATGAGCCGCAGGGTGGCGTTCCCGGCCGCCATCGCCATCGGGTTCCCGGAGAGCGTGCCCGCCTGGTAGATGGGCCCCGCCGGCGCGACCCGGTCCATCACGTCGGCGCGCCCGCCGAAGGCGCCCACCGGCAGCCCGCCGCCGATGACCTTGCCGAAGGTGACGAGGTCCGGCCGGATGCCGTAGAGCCCGCACGCGCCGCCGGACGACACGCGGAAGCCGGTCATCACCTCGTCGACGATGAAGAGCGCGCCGTGCTTGCGGCAGAGCGCGAGCAGGCCCGCGAGGTAGCCCGCCTTCGGGACGAGCACGCCCATGTTGCCCACCACCGGCTCGATGATGACGCCGGCGAGCGTGTCGCCGCGCTCGGCGAAGAGCCGCTCCGCCGCGGCGAGGTCGTTGTACGGCAGCGTGAGCGTGTGCTTCGCGAGGTCCGCCGGCACGCCCGGCGAGTCGGGCAGCCCGAGCGTCTCGACGCCCGAGCCGGCCTTCACGAGGAGCGGATCGCCGGCGCCGTGGTAGCACCCCTCGAACTTGAGGATGTCGTCGCGCCCGGTGAAGCCGCGCGCGACGCGGATCGCGGCGGTGGTCGCCTCGGTGCCCGAGGAGCAGAAGCGCATCTTCTCGATCCAGGGCATCCGCTCGCGCACCAGCTCGGCGAGGGTGATCTCGCGCGGCGAGGGGGCGCCGAAGGACGCGCCCTCCTTCATGGCGTCCTGCACCTCGCGCATCACCTCGGGGTGAGCGTGCCCGACGATCATCGGGCCCCAGGAGAGCACGTAGTCGACGTAGTCGTTGCCGTCGACGTCGAACAGGTGGCTGCCCCTGCCGCGCGCGATGAAGCGGGGCGTCCCGCCGACGCCGCGGAACGCGCGCACCGGCGAGTTCACGCCGCCGGGGAACAGGGTCTGCGCCTTCGCGAACAGCTTCTCCGACAGGTCCGTCTTCATGGCTTTCCTCTGGGTGACTAGCGGAAGGCGGCGGCGCGATCGCCGGGCAGCGTCGCGGGCTTCGCCCGCTCGCGGCGCTCGGTGACCGCCTCGATGTTGGTCCGGATCGCGTCCGGGTTCGGGTGGATGGGCAGGGCGAGCGCGTACAGCTCGAGCGCCCGGTCGAAGCGGCCCGCCTGCGCGTGGATGAGGGCCTGCCCCTCGAGCGCGCGCGCCACGAGCTCCGGCCGCGGCTTTCGGTCGATGAGGGCCTGGAACGCCGAGAGCGCCTCGTCGTCGCGCTTCTCGAGCGACCACGCCTGCGCGGCGAGGAGCTGCGCCTCGTCGGCGAGCTCGTGGTCCGGCCACTTCTCGCGCAGGATGCGCGCCTCGGTGCGGGCCTGCGACCAGTTCTTGAGCTCGAGGTAGGCGCGCGCGACCTCGAGCTGGTAGCGCGGCGCCTCCGGCGCGTCCGAGGCGGCGACGTCGGCGTACTGAGCGATCGCAGCGAGCGGGTCGCGGAAGCGCTCGCGGTAGATGTCGCCGATCTGGACGCGCGCCTCGCGCGCCTCCTTGCCGCCCGGGTAGAGCGCCACGATCCGCCGGTAGTAGGAGATCGCGCCGGTGTAGTCGCCGAGCTCGAGGTACGAGACGTCCCCCGCGAAGCGGAGCGCCTTGAGGCGCACGGCCGCCTCGTCGGAGGAGAGCGCGGCGTCGCCGAGCTCGGCGAGCACCGCCTTGTAGCCCTGGAGCGCGCCCTTCGCGTCGCCCGCGTGGCGGCGCGCGGTCGCCTCCTCGAGGCGCTTCGCCGGCGAGGCGCAGGCGAGCGCGAGCGCCGCCGCGAGCGCGGCGGCGAAGGGGCCCGGGCGACGCCTCACGCGCCGGCCTCCGGCTCCCCGCCGCCCTCGTCCTCCGGCGAGCCCTCCGGCGGCTCCTCGCCCTCCGGCGCCTCGGCGACGCCGGCCGCGGCCGCCTCCGGGGTCGTCTCGGCGACGCGCGCGACGCCCACCACCTGCTCCGACTTCGACTCGAGCGTGATGAGCCGGACGCCCTGGGTGTTCCGCCCGATGACGCTGATCCCCCGCGCCGGCATTCGGATGAGCATGCCGCCGTTCGTGATGAGCATCACCTCCTCGGCGTCGGACACGAGCGCCGCGGCGACCACCGGGCCGTTCCGCTCGGTGGTCTTGATGGTGATGATGCCCTTCCCGCCGCGCGTCTGGACGCGGTACTCGGCGAGCTCGGTGCGCTTGCCGTAGCCGTTCTGGGTGACGGTGAGGACCGTCGGCGCGGGCTCGCCCTCCGCCGGCGCGGCGGGGATCGACTCGGCCGAGACGACCGCGTCGCCCGCCTCGAGGGTGATGCCCTTCACGCCGTAGGCGGTCCGCCCCATGGCGCGGACGTCCGACTCCTCGAAGCGGATCGCCATCCCCTGCGCGGTCGAGAGGAGCACGTGGCTCTTCCCGTCGATGAGCCGCGCCGCGATGAGCTCGTCGCCCTCCTCGATGCCGAGCGCGATGATGCCGGCGCCGCGCGGCCGCGCGAACTGCTCGAGGCGGGTCTTCTTGATGAGGCCCCGGCGCGTGGCCATGAACACGAACTGTCCGGCCTCGCCGGCGGCCGCCGCGCTCGCCTTCTCGGCGGGATCCGCTCCCTCGGCCTCGCCCGGCTCGGCGGCGATCTCGGCCGCCTCCTCGGCGCCGGCCGGCTCGGGGAGTCGCCGCACCGGCAGGATCGCCGCGACCTTCTCGCCCGGCGAGAGCTGCACGAGGTTCACGATGGGCTTTCCCCGCGCGGCCCGGCCGGCGGGCGGGATCTCGTGGACCTTGAGCCAGTAGACCTTCCCCTTGTCGGAGAAGACGAGCAGGTAGCTGTGCGTCGAGGCGACGAAGATCGACTCGAGGAAGTCCTCGTCCCGCGTCGCCGCGCCGGTCTTGCCGCGCCCGCCGCGCCGCTGGGCGCGGTAGAGCGACACCGGGTTCCGCTTCACGTAGCCGGCGTGGGAGACGGTGACGACCATCTCCTCCTCGGCGATGAGGTCCTCGGTGGAGTAGTCGGTCGCCTCGCCCAGGATCTCCGTGCGCCGCTCGTCGGCGAAGAGCTGCCGGACCTCCTTCAGCTCCGAGACGATGACCTCCATCATGACCGCCTCGGAGGCCAGGATCTCCTTCAGGCGGGCGATGAACTTCTGCACCTCGGCGAGCTCGTCCAGGATCTTCTGGCGCTCGAGGCCGGTGAGGCGCTGCAGCTGCATCTCCAGGATCGCCTTCGCCTGGAGCTCCGAGAGCGCGAAGCGCGTCATGAGCCCGTCGCGCGCGGTGTCTCGGTCGGGCGCCTTGCGGATGAGCTCGATGATCTCGTCGAGGTGGTCGAGCGCGATCTGCAGGCCGAGCAGGATGTGCTCGCGCTCGCGTGCCTTGCGCAGCTCGAAGCGCGTGCGGCGGGTGACGACGTCGCGGCGGTGGGCGACGAAGCGCTCGAGCATCTCCTTCAGGGTGAGGATGCGTGGCTGGCCGCCGTCGATGGCGAGGAGCGTCACGCCGAAGCCGGTCTGCATCTGCGTGTGCGCGTACAGGTTGTTCAGCACCACCTGCGAGACCGCGTCACGCTTCAGCTCGATGACGATCCGCATCCCCTCGCGGCTCGACTCGTCGCGGAGGTCGCTGATCCCCTCGAGGCGCTTCTCGCGCACGAGCTCGGCGATGTGCTCGACGAGCTTCGCCTTGTTCACCTGGTAGGGGATCTCGGTGACGACGATCGCCTCGCGCTCGGTCTTGGGGTGAACCTCGATCGACGCGCGCGCTCGCACCTGGATCGTGCCGCGCCCCTTCTCGTAAGCGGCGCGGATCCCGTCTCGCCCCTGGATGATCCCCGCCGTCGGGAAGTCCGGCCCGGGGATGAAGCGCATGAGGTCGAGGACGGTGGCCTTCGGGTTCTCGATGAGGTGCATCACCGCGTCGATCACCTCGCCCATGTTGTGGGGCGGGATGTTCGTCGCCATGCCGACCGCGATGCCCGCCGAGCCGTTGACGAGCAGGTTCGGGAAGCGGGTCGGCAGGACGAGCGGCTCGACGGTCGAGTCGTCGAAGTTCGGGCCCCAGTCGACCGTCTCCTTGTCGATGTCGGCGAGGAGGAAGTCGGCGAGCCGCTCGAGGCGCGACTCGGTGTACCGGTAGGCCGCGGCGGGATCGCCGTCGACCGAGCCGAAGTTGCCCTGGCCGTCGATGAGCGGGTAGCGGAGGTTCCAGTCCTGCGCGAGGCGGACCAGCGCGTCGTAGACCGAGGCGTCGCCGTGGGGGTGGTACTTCTTCAGCACCTCGCCGACGACGCCGGCGCACTTGGAGTAGCGCTTGTTGTGGTGCAGCCCCTCGGTGTGCATCGCGTACAGCACGCGGCGGTGCACCGGCTTCAGGCCGTCGCGCACGTCCGGCAGCGCGCGGCCGATGATGACCGACATCGAGTAGTCGAGATACGACTTGCGCATCTCGTCTTCGATCGCGACCTGGGCGCGGTGCCCGTCTCCGGGCGGCGGCGCCGCGGGGGCGGCGGGCGGGCTCGGCGGGAGGTTCTCTTCGGCCATCGGCGCTCTTCCCTCCCGGGCCAGAGGCGCGCGAGGGGGTTCGAGCGCGCGGGCCACCTGGGAGAAGGGGTGGTTTTAGCCGGTTTCCCTCGGAGATTCAACGCTTTTGCCCGTCCCGGGGCGGGCGTGCCGAGCCCTCGCCGCGATGAGCGCGCGGACCCCGCCGCGCCCTCCCGCGTCTTTCACGATCCGTCCGCTTTTCGTGCCTCTCGCGCCCTGAAAAAAGCAGCGGGGAGGCGCGCCATGCGCCTCCCCGCGAGGTCGAAGCCGTGAGGTGAGCGGACCTACCGCCCGGCCACCGAGAGCCGCGCCGCGGCCCGGCGCACGCGCGCCGACTCCTCGGCGTAGTGGCCGTCCTGCTCGGTCAGGCGGAGGAGCCGGTCCTGCGCCTCGTCGAAGGCGCGCTTCGCCCGCTCCACGTCGATGTCGGCCGCCGCCTCGGCGGTGTCGGCGAGCACGATGACCCGGTTGTCGGCGACCTGCAGGAAGCCGCCGCCCACCGCGTAGTGGTGCTCCCGCCCGCCCTCCACGTACGTGAGCCTGCCGGGCTCGAGCGCCGTCATGAAGGGCTCGTGGTTCAGGCGGATGCCGAAGCCGCCCGCGACGCCCGGCGCGCGGACCTCGTCTGCGGCGACGGAGAGGACACGCCGCTCCGGCGTGACGATGTCGAGGGTGAGCGCCATCGGTTACCCCGCGGCCAGCTTCTTCGCCTTCTCCACCGCCTCGTCGATGCCGCCCACCATGTAGAAGGCCTGCTCGGGGAGGTCGTCGTGCTTGCCGTCCACGATCTCCTTGAAGCCGCGGATCGTGTCGCTGAGCTCGACGTACTTGCCCGGGTTGCCGGTGAACTGCTCGGCGACGTGGAACGGCTGCGAGAGGAAGCGCTGCACCTTGCGGGCGCGCGCGACGGTGAGCTTGTCGTCCTCGGAGAGCTCGTCCATGCCGAGGATGGCGATGATGTCCTGGAGATCCTTGTAGCGCTGCAGCGTCTCCTGGACGACGCGGGCGACCTGGTAGTGCTCCTGGCCGACGACGAGCGGATCGAGGATTCGCGAGGTCGAGTCGAGCGGATCGACGGCCGGGTAGATGCCGATCTCGGTGAGCTTGCGGCTGAGCACCGTCGTCGCGTCGAGGTGGGCGAACGCGGTCGCCGGGGCCGGGTCGGTGAGGTCGTCGGCGGGGACGTAGATCGCCTGCACCGAGGTGATGGCGCCGTTCTTCGTGGAGGTGATGCGCTCCTGCAGCTCGCCCATCTCCGTGGACAGCGTCGGCTGGTAGCCGACGGCCGACGGGATTCGGCCGAGGAGCGCGGAGACCTCGGAGCCGGCCTGGGTGAAGCGGAAGATGTTGTCGATGAAGAGCAGCATGTCGCGGTTCTCTTCATCGCGGAAGTACTCCGCGATGGCGAGCGCCGAGAGGGCGACGCGGGCGCGCGCGCCGGGCGGCTCGTTCATCTGCCCGTACACGAGCACGCACTGGCTCTTCGAGAGGTCGTCCTTGTTGATGACGCCCGACTCGATCATCTCGTGGTAGAGGTCGTTCCCCTCGCGCGTCCGCTCGCCGACGCCGGCGAACACCGAGAAGCCGCCGCGCTTCTTCGCGACGTTGTTCACGAGCTCCATGAGGAGCACGGTCTTGCCGACGCCGGCGCCGCCGAAGAGGCCGATCTTGCCGCCGCGGAGGTACGGGGCGAGGAGGTCGATGACCTTGATGCCGGTCTCGAACGCCTCGATCTTCACGTTCTGCTCGACCAGGGTCGGCGCCGGGCGGTGAATCGGGAACTTGCGGACCGCGGCCACCGCCCCGCGCTCGTCGACCGGCTCGCCGACGACGTTGAGGATGCGGCCGAGCACCTCCTTGCCGACCGGCACGGAGATGGGCGCGCCCGTGGTCCTCACGCCCATGCCGCGCACGAGGCCTTCGGTCGAGTCCATCGCGATGCAGCGGGCGGTGTTCTCGCCGAGGTGCTGGGCGACCTCGATGACGAGGTTGTCGGCGCGCGCGTCGAGCGCGGGGTTCGTCACCGAGAGCGCGGTGTAGATGTCCGGCAGCGCTCCGGGCGGGAACTCCACGTCCACGACCGGGCCGATGACCTGGGTGATCCTGCCGCTCTGAACGTTCGTCGGGGTGGTCATGTCTTCCTTTCCCAAAGCTACTTGAGCGCCTCGGCGCCGCTCACGATCTCCATCAGCTCCTTCGTGACGTAGGCCTGGCGCGCGCGGTTGTACTGAAGGGTGAGCGAGGCGATCATCTCCTCGGCGTTCTTGGTCGCGCTCTCCATCGCGCTCATGCGCGCGCCGTGCTCGCTGGCCGCGGACTCGAGCAGCGCGCGCCACACCTGCATCGCGACGTGGCGGGGGAGCAGGTCGCGCAGGAGACCCTCGCGCGACGGCTCGTACTTGAAGTCGATGGCGGCGCCGCTCGCGTCGGCGCCGGGCGCCGTCTCGATGGGCAGGAGCTGGAACACCACCGGCTTCTGGGAGATGGCGCTCTTGAACTCGTTGTAGGCGAGGAAGACCGCGTCCACCTCGCCGGAGAGGTAGCGCTCCGTGTACTCGCGGGCGAGGTCCTCGGCCTTCTCGTAGGTGAGCGCCGCGTTCACGCCGGTGAAGTCCTTGCGGACCTCCACCTTGCGCGCCCGGAAGAAGTCGCGCCCCTTGCGGCCGACGGTGGCGAGCTGGACGCGCTCGAACCGGTCGGTGTTCTCGACGAGGAAGCGCTGCGTGCGCCGGGCGATGTTGGAGTTGAAGCCGCCGGCCAGGCCGCGGTCGCTCGTGATGACCACCACCTCGGCGGTGTGCTGGACGCGCGGGGCGAGGAGCGGGTGGGCGACCACCTCGTCCGCCGCCGCGCGCGCCGCGACCCGCGCGAGCGTCTGCTCGAGGAGCTGCGCGTACGGGCGCGTCTTCAGGATGGCGTCCTGGGCCCGGCGCAGCTTCGCCGCCGAGACCATCTTCATCGCCTTCGTGATCTGCCGCGTCGACTTGACCGAGCCGATGCGGTTGCGGATGTCGCGCAGTGAGGGCACGGGAGCTCGTCCTCGGAGGGCCTACTGGCCCTCGAACTGGAACACGCCGCGGAACTCGCGGAGCGCCGCGTCGAGCTGGGCCTTGATGCCGTCGTCGAGCGCCTTCTTCTCGGCGATCGCGCGGGCGACCTCCGGGTGGCGGCCGTCGAGGAACTCGATGAGCTCCTGCATGTAGCGGCCGATCTGCTCGACCGGCACCGGGCGGATCCAGCCCTGGCCGTTCTCGTCGCGCATGGTCGCGGCGTAGATCTGGATGACCTGCTTCTCGACCGGCATCGGCAGGTACTGGCCCTGCTTCAGCACCTCCACGAGCCGCTCGCCGCGGGCGAGGGTCTCCTGGGTGGCCTTGTCGAGGTCGGAGCCGAACTGGGCGAACGCGGCGAGCTCGCGGTACTGGGCGAGCTCGAGCTTGAGCGAGCCGGCGACCTGCTTCATCGCCTTGATCTGCGCGGAGCCGCCGACGCGGGACACCGAGATGCCGACGTTAATGGCCGGCCGGACGCCCTGGTAGAAGAGGTTCGACTCGAGGAAGATCTGGCCGTCGGTGATGGAGATGACGTTCGTCGGGATGTACGCCGACACGTCGCCGGCCTGCGTCTCGATGATGGGGAGCGCGGTGAGCGACCCGCCGCCCTCCTTGTCCGAGAGCTTCGCGGCGCGCTCGAGCAGGCGGCTGTGGAGGTAGAACACGTCGCCCGGGTACGCCTCGCGGCCCGGCGGGCGGCGGAGGAGCAGCGAGAGCTGGCGGTAGGCGACGGCCTGCTTCGAGAGGTCGTCGTAGATGATGAGCGCGTGGCGGCCGGAGTCGCGGAAGTACTCCGCCATCGTCACGCCGGTGTACGGCGCGAGGTACTGCATCGGGGCGGGGTCGGACGCGTTCGCGGCGACGACCGTCGTGTACTCCATCGCGCCGTGCTTCTTGAGCGTGTCGACGACGCGGGCCACCGTCGACTGCTTCTGGCCGATGGCCACGTAGAAGCAGTGGAGGTTGTTCCCCTTGTTGTTGATGATCGTGTCGATCGCGACGGCGGTCTTGCCGGTCTGGCGGTCGCCGAGGATGAGCTCGCGCTGGCCGCGGCCGACCGGGACGAGCGCGTCGATCGCCTTGAGGCCGGTCTGCATCGGCTCGTGCACCGACTTGCGCTTCACGATGCCGGGGGCCTTGATCTCGATCTTGCGGGTCTGCTTCGCGTTGATCGGGCCGCGGCCGTCGATGGGGTTGCCGAGGCCGTCGACCACGCGGCCGAGCAGCTCCTCGCCCACCGGCACCTCGGCGATCTTCCCGGTGCGCTTCACCGGGTCGCCCTCGCGGATGTGCTCCCAGGCGCCCATGATGGCGGCGCCGACGTTGTCCTCCTCGAGGTTGAGGACGAGGCCGCTCACCCCGCCCGGGAACTCGAGCAGCTCGCCAGCGGCGGCGCCGGCGAGGCCGTAGATGCGGGCGACGCCGTCCGCCTGGCTGAGGACGGTGCCGGTCTCGGCGACGTCGACCTTCTTGCCGTAGTCCTTGATCTGCTCGCGGATGATGCGGCTGATCTCGTCGGCGCGGATATCCATCGTGAGGCTCTCCGGAGGAGGATGAACTGACAGTTAAGGTTCGCTACTGCTTCAGCTGGCGCCGCAGATCCTCGAGCTGGGTGCGGACCGAGCCGTCGTAGACGACGCTGCCGACCTGCGCGACGACGCCGCCGAGCAGGGCGGGGTCGACCTCGCGGTCGAGGAGGACGGTCGCCTTCGTCGCCTGCGAGAGCCGGTCGGCGATCGCCTTCGCGGCGGCGGCGTCGAGGGGGACCGCGCTCGTCACCTTGGCGCGGACCCGGCCGAGGTGCGCGTCGGCGAGGGCCCGGAAGTGCTCGACGATGTTGCCCAGGTAGTCGAGGCGGTTCCGATCGCCGAGGAGGAGGAGCAGGTTCGCGGGCTCGGCCTCGAGCCGGAACGCGGCCGTGAGCTTCTCCACGATGGCCCGCCGCTGCTCGCGCGAGTACACCGGGTTGGACAGAACGTCGCGGAGATCGGCGGAGCCCTCGACAGCCTCCTTGAGGGACTGGAGGCTCTCGCTCCAGGGCTCTACTCGACCCATCTCCACAGCCAGGCTGAAGAGCGCCCGCGCGTACCGCCGGGCAATGGAACCCATGATCATAAGGGACGCGCTCCGTAGCACGGTGTGGGTGCGACGGTCAAGCACGAATCTCCCGACAGTACTTGGACTTACGCCTGTCCAAGCCCTCCCGTTTGACAGCCCGCGACCCCGCTTTACGTTCGCGTTGCCAAAAGGAGGATGAAAATCATGGCGATGCCGACGAGATGGGAGCCCTTTCGTGACCTCGCTCGTCTCCAGGACGAGATGAACCGGCTGTTCGACGACCGCACCTACAAGACCAGCGAGTCGGTCGGCTGGACTCCGCCCTGCGACATCTTCGAGGACGACGACGAGCTCGCGCTCCGCTTTGACCTCGCTGGGGTTGACCCGAAGGACGTGGACATCCGGTTCGAGAACGGGGTGCTCACGCTCAAGGGCGAGCGGAAGCTCGAGAACGAGGCGAGGCGCGACAGCTATCACCGCATCGAGCTGGCGTACGGGACGTTCACGCGCTCGTTCTCGCTGCCGGCCACGGTCGACGCCGAGAAGATCCGCGCCGAGGCGAGGAACGGGCTGCTCACCGTCCACCTGCCGAAGCGGGCCGAGACGAAGCCGCGGGCCATCCAGGTGAAGATCGGGGCGTAGCTCCCGAAGCGATGCCTGGGCGCTCCGCGCCCAGAGACGAGAAGAGCGGGCCCGGTCATCCCGGAGCCCGCTCTCTTCGTCTCTAGGGTGTTCGCGTGGTCGTGAAGGCTAGGACTTCACGGCGGCGACCGGGCCGGGAGCGGAGGCCGGCTTCGCGCCGCCCTTCTCCACGCCCTCCATCTTGGTCTGCCCCTCGAAGATCACGCCCTTCTCGATCATGAGGGACGGCGACTCGATGTTGCCGCGCATGCGCGCCGGGTGGTGCAGCTCGATCGCGCTCTTGGCGCGAACGTTCCCGTTGATCTCCCCGTGCACGATGATCGTGCCGCAGGTGATCTCGGCGTTGACCTTCGCGCCCTCGCCGACGACGAGCACGTCGTTCGTCACGATGGTCCCGGTGAACTTGCCGTCGATGCGGACGGTGCCCTCGAAGGTGAGCTTGCCCTCGAACTCGGACCCGCGGCCGAGCAGGGCGTTGAGATCGCCGGTGGGGGTGGGAACGGACGACAGCTCATCGCGCTTCAGCATGGCCATGTTTCTCGGCTCCTCGTTCGGTGACTTCGCGGGCGTGGGCGCTCCGGGTGCGTCCGCGCCGACCGCCGGCGACGTCGCCTCCTCCCGCAGCTTTGTCCAGAAGGACATCCGTCCTCGCTGTGGTTGCTCCCCGGACATCGGGGCTGCCGCCCCCTCGGGCGGCGGTACAGGGAACTACGCTCCAATCTTCGCGAGTATTCCGTCCAGCTCGTCGAGCGAGGAATATTCAATCTCCAGGCGCCCGGCGACTGCAGACTTGGGCACGACCCTACACCTGGCCCCCAGCCGGCGCTGCAGCCGCTGACCGAGCGCCTTGACGGCCGGGCTCTCGGAAGTGCTGGCGGGGCGGTCGCTTTCCTTCCGCCCGAGCGAGCGCACGAGCGCCTCGGTCGCCCGGACGGAGAGCCCCTCACGGATGGCCTTTTGGGCCGCCCGCTTGATGGCCTCGGCGTCGTCGATGGCGAGCAGGGCGCGGGCGTGGCCCATGTCGAGCTGACCCTGGCGGACCGAGTCGCGCACCTCCTCGGGGAGCTTCAGGAGCCGCAAGGCGTTCGCGACCGTCGAGCGCTCCTTGCCGACCCGCTTCGCGATCTCGTCCTGCTTGAGGCCGTGGTCGCTCGCGAGCACCTCGTAGGCCTCGGCCTCCTCGATCGCGTTCAGGTCGGCGCGCTGGAGGTTCTCGATGAGCGCGATCTCGAACGCCTGCCGGTCGCTCGTCTCGCGCACGATGGCGGGGATCTCGCGGACCCCGGCGCGCTGCGAGGCGCGCCAGCGCCGCTCGCCGGCCACGATGCGGTACTTGCCGCCCTCCTTGCGGACGAGGATGGGCTCCACCACCCCGTGCTCGCGGATGGACGCCGCGAGCTCCTCGAGCTTCGCCTCGTCGAAGCGCTTGCGGGGCTGCTCCGGGTTCCGCTCGATCGCCTCGAGCGGCAACGAGAGCAGCCCGCGTCCGGCGGCCGCCGGCGCAGCGGCGGGAGCCGACGCGGTCGCGACGCTCGCGGGCGGCGGCGCGTTCGAGAGCAGGGCGGCCATGCCCCGCCCGAGCGCCGGCCTCCGCTTGTCGGCCAGGCTCACGCGACACCTCCGAGCTGACCGAAGCGGCCCGTCACCTCGCGCGCGAGCTCGAGGTAGCTCTGGCAGCCCCTCGACGTCACGTCGTAGAGCAGGATGGGCTTGCCGTGGCTCGGCGCCTCGGAGAGCCGCACGTTGCGCGGGATGACGGTCTTGAAGACCTGGTCCGAGAATGTGCGCCGGATCTCGTCCGCCACCTGGTTCGAGAGGTTGTTGGGCGAGAACATGGTGAGGACGATGCCGTCCACCGTGAGCCCCGGGTTCGCGCTCGAGCGGACGAGCTCGATGGTCTTCAGCACGTCGGCGAGCCCCTCGAGCGCGTAGTACTCGCACTGGAGCGGGATGACGACGCCCTGGGCGGCGACGAGGCCGTTGAGCGTGAGGAGCCCGAGCGACGGGGGGCAGTCGATGACCACGTACTCGTACGAGCCCGCCACCTCGTCCACGGCACGCTTCAGGCGCGACTCGCGCGCCTCCAGCTCGGCGAGCTCGAGCTCCGCGCCGACGAGGTGCTTCGAGGCGGGGACGAGGTCGAGGAACTTGAGCTCGGTCTTGCGGACCGCGCTCGCCATCGGCACGCCGTCGACGAGCACCTCGTAGATGGAGTGCTCCGACTCGTCGCGCCGGATGCCGAGGGCGCTGCCGGCGTTCCCCTGGGGATCGACGTCGACGAGGAGCGTGCGCCGCTCGGCGGCGGCGAGGGAGGCGGCGAGGTTCACGGCCGTCGTGGTCTTGCCGACGCCGCCCTTCTGGTTCGCGATGGTGAGGATCCGGCCCATGGCCTGAGCATCCGTCCGCGGGGCGCGCGCCCCATCCGTCGTGTTCGCCAACTCGGGACCTCTCGGTTCGTTCGCGCGACCCCCTGGCCGCGCCGGCGCGCACTGTGCCCGATCGATCTGACACGACGCGGCGCCCGAACGCTTCCGGCGCCTCCGCTTTCCGCCCATCGTCGCCCTCGTCCTTCTCGCCTCCGGCTGTTCCACGTGGAACGTTCTCCCGGGCCAGGAGCGGCCGCGGGTCTGCCTGGCGGAATGTTTCACGTGGAACACCGCCACCGGGGGCCTGCTTCCCGCGGGCGCCGACCGGCCTGGCGCGCGTCCCCAGCTCAACGGCGAGCCGACGCGCGGACCGCCCGCGGCGCTCAGCCTGCCCGCGCGGCGCACTCTGCCGTCACCCCGATTCCGAGCCACCCGGCACGCGTGGCCCGGGAGTGGTCGCTGCCTTCAACGACGCGGCGCGACGGGTCGTCGTTCGAGAAGAGAGGAGCGTCACGCGGCCTGGCGCCGCGCCCGCCTTCGCATCGGCCGCGGATGCGATGCCCAGGCGGTGACCTCCCAAGAGCCAGCTCCCGGCTGACAGGCGCCCGGGGCAGGCCGACGCGGTCCTCATTCCGTGGACGGTGAGCCGCGCCCGCGCCCCAGCAACGTTCCACGTGGAACAGCGGCGGCGGCTCCTCGGCCTACTTCTGCGCGCGCCCAGAGCTCGGGAACCGACTCGGTGTCGCTCCTGGTGGGCACCGTTGCCTCGGACGACCGTACGTCTTCTGGGACGGGACGGGCCACGCCTCACGCACTCCATCGTGAAGCAGAGCCTCGACATAACGCCCGACGCTCGTCCACCGGGTGCTCTCGATCCAGGGCGCCGGCACCTCCGAGCCCGCAGCCGACTGTCACCCATGCTCCCGGTCTGGTTTGTTACCGAGGCTCCCGGTTCATGCACTGGCTCAGGACCAGCGATCTTCGATCCGCTCGTCGCTTACCCTGTCGAAGCACGAGCGGGGGAAGGTCGACGCAAGCGGCCACGGCCATCAGTCCGAAGGCGGGATGGGGATCGAGGTCCGGTGCAGACCCCGGATCCATCGGCGGCGAGAGGCCATCTCGAGCCGGCATCTCCCCGGCACCGCGCACGCACCGACGAGCCTCCGGGCCGCGCGCCGTGCCCGACGTTCCACGTGGAACACGCTCCACGCCTCCCGGCGAAGGGCGTGCCTCCAGAAGGCGACCCGTAGCTCCGAGGGCACCGTTCTCCGGCCACGGGCGCGGCGTTGGCCGCCCGTCCGGTCCGTGCGAAGCCGCGCCCGCCCACCGCACGCAGCCCACGGCCTCGGCCAAGCGCCGCTCGCGCGCCTCGCCATCGCTCCGGGCGCGATGGCCCCGGCGCCGCGAACCCGCACCGCCTCCGTCCCGGGAAATCCAGAAGCGCGACAGCCCGGACGCACGCACGTGCACGGACATCGCCCCGTCAGGAGACCGGGAGGCGCTGCATTCCGCCCGGGCGACCGCCCAGCGCCGGAGGGTACGGGCGCGATCGAGCATCGCGGAGACCGAGCGCGGCTCGATGGCGGAGGCGAACCGGGAGCTGAGAGCCCGTTGCGTTCGCCATCCTCGGGAAGCCCCCATCGCAGGACGAGCAACCGACCTGCGCTTGCGACGTCCGAGTCGAGTTCAGCACCCCCCGCGACCCGCGCCCGGGCTCACCCCGCGACGGTGGCGCCGAGCAGCGAGCCGAGTTTCTCGTCAGACCATTTGCGTCGCCCGCGCCCTGCGCCCACGCGTGCCTCGCCCCGCCAGCGCTCAGCGTCGCCATGGGCCTCCGCGCAGCGAACCCGCGCCGCCTCCAGCTTCTCCAGCTACCCGTCGTCACCGCGGGCATGGGACGCTCACCCCGCCACGCTCCCCGCTCTCTTCAGCGGTGGTGGGGCAGGGGCCGGACCTTCGCGACGGGTTCTCCGGGCGCCTTCACCGGCGAGCGGACCGCGCAGCCGGCGCGGGTCCGGGACCGCCTGGCTCACTCCCTTGCGACTCGCGCCGTTCCACGTGGAACATCGCCTTCCGGAACGAAGCTCCATCCCGGCGAGGACGCCCGCACCCGCGAGTGCGGGAACTGCTCGGAGGCCTGATGCAGGACCGGCCCCCGCGGACTCGCGTGCTCCTCCCGGGCCCCGTCGATCTCCTCTCGATGCCAGCGAGGCGATAGGTTTCGCCCCGCGCCCCCGCCGCCGCCTCGCGGAACGGGCCGAGACATCACCTCGTACGATGCAGACTTCGGGCGGCCCGGCGCACGACCGTGCCCTCCTGCTCGTGGCGCGCCCCCGGCGCGGCGAAGGACGACGTCCCTGTAGCGCGCGTCGAAGCCGATCTTGGCGAGGCGGCCTGAAGCGCCCGTGCGCCGGTCACGAGTACCGAGCGTTCATCGCATCCGGCGCGTGCTCGAGCATCGGCGGGTCGCGCTCCTGCGGTGCGTCTCGACTCGGCCACACGGGGAACCTCCACCGAGTCGGGGGAAGGGCGCGCCGGAGCCCTCGGATACCGCCTCGAGGCGACGGTGCACCGCATCATGAAAGCGAGGCGGAGCGCTTCGTGTACGCGCTTCGCCCTGAGCCCCGCCCGCTTCGCCATGGCGGGGATATGGAGGCGACCTACGCCTTCCTGGCGAAGGAGCGCTACGGACTCGTTCCCGACCCCGACGCCGGAACACCGTCGCGCACGACCCCCACGACACTGCCGGCGCTCTCATCGCTTCCCGAGCCCCTCGGCACGGCCGCCCTCTGGACCGGCGCGTTCGCCAAGGACATCGCCATGCTCGCCGCGGCCGAACGCCCCGGCGTTGGTGCACCTGAGCGGGTGCGCCTCGAGCGGCGCACCGCTCCTCGACGCGAGCAGCGCCGACCCCGAACGCGCGATCACCGGGTCTCCCGGTTCGACGCCGCAGCCGGTCGGCGTCCGGGCGCGAATCGCCGGCTCCTGGGGTTCGGAAGGGCCGCCCACCGAGAAGGCGCGCGCGCGATCCGCCGGAAGGGCTCGCTTCACTTTCCGTGACCAGGGCCTCCAGGACGAGCGCCCGCCGGGAGTTCCCAGTTGCACATACAACCACGAGGGCAGAGCCATGGGCGCCAAGTGGTCAGCCGCGCCGGGCGCGCGTGGGACCTCCTTGCCCGGGGCGCAAATGGGGCTCATCCTGTCCGCCCACTGCCCCGAGGCGCGAAGGCGTTGACGCCGCATCTCGACGCCTCTACAGCGGAGGCATGGTGCGACCCATCGTCAACGCGCTCGCCCTCGTCCGCGCTCGCCGCGTGCGGGCGTGCCTCGTCGCCGCGCTGCTCTCGGCCTGCCGCCACGCGCCCGTGACCGACGTCCCTCGCTTGACGCTCGCGGGACGGTGGGACGAATCGATCGCGGCGCTCGAGCGGGCGCTGGCCGCCCGCCGCGGGGACCGCGCGCACCTGCTCGTCCAGCTCTCGGAGGCCGAGCGAGAGCGCGCGCTCGCCCGCGGAGGCGACCTCGAGCCCGCGATCTCCCGCGCCGAGGAGGCGCGCGCGGCCGCCACGTCCCCGGCAGGCGTCGCCGACGCGATGGACGCCGGCGCGCTCGCGGCGTACTGGCGGACCTTGCTGGCGGCGCGCGGGGACTGGGGACCGATCGAGCGCGACTTCCGCGAGGCGCTCGCGCTCCGCCGCCCGCTCGGCGATCACGGCGCGCTCGCCGACTCGCTGTTCCACGTCGGCCTCGTCGCGCAGGTGCAGGGCCGCGACGCCGAGGCCGCTCACGGGTACGCCGAGGCGCTCGCCGAGGCGAGGGCCGCTGAGGACCCGATGCGGATCTCCTACGCCATCCGGCACCAGGCCGATCTCGCCGAGAAGGCGGGCCAGCCCGCGAAGGCGCTCGCGAGCCACCGCGAGTCACTGCGCCTGCGCGAGCAGGCAGGGTTCACGGTCGGCCAGGCGAACGCGCTCGTCGCGATCGCCTCGCTCGACCGCCCGAACGCGCGCGCCCACCTCGAGCGGGCCCGCGCGCTCGTCGCGTCCGTCGGGCACCTCGATCGCGCGGCTCGCGCGGATGACGCTCGCGGACTCGAGCGGCGACTGCCCGGGCGCGCGCGGGGACCTCGAGGCGGCGCGCCGGCTCGCGGAGGGGACGGACGCGGAGGCGGACGTCGCTCGGGCCGGTTCGCCAGGCAGCGAGCGGCACGGCTGCGCGCTCGGCCTGGAGCCTGAGGCCGCCCCTCCCGGTGGACGCTGAGGAGGCCGGGCGCAGTGCGGCGGGGAGCTGCGCCCGTGGTGGGGTACCCATCGGACGAGGAGCCCGAAGCGCCGCCCGCGCGCGACCATCGCGTCGCGCGAGCGCAAGGCTGCGTGCAGGACGGAGGGCGCGATGGCTTCCTATCTGGTGCTGTTCGGCTTCACGTCGAAGGGGATCGAGCAGATCAAGGGCAGCCCGGCCCGGGTCGAGGCCGCGAAGGAGACCGTCCGCAGCATGGGCGGGGAGGTGCGCGCCTTCTACGGGATCATGGGAAGCGCGCACGACACGCTGTTCATCGTCGACGCGCCGAACGACGAGGCGGTCGCGAGGATGGTCCTCGCCATCGCCGGGGCCGGGTTCGTCCGCACCGAGACCCACCGGCTCTTCACCGAGGACGAGTTCAGGAAGGTCGTCCGCTCCATCCCCTGAGCGTGACGGCGAGGTCACGGCGCGCGGGGAACCGCTGCCTGCGCCAGGCGGTCGGCGGCGCTTCGCCGGCGCCAGCTCGAGCCGCTCTAACCGACGCGCCAGCGCGCGATGGCGCGGGCGGAGCGGGAGAGCGGCAGCTCGAACCTCGCCACGTCGACGAGCGCGAGCCCGTTCGCCTCGCCGAGGGCGGCGAGCTGCGCCGGATCGACGTCGCGGCCGAGCATGGCGAACAGCGTCCCGCCCGGCGCGAGGTAGCGGACGCCGAGCGGCACCCACCGCTCCGGATCGGCGAGCGCGCGGGAGACCACCGCGTCGGCGCGGGGGAGCTTCTCCCGATCCGGATCGCCGTCGGCGCGGACGGCGAACGCGCGGACGGAGAGGTCGAGCTCGGCGGCGACCGCCTTCACGAACGCGACCTTCTTCGCCACCGAGTCGCAGCAGGTGACCTCGAGCCCCGGCCGCGCGCAGGCGAGCGGCACGCCCGGGAGCCCGGCGCCGGCGCCCACGTCGAGGAGCGTGCGCGCGCCGTCGAGGAGCGGGAGGAGGAGCAGGCTGTCGACGAGGTGCTTCTCGGCGACCTCGGCCGGATCGGTGATGGTGGTGAGGTTCACCTTCCGGTTCCAGGCGAGGAGCCGGTCGGCGTAGCGCTCGAGGAGCGGGAGCGCGGCGGCGGGGATGGACAGCGCGAAGGCCTCGATGCCGCGCCGCAGCGCCTCGTGGAAGGCGGGGTCCATCGCCGGCTACCTCTTCTTCGCGCCGCGCCGGCCGATCGCAGCCTCGACCTCGCTCCGGTGCTCGGCGAGGTAGGCGTCGACCTCGGCGTCCTGGAGCTCGAGGTCGCGCAGCACGCCCTCGTACACGAAGCGGAACCCGGCGGCGTACTCGCGGTCCTGGAGCTCGAAGGAGCGCCGGACCACAGCGGCCGAGAAGAGCCGCTCCGCCTTCGTGCGGGGACGCGCCACTACCGCTCGCCCCGTGCGGCCGGGATGACGAGCAGCTGCCGGAAGATTCCCTCACCCTCGCTGCGGGTGACGACGCCCTCGTGGTCGACGAGGGCGAGGTGGATCTGCCGGCGCTCGCGCGCGCTGATGGGCGCCACGGCGAGGACCTTGCCGGTGCGGATGGCGGTCGCGGCGAGCCGTTCCGCCATCGCCTTGACCGCCGGGTCGCCCTCCTGGGCGAACCCGCCCACCTCGAGGTTCACCCACTTGCGCCCCTCGGAGCGCGGGTTCACCACGCGGTTCACGAGGTACTGGATCGCCTCGACGAGCGCCGAGGAGAGCTCAAGCGCGTTCCCGGCGCGCGGGTTCAGGGCGACGCCGATCTGATCGGCCGTCTCCTTCACCTCGAGGTCCACCGCGGCGCCGAGCCGCTCGAGGAGCCCGGTGCAGAACTCCCGCGCCCGGGCGACCTTCTCCGGCGCCTCGGCGGGCGGCGGGCCTGCGGTCCCGTTCGTCTCGTCCATGGCTCCCCCGAGAGCTACCTGGCCTTCGCCGGCGCCGGCACGGCCGGCATGCGCCGCATCATCCACTGCTGCTGCGCGATGGACAGGAGGTTGTTCACGAAGATGTAGAGGGTGAGGCCCGCCGGCACGTTGATCATGAGGAGCGTGAAGAAGCCGGGCATGAAGTAGAGCATCATCTTCGCCTGCGCGTTGTCGGCCGGCTGCGGCGACAGCCGCTGCATGATGAACTGCGAGACGCCCATCGCGATCGGCAGGACGAAGAACGGGTCCTTGATCGTGAGGTCGTGGATCCAGAGGAACGGCTCGCGGTACAGCTCGACCGAGGTCTGGAGCGTCGCGTAGAGCGCGAACCAGATCGGGAGCTGGATCAGCATCGGCAGGCAGCCGCCGAGCGGGTTCACCTTGTGCTGCTGGTAGAGCTGCATCGTCGCGAGGTTCAGCTTCTCGCGGTCGCTGCCGAACTTCGCCTTGAGCTTCTCGATCTCGGGCTGCAGCTTCCGCATCTCGTTCATCGACTGCATCGACTTCGCGGTGAGCGGGTAGAGCAGGAGCTTCACGAGGAGCGTGAGGAGGATGATGGCCACGCCCCAGTTGCCGACCAGCCGCTCGAACCAGCGCATCACGTAGAGGAGCAGGCGCGCGAAGAACGCGAACGGGCGCGCCATCGCGCCGTAGTCGATGGCGCTCTCGAAGTTGCGGCCGTAGGCGCGGAGGTGGTCGAGGTCCTTCGGGCCGGAGTACACGGTGAGCGCGTACTTGCGGGCGCCGCCCTCGAACGGGAGGCGGAGCGCGGCGAGGGCGCTGCCCTTCTCCGTCCCCTTCGCGAAGATGCAGGTGCCGGCCGGCTCGGCCGGGAAGATCGCGGAGACGAAGTAGCCCTGGTCTAGGCCGGCCCAGGCCGCCGTCCCCTCCACCTTCTCGACCGCCTGGTCGCCGTCGACCTTGAAGCGCTCGGTCGTGGTGCCCGCGCGGCACACCGGGCGGATGAACTCGACCGGAGGCCCGGAGAAGAACCCGCCCGACTTCGTCGCGGGCGGCATGTGGCCGGGGTAGAGGATCACGATCCCCGCGCCGGAGGCGGCCGCGCCCTGCACCTCGAGATCGAGCGCGAGCTCGTGCGGCTTGCCGGTGAGGCGGTAGGTCTTCCGGACGGAGGCGTTCCCGGCGCGCCCCTCGAACGTCACCGAGCGCGCGTCCTTCGCCACGATCCGCATCGGCGCGCGGGCCGCCGGATCGCTCGCGGCGTCCTGGGCGCCGCCGAGCTCGGGCGAGGCGACCACCGCGAGCGGGTAGGGCTGATCCTTCGCCACCCGCACGAGGTCGATCTGCACGGGCTTGCCCTCGTGATCGCGGCGGAACTTCTCGCCCTCGAGCACGACCTCCTTGAGCGCGCCGCCATGGCTCGTGAGCACCACCTCGAACCCATCGCCGGTGAGCTTCACGAGCTCCTCGGGGGCGTTCTCCGGGACCGCCGGCGCGGCCGGCTGCGCCGGGGCAGGGGCGGCCGGCGCGGGCGCAGCCGGCGCGGTCTGGGCCGCCTCGGGCCGCTTCTGCGCGGCCGGCTTCGGCTTCTGCGACGGGAAGACGAACTGCCAGACGATGAGGACCGCCACGGAAAGGACGGTGGCGATGAGGACACGACGGTTCTCGGGACCCAAGGTTACCTCTCGGACTCCGGCACCGGATCGATGCCGCCGGGATGGAAGGGATGGCACTTGAGCAGACGCCGCGCCGCGAGCGCCGACCCCTTGAGCGCGCCGTGGCGCTCGAGGGCCGTCACCGCGTAGGCGGAGCAGCTCGGATAGAAGCGGCAGGAGGGCGGGAGCAGCGGCGACACGAGCCGCTGGTAGAGACGCACGAGGAGCACGAGGGCACCCCGGATCACGCGCTCCCCTTGGGTGCGAGCCGCACCCGCGCGGCGTCGAGCGCACGGCGGATCCCGTCCCTGCCCGCGGCGAGCACGCCCGCGCGAGCGATCACGACGAAATCCACCGCGGGCAGATCGCCCTGCATCGCGCGGAACTCCTCCCGCACCCAGCGCTTCACCCGGTTGCGCTCGACCGCGTTCGCGATCTTCGACGACACCGTGATCCCGATGCGCGGCCGGGCCCCGCCGGAGTCGAGCGACAGGACGAGCACGTCTCCGGCGTAGAGCCGCGTACCGCGCTGCTGGACGAGGAGGAATTCGCGGCGGCGGCGCAGACGCGCCGCCTTGGGTAGCTTCACCTGCAGTGCTACTTCTTCGGCGTGCTCGGCGTGAGGCGCTTGCGCCCCTTCGCGCGGCGACTCTTGATCACGTTCTGCCCGCCCGGCGAGCTCATGCGCTTCCTGAAACCGTGCGTGCGATTACGGCGCTGCTTCTTCGGCTGATATGTCCGCTTCATGGCGCGGCAACCTCCCCGATCAGCCGCGAGATGTCAAGGTTTCCAGAGACTTGGCCGGTTCCCGCGGATCCGTGCGCGATCCGTCACCGGCTCGCCGCGCGAAAAGCCCGTCCTTTCGCGAGCGAGGCACGACGCCCTTGATCCCCTCGGTGGACCTTGGCTAACTTCCGCCCCCACGCAACACGAGGCCGCCTGCACTCTCGCCCTCCGAGCGCCGAGTGAGCCGCCGTCCGGAAGCCCGGGCGTCGGAGGGGGGATCCTCGTTCCGTTGCGCGCACCTGGGGGGGCAGCAGCATGGACTCGCGCGCGAGCGCCAAGATGATCTCGCCGGCAGACGAGCTCTGGTCGCGCATCGACGCGTTCCTGCGCTCTAGGCTGCGCCCGGATCTGTACGACCGCTGGTTCGCCCCGCTCCGCCTCCTCTCGCTCGAGGGCAGCCGGCTGCAGGTCGCGGCGCCCGATCGCTTCCACCGCGACTTCGTCGAGGACAACTACCGCGCGTTCTTCGAGGAGTTCGTGCCCGCGATCGTCGGCCAGGCGGTGCAGATCGCCTTCGTCGTCGACGCGGCCCCGCGCCTCGCGCCGACGCCCTTGCCCCTGCCGGCCGGCCCGACGCTCACGCCGGTGCCGCGCGCAGGGGAGCCGGCCGACCCGCGCGACTCCCGGCCGAACCCGCGCTACACCTTCGACACCTTCGTCGTGGGCGAGTCGAACCGCTTCGCGTTCGCCGCCGCCCAGGCCGTCGCGGCGAACCCCGGCCACACCTGGAACCCGCTCTTCCTCCACGGCGACTCCGGCCTCGGCAAGACCCACCTCCTGCACGCCCTCGCCCACGCGATCCTGGACAAGCAGGGCGGCCGGGTCGCGATCGTCTCCTCCGAGCGCTACACCAACGACTTCGTCGCGGCCCTCTCCAAGGGGACCATGGACGAGTTCCGCCACAAGTACCGGGAGTGCGCCGCGCTGCTCGTCGACGACGTGCAGTTCCTCGCCGGGAAGGACAAGACCGCGGAGGAGTTCTTCCACACCTTCAACGAGCTCCACGATCACCACGTGCAGATCGTCCTCTCGAGCGATCGCAGCCCCAAGGAGCTGAAGGGGCTCGACGCCCGCCTCTGCTCGCGCTTCGAGTGGGGCATGCGCGTCCAGATCGAGGTGCCCGAGTTCGAGACCCGCGCCGCCATCCTCCAGAAGAAGGCGGAGGTCGAGTCGATCGACCTGCCCGGCGAGGTGACCCAGCTCCTCGCGAGCCACATCCGCTCGAACGTGCGCGAGCTCGAGGGCGCGCTCATGCGGCTCGCTGCCTTCGCCTCCTTGAAGAGCGAGCCCATCACCGTGCCGCTCGCGCGCGACGTGCTCGGCGACGTGATCCCGCCCGAGGGGTACAAGCCGCCCATCGAGCGCATCCAGGAGGCGGTCGCGGCGCACTACGGCCTCACCGTCGCGAAGCTCACGAGCGCCTCGCGCGAGCAGAAGATCGCCCAGCCGCGCCAGGTCGCGATGTACCTCTGCCGCGAGCTCGGCAAGGAGAAGTTCCAGTCCATCGCCGAGCGCTTCAACAAGAAGGACCACACCACCGTCATCGCGGCGGTGGAGCGCATCCGGTCGCTCATGGAGACGGAGGAGCCGGTCCGCTCCGCCGTGCAGGTCCTCACCGCGAAGCTCGCGCCCTGACCCGCGCGCTGCCCTCTCTACGCCGCTCCCGCCCTCGCGCAGGTCGCTCCACGGCGGCCTGCGCTCGCTTGCGTCCGCTCGAGGCCGCGCCCGCGCCGGCGCGCCTCGCTCCCGCCCTCGGCGCGGCATTGTGGATCATCTGTGGATCCAGCACCGATCCTCGTGGGGACGGGATGTGGGCGGCTGTTGACACCGTTTCTCGGCCCGCGCTACACAAACTCGACCCAAAGGGATCCGGAGAGTTTTCCAGGCCGAAAGCTCCAGGAGTTTCGCGGGTTCCGAGCTCTTTTCCACATACACTCGGCCCCTGCTGTTACTCCTAGATCAAAAGAAGAGGATCTTCCCATGGAACTGAAGATCGGAGTCGCTGAGCTCTCGAAGGCGCTCGGGCGCTCCCAGGGCATCGTGGAAAAGAAGAGCACGATGCCGATCCTCTCCCACGTCCTCCTCGAGGCGAAGAAGGGTCAGCTCGTCGTCTCCGCGACCGACCTCGACCTCGCCGTCTCGTCCGAGCACGACGAGAGCTGCGAGGTGCTGAAGGAGGGCGCCCTCGCCGTCTCCGCGCGCCACCTGTACGAGATCGTCCGCGCCCTGCCCGAGCAGCAGGTCACGCTCAAGCGGGCGAACAACAACTACCTCGAGGTGCGGAGCGGCCCCTCCGAGTTCCGCATCGTGGGCCTCCCCGCCGAGGACTTCCCGGCGCTGCCGCGCTTCGAGAAGGTGACCTTCGCGGACGTGAAGCCGGACGAGCTGCTCGAGATGATCGAGCGCACCTTCTTCGCCGTCTCGAACGACGAGACCCGCTACAACCTGAACGGCGTCTACTTCGAGCCCGGCCCCGAGCTGCTCCGCCTCGTCGCGACGGACGGTCATAGGCTCTCGCTCTCCGAGCGCGCGGTGAGCGGAACGTTCGGGCTGAAGCGCGGCGTGATCCTGCCGAAGAAGGGGCTCCAGGAGCTCCGCAAGCTCCTCGCCGAGGCGGTGGAGGGGGGCGAGGCGGGCGGCGAGACGAAGCTCGGCTTCGTCGAGAACAGCGCCATCTTCCACCGCAAGGGCGTCACCCTCTCGATGCGGCTCATCGAGGGGCTCTTCCCGGACTACCGGCAGGTCATCCCGAAGCAGGGGGAGAAGGTGGTGCGCATCGGCCGCGACCGCTTCCTCGAGACACTGCGCCGCATCTCGCTCCTCTCCACCGACAAGGCCCACGCGGTGAAGCTCGAGCTCTCGAAGGGCACGCTCCGGGTGCTCTCGCAGAACCCGGACCTCGGCGAGGCGAAGGAGGAGGTGCCGGTCGAGTACGAGGGCGAGCCGCTCAAGATCGGGTTCAACGCGCGCTACCTCATGGACGTGCTCGCGGTCGTGAAGAGCGCCGACGTGCAGCTCGAGCTCGCGGACGACCTCTCGCCAGGCGTGCTCCGCGGCGGCGACGAGAAGGACCAGGGCTTCACCGCGGTGGTGATGCCGATGCGGATCTGACGTCCCGTGTGAAGCTCCTCTCCCTCGCCGTAAAGGACTTCAGAAACCTCGCCGAGGTGGAGCTCGCGCCCTCGCCGCGCGCGACGGTGCTCCTCGGCGAGAACGGCCAGGGGAAGACGAACCTCCTCGAGGCCATCTACTTCCTCACCACGCTGAAGCCGCTCCGGGCGGCGCGGCTCGTGGAGCTCGTCCGCCACGGCGCCGAGAAGGGCGAGGTCGCGGGCGACTTCGACGGGCCGGGCGGGGTCCGTCGGGTGGCGGTGCAGGTCGCCGCGGGCGGCCGGATCGCGCTCCTCGACGGCAAGCCACAGGATCGGCTCGACGACTACTTCGAGGGGCTCGCCGCCGTGTGCTTCGCCCCGGACGACCTGCTGCTCGTGAAGGGCGGACCGGAGGGTCGCCGCCGCTTCCTCGATCGGGCCGCGTTCAACCGCTGGCCGGCCGTGCTGGGGGAGGCGCGCGACTACGTGCGGGCGCTGCGCGCCCGGAACGCGGCCCTGCGCGGCGGGGTCGCGGAGGTCGAGGCGAGCTTCCGCGCCCCGCTCGTGCGGGCCGGGGCGCGGCTCGTGCGGCGCCGGCAGGCGCTCGTCGACGAGCTCGCGCCGCGGGTGCGCGCCGCCTTCAGCGAGATCTCCGGCCCCGAGGCGCCGGACGCACGCTTCGCCTACCGGCCGGCGGCGGGCGTGCCCGGCGAGGGGAGCGAGGAGGAGGTGGCGGCGCGCCTCGACGCGGCCCTCGCGGCGCGGCTCGAGCGCGATCGGGAGCGCGGCTTCACCTCCGCCGGCCCCCACATGGACGAGCTGGTCCTCGCGCTCGACGGCCGCGGCGCGCGCGCCTACGCGAGCCAGGGGCAGCAGCGCGCGCTCGTGCTCGCCCTCAAGATCGCCGAGATCGAGAACCTGCGCGCGGCGCTCGGGCGCCCGCCGCTGCTCCTGCTCGACGACGTGTCATCCGAGCTCGATCCCGCCAAGAACCGCTACTTGCTCGCCTACCTGGCCGCGCTGCCGGCGCAGGCGTTCCTCACCTCCACCGACCGGCGCCTCATCGAGCCCGCGGCAGGTCCGGATACGACCTTCTATAGGGTGGAGCGCGGGGTGGTGACCCCGCTCGTTTCCTGAGTCGATCCGAAGACTTGGGTCGCAGAAGGGAACGTTGCCAGCAGCCGCCTTGCCTGCTATACCCCACTGTCTCGCCTAAGCTGCGGGAACCCTTCGGGGAAACGACGGAGGAACCCCACTGGAAACCGCCGAGAAGAGCCTCCAGCCGACGAACGGCTCGGAGGAGTACGGAACCGACACGATCAAGGTGCTCGAGGGCCTCGAGGCGGTCCGCAAGCGCCCCCACATGTACATCGGCGACGTCGGGGAGCGCGGGCTCCACCACCTCGTGTACGAGGTCGTCGACAACTCGGTCGACGAGGCGATGGCGGGGCGGGCGAGCGAGATCAACGTCACGATCCACGTCGACCGCTCGATCACCATCGTCGACAACGGCTCCGGCATCCCCATCGGCCCTCATCCCACGGTGAAGGGGATGGACACGCTCGACGTGGTGCTCACGAAGCTCCACGCCGGCGGCAAGTTCGAGTCGAACGCGTACAAGGTGTCGGGCGGCCTCCACGGCGTCGGCGTCACCTGCGTGAACGCGCTCTCGGAGTGGCTCAAGGCGGAGGTCTACCGCGACGGCAAGGTCTGGCAGCAGCGCTACGAGCGCGGCACGCCGGCCGGCAAGGTCACCGCGGTCGGCGAGACGCAGCGGCGCGGCACGAAGATCAGCTTCAAGCCGGACGCGACCATCTTCGAGGTGACCGAGTTCTCGTTCGAGACGCTCTCCGGGCGGCTCCGCGAGCTCGCCTTCCTGAACGCCGGCCTCAAGATCAGCATCGAGGACGAGCGGAGCGGCAAGAAGCACGAGTTCCTGTTCAAGGACGGCATCCGCGAGTTCGTGGCGTACCTGAACAAGAGCCGCGACGTCCTGTTCCAGCCCCCCATCTCGCTCCGCCAGGAGGTGGAGACCGATCGCGGCGCGGCGGTCGTCGAGATCGCCCTGCAGTGGAACGACGGCTACGACGAGAAGGTCTTCGCCTTCGCGAACAACATCCACAACCACGAGGGCGGCACCCACCTCATCGGCTTCAAGACCGCGCTCACCCGCACGATCAACGCGTACGGGCAGAAGAACAACCTCTTCAAGGACCTGAAGGACGAGCTGCCTTCCGGCGACGACATGCGCGAGGGGCTCGCGGCGGTGATCTCCATCCGCCTGCCCGGGGCGAGCTTCGAGGGGCAGACGAAGACGAAGCTCTCGAACACCGAGGCGAAGAGCATGGTCGAGACCATGCTCAACGAGCGGCTCGGCGCGTTCCTGGAGGAGAACCCCAACGTCGCGAAGCGGATCTGCGGCAAGGTGGCGGAGGCGACCCGGGCGCGCATCGCCGCGCGCAAGGCGCGCGAGACGGTGCGCCGCAAGGGCGCGCTCGACGGCGCCTCGCTCCCGGGGAAGCTCGCCGACTGTCAGTCCAAGGATCCGCGCGAGTCCGAGATCTTCCTCGTGGAGGGCGACTCCGCAGGCGGCTCGGCGAAGCAGGGGCGCGACCGGCGCATCCAGGCCATCCTCCCCCTGCGCGGCAAGATCCTGAACGTCGAGAAGGCGCGCTTCGACAAGATGCTCTCGTCGGCCGAGATCGCGACGATGATCACCGCGCTCGGCACCGGCATCGGGCCGGAGGAGTACGACGCCGGCAAGATCCGCTACCACAAGATCGTCATCATGACGGACGCGGACGTCGACGGCTCGCACATCCGGACGCTCCTCCTCACCTTCTTCTTCCGGCAGATGCCGGAGCTCGTGGAGAGGGGCTACCTCTACATCGCGCAGCCGCCGCTCTACCGCGTGCAGAAGGGCAAGAAGGAGAGCTACCTCAAGGACGAGACGGCGCTCGACGAGTTCCTGCTCCAGCTCGGCACGGACAAGGCGAAGCTCGTCTCCGGCGAGACCGTCGTCGAGGGGCGCGACCTGAAGCGGCTCGCGCAGGAGGCGATCGCCTACCGCGCGCTCCTCGCCCGGGTCGACCGCCGCCGCGACAGCCGCATCGTCGACGCGGCGATCCAGCTCGGCGATCTCGACCTCGACCTCCTGAAGCACCACGAGAAGGTGAAGGAGCAGGTCCAGCGGATCTACGACCGGGCGCAGAAGCTCCATCCCGAGCTCGAGGTGCGCCTCGCCAAGATCGAGCGCGACGAGGAGCACGGCTGCGACGCGCTCGTGTTCCAGACCACCATGTCGGGCGCGACCCGCACGACGCGCATCGACTTCGACTATCTGTCCGGCCCGGACTGGGGCGAGCTCGCCGCCCTGTACGCGGCGGTGAGGGAGATCGGCCCCGGGCCGCACCGGCTGCAGACCGGGGACGGCGACGAGGAGGTGGACGACGTCTTCGCCGCGGTGGAGGCGCTCAAGAAGAGCGCCACGGCGGGCCAGACCATCCAGCGTTACAAGGGGCTCGGCGAGATGAACCCCGAGCAGCTCTGGGAGACGACGATGGATCCCACCCGCCGCACGCTCCTGCAGGTCCGCGTCGACGACACCGTCGAGGCGGACGAGGTCTTCAGCGTGCTCATGGGCGACGCGGTCGAGCCGCGCCGCGAGTTCATCGAGAAGCACGCCCTCGACGTGCAGAACCTCGACATCTGACCCAAGCCGCCCGCGCGCGCGAGCCTCTGGGCAGCGCAGCGCGGGCGATCACCAAGGACCCCGCGATGCCCCGCGCCGCCTTCGCCGCCCTCGGCACCTTCGTCCCCGACCGCGTCGTCACGAACGAGGAGCTCACCCGCCGCATGGAGACGTCCGACGCCTGGATCCAGGAGCGGACCGGGATCCGGGAGCGGCGCTGGGTGCGCGAGGGGACCGAGAACTCGGACCTGGCCTTCGAGGCGACGAAGCGCGCGCTCGACAAGGCGGGGTGGAAGGCGAGCGACATCGAGGCGATCATCTACGCCTCCCTCTCGCCCGACCACATGTTCCCGGGCGACGGCTGCTTCCTCAACGCGAAGCTGGGCATCCCGGGAGTGCCGGCGCTCGACGTGCGCAACCAGTGCTCGGGCTTCCTGTACGGGCTCTCGGTCGCGGACGCCTGGATCCGCGCCGGCGTGTACCGGCGCGTCCTGCTCGTCGGCTCGGAGATCCACTCGACCGGCCTCGACGTGTCCACGCGCGGCCGGGACGTGGCGGTGATCTTCGGCGACGGCGCGGGCGCGGCCCTGCTCGAGGCCACCGACGAGCCGGGCCGCGGGGTGCTGTCCGTGCACCTCCACGCCGACGGGCGCTACGCGAAGGAGCTCTGGACCGACGCGCCCGGCTCCAAGTACCACCCGCGCGTCCAGGTCGCGCACATCGAGTCCGGCGCGATCTACCCGCACATGGAGGGGCAGAAGGTCTTCAAGCACGCCATCTCCAAGATGCCGGAGGTGGTGCGCGCCGCGCTCGACCGGAACGGGCTCACGACGAAGGACCTGAAGGTGCTCGTGCCGCACCAGGCGAACCTGCGCATCGCGCAGATGGTGCAGCGCAGCCTCGAGCTCGAGGACGCCCAGGTCTTCAACAACATCCAGAAGTACGGGAACACCACCGCCGGCTCGATCCCCATCGCGCTCGCCGAGGCCGTGGAGGAGCGGGGCGTGAAGCGCGGCGACCTCGTGGGGCTCTGCGCGTTCGGGGCGGGTTTCACCTGGGGGAGTGCCCTGGTACGCTGGTAGGTCGCTGCCGCGCGGGTGGAGGGGCCCGCGTCGACGAGAGGAACCCGCGCCGGGGGAGCGCAGCGAGGAAAAGCAGGCCGCCCGTGCGTCGCAACGATTCTGAGGCGTCGTCCAACGGCAGGACTGCGGACTTTGGATCCGCGTATGAAGGTTCGAATCCTTCCGCCTCAGCCAACTCCGGCCCAAGGCCCGGCAGCGCGCGCGCGGAGCTGAAGGCGCTCGCGCGCCCGAGCCACGTGCTCCTCGTGCCCCTCGGCGAGGTGGGCTCGAAGCTCGTCGCCGAGGCGAGCCACGCGCTGCGCGACGTGCTCGGGATCGCGGCGAAGGCCGGCCCCTCGCTCGACCGCCCGCGCTACGCGTTCAACGAGGCGCGCGGCCAGTACCACGCGACCTCGATCCTCCGCCGGCTCGCCTCGCTGCGCTCGGGCGGGAGCGGGCCCGTCCCGGTGGTGGGGATCACCGACGTCGACCTGTTCCTGCCCGACGCGCCCTACGTGATCGGCGACGCCGATCGCGACGCGGGCGCGGCGATCTTCTCGCTCGCGCGGCTCTCGCACGGCGAGCCGGGGGAGGTCCGGCGCCGCGCGCAGGTCGAGACCGTCCACGCGACCGGCCACCTCCTCGGCCTCTCGCACTGCACGGACTACCACTGCGCCATGTTCGTCTCGCGCGACGCCGCCGACTCCGACCGCAAGGGACCGGGCCTGTGCGCGAGCTGCCGGGCGGCGCTCGGCGCGGAGGAGTGAGGCCTCGCGGTGCTGCGGCTCTGCCAGACGGCGGGGGCGAGCTGCGGCGCGTGCTGCGGGCTCTACAACAGCCACGACCTCTCCCGCGAAGGCCTGCGCGCGGAGCTCTCCCGGCGCACCCGCGCGCTCGCCCGCGTCCCGCGTACCCCGGCCGCGTTCCGCGCCGCGGCGGCGGCGCTCGCCGAGGGCGCGCCCACGCCGCTCTTCCCCTCGGTGCGGATCTGCCCGCTGCTCGGCTTCCTCGACGCGGAGGAGACGCGCGTCGGCTGCCTCGCCCATCCGCTCGCGACGGGCGGCGCCGACCTGCGCGACTGCGGCGCGTACGACGTCGTCACCTGCGACGCGTTCCTCTGCCCGAGCCACGCCTGGCTGTCGGAGGAGGAGGCGGCGCTCCTCGCTCGCGCCCTCGCGGGCGACTTTCACCTCTACGGGCTCGTGGTCACCGACGTTCCGTTCCTGCGCGCGGCGCTCGCCGGCGTCGCGACGCGCACGGGGACGCAGGTGGAGCTCCGCCACCTCGAGCACGCTCCCTTCCGCGCCGCGCTGCGCCGGCTCCTCGCCCTGAAGGAGGAGCTCGCCCCCGGCTCGGAGGGGCTCTTCGGCGCGTTCCGGCCGGGCAACGACGGCGAGCCCCTGCCGCGCCGGATCGACTACGACGCCCTCGGCGCCGCGCCGTCGCCCTACGACGAGATCCTCACCTGCGTGGGCGCCGATCCGCGCTCCGGGAACGATCTCGAGTCGTTCGAGGGCGAGGTGGCGCGCCGGCTCGATGCGGCGGCGGCGGCGTTCCCGCGCCCCGCCGGCCGATGATCCTGCTGTCGAAGGGGTCGCGGCGGGCGGTTCCTTCACGCTCTCTCAGCAGAGGAAGCCCGCGCGGCGCGCGACGTCGCGGATGGCGTCGGCGATCGGGCCGGGCGCCTCCTCCTGCGGGTAGTGGCCGGCGGGGAGGCGCGTCACGCTCGCCTGGGGGAGCGCCGAGGCGACCCCGCGGAGCGCGCGGCCGAGCACCGGATCGCGCTCGCCCCACACGATCGCGGCCGGGCCGTCGAACGCGCTCGCGACGGCGAGCGCGCGCTCGAGGCCCGAGACGGAGGGGTGATCGGGGCGGAGCGGGACCATGCGGGCGAGCGCGAGGGGCGCGACGCGATCGCGGAGGCGGCGGAGCGGCCAGCGGTAGCCGCGCGCGACGTCGCCGCGGATCGAGCG
The DNA here is from genome assembly GCF_022690685.1 of Anaeromyxobacter terrae. Lineage (GTDB taxonomy): Bacteria > Myxococcota > Myxococcia > Myxococcales > Anaeromyxobacteraceae > Anaeromyxobacter > Anaeromyxobacter terrae. The sequence goes on along the minus strand of NZ_JALCYY010000020.1, from coordinate 18,748 downwards.
GCGGTCGGCCTGGGCGAGGTGGAGCGCGTTCTGCGGGAAGCCGAGGAGCCGGAAGAGGAGCGCGGGGAGGACGGGCAGGTTCGCGAGCCGGTGGAACGCGGTCTTGCGCGCGCCCGGGCGCGGCGGGCCCACGCCGGTGTTGGTGACGACGAGGCCGGCGAGCCGGCCCGGCCGAGCGGCGAGCGCGGCGAGGCCGATGGGGCCGCCCCAGTCGTGCACGACGAGGACGAAGCGGCCGGGCGCCACGGCGTCGAGGAGGGCGCCCATCACGCGGGCGTGGTTCTCGAGCGTGTGGAAGCGCGGGTCGCGCGGCTTCTCGGAGAGACCGAGGCCGGGGAGGTCGGGCATCACCAGCCGGAGCGGCGCGTCCCGGAGCAGGAGGGCCACCTCGCGCCAGAGAAAGCTCCAGGTCGGGTTCCCGTGGAGGAGCACGACGGTGGGCGCGCCGGCGGGGCCCGACTCAACGACGTGGAGGGCGAGCCCGCCCGCGGCGACCGTCGAGCGCTCGAAGGGGAGCGCCCGGGCGAGGAAGGGCGGGAGCGGCGGGGCCGGGAGCCGCTCCACCATCCCCCTACCCTTCGCGCGGCGCGCGTGCGGCGGGGAGCCCGAGCGCGACGATCTCGGCGACGTCCATGACCTTGAGCTTCTCCTCGCGGCCGGTCTCGTTCACGCCGTCCTTCATCATGGTGAGGCAGAACGGGCAGCCGGTGGCGATGACGCCGCCCGTCTCGCCGAGCGTCCGCGCCGCCTCGTCCACCCGGTTCTGGTTCACCCGCGTGCCGAGCTTCTCCTCGAGCCAGAAGCGGCCACCGCCCGCGCCGCAGCAGAAGCCTTGCCGCCGGTTGCGCTCCATCTCGACGAGCTTCACGCCCGCGACCGCGCCGAGCGCCTCGCGGGGCGCCTCGGTGACGCCGTTCCAGCGGGCGAGGTAGCACGGATCGTGGAAGGTGACGGGCCCCAGCCCCTCCGCCGCTCCGGGCGTGAGCTTCCCCTCGGCGACCAGCTTCGCGATGAGCTCGGCGTGGTGCACGACCTCGTAGCGGCCGCCGAACTGCGGCAGCTCGTTCTTGATGGTGTTGAGGCAGTGCGGGCACTGGACGAGGATCTTCTTCACGCCGTAGCCGTTCAGCGTGTCGACGTTCGCCTGGGCCTGCAGCTGGAACAGGTACTCGTTGCCGAGCCGGCGGGCCGCCTCGCCGTTGCAGGTCTCCTCCTCGCCGAGGATGGCGAACGAGACCTTCGCCTCGCGGAGGATCCGCACGATCGCCCGTGAGACCTTCTTCTGGCGGTCGTCGAACGCACCCGCGCAGCCCACGAAGAACAGGTACTCGAACGGCTCGCCGGCCGCGGCGCGCGGCACGTCGAGGTCCTCGCACCACTCGGTGCGCTTGTTCGAGCCGATGCCCCAGGGGTTCCCCTGCGTCTCGATCCCCTTGAACACGCGCGCCGCCTCGTCCGGGAAGGCAGACTCGACGAGCACCTGCTGCCGGCGCATGTCCACGAGGCGCGGGATGTTCTCGATGAGCACCGGGCAGGCGGTCTCGCACCAGCCGCAGGTGGTGCAGGCCCAGAACGTCTCCGGGGGGATGACCGAGGTGATGGGCGGGAGCGCGCCGAGCGCGGCCTCGCGAGCGGCCGGATCCTTCGCGCGGGCCGCGGCGGTGAGCTGGGGGGCGACCTCGCCGAGGTGGTGCCGGATCGACCGGTTCACCTCCTTGTGCGAGAGCGGCTTGCCGGTGACGTAGGTCGGGCAGTGCGTCTGGCAGCGGCCGCACTCGGTGCAGCTGTAGACGTCCCACGCCTCCTTCCACGACAGGTCCTTCACCGTCGCGGTCCCGAAGCTCGCGTCCTCCGCCTCGAGCTCGAGCTTGCGGAGCGCGACAGCCGGGGGAAGCCGCGCGAAGAACACGTTCGGCAGGCCGGTGATGATGTGGAAGTGCTTCCCGAACGGGAGCACGTTCAGGAACAGGAGGATGATGGCGAGGTGCAGCCAGAAGGCGAGGGCGCCGAGCGCCTGCGCCTGGCCGGGCGCGAGCGGCGCGAGGAGCGCGCGGCCGAGCGCGCCGGCCGGTCCCCACGCGGAGCCGGGCGCGCCGCGCGCGAGGAGCTCCGCCCCCTCGAACAGGAGGTCCGTCACCATGAGGCCGGCGATGAAGAGCAGGATCACGACGCCCTCGGTCGAGAGCGTCACCCGGTCCGGCTTCGTGACGAGCCGCCGCCAGAGGAAGCCCGCGACGCCGACGAGCGCCGCGAGCACGACGAGGTCCTTCACGAAGCCGTAGACGAGGCCGAGCGGGGCCTCGGGCGCGAGGAGCGGCAGGTGGAACCCCTCCGCGAAGCCCATCCCGAAGAGCGTCACCGTGCGGAGCGCGAGCACGAGGAACGCCGCGAAGATGACGACGTGGAGGAGGCCGGGACCGCGCTCCTCCGGATCGACGAGCCGCTTCTGGCCGAGGCCGTAGCGCAGCAGCGTCGCGAGCCGCTCGCCGGTCCGCGAGATCCGGTCGTCGCGCCGGAGCGCGAGGAGCGGCGCGAGCCTCCGGAGCATCGTGAACGCGAAGAACGCGAGCGCGAAGACGAGCATCGCGGCCGTGAGGAGGGGGCTCATGACGCGGCACGCTATCACCCCGACCGGGCCCGGCAAGTTGCCGCAGAGGTCACGGCCGGGGCGGAAAGGCGGCGCGCCGAGACGCGAAGAGGCCGCCCGCGGACGGGCGGCCTCCGGGTGTTCTCGCACTTCACCGCCGCAGGGCGGGAAGCGCCGGGACGGCCTCAGCGCCGGCCGTTGCCGCGCCCGTTGTTCTCGTCGTCGTCGTTCTTCTTCTCGCCACCCTGACCCTTGCCGTTGCCGTTGCCGCGGGGACCGGCGCGATCCGGACGGCCGTTCGGGGCGGGTGCGGGCGTGGCCTGGCCGGGCGGCGTCCCGCCGTGGCCGGGGGCGGCGCCGCTGTTGCCGGGCGAGGAAGGCGCGGGCGCGGAGGGCGGCGGCTGCGTCGGCGCGGGCGGGGCGGCGCGACCGGGCGGCGTGCCGTGGTCGCGGTCATCGTCGCCGCGTCCGGGCCGGCTCGCCGGCGGGTAACGGCTCGGCGTCTGCGGGTACGTCGGCGACGGGGTGGCCTGGCCGGGCGGCGTGCCGCCGTGGCCCGGCGGAAGGTTGCCGTGGCCGGGGGCGTCGTCGCGGCCGGGCCGATCCGGGGTCGGGTACGGCGCAGGAGGTGGCGTCTGCGGATAGGGAGCCGGCGACGGGGAGGCGTGACCGGGCGGCGTGCCGCCGTGGCCGGGCGGGAGGTTGCCGTGACCGGGGGCGTCGTCGGAGTGACCGGGGCGATCCGGCGGCGGGTACGGGGGATAGGTCGGAGCGGGCGCGGGGGCGGGAGCCGGAGCCGGCGCGGGTCGCGGGGGCGGGTACGAAGGCGAGGGATAGGGAGCCGGGCGCGGCGCCGGGCGGGTGTCGGGGTAGCCGGGGCGCGGCGCCGGGCGCGCCTCACCGTAGTCGGGGTAGGCGGGACGGCGATCGTCGTAGGCCGGAGCCGGACGCGGCGCCGGGCGCCGGGCCGGCGCGACCGTCGGCCAGTAGTTCTGCGGCGGCGGGCGGTTCGGACGCCACCCGCCGCGGAAGACGTAGCCGCGCCCCCGGTTCCACGCGAAGTCCGGCCCGTCGGGCGGGAGGTACTCGTGCGTGTGAGGACCGCGCGCGTAGCACCAGCCGCGGCCGGGCACCGGGTGACCGCCGTAGTACGAGAACACGTACGGACCGCGGTAGGAGTAGGCCCCGTCGTAGACGTCGTAGTCGTCGAGGCGCTCGGGGGCGTAGTCGTGGCGGTGCGGTCCCTCCGCGTAGCACCAGCCGCCGCCGAACGCCTCGGGCACGAAGTGCTGGCCGTCGTACCAGACCACCTGGGCGCGGGGCGGCGCTGGAGCCGGCATGGGCGGGGGCGAGTAGACCGTCCGGCTCTCCACGGCGGGGACGATGCACCCCGAGGCGAGGGCGGTGACGGCGACGAGGAGGAGGCGCTTCATCGGGGACTCCTTCGCGAGGGCTCGCTCGATCGACGCGCGACGGGCGTCCGCATTCACCGGGGCGCCTCGCGGACCCCGCGGCGAGCGTAAACGCAACGCGCGTGCCGGGCGAGATCGCGGCGCAAATGCACGTGGAAGCGCGGCGAGGGGGATGTGGGCGTGCCCGCCGCGCACGGGCGCGGGCACACTCTTCGAAACGCTCAGTGAATGACGCGCGCCATGGGGATGCCGTGGCGCACCCGCGCGTACCGCTCCAGGATCTCGCGGTACTCGTCGATGGAGCGCGGGCCGGCGACGAGCCACTCCTCGCCCACGACGAGCGCGGGCGCGACCTCGACGCCCCGATCCACCGCCTCCTCGTAGCACGCGCGCACGCGCCGCTCGGTCCACGGGGTCGAGAGCGCGCTGGCGAAGCGGGAGACGTCGAGGCCGGCGCACCCGGCGAGCTCGTAGAGCACGTCCCGGCGCGACACGTTCACGCCGCGGAAGAGGGCCGCCTGCCGGAGCGCGGTGCGGAGCGCCTCCTCGCGCCCGACGCCCTGCAGCCGCGCCGCGGCGAGCGCCGCGAGCGGCGGGATGGACGAGAGCGGCGGATCCTGCGAGAGCCACAGGTCGGGCGTGATGCCCTGCGCCTCCGGCTCCTTCGCGGCGCGGCGCGCGGCGCGCGCGAGCCGCTCACGCTCGGTGCGCGACATGGCGCGCGGCTCGAGGCGCAGCGGGAACGGCTCGTGGCGGAGCGGCTCGTAGGTGCGCTCGAGGTCCGAGAGCGCGGCGGCGATGCGCTTCTCGGCGACGAGGCACCAGGGAGAGAGCGGATCCTCGTACAGCACGAGCGGGATGGGCTCGACGGGCGGGGTTCGAGGTGGCACGGGTGCGCGGATTCTAGATGTGGTGATCTGGTTTGGTGAAGGGGCGTCCGCGGGCTGGCCTGCTCGCCTGCCCGTTCCTCACCTCCACTCACACGAGGTGGCCGCCGGCGTAGCCGGAGTGGCGGGCGTGGCCGTACTCGATGGCGTGCGACACGTAGGCGGTGGCGATGTCCACGCCGGTGGCGGCCTCGAGCCCCTCGAAGCCGGGGGAGGAGTTCACCTCCATGATCTTCGGGCCGGTGCGCGCCTCGAGCATGTCGACGCCGGCGACCTCGAGCCCCATGACGCGGGCGGCCTTCACCGCGACCTCGGCGAACTCGCGGTCGAGCTCGACCGCCTCCGCGACGCCGCCGCGGTGGATGTTGGAGCGGAACTCGCCCGCGCGCGCGGTGCGCCGCATGGCGGCCACCACCCGGTCGCCCACCACGAGCGCTCGCACGTCCTTGCCGCGCGACTCGACGACGAGCTCCTGCAGGAGGATCTCCTGACCGAGCGTCCAGAGCGTGTCGAGCATGCCCTCCACCTCGGCGGAGGTGTGGGCGATCATGACGCCCACGCCCTGCGTCCCCTGGATGAGCTTGATGATGCAGGGGAGCCCGCCCACCATCTCCACCGCCTGGGGGACCTCGTCGCGGTAGCGGCACATCACCGTGCGCGGGATGTCGATCCCGAAGCGCGAGAGGAGCTGCAGCGCGCGGAGCTTGTCGCGCGAGCGGGCGATGGGGATCGAGTTGTTGAGGACCGGCACGCCCATCATGTCGAACTGGTTCACGACCGACAGGCCGTAGCCGGTGATCGACGCGCCGATGCGCGGGATGACGACGTGGAGGTCGGTCGCGAGGACCTCCTCGCCCGCGTAGAAGATCCGCGGCCGGTCGCGGCCGAGCACCATGTTGCAGCGGAGCGTGTCGAGCACGCGCGGGGAGTGCCCGAGCGCGAGCGCCGCCTCCACGAGCCGGCGGGTCGAGTAGAGCTTCGCGTTGCGTGAGAGGATGGCCACGCCGAGCCCCTCTCCCGAAGCGGTCGCGCGACGGCGGCGCGCGCGGGGTCGCGCTCCGTTCCTGCGGGGGGGCGGCATGAGGCGGGGAAGGTTAGCGGCGTGTCGCCCGGCCCGCAATGGAGCGCCCGGGCGAAGCGGTTCGTTGAAGAAGTGCCGCCGCGCTGCTAGAACCCCTGGTTTCCCAGAGGAAAATGCTCGTGGACTACAAGGACACCGTCAACCTCCCGAAGACCGCGTTTCCGATGAAGGCGAACCTGCCGCAGCGGGAGCCGGAGATCCTGCGCGGCTGGGAGGAGCAGGCGATCTTCCAGCGCCTCGTCGCCTCGAACGCGGAGCGGCCGGGCGCGAAGCGCTTCGTCCTCCACGACGGGCCGCCCTACGCGAACGGCGACATCCACATCGGCCACGCGCTCAACAAGATCCTGAAGGACGTGGTGGTGAAGTACCGCAACCTCAAGGGCGAGGTGGCGGACTACGTGCCGGGCTGGGACTGCCACGGGCTCCCCATCGAGCTCAAGGTGGACAAGGAGCTCGGGCCGAAGAAGCGCGACATGGATCGCGCCCAGATCATCGAGGCCTGCCGCGCCTACGCGCGGAAGTGGATCGATCGGCAGCGCGAGTCGTTCAAGCGGCTCGGCGTCTTCGGCCGCTGGGACGACCCGTACACCACCATGTCGAAGGGCTACGAGGCGGAGATCGTCCGGACCTTCGCGCGCGCCGCGGAGAAGGGCTTCCTCTTCCGCGGCAAGAAGCCGGTCTACTGGTGCATCACCGACCGCACCGCGCTCGCCGAGGCGGAGGTCGAGTACGAGGACCACACCTCGCCCTCGATCTACGTCGCCTTCGACCTCGTCTCCCCGCTCCCCGAGGCGAAGCTCGCCGGAAAGAAGGCGCGCCTCGTCATCTGGACCACGACGCCCTGGACGCTCCCGGCGAACCTCGCCGTGGCGGCGCACCCGGACTTCACCTACGTCGCCTACGAGCTCCACGGGCAGGTGCTGGTCGTCGCGAAGGACCTCCTCACCCGCTTCCTCGCCGACTGCGCGCCGGACGAGCTCCTCGTGAAGGACGTGCCGGTCGCGCACTCCCCCGACGCGCACGCCGCGGCGACGGGCGGGGGCGGGCTCGTGCCGAGCGCGCACCTCGTGCACCCGGAGCGGATCCTCGCCTACCTCGACGGGAAGGCGCTCGAGGGGCTCATCTACCGCCACCCGTTCATGGACCGCGAGTCGCCGGTGATCCTCGGCGAGCACGTGACCCTCGAGGCCGGCACCGGCCTCGTGCACACCGCGCCCGGGCACGGCGCGGAGGACTACCAGGTCGGCCTCGCCTACGGGCTCGAGGTGCTGAACCCGGTGGACGGCGCCGGCCGCTTCACCGAAGAGGCCGGCAAGTACGCCGGCAAGAAGATCTTCGAGGCGAACGCCGAGATCGTGGCGGACCTCCAGGCCTCTGGACACCTCCTCTCGGACCCCAAGGCCTCGCTCCGCCACAGCTACCCGCACTGCTGGCGCTGCCACAACCCGGTGGTCTTCCGCGCGACGGACCAGTGGTTCCTCTCGCTCGAGCACGACGGGCTGCGCAAGCGGACGCTCGCCGCGATCGACCGCGTGCAGTGGATCCCGCGCTGGGGACGGGAGCGCATCTACGGGATGATCGAGAACCGCCCGGACTGGTGCCTGTCCCGGCAGCGCACCTGGGGCGTGCCGATCCCGGTCTTCTACTGCGAGGGCTGCGCCGAGCCGCTCGTCTCGCCCGCGGTGATGGGGCGAGTCGCCCAGGCGTTCGAGGCGGAGGGCATCGAGGCGTGGTACCGCCACGCCCCGGCCGACTTCACCCAGGGCGACAGGTGCCCGAAGTGCGGGAAGGCCGAGTTCCGCCGCGAGCAGGACATCCTCGACGTGTGGTGGGACTCGGGCGTGTCGTGGGCGGCGGTGGCGGAGAAGCGCGGCTTCGGCGTGCCCGTGGACCTCTACCTCGAGGGCTCGGACCAGCACCGCGGCTGGTTCCACTCCTCGCTCCTCACGTCCGTCGCGATCCGCGGCCAGGCCCCCTACCGCGGCGTGCTCACCCACGGCTTCGTCCTCGACGGCCACGGCAAGGCCATGTCGAAGAGCCTCGGGAACACCGTCGCGCCCGAGGAGATCATCAAGAAGTACGGCGCGGACATCCTGCGCCTGTGGGTGTCTGCCGCCGACTACCGCGACGACGTGCGCATCTCGAACGAGATCGTGGCCGGCCTCGCCGAGGGCTACACCAAGATCCGAAACACCGTGCGCTACATGCTCGGCGCGCTCGACGGCTTCGACCCGGCCCGCGACGCGGTGCCGGTCGAGGAGCTCGAGCCGCTCGACCGCTGGGCCCTCGCGAAGCTCGCCGCCTGGGACGAGAAGGTGAAGGCGGCGTACGAGAACTACGAGTTCCACCTCGCCTACCACGCGACCATGCAGCTCTGCGCGGTGGACCTCTCCTCCCTCTACTTCGACATCATCAAGGACCGGCTCTACACCTGGAAGAAGGACGGGAAGCCCCGCCGCTCGGCGCAGACGGCGCTCTGGCTCGTCTGCCAGGACGTGCTCCGGCTCCTCGCGCCGGTGCTGTCGTTCACCGCGAGCGAGGCGTGGGGTCACCTGCCGGGGAGGCCCGCCGAGAGCGTGTTCCTCGCCGGGCTCCCGACCCGCGCGCGGCCGGCCGACGCGGACGCCCTCGAGGCCCGCTACGGGAAGCTCTTCGAGGTCCGCGCGATGGTGCAGAAGAAGCTCGAGGAGGCGCGGCGGGCGGGGCTCATCGGGAAGAGCCTCGAGGCCGCGGTGACGATCCGCGCGGAGGGCGAGACGCGCGCCCTCCTCGAGGAGGCGAAGGCGGAGCTGCCGACCCTCTTCATCGTCTCGAAGGTGACGCTCGCCGACGGCCCCTCGGGCGTCGACGTCGAGCGCGCGCCGGGCGAGAAGTGCGAGCGGTGCTGGATCTACGCCGACGACCGCGGCGTCGATCCGGCCCACCCCACCCTCTGCGGCAAGTGCGCGAGCGCCCTGCGATGAGCGCGAACCGGCCGTTCTCCAAGTGGGCGCTCCTCGCCCTCCTCTTCGTCTCGCTCGTCGCCGTCGACCAGTGGACGAAGTACCTCGCCGTCGAGCGGCTCACGACGCTGTTCGAGCGGACCGGCGCGCAGACGCTCGGCGAGCGGGTGGCGGGGTTCCTCGACCACGAGCACCTCGAGGCGATCTCGACGGAGCCGTACTACGTGTGGCGGCCGGTCTGGCGCATGAACTACGTCGAGAACCCGGGCGCGGCGTGGGGGCTGTTCCGCGGCCACTCCGAGCGCTTCCGCAACGGCTTCTTCACGCTCGTCTCGCTCGGCGCGGTCGCCTTCATCCTCTACTACTACCGGAAGCTGCGCCCCGAGCAGCGCTACCTCCAGCTCGCGCTGGCGCTCGTGCTCTCGGGCGCGGTGGGGAACTTCCTCGACCGGCTGGCCCGCGGGTACGTGATCGACTTCGTCGAGTGGTACTGGTGGAACCGGCCGGACATCCGCTGGCCGACCTTCAACGTCGCCGACTCGCTCATCGTGGTGGGCGTCGCGATGCTGGTGCTCCACCCCGGCGCCGGCAAGGCGGCCCAGGCGAGCACGCCCGCCGAGGGCGACCGGCGCGCGTCCAGCGGCGGCTAGGCGCGGCCGGCCGATCCCCGGCGCGCCCTCCGGCGCCCGGGGTCAGCCCGGCGTCAGATCCTCCGCCCGCTCCCTGCTCCGACGAGGCATCCGAATGCACCCCATCCTCCTGCACCTCGTCGTCCCCGAGGGCCTCGGCAAGCTCGTCGCCCTGGCGGTGCTCGTCATCGCAGTCATCGGGCGCGCGGCGTCGCGGCTCCGCGCGGCGCGGCGCGCGGACGAGCCGCTCTCGGCCGCACGGGCCTTCCGCGCCGACGCGCTCTCGAGCGCCGCGCTCGCCGCCGCCGTGGTCGTCCTCTGGCGCGCGGGCGTGCTCGACCGGGAGCTCCGGCTCCCCGTCCACGCCTACGGTCTCCTCATCGCCGCGGCGTTCGTCATCGGGATCTGGCTCGCGCAGCGCGAGGCGCGCCGCGTGGGGCAGGACGCCGAGCGGATCGCCGACCTCGCGTTCTGGGTGCTCGTCGCCGCGCTCGCCGGGAGCCGCGTCTACTTCATCCTCGTGAACTTCGGCGACTACTTCGGCCCGGGCAGCGCCCTCGTCGCGTCGCCCATCGGGCGGATCCCGCGCGTCCTCGCCATCTGGGAGGGCGGCCTCGTCTTCTACGGCGGCTTCATCGGCGCGGTGGTCGCCGCCGCGCTCTACATGCGCCGGCACCGGATGCCGTTCCTCGCCTACGCCGACACGCTCATCCCCTCGGTCGCGTTCGGCCACTTCCTCGGCCGGCTCGGCTGCTTCTTCGCGGGATGCTGCTGGGGCGGGCTCGCCGACGCGTCGCTGCCGTGGGCGGTGCGCTTCCCGCCCGAGTCGATGGCGTACCGGACCTTCCTCGACCGCCCGGACCCGGCGCACTTCCTCGCGGCGGGCGGGGCGACCACGCTCCCGCTCCACCCCACCCAGCTCTACGAGGCGTTCGGCGAGCTCGCCCTGTTCCTCGTGCTCGCCTTCGTCCTCCGGCCCCGCAAGCGCTTCCACGGGCAGGTGCTCGCGAGCTGGCTCCTCGCCTACGCGGTGCTCCGCACGGTCGTCGAGCTCTTCCGCGGCGACGTCGAGCGCGGCGTGTACCTCGGCCTCGGCGCGGGCCAGTGGACCTCGTTCCTGATCCTCGCGGTGGGCGTCGCGGTGTGGGTGGGTGCGCGCAAGGAGCGCCCCGCCGTCGCCGCGGCGGGTGCGCCGTAGCGGGAACGTTGATCGCCTCCGCGCGCGGCCGATAGACTCCGCGCGTGCCCGTCCCGCCGAAGCCGCCCGCGCGCCCCGGAGCTCCGCTCGCGAAGGGCGCGCCGGCCTCCGAGGATCCGCTCTCCAGGTCCCGCCGTGGCAAGGACGAGCTCGCCGTGGCGGTGCAGGAGCTCGAGGAGGAGCTCGAGACCCTCAAGGCCCGCTACGAGCAGTACTTCCTCGGCATCGAGCGACGCGAGCCGGCGCCCTGGCGCGAGGAGCTGAAGCGCAGCATCGCCCGGGTGAAGGGCACGTTCACGCGCAACGCCGCGCTCCGCTTCCGCATCCAGGCGCTCCACGCGCGCTACCTCTCCTACGAGCGGCTCTGGCTGCGGAGCGCGCGCGAGCGGGAGGAGGGGACCTACAAGCGCGATCTCTTCAAGGCGCGACTCCGCGCGCGGGAGGCCGGCGGGAAGAGCGCGGTGGACGGGGCCGCTGCCGCGGCAACGGAGCCGGCCCCGCCCGCGAGCCCGACGGCGACGTCCGCGCGGCCCGCGCAGACGCCCGCGCCCTCGCGCACCCCGGCGCCGGGCGGCGTCGGGGAGGCGCAGCTCCGGGCGCTCTACGACGCCTACGTCGCCGCGAAGAAGCAGTGCAACGAGGACGTCTCGCGCCTCACCTACGAGGCGGTCGCGAAGACCGTCGCGAAGCAGGTCCCCGAGCTCATGACGCGCTTCAAGGCGAAGTCCGTCGACTTCAGGGTCGAGGTGAAGGACGGGCGCGCCGTGCTGAAGGCGGTCCCCAAGGTGTAGGCCGGGAGGTGGGGCCGCACCGTCGCCGCTTCGTTCGTTGCAGGGCCAACGATCGCGCGCGGCGCTCGCGCGGCCGCGCGCCCGTCGCCGGGGTCGTCGATTCCGGGGCTCCCCTCCAACCGGGAGGGACCCGGGCGGCACGGCCCGAGCGGTTTTTCCGCCGAGGCGAGGCGGGGTTCCGCGTGCCGTCCTCACCCGGGTCCGTCTCGCGCGGAGGATGTGTCCGGGCGCCTGCGTGGAGACGTTCGAGCGGACCGAGGCGCGACGCCCGGTGGCCCTTGGAGGGAGGTCCGCTTGAGAACGCTCGCGCTTCTCGCCGCCGTTTCCCTCGGGGCCGCCTGCGGGCCGTCGAGGGAGCTCGAGGTGGAGCGCGCGCGGCTCCTCGCCGAGCGGCGCACGCTCGAGGCGACCTTCGATCACCTCGAGGACCGGCTCGTCGTGAACCAGGCGCGCGTCCGCTTCTGGCGGGAGATGCGCGAGCGGCACGAGGGCGTGACCGCCATCGCCTGCGCCTCGCTGGAGCAGCACGCCGAGGACATCGCCCGCCGGATGACGCCGCCGCCGCCCGCCCTGCGCCAGGCGCGCTCGTCCTTGCACAACTCGCGCGTCGCCGCGCGCGCCGTGCCGCTGGGCGAGCCGTCGCCCGCCGCCCGCGCCGACCGCTCGGAGTAGCGCGCGCACCGCCCGGAGGGCGCGCCGGCGCCGTCCGCGTTTTCGATTTGCCTTCCGGCCCCGGTCGATCGTAGAACGCTACCCCGCGGCGGCCCCCCGGCCTCCCGCGGACCGTTCGCCTGGGTAGCTCAGTCGGTAGAGCAGGGGACTGAAAATCCCCGTGTCGGTGGTTCGATTCCGCCCCCAGGCACTCACCGCGCTCGAACATCAGAGGCCCCGTGGACTGCGAAGTCCTCGGGGCCTCGCTGTCTTCGTCGCGCCGACGGCTGCGGACGCGCCGGTCGCGAGGCGGCGGGTCCAGACCGCTCGTGGCCGCCGGGCAGCCCCTTCATTTCGCAGCCGATCACGCGACGCCGTTCCTCCGGCTCGCGTCACCGGAAGTCGACCTCGACCAGGTACGGAAAGATCGTCTCGATGAACGGGTCGTTCGACGCCAGCATGCGGAGGTAGTACGTCGTGCCCGGAGCGAAGCGGTAGACGGGCCTCTCGCACCCGTGAACCCACTCGTACGTGTCGGTCCAGACGCTGACGCCGCTCGGCAACAGCAGATCCATCGAGGCCTCGGGAATGGGACAGTACCCCACCGCGCCCACGAACCACGCGACGGACACGGTTTGCCACGAGCCCGTCGCGTTCGAGATCGCGTAGTAGTCCTCGTCGTACCGCGTCGAGAACGTCGCCGAGATCACCGCGTCTGCTGCGATGGGGCCCATCGGCGCGTTCATCGAGTCGTTCGGCTCGGCCTCCACCGCCGTCCCTTCGGTTCCGGTCGTGAAGGTGAGCAGGAGGTCGTAGTCGAGGTCTCCCGTGTCTTCCAGGTGGATGATGCGGACGTAGTACGTCCCCGCGGGCTCCCACCACAGCATGTCCACGCAGGGCGCGGGGACGAGGTCGTAGGCCAGCGCGAGCCGCGTTCCGTCCGACGCCAGGAGCTCGACCATCGTCCGGGCCTGGTCACAGCCCGAGTAGGCATCCGGATCGGACGTCTGGAGGTGAACCCACCGACCTCCCTCCGGCACGGTGAACACGTAGAAGTCCACGTCAGGCTCGGGAGAGAAGGTCGCGTGAAACGGGGACCCCGCCGCGAGCGGCGTCGCGGTCTCCAAGGTGTCGTTCGGCTCGCCGTCGGACGGGCCGGACGGCGAAGAAGGTGCGCTCGGACCGCTGCACGACGCGAGCGCGGCGACCAGCACGAGAGCGAACGGGCGCGTGGACATGGGGGCCTCCGCCGGAAGAATGCTCCGAAAGGCTAGCACCTTCACACGCGCGAGCGGGCAACCGAGTTCACCCGCTGTGCGCCACGCACGCCCGGTGTGCGCGACGCGCAAGCGAACAGGCGCTCTCGGACGAGAGACGTGGTTCGCTGCATCTCGGGAGGAGCGCGACGCGTTTCCCTCGGCAGGTCGTCGCCGCCGGTGGTGGCCCCGACCAGCGAACGGTCGGTGGCGGTGGTGGGAGTTGCCCGCGTTGGGACGGCAACGGCCGCAGCGTTCGCGCTGATGCGTCTGACGCTGGCGGTCTTTCCCGTCGCGATGATGGCGCTCGCGGTGTTCGTCGCGGCATCCGCTGACCGAGTGCGGGAGGGTTTCCGCCGTCGGTCCCGCGCGGCGGTTGTGCAGCCCGCCGTTCGACATCTCGCCGATGACCTCGCTGGCCTGTGCCTTGGTGATGAACTCGATCTCCCTCGCCGGGTTGAGTAGGACGTGGCTGAGCTTGCAGATCTGTACGACTGCGGGTTCAATCGAGCGATGCGATGGGTCCCGCTGGCGGTCGTCTTCGTCGGCCTGACGGCGGTCTGGGGCGGCGCCTACCTCGGATGGCGCTGGTCCCGAAGGCGCCTCCGCCTCGACAAGCCGGACACTTCCGACATGGGGAAGCGTGAGAGGGACGTGCGCCGGAGCCTGCGCGCCCTTCTCGCCTTCAACTTCTTCGTCATGTGGCCGGTAGGGCTGCCTGCCTGCGTGATGGTCGCGATCCTCATGCTGAACGACCGGGAGATGCTTGGCCCGTCGGTCGCCGCTCTGCTTGGCATGATCAGCTTTACGGTCGCCGTCCCGTCGCTCATCGCGACGGCTCGACAACTGGAAGGGCACAGGCTCTCGGGGACGCCGGACGTCGCTCCACCCTCGTTCTGGATCGAGGGAGCCGCGGCGCTTATCGCCCGGAACGGAAGCGTTGGCGGTCGGTGGGTCAGGTACGCCATGCTCGCTGCGCTGCTGGTGGTCGGCATCATCAACTGGAAGATGACGCTCGTGATGATGTTCTACGTCGCGATCTTCACCGGGGCCTGGGCCGCCTGGAAGATGCTGACCGGGCGCGGGTAGTGGTAGCTCACGCTGGCGAAGCGCGAGCAACACTTCGCCTTCACCCGTGCAGGGCTCGGGAGCGCCGCCTCCCGAGCCCTGCTGCGTTCCTAGCCCTTGAGGACAACCCGTGGCTCGAGCCGCCGGACCGGGCGGACGAGGTCCGCCTCGTCCTCCAGGACCTCCTTGATGTCCCGGTACGCTTCGGGCGCCTCCTCGACAAGGCCGTGCGCGCGTCGTTCATCATGGATGACCCGGCGCATCGAGCGCGCGAGCCGTTCGACACTGACACGCTCGCGAGCCTCCCGCCGCGTCATCACCCTCCCAGCGCCGTGCGACGCCGACCCGAACGATGTCGGCTCGCCGAGTCCCACGGCGATGTAGGAGGCCGTGCCCATGGAACCTGGTATGAGCACCGTCGCGCCGGCAGGAGCAGCGATCGCGCCCTTCCGGTGGACCCACAACTTGCGCCCGAGATGCTCCTCGCGCGCGAAGTTGTGATGGCAGTCGATCCGGGTGGACGGGTCAGGTGTAGCGCCAGTGACCTCGTGGACGACCCGTACGGCCGACGCGAGGAGCGCCTCCCGGTTGGCCGACGCGAACGCGAGAGCCCAGCTCATGTCGGCCAGGCACGCTCCTCCCGCGTCGGAGTCCACCGACAGGCCGGGGATGTCGCCGACGCCGGACGCCTCGGCGGCCCTGAGGTGGTGGGCGCCGATGGCCGATCCGAGGCCACGCGAGCCAGAGTGGACGAGGAGCCAGATCCGACCCTCCATGTCGCGGTCGAGCTCGACGAAGTGGTTACCTCCGCCGAGCGTGCCGAGATGGCGGCGCATGAGCCGCTCCCGGGCGTGCTCGAGGGAGCTCGTCGAGAGCGGCTGGTTCGGGAGGTCGGGCGGTGCGGACACTCCCTTCCCGCGGTGCACCGCGTCGCCAACCGGGATGCGAGCAGACCAGCCCGCCAGGATCCGCTGCAGGTCCTGGCGACCGAGTGCCTGTGAGGACACGTCGAGCTGCACCGCCGCAACGCCACACCCGAGGTCGCCGCCCAGCGCGGATGGCACCACCACGCCTTCGGTCGCGAACACGGTGCCGACGGCCACACCGTGCGCGACGTGCAGGTCAGGCATGCCGGCGACGTGACCGACCACGTACGGCTGCGCAGCAATGCGCTCGAGCTGCGCGACGGCCGCGGGTGGCGGCTCCCGGCTCCAGACGTGAACCGGGACGGCCCCGCGTCCCGGAGGCGGCGGGATCACTCGTGCCATGGGGCACCTCCGGACGAGCTCGCGCCCGGGTCCTGAACGCCCACGAACGTGAAGGAGAGCTTCGGGAGTCGTTTGAGATCGAGCAGTGACGCGAGGCGAGCGCGGAGGAAGCCGGCGGCGCGCCCCAGCCCTGCGAGAGAAGCGGTCTCGACCTGGCGCTCGGCCGAGAGGGGCGCCTCGACGACGTAGCCGATGCGGGCGTGCCCGCCGTCGACCGAGAGGTGGACGGAGACGAGCCTCACGCCCTCGAGCGCGGGATCGGCGGCCTCGTCGCGGATGAGCGTCTGAATCTCGTCGTGAAGGATGCGTTCGAGTCGTTCCTGGCGATGCCCCGTGGCATCGGCGTCGGGATCTCCTGGGTAGAGAGGGGCCTGCTGGGCGCGCGACGGCCGCGCGCCGGCTCGGTGCGTTCTCTTGGACATGAAGACGGTTCCCTGCCGCGCCCTCGCCAGCGAGGGCGCGGGTGTACGTGCACTGGACGCAGCGCTCCGAGGAGCGCGCGCACCGGGACCCGTCAGTGAGGATCGAGCGGGGAAACGGCTACGCGCACTCCGAGGAGCATCCCGGGACACCGTCGAGCTGAATCGGCATGGGACACCTCCCCGGCGCAGAAGCCGCCTGAACGGCGCGGGATCTACAGCGCGGTAGGTGAGTCGTCAAGCACGACGTCCTGGTGCAACTCGCCCGCTAGCGCGGATGCGGTGAGCGTCTTGCCAACAAGCTCACCGCCCAGCGGCGGACGTGCTCGAGCTCTTCGCGCGGCGCCGCCACGCAACGCCCCGCATCCCGAGCGCCGCGAGGAGGACGAGCAGCGTCGACGCGCTCCCGCCCGCGCCGGAGCTGCAGCCTCCGCTCGAGGGGGCGCCGCCGGACGGCTGGGTACCGCTCCCGCGGACGCTCAGCGCGAGGGTGGGGTTCTGCAGGTCGTCGCTCGTCACGACGAGGCACCCCGTGTCCGCGCCGGCGTCGGCCGGGGCGTAGGTCGCGGTGAGCGTGACGCTCTGGCCGGCGGCGATCGTGAACGGCTGCGGGAGCGCCGTCCAGCCGAACTCGGTGCTCGTCGCCGGGCTGCCGCATCGGGCGATGGACGTCACCGTCAGTGTCGCCACGCCGGTGTTCTGGAGCTGAACGGCCTGCGACGCCGACGCGCCGACGGTCACGGAGCCGAAGTCGAGCGACGCCGGCGACAGCGCGGCGGTCGGCAGCGCCGTGGCCGTGCCCGTCCCTTGCAGCGCGACCGAGACGCTCGGCCTCGCGGCGTCGTCGCTCGTCACCACGAGCGAGCCGGTGTCGCTCGTCGTATCTGCCGGCGCGTACGTCACGGTGACGGTCTGGCTCGCGCCCGGCGCGAGCGAGAAGGTGGCGGGCGAGACGGAGTACTCGGAGCTCGTCCCCTGCGCGACGGCGACGCCCCCGGTGAGCGTGCCGGTCCCGGTGCTCGTGAGGGTGACGGTCTTCGTGGCGGAGGCGCCGACGCTGACCGTGCCGAACGCGAGCGACGTCGGCGCGACGCCGATCGCCGGCGCTCCAGCGCCGCTCACCGTGAAGGCGGGCAGCGCCACGACCTGGTAGCCGTGGTCGGGGTTGCTCGCATCGGCGGTGAAGTAGCCGGCCCGGAGCGTGGAGGACGTGCCGCTGCCGAACGAGGCCCCGGTCCCCTCGTGCGCGTAGTTGCCGTACCACGCGATCGCCCACGTGTACGTGCCGGGCGACGTCGGCGCGGCCGCGGTGAGCGTCACGGGGTAGCCGGTCGTCGCGCAGCCGCCCTGGCTTCCCGGACAGCTGCTGCGGGCGAGCTCCTTCATGCCCGCATCGAGGAGCAGGGCCCGGAACCAGCCGGACTGGTAGCCGCCGGTGATCGTCACCGTCACGGTCGCGCCCGGCGCGTAGGTGCCCTTGTCGAGCGCAACGGCGAGGTTGATGTCGCTCTTCGTCGCGCCCGAGTGCGTCCCGTGCGAGTGGCACCCGTTGCACGTCTGCACGGTCGAGGAATGGCAGCCGGCGCAGAAGTCGCCGTAATAGGCCTGGTGCGCGCGCGCCGGGGTCGCCCAGGCGGCGAGGGCGACGAAGAGGATGAGTCCGGCGCGATGGGGGTGGAGCACGTGGCGTTCCTCCGGGGCTGCGGCGAGATGCCCAGTATCACCGGACAGCTCGTCGCAGGGAATTTGGCGATGCCGAGCGAGCTCGCGCGCACCTCCGCCGTCGCGCCGCGACGGATCGATGTGTCCGCGGACGTGAGGCGTCGTGGGTGCGCGCCCTACCCGCCTCGTGGAATTCAGCGACCTTGCGGCGGGTGGGTGCGAGCGTGGCGCTCCAGCCTGTCGCGCGACCGCGGGACGACGGGATATCGAACGTAAACTGGTAGTGAATCGTCGCATTGACACGCTCGAACGGCGCTCCCTAACATCGCGGCGTCTTGTCGCAGGCCGTCGCCCGGTGGCGCGGCTCGACTCGGACCCGAGGGACCGATGTTCACGTCGTCGCCAGAGCGCGTCCTCACCCGCGATGCCGTCACGTCGACGGGCGACGGGAGCGCGCGGCCCTGGTGCAGCGCGCGCGCGCGGCGAGGCGGCCCATGACGCTCCCGGAGCAGCTCCGCGTCATGCCCGAGGTGCAAGGTGGCGTCCTCGGCGACGCACGCGGAGCGCTCCTCGACTCCACGCCGGGCACGCGGGACGCCGCGGACTTGAGCGCGCAGACGGCCGCGGCGATGAGCGCCCTCACGGCCGCGGGCAACGCCGCAGGGCTCGCCCGGCTCGAGACGGTCATCGTCAAGGGTGCGGCCAGCGCGTCCGCGATCGCACTTCGGGCGGACGCGTTCCTGCGCCTCGCGCTCGACGCCTCGAAGGCGACGAAGGCGGTGGAGACGGCGCTCCAGCACTGGTCGCGCGAGACGGTCCCTGCCCCCGCGCCCGCCCGCGCCCCGCGGCTCACGACGCTCACGCCGCCGCCGGTGCCCGCGCCGCCCGTCGCGGCGG
>NZ_JALCYY010000002.1 GCF_022690685.1 Anaeromyxobacter terrae | reverse complement strand
CGACGCCGCGGCGGCGAGCACGGCGACCGCCGCGCCGGCGCGGAGCGCGAGCGCGTAGCCCTGGAGGAACGCCTCGCCGCCCGCGGCCGGTCCGGCGCGCAGCGCGAAGAGCGCGCCCGCGAGGCCCACCCCGGCCGCCATCCCGGCGCTGCGCGCCGTCGCGAGGAGCCCGCCGCCCGAGCCGAGCCGCTCGCGCGGGAGCGCGCCCATGACGAGCGCGTTGTTGGGCGCCTGGAAGAGCCCCATCCCTGCGCCGCACAGGGCGAGGCGGGCCGCCACCGAGGCGGCGCCGCCCTCCGCGCCGGCGAACGACAGCGCGACGAGGCCCGCCGCGAGGAGCAGCATCCCCGCGGCGGGGAGCCACCGCGCGCCGAAGCGATCCGCGATCCCGCCGGCGAGCGGCGACGCCACCGAGAGCGCGACGGGCACCGCGGCGAGGACGAGCCCGAGCGAACCCGGGGCGAGCCCGAGGACGCGCGCGAGGAAGAAGGGCGTGAGGAAGGTCTGCGAGAACATCGCGGCGTAGGAGAGCAGGCCCGCGACGAGGCCCCAGGAGAAGGCCGGGATGCGAAACAGCCGCGCGTCGAGCAGCGGCCCGCCCGCGGCCCCGCCGCCGCGCGCGAGGACGCGCAGCGCCCAGGCGGCCCCCGCGATCCCGATCGGCAGGTTCACGTAGAAGATCCAGCGCCACGAGAGGTGCGTGAGGATGAGCCCGCCGAGCGGCGGCCCCGCGGTGAGGCCGAGCGCGACCACGGTGCCGACCGTCCCGAGCGCGCGCCCGCGCATGCGCGGCGGGAACGCAGCGGTGACGATCGCCGGTCCGATCGCCATCATCGCGCTCGCGCCGAGCGCCTGGACCCCGCGCGCGAGGACGAGCGCGCCGAGCCCGCCGGCGAGCCCGCAGAGCGCCGACCCCGCAGTGAAGACGAGGAGCCCGCCCGTGTAGACCGCGCGGTGCCCGAGCCGATCGCCGAGCCGGCCGAGCGGGACGAGCGTCGCGGTGATCGCGAGCAGGTACGCGTTCACGACCCACTGCAGCGGCCCGACCGCGGCTTCGAGCTCCCGCCCGAGCGTCGGCAGCGCGACGTTCACGATGTTCCCGTCGAGCGTCGCCATGACGGTCCCGACCGCGACGACGGAGAAGGCGAGCCAGCCCTGGGGCGGCGGGGCGGGGGCGGTCGAAGCGGTGGGGATGGGGCGCAAGGGTCGGGGTCGAGCGAGGTCGAGGTCGAGGTCGAGGTCGCACTCACTGCGAAGTCGGCGGGAACAGCGTCGGGTGCTGCGCGAGCACCGTCCGGCGCAGGCGCGGCAGGGCGAGGTGGAACACGGCGCTCGCGGCGACCACCACGGCCGCTCCCGCCGCGATCGTGCGCGGCGCGCCGAAGCGGCTCGCGGCGAAGCCGGCGGCGAGGGCGCCGAAGGGCGTCACGCCCACGAACAGCGTGGAGAAGAGCCCCATCACGCGCCCTCGCATCTCCGCCGGCGCGAGCCCCTGCAGGAGCGTCATCGTCCCGGCCATCTGGGTGATGAACCCGAAGCCGGCCACGACGAGCGCGGCGCCCGCGACGACCGGGTGGCGGGAGAGGGAGAGGCCGAGGAGGCCCGAGCCGAGGAGCGTCGTGCCGAGCGCCACGCGGCGCCCGAGCCCGGCGAGCCCCTTGCGCAGGAGGAGGCCGATCGCGCCCGCGAGCGCGCCGGCGCCCGCGCTGCCGAGCAGGATCCCGTACAGCCCCGCCCCGCCGTGGAGCACCTCCGCCGAGACCACCGGCAGGAGCGCCTGGTAGGGCATGGCGAAGAAGCTCGAGACGGCGAGGAGCGCGAGCAGCGCCCGCACGTGCGCGGTCCTCCCCGCGTAGGCGAGCCCCTCGAGCAGGTGGGCGCGCCGGCTCCCCTCGATCTTCGGCTGCGCCGGCGGGCGCATCTGCACGAGCGCGTAGTAGGTGCCGGCGAACGAGAGCGCGTTGAGCGCGAAGCACCAGCCCTCCCCCACCGCGGCGACGAGGCCGCCGGCGAGCGCCGGGCCGACGATGCGCGCGGAGTTCACGATCGACGAGTTGAGCGCGATGGCGTTCGGCGCGTCGCGCCCGGCGATGTCGGCGAGGAGCGCCTGGCGCGCGGGGATCTCGAAGGCGTAGGTGAGCCCGAGCATCCCGGCGAGCACGATGACGTGCCAGGGACGCACGGCGCCGGTGAGGGTGAGCACGGCGAGCAGCACCGCCTGGACGATCGCGTTCGTCTGCGTGGCGAGGACGATGCGCCGGCGCGGGTGGCGATCGGCGATCGACCCCGCCCAGATGCCGAACAGGAACACGGGCACCTGGCCGAGGAAGTTCACGACGCCGAGGAGCTCGGAGGAGCGCGTGAGCCGCCAGACGAGCCAAGACTGCGCGACGCTCTGCATCCAGGTGCCGGCGAGCGAGACGCCCTGCCCGGCGAAGAAGAGCCGGAGGTCGCGCTTGCGAAGGGAGCGGAGAGCGTCGGGCCAGCGCATCGTCGGTGGCGGCGGCCTCGCGGCGCCCGCCGCGTGGCCGGGCGTGAGCGGTGACGGGCCAGGCGCCGCCCGGGCCCGGCTTGTCAGAGCTGGATCTGCGCGCCCATCTCGACCACGCGGTTCGGGGGCAGCCCGAAGAACGCGGTCGCGGTCTGGGCGTTGCGCGCCATGATGATGAAGAGCCGCTTGCGCCAGCGCGACATCTTGGAGGGGCCCGTCGGCAGGAGCGTCTCGCGGCCGAGGTAGTAGGTCGTCTCCATCGGCTTCAGCTCGATCTTCGGCCCGTCGAGCTTGCGCCGGGGCAGCGACGCGAACATCGCCGGCACGTCCGGCGTCTCCATGAAGCCGTAGCGGGCGACGACCTGGAAGAAGCCCGAGCCGAGCTCCTTCACGCTGACCCGCTCGGCGTCGGGGACCGACGGGATCTCCTCCGTCACGAGGGAGGCGAGCACGACGCGCTCGTGCAGGACCTTGTTGTGCTTCAGGTGGTGCAGGAGCACGGGCGGGACGCTGCCGGTGTTCCCGGTCATGAACACCGCGGTCCCGGGGACGCGCTGGGGCTTGCGCCGCGCGATGTCCTCGAGGAACACCTCGAGCGGCAGGCCCGCGCCGCGCATCATCTCCGCGAGCGCCTCGCGGCCGCGCTTCCAGGTCGAGAGGAGCGTGAACACGAACGCGGCGGCGGCGAGCGGGAACCACCCGCCCTCCTCCACCTTGATGAGGTTCGCCCCGAAGAAGGCCACGTCCACGAGCAGGAACAGGAGGGTGAGTGGCCAGGCGCGCCAGCGCGGCCAGCGCCACAGATCGCGGGCGACCCGGTGGAAGAGCAAGGTCGTGATCGCCATCGTGCCCGTCACGGCGATGCCGTACGCGGCCGCCAGGTTCGAGGAGGTCTTGAACCCGAGCACGAGGGCGATGGTCGCGACGCCGAGGAGCGCGTTCACCTCCGGCACGTAGATCTGCCCGATCTCGGTCGAGGAGGTGTGCCGGATGGTCACCCGCGGCGAGTAGCCGAGCTGCACCGCCTGGCGGGTCAGCGAGAACGCGCCGGAGATGAGGGCCTGGGACGCGACGATCGCGGCCGCGGTGGCGATCGCGATCATCGGGTAGAGCGCCCACTCGGGCACGAGCAGGAAGAACGGGTTCCGCGCCGCCTCCGGATCGTGGAGGAGGATCGCCCCCTGCCCCATGTAGTTGAGGAGCAGGGCCGGCATCGCCACGAGGAGCCAGGCGACGCGGATCGGGCGCCTCCCGAAGTGGCCCATGTCCGCGTAGAGCGCCTCGCCGCCGGTGATGACGAGGACCACGCCGCCGAGGACGAGGAATCCGCGCCAGGCGTTCCGGGCGAAGAACGCGATCGCGTGCGTCGGCAGCACGGCCTGCAGGATCGAGGCGTCGAACAGGATCCCGCGCACGCCGAGGATCGCGATGCAGACGAACCACACGAGCATCACCGGGCCGAACACCGCGCCGACCACGGCGGTGCCGCGCCGCTGGATGAAGAACAGCAGGGCCAGGATGCCGACGGTGACGGGCACGACCCAGTGCGCGAGCGCCGGCGCGGCGACCGTGAGCCCCTCGACCGCGCCGAGGACGGAGATGGCCGGCGTGATGACGCCGTCGCCGTAGAGGAGCGCCGCGCCGAAGAGCCCGAGGATGAGGAGGAGCTGCCTCCCGCGCCGGCGGGCCTCGTGCCTGCCGACCAGCGCGAGCAGGGCGAGGATCCCGCCCTCGCCGCGGTTGTCCGCGCGCATCACGAAGGACAGGTACTTGAACGTGACGACGAACGTCATCGCCCAGAACACGAGCGAGAGGACGCCGAGCACGTTCGCGGGGGTGGCGGGGACGCCGTGGTGCCCGGTGAAGCACTCCTTCAGCGAGTAGAGCGGGCTCGTCCCGATGTCGCCGTAGACGACGCCGAGGGCGCCGAGCGCGAGCTTCGCGAGCGCAGCGCCCCTCGCGGGCGCGCGATGGCCGTACGCGGGCGCGAGCGTCGCGACGACGGCCGCCTCGGCCGGGGCCGGGGTGGCGCTGCGGGAGGGTTCGGGACCGGCGCGCGGTGAGCGGGTTTCGGACATCGAGGGTCCAGCGAGGGCGGCGGGAGGTAACCATGGCGGGCCCCCGGCCGTCGAGAGGCTAGGCCGCGATGGAGCCCAGGTCTCCGGGATCTCTGCTGATTCAAGCTGTGAACGCCGCCGGTCCGGTGTCGGCACACGGACCATGGGTACGTTTCTGGGCGCCCGCGAGGCGTGCAGGCGCCCTGCCGCCGAGGCGGGCTCTGCGGCACGGATCCGGGGTGCGGCGGGGTGCGCCGACCGGCTGCGCCCCCGGTCGGTTGCGGGTATGTTCCCCCGCCCCGATGGCCCACGCTCACCCGCTCCGCGCGGAGGTCTCCGCGCTCGTCCGGCTCGCCCTCCCGCTCGCGATCGCCCAGGGCGGCCAGGCGCTCATGGGCGTCGTCGACACGGCGGTGGTCGGGCGCGCCGGCCCCCTGCCCCTCGCCGGCGTTGGCCTCGGCAACGTGCTCTTCATGGCGCTCGCCGTGTTCGGCATGGGGGTGATGCAGGGCCTCGACCCGCTCATCGCGCAGGCGCTCGGGGCGGGGGACGCTGCCCGCGCGCGACGCCTCCTCTGGCAGGGGACCTGGCTCGCCCTCGCCCTCTCCGCGGCGCTCGCCCTCCCCTTCCTGCTCGCGCCCGCGGCGCTCGAGCCGCTCGGGATCGGTGCGGACGTCGCGCGGGAGGGGGGGCGCTACCTCGTGTGGCGGCTCCCGGGGCTGCCGTTCTTCCTCCTCTACTTCTCGGGCCGCGCGTACCTCCAGGCGCACGGCATCGTCCGGCCCATGGTGGTCGCGACCGTGATCGCGAACCTCCTCAACGTCCCCGCCGACGTGCTCCTCGTGTTCGGCGGCGCCGGGCTCCCCGCCTTCGCCGGACCGCTCCGCGCGATCCCACCGCTCGGCGCCGCGGGCGCCGCGATCGCGACGAGCCTCTGCGCCGTCGCGCAGGCCGCGCTGCTCGCGCTCGCGGTGCGCGGCGTGCCGCGGCCGCAGGGACGCCTCGCGCGCGCCCCGGACCGGCCCGCGCTCCGCGCCGCTCTCGCCGTCGGGCTCCCCATCGGCCTGCACATGGGCGCGGAGGTCGGGATCTTCGCGCTCGTCGGCTTCCTCGCCGGCCGCTTCGGCGCCCTCCCGCTCGCGGCGCACCAGCTCGCCATCTCCATCGCGAGCCTCACGTTCACCGTCGCCATCGGCTTCGGCAACGCCGGCTCGGTCCGCGTGGGCTGGGCGGTCGGCCGCCGCGACCGGGCGGCCGCGCGCCGCGCCGGCCTCGCCGCGTTCGGCTCGGGGGCGGCGTTCATGTCGCTCTCCGGGCTCGTCTTCTTCCTCTTCCCCGCCGCCATCGCGCGGGCGATGACCGACGACCCCGCGCTGGTGGAGGCCGCCGTGCCGCTCCTGCGCGTCGCGGCCCTGTTCCAGCTCTCCGACGGTATCCAGGGCGTCGGCTCCGGCGTGCTGCGGGGCGCGGGCGAGACGCGCTTCACGTTCGCCGCGAACATGGTCGGCCACTGGGCGCTCGGCTTCCCCGCGACCGTGCTGCTCGGGTTCACGCTGGGTCTCGGCGTGACCGGGCTGTGGTGGGGGTTCGTCCTCGGCCTCACCGCCGTCGCGGTGGGGCTCTACGTCCGCTTCCTCCGCGTCTCCGCGCGCGAGATCGTGCCGCTCGCCGAGCGGGCGACCGTCGAGGCCGGCTGACCCGCGAGGGCGGGCGCGGCGCCGGCCCCCGGGCTAAGCTCGCCCGCGCGATGCGTCTCGCGCTGCCGCAGCCGTTCGAGGACCTCGGCCACACCGCCGACGTCGGCGTGCGCGTGCGCGGCGCCACCGCGGAGGAGGCGCTCGCGCGGCTCGTCCTCGCGTTCGCGACGCTCGCGTCGGGCGGCGCGGGGGTGGCGGCGGAGCGCGAGGAGCGCGTCGCGGTGCAGGGCGGACCCGGGCACGCGGGCAGCGCGGTGGCGCTCCTGCGCGAGCTCCTGTACCGGCTCGCGACCGAGGGGCTCGTCCCCGCCGCCTGCGAGGTGCTGCGGGTGGACGCGGCGGGGGCGGAGGCGATCGTCGCCTTCGGCCGGCGAGACCCCGTGCGGCACGCGGAGGGGGCGGATGTGAAAGCGGTCACCTGGCACGTCGCGCGGCTCGAGCGCGAGGACGGCGGCTGGGTGGCGCAGGCGGTGTTTGATGTTTGACGGGGGCTGCGCGGGGTCGGGGTCGGGCGTGGTTCCGAGGAAGGCCGAATGAAGCTCCGGCGCATCGAGGGCGACCTGTGGGAGATCCCGCGCGAGGGGCGGATGCGGGTGCCGGGCCGGGTTTACAGCGCCGGGCCGCCGGCGCCCGACGACCCCGCGCTCCAGCAGGTCGCGAACGTGGCGCACCTGCCCGGCATCCTGCGCTTCTCGCTGGCGATGCCGGACATCCACTGGGGGTACGGCTTCCCCATCGGCGGCGTGGCGGCGATGGACGCCGAGCACGGCGCCGTGTCGCCGGGCGGCGTGGGCTACGACATCAACTGCGGCGTGCGGGTCCTCACGACCTCACTCGAGGAGGAGGACGTCCGCGCTCGGCTGCACGCGATCACCGCTCAGCTCTACCGCGACATCCCCACCGGCGTGGGCGCGAGCCGGGCCATCCCGCGGCTCTCGGACGACGAGCTCGACGAGGTGCTCGCGAGCGGGGCGCGCTGGGCGGTGCGGCGCGGGTTCGCGGCGGCGAGCGACGACGCCGAGCGCTGCGAGGAGGGCGGGCGGCTCTCCGGCGCCGATCCGTCCGAGGTCAGCGCGCGGGCGCGGGCGCGCGGCGCCGATCAGCTCGGCACGCTCGGCAGCGGGAACCACTTCCTCGAGCTGGATCGGATCGCGGAGGTCTACGACCCCGCGGTCGCGGAGGCGTTCGGGCTCGTCCCGGGCCGCGTGGCGCTCCAGATCCACTCCGGCTCGCGAGGCCTCGGCTACCAGGTGTGCGACGAGTTCATCGCCGAGATCGCCGCGCGGGGCGGCGAGTTCGGGGACGACTACGCCCACCTCCCCGACCCGCAGCTCGCCGCCGCGCCCATCGCGAGCGCGCTCGGCCAGCGCTACCTCGGCGCGATGCAGGCCGCCGCGAACTTCGCCTGGGCGAACCGGCAGGTCATGACCGGCCTCGCCGTCCGCGCGCTCCTCCACGCCCTCCGGATCTCGGAGCGCGACCTCGGCGCGCGCGTCCTCTACGACGTCTGCCACAACGTCGCGAAGCTCGAGGAGCACGAGGTGGACGGGGCAGCCCGGCGCGTCCTCGTGCACCGCAAGGGCGCGACGCGCTGCTTCGGCCCCGGCGATCCCCGCGTGCCCGCGCCCTACCGCGCCGCCGGCCAGCCGGTGCTCATCCCCGGCGACATGGGCCGCTACTCGTACGTCCTCGCCGGCACCGCGCGGGCGATGACCGACACCTTCGGCAGCTCCTGCCACGGCGCGGGCCGGCTCCTCTCGCGCGGAGAGGCGCTCCGGCGCGGGCGCGGGCGCTCCATCGCGCGAGAGCTCGCGGCCCGCGGCATCGAGGTCATCGCGCGCGGGAAGAAGACGCTCGCCGAGGAGATGAGCGAGGCCTACAAGGACGTGGCGCAGGTCGTCGCGGTGATGGACGGCGCGGGGATCTCCCGCCTCGTCGCCCGGCTCGAGCCGATGGGCGTCATCAAGGGCTGATCCGCCCCTGCCGGACGAGCGCCGGCGTGCGCGGCGCCCGCGGCCGCGAAGCTCCGGCGGGGCCCCCTTCCCGCGCTCGTTCCGCGCCGTAGCTTCTCCTCATGGACGTGACGGACGTCCCGCGCGTGCAGCTCGTCCTCCTGCCGGGCGGGCGACGAGAAGGCGATGCGCCTGCAGGAGGCGGGCTCCCCCGGGAGGCGCTGCGCGTCATCCCGGGTGGGCCGACGGGTGACCTGCAAGCCGCCATCGAGGAGACCGTGCAGGCGGCCCGGCGCATGCGCGCGGAGATCGAGGCGCGCATCGCCAAGGCCCTCGAAGACCTCTTCTGAGGGTCCCTGACGGGTGACCGTGAGCGGGCGCCCGCCCCCCGTTAAGCACCGGTCCATGATGGAGAGACTGCCCGGAGCGGACCCGTTCTCCGAGGCGCTCGCGCGCCGGCTCAGCGACGCGGTGCGCGCGAAGGGCGACGGCTACGTCCCCCGCACCCATCACCTCGACGCGCAGGGGCGGCCTCGGTTCACGAACCGTCTCATCCTCGAGAAGAGCCCCTACCTCCTCCAGCACGCCCACAACCCGGTGAGCTGGCGGCCGTGGGGCGAGGAGGCCTTCGAGGACGCCCGTCGCACCGGCCGCCCGGTGTTCCTCTCCGTCGGCTACTCGACCTGTCACTGGTGCCACGTGATGGAGGGTGAGTCGTTCGAGGACGAGGAGATCGCGCGCGTCCTCAACGAGCGGTACGTGCCGATCAAGGTGGACCGCGAGGAGCGGCCCGACGTGGACGGGCTGTACATGACCGCGGTGCAGCTCCTCACCGGCAGCGGCGGGTGGCCGATGAGCGTGTGGCTCACGCCGGAGCGGGAGCCGTTCTTCGGCGGGACGTACTTCCCGGCCCGCGACGGCGATCGCGGCGCGGGCCGCGGGTTCCTCTCCCTCCTGGGCGAGATCGCCGAGCTGTACGCGCGGGACGCCGGGCGCGTGAAGGCCGCCACGAGCTCGCTCGTGGACGCGGTCCGCGCGGCGCTCGCGCCGCACGGCGCGCCCGCGCCCGACGCGCCGGGGCCGGAGGTGCTCGAGGCGGCGTTCCGCGGGTTCCGCGAGGCGTTCGACCCGGCGAACGGCGGGCTGCGCCGCGCGCCGAAGTTCCCGTCGAGCCTGCCGGTACGGTTCCTCCTCCGCTACCACCGCCGGGCGCGCGATCCGGAGGCGCTCCGGATGGCGACCCTCACGCTGGAGAAGATGGCCGCCGGCGGCCTGCACGATCAGGTGGGCGGCGGGTTCCACCGCTACTCCACCGACACCGCCTGGCTCGTCCCCCACTTCGAGAAGATGCTGTACGACAACGCGCTCCTCGCGGTCGCCTACGCCGAGGCGTTCCAGGTCACGGGGCGGCGAGACTTCGCGCGCGTCGTGCGCCAGACGCTCGACTACCTCGGGCGCGAGATGACCTCGCCCGAGGGGGCGCTCTACTCCGCCACCGACGCCGACTCCGAGGGCGAGGAGGGACGCTTCTTCGTCTGGAGCGCGGCGGAGCTCCGCGAGCGCCTCGGCGCCGACGCCGAGCGGTTCATGCGCTTCCACGGCGCGACCGAGCAGGGGAACTTCGAGGGCCGGAACATCCTCCACGTGCCCGCGCCGGACGAGGACGCGTGGGAGGCGCTCGCGCCGCAGCGCGCGGCGCTGTACGCGGCGCGCGAGGCGCGCCCGCGGCCGCTGCGCGACGAGAAGATCCTCGCGGGCTGGAACGGCCTCGCCGTCTCGGCGCTCGCCTTCGGCGGGCGCGTCCTCGGCGAGGAGCGGTACGTCTCGGCCGCGGCCCGCGCGGCCGAGTTCGTGCTCGGGCGGATGGTCGTCGACGGCCGGCTGCGCCGCGCCTGGCTCGACGGGGCCGCCGGCGTGCCGGCCTTCCTCGACGACCACGCCTTCCTCGCGCAGGGGCTGCTCGATCTCTACGAGGCGACCTTCGACCCGCGCTGGCTCGAGGCGGCGGTCGCGCTGTCGGAGCGGCTCGAGGCGCTCTTCGGCGATCCGGAGGGCGGCGCCTGGTTCGGGTCCGCGGCGGATCACGAGCGGCTCCTCGCGCGCGAGAAGCCCACCCACGACGGCGCCGAGCCCTCGGGCGCGTCGGTCGCGCTCGTGAACGCGCTCCGCCTCTCGGCGTTCACCACCGACGACCGCTGGCGCGTCCGCGCCGAGCGCGCGCTCCGCCACTACGCGCGCGCGCTCGAGGAGCATCCGGCTTCCTTCACCGAGCTGCTCCTCGCCGTCGACTTCGCGACCGACGTCGCGCGCGAGGTGGTGCTCGTCTGGCCCGAGGGCGAGAGCGCGCCGGAGCCGTTCCTGTCCGTGCTCAGGCGGAGCTTCCTCCCGAACCGCGCGATCGCGGGGGCGGCCGAGGGCGCGGCGATCGATCGGCTCGGGCGCGTCGCCCCGGTCGCGGCGGAGAAGGTGGCCCTCGGAGGCCGGCCGACCGCCTACGTCTGCGAGCGCGGCCAGTGCCGGCTCCCGGCGATCGCGCCCGAGAAGCTCGCCTCGCAGATCGCGCCCGTCCGCCACTACCGCTGAGCGCTGACAAGTCGCCGCGGGGCACCTACGTCAACGCGACCATTCCCGGCCGGTTACCGCCTCCCACCGACGACCGAAACCCGCCGAAGAAGCAGAACCACCGCTCCCGCGCCACCAATATTCCCAGCAAAGACCGCAGCACTGCGGACAGACCTGACCAGGTCAACGATTCTACTTCACCTCAAGCCCATGAGGCCGAAAGCGCCGGGCGGGCGGCGCGGGACGCCGCGACGAGCGAGAGGAGGCGCGTTCACGGACGCTTCCTACGGTGGACGCGAGCGGAACGGCCGGCGCGCCACGCGAAGCTAGCCGACTTCGGACCCGTCGTCCCCTCGTCCCCCTCAACCGCGGCTCCACGGCGTCGTTCGCGACCCTACGGATTCTGATGCTGCATCGGCCATGGCGTCGCGGAGCACCGGAAGTTCGACATTGGTCACTGACCCGACGACGCCTGTTCGCCAAGGCTCCCGAGGGCGACGCGCCTCCACCATGCCTCATCGTGCGCACCGCTGATTTCAACGGCCTTCTTGTACTCGATGCGTGCCTCGTTCTCATTGCCACGTCGTTCGAGAACCACCCCGAGCCGTGCGTGCATTCTTGCCAAGTACTGCCTTTCATCAGTGGCTCCGAATCGGGTAGAGCCTGTCACGAACGCTCCGAACACTGGGAATGATGGACCCCAGACTGACTTGTCGGGGTCGAACGCGAGCAGCCCCGAGCCGCCCTCCAATGCGCACGAAGCGTGAACGAGAGCCCGGTCGAGGTTTCCGGCGCTAAGCGCGGCACGTAGGCGGTCCGCCTGCTCCGACTCGAACCCAAAACGTGTCATTGAGACGAACAGCCGGCTCGCACGCGATGAAAGAACGGAGAAGATCCCCGCGCCCACTACAACGCCCAGGATAAACACAGCAAGCAACCCCGATATGACGGCGAATCGGCGCACGTCAGTTCTCCTCGCAGTTTCTCTTTGGCATTTCGCCGCCCGGCGGCTTGAGGTCATCCTTGCCGCCCATGCTCTTGCAGATAGGCGCCGTGACGTCACACGCTGCCTGCTTGGCCGTGTCGTCCCCTGCGCTTTCGTAACAGGTCTCTCTATCGGCCTCACAGCATATCTGCGCCCCCATCACCCCCTTCTTGCACGCCCAGTTGACTACCTTCCTGCAAACCTTCTTCTGAATGGGGCCCCAGTCTGGATTCTGGCACGGAAGGTAGCGGTCCAGGCCAGTGGAGTCGAAGTATCTCAAGGGATTGCCGCCCGCGTACGTATACCACTCCGGAACATACTCACCGTTACTCAAACCATCGAGCGCAACGGGATCCAACTCTAGATACCGCCCCACCCCCGGCAGGTACCACCTATTCCAGTTGTAATACGGCCCCTGGAGCCCGACGCTCCCGAGCAGCCGCTCGTCGTACTGCCCCGGCAGCCGCAGGTTCGTCACCACTGTCCGCCCGGAGATCGGATCAACCGACGTCTTCTCCGAGATGTCGCCAAACGGCTTCGGGTACGTGTTCCACACGAGCTGTCCGCTCGAGTTGGTCATCGCGCGCGGCAGGCCAACGTGGTCCACGTGGGGGTAATAC
This sequence comes from Anaeromyxobacter terrae, assembly GCF_022690685.1. Taxonomy (GTDB): domain Bacteria; phylum Myxococcota; class Myxococcia; order Myxococcales; family Anaeromyxobacteraceae; genus Anaeromyxobacter; species Anaeromyxobacter terrae. The sequence goes on along the minus strand of NZ_JALCYY010000002.1, from coordinate 184,364 downwards.
GTGTAGCCGTCGGTACCGCCCGCCGGCCCCGGGTACTCGATCTGTTCGCCAACAAGGTCAGGAGACTCATGCCCTCAGTGAAGGTCCCTGAAGTGAGTTGCTGTCCAGGATCTGGGGGGAGGTCAAGTATCACCGGGCTCACGAAACTAGCCATCTAGAGTCGGGGGCAGGTCAGCCGCCCCGGCGCCACTGCCCCGCACTCATTCAGGATGCGCTCGCAAGACGGCGTCGATGGCCTCGGCGGCCCTCGTTCTACATCGGCACGAAAAGCAGCAGCGTCATCGTGCATGCCAGCACCGACGGAACGAGGGCAGCCGCCCATCGCAGGCGCCGACTACCCGGTGTCATGAACCCGAGCCAACCGACGAGAGCAACTAGTACGAACTTGTAGGTGGCAACTAGTTGCGCTCCTGGGCCTGACTCCGGAGTACCGAGCCACAACAGGAGGGGGAGTATCGAAGCGCACCCAGCAAGAGCCGCTACAGACGCCGACGAGAACGCCCAACAGGCGATAGCGAGGACAACGATATCAAGAACGATGGCGAGCACCGGCCCGAGCGCGCCCGCCCTTGCCGTGAAGCCTTGCACTCCAGAACCCGCAGGCGAGAACAGGATTATGGCCACGACCCCGATGAGGAGGCGTGGGACACCAACCTTGGCGGCCTTCGAGATGACCTGCCGAATCATGGTCCGCATTGGCAGCTCCCCAAGTGTTCGTAGCCGGGTAGCCGTTGATATCCGGGAGAAAACCCGAGGTTGTTCGGCCATGGCCCCGAGTAGCTTCCGCCGCACATCTTTACCGCGTAGTCGACACAATCGCAGCAGTTGAACGTCCACATGCTGTACCGACGCTGTTCGCAGTCCTTCATCGTCTGTTCCAGACAGCGGTCGAACGGCGTCTTGTCTCCGCACGTAGGCGGGTCATTCGGCGGGTCGATGGGATGGCATTCGGCTGGCCAATCTGGCTGGAGGTCTCCAGTGACGTGTGGTGTATCGTCGTTGACCCACTCAGCCCAGTAACTGGTGGTGTCTCCGCTCGGACCTCCCGTGCGCAGATAGCAGTGCTTGGCGCCAAAGGTCCCCAAAGGACCCTTCACTGCACGACAGCACACTTCTGCATACAGCCCCGTCGAATCCGTCCACCGCATCGGATTCTGATTCGCGTACCCATACCACTCAGGCCCAAAGCCCCCATTGAACCCACCCGCCAAGGCGACTGGGTCCAGTTCGAGGTACCTCCCCACCCCCGGCAGATACCACCTGTTCCAGTTGTAGTACGGCCCCTGGAGCCCGACGCTCCCGAGCAGCCGCTCGTCGTACTGCCCCGGCAGCCGCAGGTTCGGCACCACCGTGCGGCCCGAAAGAGGATCTAGGGCTGTGGTCTCTGCGACGTCCCCGTAGGGCCTGGCCTTCGCCTCCCATACAATCTGGCCGGCAGAATTCGTCAGCGCTCGTGGAAGGCCGATGTGGTCCACGTGGAAGTAGTACGCGTAGCCCTCGCTCGAACCGGCAGGGCCCGGGTATTCGATTTGAACAAGCGGCTTTCCGTCTAGCCACACATAGTCGCGAACCTTTTGCCATGGGTTCTGTGGATCACCGTTGAACTTGAGCTCGGACAGTGGATTGCCGTTGGAATCCGACACCACGTAGACCCAAGTTCCTGTCGCATCCTGGCGTGCTATCCGCCGGTCGCGAAAATCGTATTTGAAGCGTGCAAGCGTCTTCGTAACTTCTCCCGCTCCGCTGCAAGCGCCTCCTCCGGGCGTTAGGTACAGACTCTTGTTCCCATAGAGCACAAGCCGTCCCGCCGCGTCGTGGTACAGGCAAATCGCTCGTACAATGGTCGAACCGGACGGGTCATACTCTGCGATTGCCGCCAGCGTGTTTGCGTTGTCGTATGCGAAGGCGTGACGGCGCACCCCGGCGACCACCCGTTCCTTGACGCGGGACATCGTGGCGTAAGTGAAGGACGCCGCTGTTCCCTCGACCGACTCGGCTGTTCTGTTGCCTGCGCCGTCGTAGGAGTAAGAGAGCCATCCCGCCGACGAAGAGAGCCGATCGAGAAAGTCGTAGGCGAAAGCGGCCGAGTCGCTCCGCGGCAAACCAGACATCGTCGTCGATGTGTCGACGATCCCGTTGACGTCGCCAGCGGGGCTCATCGAGTACGCGAGCGCGACAGGGCCGCTCGAGATGGCGGCCGGCTGGTATCGTCGATCGAGAGTCTGCCGCACAACCGTTGCATTTCCGAGCTCTGCGTCGGACGAAGGGCCATTGGGGTAATGTGCGATGTTGTTCGCGTATACGGTGCCATCGCCAAGGTTCAGAACCCTCACCACGTCGCCCGTGCTCGGATCGCGATCGTAGCGAATCCGAAGCCCTGACGGGTACGTGATCTCCGAGGTAGCGCCGTTCGCGTCGTATGAGTAGCTAGTAACGAGCGGCGCCGAAACGCCCTTCTCGAGAATCATCTCCGAAGCTATGCGGCCGCCGCCATCGTACGTGAAACCTATTGAGCGATCTGGCTCGGTTACGCTCGCGAGGCGGCCCTCCGCTCCCGGAGCGTCGTACTGGTAGGAATATGTGACGGACTCCGAGCCCTTCCACGCGTAGCTGGTGAGCACACGATCGAGCCCGTCGTAGGTGAACTTCTTCCCGATCTGGTTGCCGTTGCGCCGCTCCAGCATATTGCCACGTGCATCAAATATAAACTGTTCGGGCCCGAGAGGCTCGTTGAGCTTTGTTACGTAAGCGACTCGACCGAAGTCGTCGACCTTGTATTTCGTGGTTACGCCCGCCCCGTCCTTGACCGAGGAAAGCGTCCCGGAGTTTTGTGCGTACGTGTAGACTGCGACGTCGAGCGAAGTTAGCAGGCCTGAGGGATCCAATCCGGTTTTCCGCACCGAGGTCACACGGTTGACGCCGTCGGGCGTGAAAAGCGTCTCACGTCCCTCCTCATCGCTCGTGCTCGACAGAAACCCGGACGAGTCGTAGGTCCACACGCGAGCTAGTGACGGATACTCAGGATTCGTCTCGCGGACGACGCGATGCTGCACGTCGAAGATGGCATCTCGCTCCCACGTTACCGCGCCCTGCGTGTCTCGCCTCTCTGAATGGATCCGATTTCCGGCAGCATCGTATGCGTGGTGCTCGCTCCGGCCGCGGTGCACTTCCGCGCCGGCCGCCTCGGGATCTCCGTCGAACCACTCGGAGGCCGTCACTCGTCCCTTCCCGTCGTACGAGAGGCTCACCGCGGAGCCGCTCGGATTGACCTGCAACCGGGGCGACAAGCCGTCGTAGTAGCGCGTCTCGCGTTGCTGGCCATCCGGGGAGAGCACGAAGCGGGGTCTACCGCGTGCGTCGCGAATAATGGTGGTCATCCCGCCGTCTGAAGCGGCAATGCGGTATACGCCGAACGAGTCGTAGTCGTAACTCGTCACGAGCGGCGGGGTCGTGGCTGCCGCGTATCGCTTAATCTCCTTTAGGCGGCCTCGACGCGCCAGCGATTCCTGGTCTCCCCAGTAAGTGCGTTCTTCGATGGGCGTCACATCGGTTGCAGAAGGTCGATCGAGATTGACAGGGCCGTAGGTCCGGACGACCCGCCCGTGCGGGTCGTACGAATAGTACGTAGCGTGCCGCTCGAACAGCACGCCGCCCTGAGACCCAATGTAGATGTATCCGCTGACGACCTCGCGGCAGACGACGCCGCCGGCTGGCAGAGCCACTTCAGTGCAAGCGTAACCAGGGGGATCGTCGGACTTGGGCAGCTGATCGTAATCCAATGAACGCGTGTATGGCTGTGCGGATGTGAGCAGATTGATACCGCTTTTTCGCGTAACGCTTGTGGGGATATCAAGATCGAGAGCGACTGCCTGGGCAATCGGCTTCGCAATGCCGTATCCCCGTCGTTCTTGAGTCGAGTCGGCGGGGAGAGTAGATGGCGGCGTGCATGTCGTCCCCTTGTATGCGACGGTGCGTGTGGTTCGCCCGACTGCGTCGTATTCGTTTACGTCGACGTGGCTCTGGGCATCGGTCGAGCACGCGAGCAGTCCCTGGCTCCAGACGAACGTCTGGGCGGGTCCACACGCGCACCCGTCGGACACGGACGTCACGCGGCCGTCGACATCCAGGGAGCGTATGCTCGTGGCAAACGTGTCGCCGTCGGGCCCACGGAAGTACTCGGTGACCGCAACTCCTGCGGGGTCATCGTAGTTCACGCCAACGCTCGAAGCGGAATCCACGACTCCGATGGCGCGTCCGAGGGCATCGTACGAGAACTCAGCGACGGCATCTCCCGCCTCGTTCCGCACCGCAAGTAGGCGCCCATCCGGATCGTATGCATAGTCACGCAAGACGCTTCCATCCGCATCGACGGAGCGGCTGAGATCTGACCCCTGATACACGTACGTTGCGACGACCGAACCGTCGTAGCGGAGCTCTGTAGCAAGCCCGGTACTGCACGCCGTCGAGTTGCGCAGCTCGAGCACGTGACCCACCTGGTCTTCGAGGCCGATGAATAGCCCGGCAGGTCGATCGTATTGGACCGAGACGGTTCTCCCACTACGGTCGGCGACCTTCGTGAGCCGGGCGATGCCACCCATCTCAGGCTGCGCGCAAAGCCGTAGGTCCATCTCGGAGGAGGAGCACGCGTCGCAGACTGTGCGGAACTCGAGCTCGCGCCCATCCGTGAGGAAGAGTATCCACGCACCGCCAGGGCGTCGGACTAGAACGTTGTGCTGATCACCCTTTTCGTTTGTGGTGGTGTACGGAAGGTAGAGCGTCCATGTCTCGGCGCCGTCGAGGGAGAGAACGTCGCCAGAGTGCTTGAACTGAAACCCTGAGACGATTCCACGCGCGACCGTGCACATGTCGTTCTCGCACGTAAGGGTCGCCTCCCAATCGTGTCGCCATCCGCGCCCGAAGATCCCCGCTGGGCCCCCGAGCAACGAGTAGTCGATGCTGTTGTAAGTGCGCGAGAAGGAGAGCTTCGATAGAGCTTCGACGGAGAAGTCCGAAAACGGCTCTGTAATGGCGGCGCCTGATGCGATGAGGATGGGGTCGGCTCCGGCCTTCGCCTTACAGCAGCCAGCGCTCGGCGTTGTCACTGTTCCCGCGAACTGCGCCTTGCAATCATCCGAGCAGTGCTCGTCGATGGAGCCGTTGCAGTTGTTGTCTAGACCGTCGCCACAGATCTCGGCGTTCTGGCTCTTCGCGCTGCAATCGGCGACCTGGCTCGGATTGCAGGAAGGCTTGTCACACGAAGCTTCGCACTTGCACGCTCCTGAGCCGCGTATGCACTTTTCGTCGATACATCCATCGTAGTTGTCGTCGACGCCGTTGCAGACCTCTGGGCCGCCGCGCGCAGTGCAAGCCGATGAGGTGTCATACGGGGCGAGGGATGGGTCGTCACAACGTGCGCCGCAAGCTCCGCTCTCAAGTGTTCCCGCGCACAGTGGATTGCTCGCCGGTGTTCCGTCCGCGCAGTAGAAGTCCTGCACGGTCATGCACTCCTGGAAGTAGGGAAGGCACCAGGGTCCGGCTCTGCATGTACGCGTCTCGTATACCTGTGCGTAACAAAAGGGCGCCGAGGCGCCAGAGCGCGAAGGTGCCGCGGCAGACATGCAGGCTAGAAGTACGATCTGAGCGAGGCGCGCACGAGCGCTGGCGCTGAGCCTATGGATGTGAATGAACCGCCCTCCCAAGGTCGATCACTCAACACGGTCCGCAGGTGAATCGCGAGGCAGAGTCGCGGCGTTCGTACAGTTCAGCTCAGGACGAACGATTCCGCTTCCACATCACCATGTGACGCAGAGTGGACCACACTGAGGGTATCCGATGCAAGGGCGCTTCACGAAGACCCCGGCCGCAAGCCTCCGACTTGGGGCTGCGGGCTTGTAAACGATCCGTGAGAAGCGCATACGGCGTTTTGACCTGCCTCCTGGTCACGACGTCGATCTCCAGGTGCACCTCGACGAGTGCCCGGGCCCGGCGCGCGCAAAAGTCGCGATTCGAAATCGAACCGCCAACCCCCGCCCCGGTGAGTAACCCGCGGATGCGATGAATCACGTGAGCGATGGCGATCCCTGCGCGCCGCGGGCCCCTGGCGCGCGGCCGGCGCGCGGCCTTACCATGCGCGCGCCATGACCACGCCCCCCCACGAGCGGCGCCACTTCGCGAGCGACAACTACGCCGGCATCTGCCCGGAGGCCTGGGCGGCGATGGCCGAGGCGAACGTCGGCCACGCGCCGGGGTACGGCGACGATCGCTACACCGCGCGGGCGGCCGACCTCGTCCGCGAGACGTTCGAGACCGACTGCGAGGTGTTCTTCGTCTTCAACGGCACCTCCGCCAACTCGCTCGCGCTCGCGTCGCTCTGCCAGTCGTACCACTCGATCCTCTGCCACGAGGCCGCCCACGTCGAGACCGACGAGTGCGGCGCGCCCGAGTTCTTCTCGAACGGCACGAAGGTGCTCACCCTCCCCGGCGCGGACGGACGGATCGACCCCGCCAGCATCGACCACATGGTCGAGAAGCGCAGCGACATCCACTACCCGAAGCCGCGCGTGGTCTCCGTCACGCAGGCGACCGAGCTCGGGACGGTCTACCGGCCGGAGGAGCTCGCCGCCATCGGGGCGCGCGCGAAGGCCCGGGGGCTGCGCTTCCACATGGACGGCGCGCGCTTCGCGAACGCGGTCGCCTCGCTGGGCGTCGCGCCGAAGGAGCTCACCTGGAAGGCGGGCGTGGACGTGCTCTGCTTCGGGGGGACGAAGAACGGCATGGCGGTCGGCGAGGCGGTGGTGTTCTTCGATCGCGCGCTCGCGGCGGAGTTCGACTACCGCTGCAAGCAGGCCGGCCAGCTCGCCTCGAAGATGCGGTTCCTCGCGGCGCCGTGGGTCGGCATGCTCCGCGACGGCGCCTGGCTCCGCCACGCGCGCCGCGCGAACGAGCAGGCCGCCCGCCTCGAGGCCGGGCTCCGCGCGATCCCCTCGGTCCGGATCCTCCACCCCCGCCAGGCGAACGCGGTGTTCGCCGCCCTGCCGCCCGGGGCGGCCGACGCGCTCCGCGCGCGCGGCTGGCGCTTCTACGACTTCATCGGCGGCGGGTCCCGCTTCATGTGCGCGTGGGACGTGACGGAGGACGACGTCCGCGCGCTCGTCGCCGACGTCGCCACGATCGCCGGCGCGCGCGGCTGAGCACCACCGCGCCGGGATGCGCGGCCGGTCCTCTCGAGCGCGCCAGGGTCAGCGGCGGAGCTGGGTCGAGGGACGGTCAACGACCGAGAACGGCCGCTCGCCCTTGAACACGCGGAAGAGCAGGTACAGGGCGGGGAAGAGGAAGAGGGCGCCCGCCGCGAGCGCCCACAGCACGGCGACCAGCGTCGCGCGCGGCGCGCTCGCGCTCTCGAGCGTGAGGCCCGGGACCACGAGGTACGGGTACTGCGAGGCGCCCCAGCCGAGGACGATGAGCGCGACCTGCGCCGCGGCCGCCGCCCGCGCGAGCCGGTAGCGGCGCCGGAAGAGCCCGACGAACGCGGTCACCGCAGCGACCGCGGTGGCGGCGTGGAGCGGGAGCGAGAAGCCGCGCCGGGTGAGCCCGGCGAAGACGAGCGGCGCGTCGTACCAGGAGAGGACGCCCGCGAGCGCGGCGGCGAGGAACACGGCCGCGCCCGCCCCGAGCGCGCGGCGCCGGAAGTCCTCCCTCAAGGCGTCCTTCGCCTCGACCGCGAGGTAGGTCGCGGCGAGGAACGCGAAGAGCGCCGCCGCGAAGAAGCCCACCGCGAGCGGGAACGGTGAGAGCCAGGCGAGCGGGTCGACCCCCTCAGGCGGCCCGGCGAGCCGGCCGGAGGCGATGGCGCCGACGACCACCCCGAGCACGACCGGCGCGAGCACGGAGGACGCGGAGAAGACGAGCCCCCAGCGCACCTGGACGCGGTCCTCGGGCGTGTCGAAGGTGCGGAAGGTGAAGGCCGCCCCGCGGAGCACGATGCCGAACAGGAGCAGCACGAGCGGCACGAAGAGCGTGATCGAGATCGCCGCGAACGCCCTCGGGAAGGCGGTGAAGAGGAGGACGATGACGAGGATGAGCCAGACGTGGTTCGCCTCCCAGATCGGCCCGATCGCGTGCTCGACGAGGTCGCGCTGCGCCCGCTTGCGCGGGCCGGTCGCCAGGAGATCCCAGATCCCGCCGCCGAAGTCCGCGCCGCCGAGGAGCGCGTAGAGCACGAGCGCGGCGAGCATCGCGCCGGCGAGGAGGTCCGCGGCGGTCACAGGGCGCCCCCCACCCGCGCGGGCGCCCCGACCTCGGACGCGGGCGGGCTCTTCGCGATCTGGCGCCGGAGGAGGACGATCACCATCACGGCGAGGAAGAGGTACAGGATCGTGAACAGCACGAACGGGACGGCGATGTTGCCGACGGGAGTCACCGCGTCGGCGGTCCGCATGACGTCGCGGATGGTGAACGGCTGCCGGCCCCACTCGGTGACGAGCCAGCCCGCCTCGAGGGCGAGGAAGCCGAAGGGCGAGGTGACGAGCACCGCCTTCAGGAGGAGGCGCGGCAGGGGCTTCCCGCGGAGCCGATGGTACAGGTACGCGAGCGCGACGAGCGCGAGCGCGCTGCCGAGCCCGACCATGACCTGGAAGGCGAGGTGGACGTTCCGCACGTTCGGCCAGTTCTCGCGGGGGAACGCCTCGAGGCCGCGCACCTCCGCCCGCGGGTCGTGGAAGGCCAGCAGCGACAGGCCGTAGGGGATCTCGAGGGCGAGGCGCGTCTCCCGCGCCTCCACGTCGGGCAGCCCGCCGATCCGGAGCGGCGCGCCGCGCTCGGTCCGGAACTGCCCCTCGAGCGCGGCGAGCTTCACGGGCTGCGTCGCCGCCACCTGCCGCGCGGAGAAGTCGCCCGAGAGCGGCTGGAGGAGCGCCGCGACCGCGCCGACGCCGAGGGCGATGCGGAGCGCGCCGCGGTGAAACGGGTTCCCCGGCTCGCGCAGGAGGAAGAACGCGTGGATCCCCGCCACCGCGAACCCGGTCGCGACGTAGGAGGAGAGCAGCACGTGCACCACCTCGTGTGCCCAGCCCGGAGGGAACATCGCCACCAGCGGCCGCACCTCCGAGGCCGCGCCGTGGAGCACCGCGAACCCCGCCGGCACGTTCATCCAGGCGTTCGCGAGCGTGACGAAGAACGCCGAGGCGGCGCCGCTCACCGCCACGACGACCCCGCTCGCGAGGTGGAGCCGCGGGCCGACCCTTCCCCAGCCGTACAGGTAGATGCCGAGGAAGATCGCCTCCGCGAAGAACGCGAAGCCCTCGAGCGAGAAGGGCATGCCGATGATGGGGCCTGCGAACTCCATGAAGCGCGGCCAGAGGAGCCCGAGCTCGAACGAGATCACCGTCCCGGAGACCGCGCCGACGGCGAAGAGGATCGAGGTCCCCTTGGCCCAGCGCTTCGCGAGCTCGAGGTAGGCCGGCGCACCGGTCCGCCGGAAGCGCCACTCGGCGAGCACCATGAAGAGCGGCATGGCGACGCCCACGGCGGCGAAGACGATGTGGAAGACGAGCGAGGTCCCGAACAGCCAGCGTGCGGCGAGGAGGTCGTTCACGGGCCCCTGATGTAGTGGCCCCGCGCGCGCGCGCGCGTCCCGCTCGGGAGCGCGGACATTTCGCCGCGGGGTCGGCGCGCGCCCCCGGCGGGCTCCGCTCGCCGACTACGCCTTCGACTCCTCCCGCTCCTCGCCCAGGATCCGGTAGAGCGTCTTGCGGTCGATGCCGAGCACCTCGGCGGCGCGCGTCTTGTTCCCGCCCTGCTCGGCGAGCACCTGCGCGGCGTAGCGGCGCTCGAGCTCGGCGAGCGTGGGGCGCTCCCCAGCGGCGACGGCGGGGATGGGCGCCGCGGCTGGCCCGCGGATCGGCTCGGGGAGCGCGTCCGGCTCGATGACGCCTGTCGGGTTCAAGGCGAGGGCGCGCGCGACGACGTTCTCGAGCTCGCGGACGTTCCCGGGCCAGCGCCAGGCGACGAGCAGGTCGCGCGCGGCGGGGGTGACCACCGCCTGCGGGTGGCCGTGCTTCGCGGCGAAGTGCTCGACGAGCAGCGGGATGTCCTCCCGCCGCTCGCGGAGCGGCGGGATGCGGAGCGTCACCACGTTGAGGCGGTAGTAGAGATCCTCGCGGAACCGCCCGGCCTGCACCGCCGCTGGGAGGTCCTTGTTCGTCGCCGCGACGACGCGCACGTCCACCTGCACGGGCTCGTTCGCGCCCACCCGGCGGATCTCGCCCTCCTGCAGCGCGCGCAGCAGGCGCGCCTGCAGCGCGGGCCCCACGTCGCCGATCTCGTCCAGGAACAGGGTGCCGCCGTGGGCCTCCTCGAAGAGCCCGCGCCGGCTCGCCTGCGCGCCCGTGAACGCGCCGCGGGCGTGGCCGAAGAGCTCTGACTCGAGCACCCCCTCCGCGATCGCGCCGCAGTCCACCGGCACGAACGGCCCCGAGGCGCGGGGCGAGGCGGCGTGGATCGCGCGCGCCACGAGCTCCTTCCCGGTCCCGCTCTCGCCGAGGATGAGCACGGTGGCCGGGCTCGGGGCGACGCGCGCGGCGGTCTTGTAGACCTCCAGCATCGCCTCGCTCCGCCCCACGACGTCCTCGAGCCGGTAGCGCTCGCGGACCTGCCCGCGCAGCGCCCGGTTCTCGAGGACGAGCGTGCGCTGCCGGAGCGCTCGCTCGACCACGACCGCGATCGCGTCGACGTCATACGGCTTCGAGATGTAGTCGAAGGCGCCGCGGCGGATCGCCTCCACCGCGCCCTCCACGTTGCCGAACGCGGTCACCAGCACGACGGGGGTGTCCGGCGCGGCCTCGCGCATGCGGTCGGTGAGCTGCAGGCCGTCGACGTCCGCCATGCGGATGTCGGAGACGACGAGGTCCACCGGGCCGCGCTCGAGCGCCGCCAGCGCGTCCTTCCCGTCCGGGAGCGCGAGCACGTCGTGGCCGCGCGCGACGAGGATCCGCGCGAGGAGCTCGCGGCTCGCGCGATCGTCATCGACGACCAGGATCCTGAAGCGCGCCATCGCCCTCCTCCTCCCCCGCCCTCTCCGCCGTCGGGGCCGGGATCCACAGCGTGAACGTCGCGCCCGCGCCGGGCGTGCTCTCCACCTCGATGCGCCCGCGCAGCGCCGCCGCGATCTCGCGCGAGATGGCGAGCCCGAGGCCGGTGCCCTTGCCGGCGGGCTTCGTCGTGTAGAACGGCTCGAAGATCCGCTTGCGCTCGTCCGGGCGGAGCCCCGCCCCCGTGTCGCTCACCGAGAGCCCGAGGAGGCCGCCGCGCCGGGCGGCGCGCACCGCGAGCTGGCCGCCGCCGGGCATCGCCTCCACCGCGTTCGAGACGAGGTTCCCGAGGACGTGGCCGACCAGCGCGGGATCGAGGCGCACCTGGGCGAGGTCGTGAGGCACCTCGCGCACGAGCTCGAGGCGCGTGCGGTCGGCCGCCGGCACGTTGAGGGTGAGCGCCTCGTCGACGAGCGCGGCGAGGTCCACCGGCGCCGCCTCGGGCTTGAGCCCGCGGGCCGAGTCGAGGAAGCGGCGGATGATGGCGGTCATCCGCTTCACCTCGCCCTCCACGACGTCGAGCCCGGCGCGGGTGTCCGGCGGGCAGGCCGGATCGCGCGCGAGGAGCTGCACGTGCCCGCTGATGGTGTTGAGCGGGTTCCCGAGCTCGTGGGCGATCGTGCCGGAGAGCTGGCCGAGCGCGGCGAGGCGCTCCTTGGAGGTGAGGTCGCGGCGCGCCTCGAAGAGCAGCCGGTTCAGCTCGGCGAGCTCCCGGTTCTTGCGGGCGAGGTCGGCCGTCGCGTCGGCGACCATCGCGGCGAGGTCGGCGTTGAAGCGGCGCACCCGCTGCAGCATGGCGCGGAGGCCGCGGGCGAGCACGCCGATCTCGTCGGTGCGCTCCGCGCCCGGCACGCTCTCCGCGTCGATCGCGCCCGACTGGACGCGCTCGATCGCGACCGCGAGCTGCGACAGCGGCCGCACGAGCATGCGGCCGAGGAGGAACGTGAAGGCGACGGCGAGGACCGCGGCGCCCACGCCCGCGACGAGGAAGAACACGCGGCGCTCGGTGCTCGCGATCTCCTCGACCTCGGAGAGCGTCGTCTCGATCCGCAGCGCGCCGAACGTCGTGCGCCCCTCGTGGAGAGGCAGATCCACCCGCCAGCCGCGCGACTCGCCGTCGTCGACGAGCGACACCGACGTCTCGACCGGGAACGCCCGCGCGGCGCGGGTCTCGGCCTCGATCTCGGCGCCCTCGGGGCCGAAGGTCACGCGCGCGACGCGCACCTCGCCCTTGCGCCGGATGGCGAGCTCGGCGAAGCGCACGATGCGGCGCGGCCGGAGCTGCTCCGCGAGCGCGTCGGCGGCCGTCTCGATGTCGGTGCTGGGGGAGAGGTCCAGCTCCTCGGCGACCGCCTTCGCGAGGTCGACGCTGCGCTCGCGCAGCGAGGCCTCGATGGCGCGGGTCGCGACGCGCTCGCCGAGGTACGACGCGACGGCGAGGGTCAGGACCAGCGTCGCGGCGAAGAGCAGGATGATGCGGGCACGGAGGGACATGATCGTTCCTGCTCACGCGCCCGGGGAACCCGGCGCCGGCGGCGGGGGTGAGCCGCCGGTGCCGGGTACCGTGCCGTTACTTCGACGCGGGCGCCGGGGCGGCCTCGGGCTTCGCGGCCGTCTTCTTCGCGGTGTGCTTCTTCGCCGTGTGCTTCTTCTTCGCCGGCTTCGCGGCCGGCGTGGCCTCCGTCTTCGTCTCCGTCGCGGCGGCCGGGGCCGGGGCCTCCGGCTTCGTCTCCTGCGCGAACGCGGGGGCGGCGGCGGCGAGGACGGCGAGGGCCGCGAGGGTGCCGATCATCTTACGCATGTGAGTCTCCTCCGGGCGCCGGAAAGGGTTGGGGTGGGCCCGGTGCGCGCGGAGAAGAGCACGGCGCGTGCCGGGCGGGGTCGGCGCCCCCCTCGGCCCGAATTACGCAAGGTTGCACCGTCCGTGGTGGGCACGAGGCGCACCCGAGCGAGGAGATCCGGGACGGGGCGGCGCGAGGCGGCGGGGCGATTCTCCCCGAATTGACCCATCAGGATCCCGGCTGTAACGTCGTCGCCGCTCGCCCGGCCGGAGCCCGTCCGGACGAGGCGCCCCTTGGAGGATCCATGCGTCGTCTGCTGGCGCCCATCGCCGTCGCCGCCGTCCTGTCGCTGCGCCCGGGCTCCGCCCTCGCGGGGGAGCCGCTCGACCTCGATCTCGCCCGGCTCGGGGCGCCGAGCGCCGACGTCTGGAAGCGGCTCGGCGAGGTGCAGGACACGCCGTTCACGCTCTCCGACTCGGACGCGGCGCTCCTCGCCAGCGAGGCGAAGACCCGCTTCGCCATCCTCTCCACCGAGACCGCGCTCGCGCTCTCGTCCGCGATCCTCACGCCCGCCTCCACGACCGGCTACGCCGGCTTCGACGTGGACCTCGAGGCGGCCTACGTCGCGGTCCATCCCGGCACCGTCGGCGGAACGACCTTCCCGTCGTCGCCCGCGTTCGAGCCGCGCGGGCCGTGGCAGACCCGCTCGATGACGCCGCACGAGCTCTTCCTGCCCTCGGTGCACGTCCGCAAGTCGCTGCCGTTCAGCTTCGAGGTCGGCGGCCGGATGATCTACCTGTCCCAGTCCTCGTACTTCGGCGCGCAGATCGAGGGGAAGTGGGCGCTCAACGAGGGCTTCCGCGTTCTGCCCGATCTCGCCCTGCGCGTCGCCCATACGCAGCTCTTCGGCCAGCGCGACTGGAACCTCGGCGCGACCGACCTCGACCTCATGGTCTCGAAGCGCTTCGGCGTGAACGGGGTGACGAGCTTCACGCCGTACCTCGCCGCGCGGTTCACCTACGTGCGGGCTTCGTCCGAGACCATGGACTTCGGCCCGCGCCGCGCCGGCGGCACCACCGCCACCGACCCCGTCGACCTGCGCTCGACACAGGCCGCGTTCCCCAGGCTGGGCGCCGGCCTCTACCGGACGACCGCGGGCCTGCGCTTCACCGCCCACGTGATCTCGCTCTCCGGAGAGGTGACCTACTTCGGCGGCGCGACGAAGGAAGGGAAGGCGAACCCCGCCGCCAACGAGTACCCGGACTACCGGCTCGCCTCGACGTGGGGCGGGGCGATCAAGGCGGGCTGGGAGTTCTGAACCGAGGCCGCTCGGCCGGAGCGTAGCGCCTCGCGGTAGCTGAGGCGCGGAGTCGAGGGACGACCTCGACCTCGACCTCGACTCGGACCTCGACTCGGACCTCGACTCGGACCTCGACTCGGACCTCGACTCGGACCTCGACTCGGACCTCGACTCCGACCTCGACTCCGACCCCGACCCCGACCTCGACCTCGACCCCGACCCCGACCCCGACCCCGACCTCGACCTCGACTCCGACCCCGACCTCGACCTCGACCTCGACCTCGACCCCGACCTCGACCTCGACCTCGACCTCGACCTCGACCTCGACCTCGACCCGACCTCACCCGCGACGACCGGCGCCCCGAGCCCCTTCACCCTCCCCGCCCGCAGCGCGCCGCCCTACGTGGCGGGACCTCGCGCCCGCAGGCGGGCACTGGACGCGGTAGGCACCGCCCGACCCACGGACCGCAATGCAACGCGGTCGGCCGCGTCACCCTCGCCCATGCGCAACCCCGCTCGCACGGCCCCGCGTTGCCGGCGGGGTCTGCGGACGGAACCGGTCTCAGTAAGTGAACCCCGTCCATCGTGCCCGCCGAGGACCGCGAGGTCCCGCCCTGGCGGCGCGCCACCGTGCCCTCGGCCGTGGCGATGCCGGCCAGAACGACCCCGACCCCGACCCCGACCCGACCCAACCCCGACCCCCGACCCCCTCACGCCGGAGGCGCCCCGAGCGCCGCCCGGATCCGCCCCGGCACATTCGTGATGATCCCGGTCGCGCCGAGCGCCGCGAGCCGGCGCGCCTCGTCCGGATCGTCCACCGTCCAGACGTTCACGGCGAGGCCGCGCGCCGCCCAGGCGCGCGCGCGGGCGGGGGTGACGAGCAGCCGCTCGGGATGGATCGCGGCGGGCCGCACGAGGCGAGTCGCGAGCGCGGTGAGGATGGGCCGCGGCTGCTCGGCCTCGACGAGGAGGCCCACCGGGATCTCGGGGGCGGCGACGCGGAAGGCGACGAGGAGCCTGTGGTCGAAGGAGGAGACGATGGCGCGACGGCCGGCGCGCGCGCCGCGGAGGACGCCCGCGACCGCGGCGGCGAGGCCGAGGTCGGCGCGGCGTCTGCGCGACTTGAGCTCGACGTTCACGACCGCGCCGGGGAGCGCCTCGAGGACCTCCTCGAGCCGCGGGATGCGCTCGCCGCGGAAGCGCTCGCCGCGGTGCACGCCCACGTCGAGCGCCCGGAGCGCGGCGAAGGGCGCGTCGGGGATGGCGAGCCGGACCCCGGAGAGGCGGGCCGCGTCCTCGTCGTGGAACACGACGACCTCGCCGGTGCCGCAGCGCCAGACGTCCAGCTCGACGCCGTCCGCGCCCTGCTCGAGCGCGAGGCGGAAGGCGGCGAGCGTGTTCTCGGGCGCGTCCGCGCTCGCGCCGCGGTGCCCGAGCACGAGCGGCCGACCGTCGGCCCGCGGCGCCTCGATCGTTCCTCCCGGCATGGTCGCGCTCCCCTTCGCGCCTGGCGTCGCGGCGGGCGCGCGGCTATCCTACTCCGCTCGCGGACGCCACCGCGCCGGATGCCGATGACCGAGCTCCTCCTCGTCCTCTTCGTGACCCTCCT
Organism: Anaeromyxobacter terrae; assembly: GCF_022690685.1. Classification (GTDB taxonomy): domain Bacteria; phylum Myxococcota; class Myxococcia; order Myxococcales; family Anaeromyxobacteraceae; genus Anaeromyxobacter; species Anaeromyxobacter terrae. Next base: position 168,587 of record NZ_JALCYY010000002.1, on the reverse strand, counting down.
CGTGTTCGGAGCGACGCGCGTCCCTGCGCTCGGCGACGCGCTCGGCCGCGCCGTCCGGAACGCGCGCGGCGCGTCGGGCGCCCCGCCCGCCCGGGCGGGCGAGGACCGGCGCGGCTCCGACGGAGACGCCCGCGAGACGCGCCGGGACGGCTAAGGCGGAGACCAGTCGATCTGGATCGCTACTGCGGCGCACGCTGGCTGGCTGCGCCGGGCAGACTCCTCCCTGCGCTGCTCGACGGGCCTTCCAGGCCCGCCTGCGCTGCTCGGTCGTCGTGTGCCCGGCTCGCCGACGCCATCGCGCGCCTCGTGACGCGCCCAGATCAACCGGGCTCCGCGTCAGGCAGCTCGGCCGTGGCTGAACAGCGTCATGATCGGCTGGGAGAGCTGACCGGCGCGGCCGCCGCGGATGTAGCTCTCGAGCTGATCGATGCTCCACTGCTTGTCCTCGACCACGAGGTCGACGAGGTCGAGCATGGAGATGACGCCCACGATCTCGCCGCCCTCCTTCACGGCGAGGTGGCGGGTGTGGCCGGTCCGCATGAGCAGGGCGCACTCGCGGTCGGTCGCCTGGGGCGAGACGGACGGCGCGTCGGTCCGCATGATCTGGCCGAGCGTCGCGTGGCAGGCGTGGGCGCCGCCCCCCATCGCGGCGACGAGGTCGCGCTCGGTGACGAGGCCGACGAGCTTCGCGCCGCGGCGGACGCCGACGGAGCCGATGCCGCGCTCGGCCATGAGGTGCGCGGCCTCCCGGAAGGTGGCGGACTCGTCGAGGGAGACGACGGCGCGAACGACTCGATTCTCGATGCAGGCCATGACTGGATTTCCTCCGCGGGCGCGGCCGGGGGAGGAGGGGCCCGGCGCGCCACGTCCGCATCATGGCCGCGCCGGCAGCGGGCGCGTCGTCGCAAGAACGGATGAGCCATAACCCGGGCTGATGGACCGCCCCTGCGGGCCGAGGCCGCCTGATATGCTCCGCGCATGAGCAGGCTCGATCCCCGGAAGCTCGAGACGTTCCGCGTCGTCGCGCAGACGCGGAAGATCTCCGCGGCGGCGAAGCTCCTCCACCTCTCGCAGCCCGCGGTGACCGCGCAGATCCGCGCGCTCGAGGAGGAGTGCGGGCGCGCCCTGCTGCTCCGGTCTTCGAAGGGCGTGACGCCCACCGACTGGGGCCTGCGGCTCCTCGAGGCGGCGAAGCAGGTGCACGAGGTCCTCGGGGCCGTGGAGACCGAGTTCCAGGGGGAGACCGCCGTCGGCGAGGAGGTGGTGATCGGAGCGAGCATGACGACCGCGGCGTACGTCGTGCCCCCGCTCGTGGCCGGGTTCCGCGCCATCCACGGCCGGGTGCCGTTCCGGGTGCAGGTGAGCAACACGGCGCGCGTGCTCGAGTGGGTCGCCGAGGGGAGGGTGCCGCTCGGGATCGTGGAGGGGCGCCAGCGCTCGCCGCGCGTCCACCTCGAGCGCTACCTGGAGGACGAGCTCGTGGCGGTTGCGGCCAGCGCCGCGCGCGACCTCTGCGGCATCTCGCGCGCCGCGGACCTCGCGAAGGTCCCGCTCCTCCTGCGCGAGCCGGGATCCAACACCCGCGCCGTCGTCGAGGAGGCCCTGACGGGCGTGCTGGGCTCGCGGCTGGTGCGCCGCTCGGAGCTCCTGTTCGGCTCGAACCAATCCATGAAGATGGCGGCCGTCGCCGGGCTCGGCGTCGCGTTCGTCTCGCGCTGGAGCGTGCAGCTCGAGGTCGCCGCCGGGACGCTCCGCGTCCTGCCGCTGCGCGACCTGCGCATCGTCCGGGCGTTCTCGTGGGCGACGGCGTCGCGGAACCTGAGCGGCGCTGCCGGCCGCTTCGAGGCGTGGGCGCGCCGCAACCCGCCGGCGCGCCCCTAGCCGAGGCCCTTCCGTAGTCGCCTGCGCGGGGCTCACCGAGCCGGACGGCGGTGAGTAACGATCCAGCGTCGTCGCCGCGCCTGGCCTGGAGGCCGCGATGAACGCGAACGAGCCCGTCCTTCTGACGGCAGCGCAAGCCCTCGAGCTCTCGCTCCCCGGGGGGCCCTCGCCGGGCTCGGCGCCGGCGTGGGCGACCCGCGGCGACGCCGTGAAGGCTGCGGCGATCGTGGCCGGCGTCGTGGGTGTACCCGCCCTCGTCGCCTCCATGGCGGTGCTGACGCTGTTCGCGATGACCGCGGTGGTGCTCCTCGCGCCGGTCGTCGCGGCGGTGCTCACCTGGATCGCCTGGAAGGCGAACCGGGCTCCGCGAGCCCCGCCGCGCTGACCCGCCGGTCACGCCGCGCGCACGCCCCCCGCCTTCGCCGGCGCGGTCGGGCGCGGCCGCGACACCACCCGGCTCGCCTCGTAGACCAGGAACGCGGTCAGGCCGAAGAGGAGCACGCCCACGACGGCGTTGGCGACCTGCGGGAGCACCGGCACGCCGGGCTTCGGCGCGAGCACCGCGCGCGTGAACTGGAGCGTCTGCCCGAGGAGGGACCACAGCGTGATCACCATGAGGAAGAGCATCGGCGCGAGCGTGAACCAGTACCGCTTGCCCGACCGCTCGAGCCAGACCGTGACCGCGAGCAGCGTGAGCGCGGCGAGGAGCTGGTTGGACGTGCCGAACAGCGTCCAGAACGTCCGGTAGCCGCCGGGCCCGGCCGCGACGAGGATCACCGCCGGGACCGCCGCCGTCACCGCGGTGCCGACGAGCGCCGCCGTGCGGCCGTGCCTGCCGGCGAGCTCCTGCAGGATGAGCCGGCCGAGGCGCGTCGCGACGTCGAGGGTGTCGAAGACGAACGTCGAGAAGGCCATCGCCCCGAAGGTGGCCGCGAACAGGAACGCGCCCTTGCCGATGATCACCGTGAGGAAGCGCGCGATGCCGTCTCCGTACACGCGGCCGGGCGCGGCACCCTTCGAGACCTCCGGCGCCACGATCATGATCGTCGCGAGCGCGATCACCGCGACGAGGCCCTCGAGCAGCATCCCGCCGTAGCCGACGGGCTTGCAGTCGCTCTCCTTCGCGATCTGCTTCGAGGTGGTGCCCGAGCAGACGAGGCCGTGGAACCCGGAGCACGCGCCGCACGCGATGGTGACGAAGAGGAACGGGAACATCGACCCGGAGAGGCCCGCCAGCGGCGCGGCCGTCACGATGGGCTGCCTGACGTCGAACCCGCCGAAGAGGATGCCGACGAGGCCGATCGCGAGGGCGAGGTACAGGACGAACCCGCCGAGATAGCCGCGCGGCTGGAGGAGCGTCCAGACCGGGAGGACCGAGGCGAGGAAGCAGTAGGCCATGATGACGACGGCCCACGTCGTCTGCGAGAACAGGAGGACCGTGGAGACCCGCGTCCCGAGCCAGACCACCCCGAGCGTCGCCGGCACGAAGACGATCGTCATGAGCCAGAGCGGCGGGTCCCACTTGCGCTGCACGAGCCCCATCACGACCGCGAGCAGGAGGTACATCGTGGACGCGGCCGCGACGGCGCCGCCCGGGTTGAACGCGAAGCTGCCCTCGAGCTCCTGCGTCTTCCCCACGAACGTCGCCGCGGTGATGTCGGCGAAGGCGATGATGAGGTAGACGAGCGCGATCCAGATGAACACGAGCATCGCGAGCCAGGCGCGCCCGCCGAGGTTCTCCTTCACGATCTCGGCGACGGAGCGCGCGCGGTGGCGGACGCTCGCGACGAGCGCGGAGAAGTCGTGGACCGCGCCGATGAACACCACCCCGAGCGCGATCCAGAGGAGCGACGGCCCCCAGCCGAAGAGCTGGCAGGCGATGATCGGGCCGGCGATCGGTCCGGCCGCCGCGATCGCGCTGAAGTGCTGCCCGAGCAGGAAGAAGCGGCGGGTGGGGACGAAGTCGACCCCGTCGTTCACCTGCACCGCGGGCGTCTTGGCGCCGTCGTCGAGCGCGTACTGCCTCGCGATGAGCTTGCCGTAGAGCGTGTAGCCGAGGGTCAGGACGACGACCACGAGGATTGCGAGCAGGGTCAGGCTCATGTTCCCCTCCGTCGCCAGCGGTGCGTCCGCTCGTTCCGGAGACGCACGCCGCGTGAACGCGATGGGCGTCATTGACGCATTGTCGAATGGGTACGCGAGCAAGCCTCGTGGGGCGGCCGTTGCGGGTGAGGCGCGCTGCCGCGCGACCTTCGCTCTGGCTACGCGCGCCCGGCCCGCGGGGCGGTCGCGAGCAGCTGCTCGAGCGTCTCGAGCGAGACGGGCTTCGCGAGGTGACGGCTGAAGCCCGCCTCCGCCGCGAGCCGCCGATCCTCGGGCAGGGCGTAGCCGGTCACCGCGACCAGGAAGGTCGAGGAGAGCGCCGGGTCCGCGCGGAGAGCGCGCGCGACCTCGTACCCATTCATCACCGGCAGGCCGATGTCGCAGAGCACGACCTCGGGGCGCAGGGCGCGGGCCCGCTCCACGCCGGCGGCTCCGTCGTGGGCCACCGTCACGTCGTGCCCCCACATGAGCAGCAGCTCGCGGAGCGTCTCCGCCGCGTCGACGTTGTCCTCGATGACGAGCACGCGCAGGGGGCCCCCCGGGGTCACCGGAACGGGCGTCTCGGCGCGCAGGAGAGGGCTCTCCGGCGCGAGCGGCAGGTGGACGACGAGCTCCGCTCCCCGGCCGGCGCCGCCGCTGCGCGCCTCGACGGACCCGCCGTGCAGCGTGACGAGCCCCTTCACGAGGGAGAGCCCCAGGCCGAGCCCACCCCGCGACCGGTGCAGGCTGTCGTCGGCCTGCGTGAACGGCTCGAACACGCGGCCGAGCATCTCGGCGGGGATGCCCGCGCCGTCGTCCCGGACCCGTACGACCCCCTCGCCGGCTTGCCGCTCCAGCGTGACCTCGACGTGGCCGCCGCGATCCGTGAACTTCGCCGCGTTCTGGAGCAGGTTCCCGATCACCTGCGCGAGGCGGGTCGCGTCTGCGTCGAGCCAGGCCGGGACCTCGCCGAGACGGACCTCGACGGCGATGTCGCGCGAGGCGAACAGCGTCCGGTGGTCCTCCACGGTGCGGCGGAGCAGGTCGGCGAGCTCGACGCGCGAGCGCTTCAGGCGGATCTTCCCGCGCGAGATGCGGGTCACGTCGAGCAGGTCGTCGACGATGCGCGTCAGGTGCACGACCTGGCGGTCGATGATCGCCTTCGCGCGGGCGGCGTCGTCACCGCCCGGCTCCACGCGATCGAGCAGCGATAGCGCGTTGCGGATCGGCGCGAGCGGGTTGCGCAGCTCGTGAGAGAGGACCCCGAGGAACTCGTCCTTGCGGCGGTCCGTCTCCCGCAGGAGCGCGTTGCTGCGTCGGAGCTCCTGCTCGGCGCGGCTCACCCGGGCCTTCTCGGACCGCAGCCGCCGCTGCGACCGCTGGAGCAGCCCGATGGCGGCGACGATCGCGAGCGACGCTACGGCGAACGCGGCGAGCCGCGCCACCTCCTGGTGCGAGCGAAAGGGCTCCTGGAAGTACCTCCAGAACCCGAGTCCCACGATCGCGCTGAACGCGATCCCCGGGCCGGCCCCGAGGGTGTACACGACCAGCGCGACGCCCGCGACGGGGAGGGAGAAGACGAAGCCGTGGAGGAGATCTTCGAGGGCTCCGCTCGCGGCGAGCAAGCTCGCGGCGCAGCCCACCGCGAGCGCGTAGCGGATCGCGCGCGAGCTCCAGGTCGACTTCTCGTCCGCGGGGATCTCCGGCGGCTCTCCCGCGCCCGGCGCCGGCGCGTCGGACCGCAGGGATCGCTCCGCCGGGTCGATCAGCGCCGAAGGCGCTGCAGAGTGCGCATGCCTCGCCATGGCCGTTCAACGGACGGTAGCACCTGGGCGCATCGGCGAGTGAGGGGGGTCCTGTGAGACGAGCCCCTACGGGGACGGGGGCCGCAGGGCAGGCCGATCACAGGCCGGCGAGCCAGGCGGGCGCGGCGCGGAGGTTGGTCGCGTGGAGACAGGGTCTCGCCAGCAGTGCCCGCGGGCCTCCGCGCGGCTAGGAGAGTTCGCGAGGAGGAGCGAGCGATGTTCGCGACGACGATACGCTTCACCCTGCCAGCGGACACGGACTGGGAGCGGCTCCGGCAGATCGCGATCCGGCGCGCGTTCGATCTCTACCGGACGATGCCGGGGCTCCGCGCGAAGGCGTTCATCTTCGCGCCCGAGCGGAGCGAGTACGGCGGCAACTACGTGTGGGAGACGCAGGATGATGCCGAGGCGTTCCTGCGCTCCGATGCCTGGCGGACGGCCATCTCCATGTACGGAGAGCCGCGCCTCGAGCGCGCCGAGATCTGCGCCTACATCGAGAGCGGCGACCTGGTGTTCCCGCCCGACTACGACCTCATGCCCTCCGCGTCCGGGGCCGAGCGCGAGTCACCGTCGCCGAGCCCGGCGGGCTGAGCCGCCGACCCGAGGGAGATCGCCATGAGCGCGAGCGTCCTGGTCCTCGGCGGGGGTGTCGGTGGAAACGTGGCTGCGACGGAGCTGCGGCGCCTGCTCCCGCCCGAGCATTCCATCACCCTCGTCGAGCGCTCGGAGGACTTCGTCCTGGGCGCGTCCCTCCTGTGGATCGCCGTCGGCGAGAGGCGGCCCGCGGAGGTGACCCGGCGGATCGCCACGCTGTCGGCGCGCGGGGTCGAGGTCGTCCGTGGCGAGATCGAGCGGATCGATTCCTCGCGACGCCAGGTCACGGTCGCCGGCCGCGAGCTCGCCGCGGATCACCTCGTCGTCGCGCTCGGGGCGGAGCTCGACGCGTCCGGCGTGCCGGGGCTCGCGGCGTCGGGTCATTCGCTCTACGAGCTCGAGGGGGCGGTCTCGCTCCGCGACGCGCTCGAGCGGTTCACCCGGGGCCGCTTCGTGGTCCTCACCGCTGCGCCCGCGTACAAGTGCCCGGCGGCGCCGTACGAGGCGGCGATGCTCGTCGAGTGGCACCTGCGCCGGCGCGGCGTGCGCGACGCGACCACCCTCGAGCTCTTCGCGGCGGAGCCCGCGCCGATGGGGGTCGCCGGCCCGGCGGTGTCGGCGGCCGTGCGCGACCTGCTCGGAGCGAAGGGCATCGCCTACCACCCGGCGCACCAGGTCGTCCGCGCCGACCCCGCCGCCCGCCAGCTCGAGTTCCAGGACGGGACGACGGCGGGCTACGACCTGCTCGCCTATGTCGCGCCGCACCGCGCGCCGCGCGTCGTCCGGGAGGCCGGCCTCACCGGCGAGAGCGGGTGGATCCCGGTCGACCGCGCGACGCTGCGGACCCGCTTCGAGCGGGTCTGGGCGGTGGGGGACGTCACCGGCATACCGCTCTCGCTGGGCAAGCCGCTGCCGAAGGCCGGCACGTTCGCGAGCGGCGAGGCGGAGGTCGTCGCGCGGATCATCGCGCGCGAGATCACCGGCCAGGGCGACGCCGGGCCGTACGCGGCGATCGGCGAGTGCTGGGTGGAGACCGGCGACGGGCTCGCCGCGTTCGGGAAGGGCGACTTCTTCGCCGAGCCCGCTCCGGCCGTCACGCTGCAGCCGCCCGGCGCAGTCGCCCACCGCGCCAAGGAGGCGTGGGAGCGCGACTGGCTCGCGCGCTGGTCGTGAACCACGTTCGACCCGCGTGAGTCGCTCCCCGCGCCGCCTCGCGCGCTCCCCGCCGACGGCCGGGCGTCACCAGAGCTCGGCGAGCAGCTCGCGCCACGCGGCCCGCTCGCGGGCGGGCTCGACGAGCGGGCGCGCGCGCTCGACGCCGGCCCGGAGCGCGGTCAGGAGCGCGGCGTCCTCCTCCGCGCGGAGGAGCGTCTCCGCGAGGGCGCCGGCGTCGCCGACCGGGAAGAAGCCCGGGTAGTCGGGACCGAGCACGCCCATCGACCCGGCGATGCGCGTCGACAGCACCGGCACGCGCGACGCGAGGGCCTCGGAGACGGCGTTCGAGCCGCCCTCCAGCCGCGAGGTCACGACGAGCAGCGCGCTGCCCGCGAGCGTGGCGAGCGCTTCGGAGCGGCGGCGCTCGCCGAGCCAGCGGTAGCGGCCGTTCTCGGCCGTCTCGCGGCGAGCGCGCGCCTCCGCGCCGGGGTCGAGCGCGGCGCCGAGGTGGACGAGCTCGACGCGCGAGCGGGCCGGGAGGCGCCGCACGGCGTCCGCGGCCAGGAACGCGTCCTTCACCGCGCGGATGTGCGCGAGCAGGCAGACCCGGAACACCCCGGGCGGCGGGGGTTCCGGTCGCGCGGGGTGGGCCGACTGGAAGATCGTCCGCGCCTTGAGCCGGACCTCGGGCGGGAGCGCCTCGATCCCGAGCGGCTGGAGGACGGTGAGGCGCGTCGCGAGCTCGAGCGAGCGGCGGGCCAGAGGCGAGGCGGGCAGGTCCTGGTAGAGGTCGGTCCCCGCGAGCCCGACGACGAGCGGCGCGTCGGGGCGCGCCTCGCGGTAGCGCACGACGGACGGGTGGCTCTTCGTGGCGTGGAGCGCGACGAGGAGATCGCAGCGCTGGCCCGCCCAGGCCTCCTCGAGCCGGACGTGGTGGCCGAGCGCGCGGAGCTGCCCGGCCCAGCGGAGCGCGGTCACGCGGTTGCCCTTGTGCGATCCGCGCGGGGCGGGGGTGACGAGGAGGATGCTCAGGCGGCGCACGTTCGGAATCCGGCCCAGAGGTCGCGTCGGTCGGGCGTGTAGAAGTTGCGGAAGGTGGTCGAGATCAGGCGCGCCGGGGTCGCGAAGCTGCCACCGCGCAGCACCTTGTGCGTGCCGAACCAGGGCTGCGAGTACTCGCGGTACGGGTCCGGCGCGAAGCCAGGGTAGGGAAGGAAGTCGCTCGCGGTCCACTCCCAGACGTTCCCGACGAGCTGCCGGCAGCCGAAGGCGCTGTCGCCCGCGGGGAGCGCCCCGACGTCCAGGGCGTGGAGCCGGCGCGCGCCGAGGTGCGCGCGACCGGGATCGGGCGGAGCCTCGCCCCAGGGAAAGCGCCGCTTCCCCGGCGAGAGCCGCCCGCCGGGTCCCGGCTCGCCCGCGGCCGCCGCCTCCCACTCCGCCTCGCTCGGGAGCCGCCGCCCCGCCCAGCGGCACCACGCCTCGGCCTCGAACCAGGCTACGTTCACCATCGGTCGATGCGGCTCCAGCGGAACCCAGCGATCGAAGTCCCGACGGAAGAACTGCCCGTCGCGGCGGTCCCAGTAGGCCGGCCCCGCGACCCCGTTCGCGGCGCGCCAGCGCCAGCCCGCCTCGCTCCAGAGGTCACGCCGGCCGTAGCCGCCGTCCAGGACGAAGTCCGCGAAGCGGGCCTGCGTGACGGGTGCCCGGGAGATCCGGAACGGCGCGAGCTCGACCGGGTGGGCCCACTTCTCGTTGTCGAACACGAAGCGCTCCCCACGCTCGGCGCCGAGCCGGAACGCGCCGCCCGCCACGGCGGCGTCGCCGGGCAGGTCGCCGGCGTCCGGCGGTTCCGCGGGCACCTCGTCGGAGAGCGGCGGCTGCGCGTACCCGAGCGTCTGCCGCGTGAAGGCCATCGCCTCGAAGTGCATGTCCTCGTGGAAGACGCTCAGCGCGACGAAGTACGGATCCGCCTCGCCGCGCGCGGAGAGCGCGGCGACGCGCGTCTCCACGTCCCGCAGGTAGGCCGTGGTCTCGGCGAAGCCGGGGAGCGGGAGGTCCCAGCGCGTGTCGTGCGGGACGGCAGACGAGTCATAGAGGGCGTCGCCGTCGGTGCGGAGCGGCGCCAGCCCGGCCGCGTGGCGCAGGACCCAGCGCTCCTGGAACCAGGCCACGTGCCCGAGCTCCCACAGGGGCGGGTTCACGATCGCGAGCTGCGGGCCGAGGAGTTGTCCCTCCGACAGCGCCGACGCGAGCTCGAGCGTTCGACGCCTGGCGTCGGCGACCGGTCCGGTGAGCTGCTGAGGCATCCCGGAGATGTAGCGGGGCGACGGCGGGCAGGCTCGGAGAGCCTCGGACGGGTCTTGCGAGCAGGAGGCGGCGCCAGCGCGCGCCGGCGTCGGCCGCCCGCCGGAGTCCGCGATCCAGCCGATCGGTGCGGGAGGTCTGGGCCGGCGCGCCGCTCCCGGACTGAACCCGGGGGCGACGGTCACGCCCGCCGCTCGAGCGCGTCCGCGAGCGCGGCGAGGAGCGTCGCGCCGTCGCCGTGCCAGGCGGCTCCGTGCATGCACGCGAGCGTGCGCGGCCCGGTCGCCGCGAGCTTCTCGAGCGTGGCGCGCGTCGCGGGGGCGTGGGCGTAATAGTCGAGCAAGCCGCGCATGGCCTCGGAGGGCCCGAGGATGTCGGACTCCGTGAGCGGCGAATGGCTCGCGCCGGGCTGGGTGAAGAGGTCGCCGCACAGGAGCGTCCGCGTGGTCGCCTCCGACAGGAACCCGCAGTCCCAGCCGTGCGGCACGTGCGGTGCGTCGTGCCAGACCACCTCGTGACGACCGAGCGAGAGGCGCTCGCCGTCCGCGAGCGGCCGCGGCGGGCGGATCGCGAGGTCGCCCACCGAGGTCATCGCGCCGATCCGGCTGCAGGCGGCCTCCGCTCTCGGCGCCGCGGCGAGGAACTCGTTCAGGGCGCCGCACTCGTCCTGCTCCAGGTGCGAGAACGCGACCCAGCGCAGCTTCTCGACCGGCATCACCCGGGCGATCGCGTCGCGAACGGAGGGGAAGATCCGGCGCAGGCCGGTGTGGAACAGGAGCGGCTCGTCGTCCACGACGAGGTACTGGTTGAAGGTGAAGCCGCCCGGGACGGCCGCCAGGGGGGTGCTGATCCGGTAGATGCCGTCCGCGACCTCGTCGATGCGGGTGCCTGCCTCGTCCATGCCGTGCTCCTTGTCGCCGCGCTCCGCGGCGGGGACCGCCGCCCTGACGGCGATGAGCTGGACGCATAACGACGGGACGTCTGGTTACACGAACCTGGCGAGCATGTTCGGCGTGCCCCCTTGGGCTCCGGGGGCCTGCCCGCTCGCGTGCTCCTACCGCAGCGGATCGGGTGGCGCTCGACGCGAGGGACGCGCCCGACCTCGCGGCCGGCGCCGCGGATCGGCCGCGGCGCGACACCGAGCGGCTCGATCGCTGCCTCGAGGGGCTCCCGCCGCGGCGCGCGGTGCCAGAGCTCGAGAGATCGGGGTGAGAACCGCAGGCCGGCCCACGTCGCCGCGAGCCGGCCTGCGCGCCCTCGTTCGCGCTACGGCACGATGTTCACGTCGTCGTTGCCTGCGATCGCCTGGCCCGTGTAGGTGCGCCCCTGGAGCACCGCGGACGTGGACGCCGTCGTCAGCTGGAGCGCCTCGGTGGCGACCTGCACGACGAGGTCCTTGAGCCCGTCACCGTTCACGTCCTCCGCCGACGCCGAGGGCGTCCCGTTCCCGCGGAGCACGATCGGCGAGCTCGCGAGCGTCACCGTGAGAGGGTCCACCGTGGTCGCGTCGAAGGTCGGGCTGCTCAGGATCGCGACCGGCACGACGCCGTTCGAGCCGAGGTTGATGCTGTTCGGGGAGCTGCCCGGCTTGATGTCCACGCCGACGATGATCGTCGTCGCGGCGGGGAGGATGGAGATGGCCCCGAGCGTGATGATGTTGTTGGCGTTGTTCGACTCCGGGACCCGGTTGTCCCAGTCGATGAGGCCGATCACGGGCCACGAGAGCGGATCGAAGTTCGACGGGATGGCCACGGGGATGGTGAGCGTGACCTGCGCGCCGGCGGCGAGGCCCGGCACGGAGAGGTTGCCGAGCCACCAGTCGTCGTCCGACTCGTCGCACGACGTGCGGCGAGTGCAGACGCTCCCGTCGCGCGTCAGCACGATGCTCACGCCGGACGCCTTCGAGTCGCCGCCCCCCTGGTTCACGAGGGTGACGGTCATGGGGACCGTCTCGCCCTGCGCGGCCGAGGCAGGGAACGACGTGGCCACCCACGCCAGGTCCGGCAGGTAGACGGTGAGCGGCTGGGAGTCGGTCACGTTGTTGGACTCGTCGCTCTCGGGAACGCCCTGGTACACGTCTGCGGTGGCCCGCACGACGGCCGACCCGGCCGCGAGGTTGGAGCCGAGGGTGTAGGTGGCGGTCACCGTCTGCTGGCCGCCGGCCGGGAGCGCGCCGACCGCGACGTTGCCGAGCGAGGCCACGAGGGCGCCGGTGGTGCTCGAGACGAGGGAGAACGTGAGGACGGACCCGTTCGCGTTCCCGAGCCCCCGGTTCACGACCGTGGCGCTGACCGTCAAGGGCTGGAGCGTGCCGATCGAGGACGGCGCCGCGACCGACGCCACGGCGAGATCGGGGCCGTTCACCTGGATGGCGGCGGCGCCCACGTTGTTCGCCAGATCCGGATCGCCCACGCTTGGCGAGGTGGCCCGGACCACGAGGTACGCCGGGCCGGAGACGGTGGCCGCGTTGGCGGGCACCGTGCAGGTCGCCGTCGCCGGCTGCTCGGAGCCGGGCGCGAGCGTCGCGATCGCGGTGTAGCAGACCTGGACGTCGTTCGCCGAGTAGTACGGGTCCGTCGAGAGGTAGCCGTAGACCCAGACGTACCCCTGCGAACCGGGGCCGAGGTTCCGCACGGTCGCCGTGAAGGAGAGCTGCTGGAGGGTGCTCGCGGCCGGAGGGGCAGCGATCGCGGTCACCGCGAGGTCCGAGGTCATCGCCTGGAAGCTCTGCAGCCGGTCGTTGCCGGAGTCGGCGACGACGACGCGGGCTCCGCCCTGGTCAAACGCAATGCCGGCGGGCGACGCGAGCTGGCCGGCGTCGATCCCCGGCGTGCCGAACGCGGCGACGAAGGCGCCGGAGGGGGTGAAGACCTGCACGCGGGCGTTGCCGCTGTCCACCACGTAGACGTTGCCGCCGGCGTCCACCTCCACGCCCGTGGGCCTGCTGAGCTGGCCCTCGGCGACGCCCGTCGCACCGAAGTCGAAGACGCCGTTCCTGGAGGCGACGATCCGGTCGTTCCCGGTGTCCGCGACATAGACCGAGCCGTCGGCGCCGAGCGCGACGTCGGTCGGGGAGTCGTACTGGCCCGGCCCGGAGCCGTGGCCGCCGTTCGGGACGGCCGGCCAGTCCTGGCCGTAGTCCTGGAGCATGATGACCGCGACGCGGTGATTGCCGGTGTCCGCGACGTACAGGAACATGTCGTCGCAGGCGAGGCCGTGGGGAGCATTCATGCCCCCGTACACGGCGACGAGGTTCCCGGCCGTGTCGAACAGCTGGACACGGTTGTTGTTCGTATCGGCGACGTAGACGTTCGGCTCGCAGACGGCGATGCCGGTCGGGCCGTCGAGCTGCCCGTTCCCGCTGCCGAGGCTGCCCCAGGAGCGCAGGAACGCGCCGGCGCGCGAGAAGACCTGGACGCGCGCGTTGGCGGTGTCGGTGACGTAGACGTTGCCGGACCCGTCGACCGCCGTGCCCCAAGGCGCGTCGAGCTGACCCGCGCCCGAGCCCGGGGTGCCGATCTGGGCGATGAAGTCGCCCGGGGACGCGGAGGCGGTGCCGGCGAGCGCCAGCGCCGCGAGGAAGACCACCCATCGAGTGTTCATTGTCGAGATCCCTCTCACGCACCGCACCCTGCGGTGCCCGCCGACGTTCACGGTCGGTGTCCGGCCTATACCGTACGTGACCCGACCGGCGCCTACCCCGAACGCGTTTGCTCACCGTCAACTTCCGCTCGGCGTGCGGCGGAACGCCGCGCGTGCGGCAGAGGCGCGGCCCGATGCCGGAACGGCGCCGAGGCGCCTGCGCTCGGGCTCGAACGGCGCGGGTATAGGCTCGACGAGCGCAGGCGACGGTGGAGCATCCGCGGCGACCGGGCAGGCGCCCGGCTCGACGGCCGCCTCCCTTGCGCCACGCGCGTCGAGTCGCCACGGTTCGGCGAAGGGGGCGACGAATCGTGATCCAGGAAGCTCAGCCGGGGGCCGGCAGCGCCGGCACCGGGACCGCCGAGGTGCAGGAGCGCGAGCCGCGCCTCGACCCCCGCGCGAGCGTGCTCGTCGTGGAGGACGAGCACGAGCTGCGCGAGCTCATCGCGCGCTGGCTCGAGGGCAAGGGCTACCACGTGGTCGAGGCGGCCGACGGGCGGGACGCGGTCGACCTGCTCGAGGCGGGCCTCGAGCCGGACGTGATCCTGCTCGACCTGACGATGCCCCGGATGGACGGCCGGGCCTTCCTGGACTGGCTCCGCTCGAAGCCGAAGCACCAGGGCCGCCGCGTCATCGTCGCGAGCGCCTACCTCGAGGACGAGCCGGTGCTCGACGCGGACCGGACGTTCGCGAAGCCGTTCCGCCCCGACCTGCTCGAGCGCGAGCTCGCGCGGCTCGTCTCCGGGGACTGAGGCGCCCCGCTCTCCCCGCTCAGCCGAGGTACGCCGCGAGCAGCCGCTCGTCCCGGCGAAGCTCGGCGGGAGTGCCCTCGATGGCGATGCGCCCGCGCTCCATCACGTAGGCGTAGTCGGCCACCTCGAGCGCGGTCTTCGCGAACTGCTCGACGAGCAGCATGGTCATGCCCTCCGCCTTGAGCTGGCGGATCGTGCGGAAGACCTCCTGCACGATGACCGGCGCGAGGCCCATCGAGGGCTCGTCGAGCAGCATCAGCTTGGGCCGCGCCATCAGAGCCCGGCCGATGGCGAGCATCTGCTGCTCGCCGCCGGAGAGGGTTCCGGCGAGCTGCCTGCGCCGCTCGCGCAGGCGCGGGAAGAGCGCGTACACGCGCTCGAGATCCGACGCCGCGCGGCCGCGGAACCCGAAGAAGCGCGGCAGCCGCCCGTACGCGCCGAGGAGCAGGTTGTCCTCCACGCAGAGCGTGCCGAACACCTTGCGCCCCTCCGGCGCGTGCGCGAGCCCGAGCCGCGCGATCCGCGACGCCGCGAGGCCCTGGACGGGGTTCCCGTCGAGGAGCACGCGACCCCGCGCCGGCCGGAGGAGCCCCGAGATGGCGCGCATCGTCGTGGTCTTCCCCGCGCCGTTCGCGCCGATGAGGGCCACCACCGTCCCCGGCTTCACGGCGAGCGAGGTCCCGAGCAGCACCTCGCTCAGTCCGTACCCCGCGTAGACGTCCTCCACGAGCAGCATCGCGCTCTCCCTCATGAGATCCGCGCGCCCGCCGCCGGCGGCGCGGGCTCGGTGGCGACGTCCCCGACGTTGCCCAGGTAGGCCTCGATGACCTTGGGGTGGCGCTTCACCTCGTCGGGCGTGCCCTCCGCGATGAGCTTGCCGCCGTCGAGCGCGGTCACGACGTCGCAGAGCTGCGTCACCACGTCCATGTGGTGCTCGATGAGCACGATCGTCACGCCGCGCTGCCGAATCCGCCGGATGATCTCCACCTGCTTCACCACGTCGGGGTGGGCGAGGCCGGCGGCCGGCTCGTCGAGAATGAGGACCTCGGGCTTCCGCGCGAGGGCCCGCGCGATCTCGAGGAACCGCTGCGCGCCGTAGGTGAGGTCCTTCGCCGGCGTGCGCGCCTCGTCCCCCAGCCCGACGAGCTCGAGCAGCGCGAGGGCGTCGGCGCGGGCGCGCCGGTCCTCCGCGCGGCCGAGGCCGAGCAGCACGAACGGCAGCGGCGCCCGGTACACGCCGGTGAGCGCGACCATCACGTTCTCGAGCGCGGTGAGCCCGGTGAAGAGCTGGAGGTTCTGGAAGGTGCGCGCGACGCCGGCCCGCGCGACGCGGACGAGGCTGCCCTGGGGGAGCGCGCTGCCCCTGAGCAGCGCCACGCCCGAGGTCGGCGTGTAGAGGCCGGAGACGACGTTCACGAGCGTGCTCTTGCCCGAGCCGTTCGGGCCGATGAGGCCGTGGACGTGGCCGGCCCGAACGGAGAGGGAGACGCCATCCACCGCCTTCACGCCGCCGAAGTGGCGCCTGAGGTCGCGCAGCTCGAGGAGCACGGCCCCGTCCGCTGGCCGGGCGGGGAGGACCGCGTCGAGGGGTGACGCGGGCGGCAGCGTCGGCGGGGCGATGCGGAGGAGCTGCGCGAGGAAGCGGGTGGCGAAGCCCATGAGCCCCTCGGGCAGCCCCACCACCACCGAGAACAGCATCAGCGCGAAGATCGCCTTGCGCCAGTCCTCGGTGTTCTCGACGACGAGCCCGCCCAGCACGAGGGTGAGGGTCGCGACCACCGGCGCGATCGCCTGGAACGGCCGCATCGTGCGCCGGACGAGCCCGCGCGCGCCGGCGGCGAGCGCGACGGCGAGCCCGAGGGCGGAGAAGGCCTGGAACAGCGTCCGGTTCGAGAGCAGGTTCGGCAGGAGCGCCACGAGCGTCGCGCCCACGAACGCGCCCCACAGGCTCTTCCGCCCGCCGAGCACCACCCCGAGCAGCAGGATCACCGTGAGCTCGTAGACGAAGCTCTGCGGCTGAAGGTACTGGAAGTTGAACGCGTACAGCGCGCCGGCGAGGCCGCCCAGCCCGGAGCCGAACGCGAACGCCGCGACCTTGTGGCGGTAGGTGCCGACCCCCATCGCGTCGGTGGCGATGGGGCTGTCGCGAAGCGCCTCGAACGCGCGGCCCCACTGCGACGAGAGCAGGTTCCGCATCGCGATCCAGACCATCGCCAGGAGCGCCATGCACAGCCAGTAGAAGTCGCGGGCCCCGAGCGCGTGCCCGAGGAGCGGCGGGCGGGAGAGGCTGAAGCCCTGGGCGCCCTGCGTCAGCCACTCGAGCTCGTTCAGCGCGGTGGTCGCGAGCGCGGTGAAGCTCAGCGTCGCGAGCGCGAACTGCGGTCCCTCGAGCCGGAGCGCCGGCAGCGCCAGGAGCGCGCCGAGGACGAAGCACACGGACGGCGCGATGACGAGCGCGCCCACGAGCCCCAGGCCGGAGTGGGTGACGACGATCGCCGCCGTGTAGGCGCCGAGGCCGAGGAACGCCGCCTGGGCGAGGTTCACCTGGCCGAGGTAGCCGACCGTGACGTCGAGGCCGATGAGGAGGATGCCGTAGATCGCGAGGAGCGTGAGGAGCCCGAGCGCGTACGGGCTCCTCACGGCGAGGGGGAGCGCCGCGAGGGACACGAACAGGAGGAGCTCGGCACCGCGCACCAGGAGCAGCCGTTTCAGCATGACGCGAGGGCTCCCTCAGACCTTGCGGATGGCGGCCTTGCCGAACACGCCGGTGGGGCGCACGGCCAGGGCCAGGATGAGGAGGACGAGGCCGGGCGCCTCGCGCCAGCCGCTCCCGACGTAGAAGCTCGCGAGCGTCTCGAGCGCGCCGAGGAACATGCCGACGAGCACCACGCCGAACCCGGAGTCGAGGCCCGCCACCACCGCGACCGAGAACGCCTTCAGCACGAGCGCCGAGGCCATGGTCGGCCCGACCGTGGTGATGGGGGAGACGAGGATGCCGGCGAGGGCGGCCACCGTGCCGGAGAGCGCGTAGGAGAGCATCACCGTCCGCTTCGCCGAGATGCCCATGAGCTCCCCGGCGTCGCGGTCCACCGAGACCGCCTCGAACGCCTTCCCGAGCAGGGTCTTCCGCTTGAGGAGCTCGATGAGGCCCATCACCGCGAGGACGCCGACCGCCACCGACAGCTCGAGCGGCGTCACGTCCACGCCGAAGACGTGGAACGACTCGGAGGGGATGGGCGTCGGGAACGGCCGGTCGTCGCGGCCCCAGATGTTCTCCGCGGCCGAGAAGAAGAACAGGCCGAGGATGATGGTGAGCAGGATCCAGCCCTCGCTCTTCTGCTCGAGCGCGAGCCGCACCGCGGCGCGCTCCACCACGAGGCCGAGCGCCGCGCCGAAGAGGAGGCCGGCGGGGAGCACGAGCCAGTAGGAGAGGCCCAGGTCGAGGAGCGTGAGGCTGAAGAACGCCGAGACCATCACGAGCTCGCCCTGCCCGAAGTTGATGCTCTTGCTCGTGGCGTAGGTGAGCTGGAAGCCGTAGGCGATGAGGGCGTAGACGAGGCCCATCAGCGCCCCGCTGATGGCCATCTGGGCGACGATCGAGGCGGGCACGGGCGCGCGGGGTCCGGGGCTTCGAGAGGGAGGGACGAGCAGAGGACACGGGACGCGGAGGGGAGGAGGGCGGGCCTCCTCCCCCTTCGCCCGAGGCTACATGTTGCCGCTCTTCTGCAGGCGGGCGCGATCGCGCTCGTTCGCGAACACGACGCGGCCGTCCTGGATCATCCCCATCACGACCTGCTCGCGGCGGAACGCCTCGTGGGTCTCGACGTTCGAGGGGTCCCACTTCCCGTAGGGCTTCTTCCAGGTGGCGATGACGCCGCTCACCGGCTCCTTCAGGTCCTCGAGCGCCTCGCGGATCTTCTGGCTGTCGGTGCTCTTCGCCTGCTTCACCGCGGCGGCGAAGAGGTAGACCGCGTCGTAGCCCTGCGCGGCGGACACGGGCGAGGCGATGCGCGTCACGCCGTAGGCCTTGTGGTAGGCCTCGATGAACGCCTTGGCCTTCGGGGTAATGGGCTCCTCGATGAACGTCTGCGGCATGAGCGTGCCGTTGCCGTTCTTGCCGGCGTTGTCGATGAAGTTCGACATGGAGAGCGTCCAGCCGCCGATGAGCGGCACCTTCATGCCGAGCTTCGCCATGCCGTTCGCGACGGCCGCCATCTCGGGCCCGATGCCCCAGATCAGGATCGCCTGGGCGCCGCCGGCCTTCGCGCGGAGGAGCTGGGCGGTCATGTCCTTGTCGCCGATGTTGAACTTCTCGGTGGCGACGACCTGGAGCTTGTCGCCCTGCAGCTTCATCTGGCGGACGAGGTCGTCACGGCCGGAGACGCCGTAGTTCGTCGAGTCGTGCAGCAGCGCGACCTTCGCGTACTTCCGGTTGATCGCCTCCTCGACCACCATCGCCGCCTGGATGCCGTCGTGCGCCGCGAAGCGGAACATCGAGAGCGTCTTCGGCCCCTCGGCGCCCTTCGCCCACTGGGTCATCGAGGCGGAGCCCGCGGCGGGGGTGATGATCTTCACGATGCCGCGGTCCTGGAGGTGCTTGTCGCCCGCGAGCACGACGCCCGTGTTCACGGAGCCGATGACGCCGGAGAGGTCCGCCATGGCGGCGAGCTCCTGGGCGATGAGCGCGCCGCGCTCGTTCTTCGCCTCGTCGTCGCGCTCGACGGTCTCGATCTTGAGCTTCTTGTCGCCGACCTGGATGCCGCCGGCGGCGTTGATCTCGGCGATGGCGAGCTTGGCGCCGTCGCGCATGGACGCGCCCATCGGGGCGGAGCCGCCGGTGAACGGGCCGGTGACGGCGATCTTCACGGCGTCGGCGGCGGAGACCGGGAGGGAGAGGGCGCAGAGCAGCAGCGTTCCGAAGAGCTTCGTCATGTGATCCCCTGGAGCGGGTGGGCGCGAGGAGCGCAAAAAGCGGATTCGGGAGACGCAAATCCAGCAGCGGCGGGGTACGGTAACACGAAAGTTTCAATGTGCGCGGGAGCGCGCAGGCGCCACGACAAACGTTCGGAGCCTGTCCAGAGCGCGAGGGATTCGAGCGTGAGCGACGAAATTTTCTGCAGATCCGGTCGCTCGAGGCCCCTCGGGCAGACGCCGTGGAGGTGCCCGGGTCGCGGTCGCCCCGGGCAGGGCAGGGCGCGCGAATGCTGCGCGCAGCCGAAGGTGCGACGCGCATGAGCTTCGGCGAGGTCGTCTTGCTCTCGTCCGCGGCGTTCGCGGCCGGGGCGCTCAACGCGGTGGCCGGCGGCGGCAGCTTCCTCACGCTGCCGGCGCTCGTCGTCACCGGCGCGGCGCCGCTCGCCGCGAACGCGACCGGCACGTTCGCGCTCCTGCCGGGCTATCTCTCCGGCACGTGGGGCTTCCGCGAGGAGCTGCGGCCGCCGCCCGGGCTGTCGTTCCCGGCGCTCCTCGCGCTCGGCGCCGCGGGGGGCGCGCTCGGCGCCGCGCTCCTGCTGCTCACGCCCGCGCCTGCGTTCCGGCGCATCGTCCCGTGGCTGCTCCTCGCGGCGACCGCGATCTTCGCCTTCGCGCCGCGGCTCCTGCGCGCGGCGCGCGCGGGCGGGGCCGGCGCTCGCGGCGCGGCGATGGGCGTGCTCGCGGTCTCGGTCTACGGCGGCTACTTCAACGGCGGGCTCGGGGTGCTGCTCCTCGCGCTCTTCGCGCTGCTCGGGCAGACGAACCTGAACGCGATGAACGGGCTCAAGAACCTGCTCTCGGCGGTCCTCTCCGCGATCGCGGTGGGGCTCTACGCCTGGGGCGGGATCATCCTGTGGCGCGAGGGGGCGCTCATGATGGTCGGCTCGATCGCGGGCGGCTACCTGGGCGCGCGGGTCGCTCGCCACGTCCGGGGCGCGTGGCTTCGCGGGGGGATCGTCGCGACCGGGCTCGCGATGGCGTCGCTCTTCTGGCTGCGGGGTTGATCCCTCAGCGGCGCGTGACGCCGAGCTCGTGGAGCGCGAACGCGAACACGTCGGCCGTCTGCGCGATCTGCTGCGCCAGCGCCGCGCCGATCCCATGGCCGCCCTCGTGCTCGATCCGGAGCAGCACCGGCTTCCCCGAGGTCGAGTCCGCCTGCAGCGCCGCCGCGAGCTTCCGCGAGTGCCACACGTCGACGCGCGGATCGGCGAGGCCGGCGAGGAGCAGGACGGCGGGGTAGGGCGTGCCGGGTCGGACGCGATGGTACGGCGAGTAGCCGTGCAGCACCTGGAACTGCGCCGGGTCCGCCACCGAGCCGTACTCCGGCACGTTGAACTGGCCGTTCTTCGTGGTCTCGTTCCGGAGCATGTCGTAGATGCCGACGTGCGAGATCACGGCGGCGGGGAGCTCCGGGTGCTGCGTGATCATGGCGCCCATGAGGATCCCGCCGTTCGACCCGCCCTCGATCGCGAGGCGGGACGGGCGCGTGTAGCCGCGGTCCACGAGGAGCCTCAGCGCGGCCGCGAAGTCGTCGAAGGTGTTCTGCTTCGCGAGGCCGCTCCCGCCCGTGTGCCACGCCTCGCCGAGCTCGCCGCCGCCGCGCGCGTGGACGACCGCGTAGACGCCGCCGTGGTCGAGCCACACCCGCAAGGTCGGGTCGAACGCCGGCACGAGCGAGAAGGCGTAGCCGCCGTAGCCGGTGGCGAGGCACGGGGCGCTGCCGTCGAGCTTGGTGCCCTTGCGCAGGACGAGCGTCACCGGGACGCGGGTGCCGTCCTTCGAGGTTGCCCACTCGCGCCGCGTCTCGGCGTCGGAGAGATCGACCGGAGAGCGGGTCGCGAGCGGGGTCGCGACGGGCGCCGGCGCCGACGGGTCGACGCGCCACCAGGCGGGCGGGTCGACGAACGACATCCGCCGGAACAGGACCTGGCTCCCGGCGTAGCGGGTGGCGCCGGTCACGGACGAGCCCTCCGGGATCCCGAGCGGCGGGAGCGGCTTCCCGTCGAGGGCGAACGCGCGCAGCTCGGTCGGGCCGCCGAGCTGGTAGGTGACGTAGATGCGGTCCGCCGTGACGACGGGATCCGGACCGAACGAGAACGTCCAGTCGATGGCCGCCTCGCCCTCCGGGACGATCACGCTGGCGCGGTCGAGCCGCGCCTCCGGCAGGGCGAGCCGGAGGAGCTTGCCGCGCGGCGCGTCCTTCCGCGAGAGGACGAAGAGCGCGTCGCCCTCGCCGAACGCCGCGAACCCGATGGCGTCGGGGTAGTCGGTGATCCGGCGCCAGCGACCGTCCACGTCGCGCAGCCAGTGCCGGAAGCGGCCGCTGTCGCCCTCCTGGACGATGGCGAGGACGCGGTCGGTCGTCTCCTGCGGGACGAGCTTCACCTCGGCGGTCCGCGGGAACTCGTCACCGAGCTCGTGGCGGTCCTTCGCCTCCGGCGTGCCCAGGCGGTGGAAGAAGACCTGGAGGTAGAACTCGGCGTCCTCGGGCGGCCGCTCGCCGGGGCGTGGGTAGCGCGTGTAGTAGACGCCCGTGCCGTCCGCAGTCCAGGAGAGGTCGCCGCCCGCGGTCCCGCCGTTCACCCGGTGCAGGACCTCGAACGTCTCCTTGCCCGTGTCCGTCTCGTAGAAGTGCACGTCGCCCGACTCGGTGCCGCCTCGCGAGAGCGACACCGCGACCACGCGGCCATCGGGGGAGGGCCGGTAGAAGTCGATGGTGGTGCCGCCCGTCGGATCGAGCGCGACCGGGTCCACGACCCCCTTCGCCGCCTCCGGCGCGTCAACGGACGGGAGCACGACGAGCGCCGGCTGCTGCTGGCCCGGCTCGCGACGGAGCGCGAAGAGCCTGCCCGGCCGGGCGCGCAGGCTGGACCAGCGGACCGTCTTCACCGTGAGGAGCGCCTCGACCTTTCGCGCGATCGCGTCGCGCTCCGGGAGCGACGAGAGGAACCGACGCGCCCGCGCGTCCTGGGCGTCCGTCCATGCCCCGACCTCCGGTGAGGCGCCGTCCTCGAGCCAGCGGTAAGGGTCCGTCACGGTCACGCCGTGGTAGGTCTCGGCGATCGGTCTCACCGGAGTGGGCGGCGGCGGGTCGGGGACGATCGCGGCTGCGGCGCTCCCGGCGGCGGGAGCTGCGGGCGCGCGCGCGGCGGGCGCGGCGCAGGCGGCGGCGAGGACGGCGAGGACGCCCACGACGAGCGCGGTGACACGATGGGCCATGGCTCTCTCCGGAGGTGGAGCGACGGTCTCCAGCTTTAGCGCGTTCCAAGCATCACTTCCGGGCCCCTCGGGGCCGTGCGTACGCGAACCTCCTACCCGCACCCACGGTCGATGCGGCTCCTCGCGACCCAGCGCGAACCCTGCCAGAATGCGCGGTCACGGCCGGGCCGTCTCGCCGGCGGAGGGACTTCCATGAACGCTCGCCGCGCGCTCGCGCTCCTCGCCCTGACCCTCGCCGCGTGCAGCGGCGGGAGCGGAGGTTCCCCCGGCCCCGGCCCCGGTCCGGGACCTGGCCCGGGACCCGGCCCGGTGCCCGGCGGCACGGGCGCGGTGTCGGCGACGCGGAGCAGCCTCGCGGTCGATCGCACCGGAGGCGTGATCGCCGATGGGCTCGACGCAGTCGCGGTGGTGGTGACGCTCCGCGACGGCGATGGCGCGCCGGTCGCGAACGGGGTCGTGAGGCTCTCGGTCTCGGGTGACGGCGCCGCGCTCGAGGGCGGATACCCGGCGAACACCGCGAGCGGCACGAGCGCGGTGGACGGCACCTTTCGCACGAAGCTCCGCTCCACTCGCATCGGCGCGAAGACGCTCTCGGCCACGGCGACGGTCTACCCGTCGGGCGCGGTGACGCCCCTCGCCGACACGCCGGTGGTGACGTTCGTGGCCGGTCCGCCCACCCCCGAGACCATCACGCTGTCCGTCACCAAGCAGGACCCGCTCTTCGCGGACGGCGTGGGCGCCGCAACCATCACCGTCCGGGTGACCGACCGCGGGGGGAACCCGCTTCCCGGGCGAGCGGTGGCGCTCACCGTCACGGGCGGGAGCATGAACACACTCGTTCAGCCCGCGACGCCCACCGATGCGAACGGCACGGCGACCGGCAGCCTCACCACCCTGATCCACGGCGAGAAGGTGATCTCGGCGACCGTCGATCCGGCCACCATCCCCGTCGTCTCGGCCGCGCGCGCGAAGGTCACCTTCCTGCCCGATCCGCCGGATGTGATCCTCGCCGCCCCCGACGCCATCGTCGCGGGGTGCGCCAAGGTCGGGTACCACGTGCAGCAGTACGAGAGCCTCCCCGCCAACGTCGAGATCGCGTACGACCCGGGCGACGGCGTCTTCCGCCGCGCGACGCAGGCCGGGAGTGACGCGATCGGAGACGAGGGCCTCCTCGCGCGCTCGACCACGTACGTCGCCGCGCCGTTGCACGGGTTCCTCTGGGACTCGACGCGGGACCTCCCGCGCGCGGTGGGGCCGGCGAGGGTGCGCGTGCGCGCAGAGATCGGCGGCCACTTCGGGGCGGAGCTCGTGCGCGACGTGACCGTGGCGAACGGGCTCGCCTTCTCGGCCACCGCGGGCACGGCCGGGGCTGGGCCGATCCTCGCCTCCGGAGACTTCGATCGCGACGGCAAGCTCGACCTCGTCGCGCAGGTGGGAGGATCGGTGCTCCTCCTGCGCGGAACGGGCAGCACCGGCGCCGCGGCGTTCGGCGCCGGGACGGTCGTCGCCCCCGTGACCACGAGCGGCGCGGCGGCCGGCGACTTCAACGGCGACGGCAAGCTCGACGTGGCGTTCGTCTCCGGGACCTGGCTCGGCGTGGCGCTCGGGAATGGCGCGGGCGGCTTCACGCTGTCCAACCAGACCCTGACGAAGGGTGGGTCGTTCCTCGCCAGCGCCGACGTCGATCGCGACGGCAAGCTCGATCTCGTCTCGGTCGCCCCACTCCCCGGCGTGGCGGTGCTGAAGGGCGACGGAGCGGGCCACTTCACCGCGGTGGACGGGCCGATCGCGAGCGGACACGCGCTCGCCGTGGCGGACCTCGACCGCGACGGCCGGCTCGACCTGGCGGTGATGTACGAGGGGAGTCCCAAGGTGACGGTCGCGCTCCAGACCGCGAGCGGCTGGTCGTCGGTCGACTACGCGACGGGGGCCGGGGTGCAGGCGATCGCCGTCGGCGATCTCGACGGCGACGGCCGCCCCGACGTCGCCACCGCGGCGGACGACGGGAAGGTCCGCGTCCTCCATGCCACCGCCCAGGGCGGCTACGTGGTCGGCGCGGCGCAGGACGCGGTCACGAACCCGCGCGCGCTCGCGATCGCCGACCTGGATCGCGACGGGGTGCTCGACCTGGTGGTCTCGGGGGGCGGCGGGACGGTCGTCTTCCGCGGCGGCGTGGGCGCGGCGGTCGCGGCGGGCTCCGGCTCGGTCGCCGTCGTCCACGACCTGGATCGCGACGGGCTGCCGGACGTGGTGTCGAGCGGCGCGAGCCTGTCCATCGCGCGCAACCTCGCCGCCCATCGCTGCGCGCCCGCCTTCGCGACGCCCGCATGGTACCCGGGCGTCAAGGACCTCGTGCACCTCGCCACCGGCGACGTCGATCGCGACGGCAAGCTCGACGTGGTGCACGTGTCCTCGGTCGACGCCCTCTCCGTGGAGCTGGGGCGCGGGGACGGCACGTTCACGGCGGGCCCCTCCTACGGCGGCTTCTCCGGCGCGAGCTTCGTCGCGCTCGGCGATCTCACCGGCGACGGGGTGCTCGACGTGGCGGTGACGCGGGAGGGGCAGAACAGCGTCGAGGTGATGCCCGGAAACCTGGACGGCACGTTCGGCGCCGGGGTGAGCCTCACCGTCGATGGCGGCCCGAGCTCGGTGGTCATCGCCGACCTCACCGGCGACGGCGTGGGCGACCTCGCCGTCACCTGTCGCACGAGCGGCGAGGTCAGGATCCTCCGCGGCCGCGGGGATCTCACGTTCGACGCGGGCGTCGCGGTCACGACCTACGGCGCGTACGGC
Organism: Anaeromyxobacter terrae; assembly: GCF_022690685.1. Taxonomy (GTDB): domain Bacteria; phylum Myxococcota; class Myxococcia; order Myxococcales; family Anaeromyxobacteraceae; genus Anaeromyxobacter; species Anaeromyxobacter terrae. The sequence goes on along the minus strand of NZ_JALCYY010000002.1, from coordinate 143,386 downwards.
GGGATCTCTGCGGCGGATCTGGACGGCGACGGCGCGCTCGACCTCGTGCTGCGCAAGTACTTCAACGACTACCTGCCGCAGGTGCTCCTGAACGACGGGGCCGGCGGGTTCACGGCCCACGATCTGTGGACGGGCGGCGGCTGGTACGAGGCCGCGGCCGTCGCCGCCGGGGACGTGGACGGCGACGGGGTGCTGGAAGTCGTCTCGACGGGCTCGGCCACCGGAGGGAGCGGGACCGTGGTGTGGGGGCCGACCGGGTGGGGGTCCTACGACCGGGAGCAGTCGCTCCCGGGAACCGGAGACGCGGTGGCCGTCGGCTCGCTCGACGGCGATCGCTACGCGGACGTGGTCGCGGGCGGGGCCGGAGGCGTGCGCGCCCGGCGCGGCGGTCCGGCGGGCCTCGGCGACGGTGTGGACACGGTCCTCCCCGCCATCGCCGGCCAGAGCCTCGCGCTCGCCGACCTCGACCAGGACGGGCAGGACGACCTCGTCGCGCTCGGCGCGAGCACCAGCGCCGCGCCTCCCGGGATCGGCCTCCTCGCGGCGCGCGGCCGCGGCGACGGCGGGTTCGAGGCGCCCGCGCCGGTGAAGGTGCCCATCGACAGCTACTTCGGCGCGACGATCGTATCGGCCGACCTCGATCGCGACGGCCGCGTGGAGCTCGTGGCGGCGACGGGGTACGAGGATCAGTTCGACCCCGGCGCCCTCTGGGTCCTGCGCCGCGGCCCGGGCGGCGCCTGGGAGCGCGACGCGGGCGTCGCGATCACCGACGACGTCGTCGCGCTCGCGCTGGGCGACCTCGACCGCGACGGCGTCCTGGACGTCATCGCGGCGACGACCCAGTACCGGCTGGCGACGCTGCGCGGAAACGGCGACGGAACCTTCGCGACCCCGGCCTACGTGACGCTCCCGGCCCGGCTCCGCGCGCTCGCGCTCGCCGACCTCGATCGCGACGGCGACCTCGACGCGGTCGCGCTCACCCGGGACACGAACGAGATCACCGTGTTCCTGGGCGACGGCGCGGGCGGGCTCGTCGCGCAGCCCGCCGTGAAGCTGCCGACCGCGGGCGGCGTGCTCCCGCGCGTGCCGACCGCGCTCGCGCTCGCCGATCTGAACCGCGACGGGAAGCCGGACCTCCTCGTGGCGTGGGGCGCGCAGCTCGCGACCCCGAGCAGCGGGCTCGCCTTCCTGGCGGGGAAGGGCGACGGCACGTTCACGATGCCGGCGACGTTCGGCGCCGCCTCGGCGGCCTACGGGGAGGTGCGGCTCGCCGATCTCGACGGCGACGGCAGGCTCGACCTCGTCGGCGGCGCGGTGGGCAGCGCCGCCGTCCACGCCGGCAACGGCGACGGCACGTTCGCCGCTCCGGTCGCCGTCCCCGTGGCCGCGAAGGCGATCGGGCTCGAGCTCGCCGACTGGGACGGGGACGGGCGCCTCGATCTCTTCTCGCTGCCGGGCGATGCGGGCGGGGTGGAGCCGGCCGACCGCGTCGAGGTCTTCCGCGGCGTCGCCGCGGGCGGGTTCGCCGCCGCGCCGGACGCCTTCTACGCCGGCCTCGAGCCGGTGCGCGTGGTGGCGTCGGATCTCGACGGCGACGGGATCGTGGACCTGGCGCTCGGGCTCGCTCCGTTCGGTGGCGAGGCAGCGGTCGCGGTCGTACCGGGGCGATAGCGTCCCCGCGCGCGAGGCCCCTCAGTGCCTCAGGCCCGCGTTGCGCGGGTCGTCCTCCGGGTTCGCGTAGGTGATCGCGAACGGCCCGATCGCGTGGACCTGGAACACGGTGTCGTCATCCGCCGCCCAGGCGTAGTGGAACTGCTCCCTGGGAAGGAACACGTAGCTGCCGGGCTCGAGCGTCCTCACGCGCGTGCGGTCGAGCGTGGGACCGGTCCCGAGCAGGAGGGAACCGGAGAGGATCGTCACGTGCTCGTCGTGAGGATGGCTGTGCGGGGCGAAGCAGTAGCCGTGGGACGCCTTCAGGCGGACCGTGAACATCGCGCCCTGCGCGCCCGGGTCGCCGTGTAGGACGCAGAATTGTGCCCCCGCGGGGAAGACCTCCGGCGCCGGTCCCCAGCTCAGCTCGTCGCGCGCCATGAACGCTGGAGCCTCCGCGCCCGCGGTCGTCCTTGCCTGCTCTTGCGTCGCCATCTGCGCTCTCCTTCGTGCGTCGGCGGGTGTCCCGCCGGGTCCACATCGCGAGCCGAGATAGGCGGGGGGCCACGCCGCTTCATGACCATCGACGCCGCGATGAAGGGGCGCCGTGCGCTGCGCGGCGTCCGGGCGCCCGCGGTCCGTTCGTTCCGCGGGCGATCTCTCGGCCGGCACCCAGCGTCCGCTTACGACCCAAGGAGCCACGCTGCGCGAGCGGGTCGCCGCGAGCGGCGCCGGTATGCGTGGAGCCATTCCGCGCGGCGCGCGTCGCAGGAGTTCCCTTCGCGGTCCGCCGCGCGGGCATTGGGAGGACCGAAATGACGAACGTGATGCCGAAGCCCGAACACGCCGAGGTGCCTGCGCTGACTCCGGAGAAGCTCGCTCCACTCCGCGAGAAGCTGCGCGGAGCGTTGTGCTTCCCCGGGGAGCCCGGGTACGAGCAGGCACGCACCCTCTGGAACGCGATGATCGACAAGCACCCCGGCGCGGTGGTGCGCGCCGCGGGGGCGGCGGACGTGATGCGGGCAGTGGACTTCGCGCGCGACCATGACGTCCTCCTGTCGGTGCGCGGCGGCGGGCACAACGTCGCCGGGAACGCCGTCTGCGAGGGGGGGCTCATGATCGATCTCACGCCGATGAAGTCGGTGCGGATCGATCCCGTCCGCCGGACGGCCCGCGTCGAGCCGGGCGTCACGCTCGGTGAGTTCGACCGCGAGGCGCAGGCCTTCGGGCTCGCGACGCCGCTCGGCATCAACTCGACCACCGGGGTGGCGGGGCTCACGCTGGGCGGCGGGTTCGGCTGGACCAGCCGGAAGCTCGGGCTCACCATCGACAACCTGCTCTCCGCCGACGTGGTCACCGCCGACGGGAAGCTCCTCCACGCGAGCGAGGAGGAGAACGCCGACCTGTTCTGGGCGCTCCGCGGCGGCGGCGGGAACTTCGGCGTGGTGACCTCGTTCGAGTTCCGCCTCCACCCGCTCGGGCCGATGGTGCTCGCCGGGCTCGTGGTCCACCCGTTCTCCCGGGCGAAGGAGCTCCTCGCCGGCTTCCGGAGCTTCACCGCCACCGCGCCGGACGAGCTGACCGCCTGGGTGGTGATGCGAAAGGCGCCGCCGCTGCCGTTCCTCCCGCCCGAGGTCCACGGCAAGGAGATCCTCGTGTTCGCCGCGTGCTACGTGGGCGACGCGGAGGAGGGGCTGAAGGCGCTCGCTCCGCTCCGCGCCCTCGGGCAGCCCATCGCCGACGTGATCGGCCCGGCGCCGTTCGTCGCGTGGCAGACCGCGCTCGACCCGCTGCTCACCCCCGGTGCCCGGAACTACTGGAAGTCGCACGACCTGCGCGAGCTCGGCGATGCGGCGATCGACGTCCTGTTGGATAGCGTCCGCCGGCTGCCGTCTCCCGAGTGCGAGGTGTTCATCGGCACTCTCGGGGGCGCGATCGGCCGGGTGCCCGCGGACGCAACCGCCTACTCGCGGCGGGACGTGCGCCTGTTCGTGAACGTCCACACGCGCTGGACCGATCGCACCCAGGACGCGGAGTGCATCCGCTGGGCGCGCTCGCTCTTCGCCGCGCTCACCCCCTACGCGACCGGCGGCGTGTACGTGAACTTCATGCCGGAGGACGAGGCCCAGCGCGTGCAAGGCGCCTACGGCTCGAACTGGGAGCGGCTCGCCAAGGTCAAGGCGAAGTACGATCCCGGGAACCTCTTCCGGCTCAATCAGAACATCCGGCCGGCGTCGTAGCGCGCCGGGGCCGTGCACCGCCCGGAGATCGTGCCACCCACGCTTGATGCCGCGCTCACCGAAATCCCGGTGCGGGGCGAGCCTCGCCCCGGCAGGATCACGCGGAACCTGCGGGATCCTGCGTATGGCAGGAGCTTCGCAAGGATGCGCGACGAGCGCGGTACGTCGCCGCGCGCACCGTCCCCAGGCGGACGAGGAGGCGAGCACATGCTGACCCGCATCGGAGGGACCGCGGCGCCGGGAGACGCGGTGGATCTCCTGCTCGAGTGCCACGAGCGCATCCGCTCCTTCCTCGCGCTCGCGCGCCGGATCTCCGAGGCGGGCGCGGCCGACGCTTCCGCGGTGCCGGAGGCCGCCGCGCGCGTGCGCCGCTACTTCACGCAGGCGCTGCCGCTCCACGCGCAGGACGAGGAGCGCTCGATCCTGCCGCGCCTGCGCGGGCGCGATCCGTCCGTGGACGCGGAGCTCGAGACCATGACCCGGGAGCACGCCGAGCACGAGGCGCCGCTCGCGATCCTCGTCGGTGCCTGCGAGGAGCTCACGCGCGAGCCCGGCCGCCTCGCGGCGCTGGCGCCCGTCGTCGGCGCCGCCACGGCGGAGCTCGAGCGGCACTTCGTCGCGCACCTCGAGCGCGAGGAGAAGATCATCTTCCCCGCCATGCGCCGGCTCCTCGATCGCTCCGTGGACGCCGAGGTCGTGCGCGAGATCCGCGCGCGCCGCGGCGTCGTCGAGCCGCCCGGCCCGGCGGTGACGGCCGCGCCGGCGACACGTTAGGCGGCCCGCGGCCGGGACGACGCCTCTCCTGCGGGATGCGCCGCGCGAGGCCGAGGCGCATCTTCGCGCCGGCAGGCGAGGCGCGGGGGTGGTCATGGCGGGCGAAGGGGCCGTGCGGTCGTCGGCCGGGGGGCGGGGCGCTCCGCGGTGGAGGTACGTCGCGCGCGCGCTCCTGTGGCTCGCGCTCCTCGCCTTCACCGCGCCTGGCTCGGACGGGACTGCCCTCGCCGCGCCGGGACGGGGCAGCGCCGCGCCCGCGCCGAAGCTGGACGTCCCCTACGAGCCGAGCGCCCCCGAGGTGGTCGAGCGGATGCTCACGCTCGCCGACGTCCGCCCGGGGGACGTGGTCTACGACCTCGGCTGCGGCGATGGGCGGATCGTGATCGCCGCGGCGAAGCGCGGCGCCCGCGCGGTCGGCGTGGACCTCGACCCCCAGCGCATCCGCGAGGCGCGGGCCAACGCGCGCGCCGCGGGCGTCGAGGAGAAGGTCGAGCTCCGCGAGGGCGATCTCTTCGAGACCGACCTCGGGCCGGCCACGGTCGTGATGCTGTACCTGTGGCCCGAGGTGAACCTGCGGCTCCGGCCGAAGCTCCTCCGGGAGCTCCGGCCGGGCACGCGGGTCGTCTCCCACGCGCACGACATGGGCGACTGGGAGCCCCAGCGCACCGCCGTCGTCGGCCGCGCGCGGGTGTTCCTCTGGATCATCCCCGAGCGCGCGCCGCGTTAGCGCGGAGCCCGCGCGGCGCTCACCGCTGCTGCAGCCTCCCGACGAGCTCCTCGAGGCGGTCGTAGCTGACACCCGCGCCCGCGGCCATCCCGGACCCGAGGACCATGTCGCGCACCTCCGGCGACGGGTAGCGCACGGTCGCGGTGAGCCGCGTCTTGCCGTCCTCCTCGGTGAGCTCCGTCGTCACCACCGAGACGACGTCCGGGAAGTCCTCGAAGATCTCGGTGAACACGAGCCGGCTCGGGGGCGTGATCTCCCGGTACTCGCCGTGGAAGGCGGCCTCTCCCTCCGGGTGCCGGTTCACGAAGCGCCACGCACCCCCCACGCGCAGGTCGATCTCGCACACCGGCACCGAGTAGCCCTCGCCGAGGCGGCCCCACCACTGCGTGACGTGCTCGGGTCTCGTCATCGCCTCGAAGACGAGGCGCCTCGGCGCGTCGAACAGGCGCGTCATCCGGATCTCGTCGTGCGACGGCGTCGTGACGACGAAGGTGTCGCTATTTGCTGCGTGGCTTCCGACCATGGCTCCTCTCCTCCTTCGTGTTGAGCTCGGCGAGGTAGGAGTCCAGCCGATCCAGCCGCGCTTCCCAGATGTGCCGGTAGCGCTCGGCCCAGTCGGCCACGTCCTTCAACGGGCCTGCCTCGATGCGGCAGTGCCGCCACTGCGCCTCGCGCCGCCGCGCGATGAGGCCGGCCTGCTCGAGCACGCGCAGGTGCTTGGACACGGCGGGCATGCTCATGTCGAAGGGCTCGGCGAGCTCGCCGACGGTGCATTCGCCCGTCCGGAGTCGGGCCAGGATCGCCCTGCGAGTCGGGTCGGCGAGGGCCGCGAAGGTTGCGCTCAGGCGATCGGTCGGCGTCATGACCAAACCAGTCGGTTAATTAACCTCGTGGTTATATGCGCACGCTGCGGACGGGCGTCAAGCGGCGCGCAGCGGAGACCGACGGAGTCGGCGCGTGCGCGCCGTGCGTCGGAGGCGGCGGAGCAGGCGAACGCCGGGGCGTCGACGGGCTCCGCCCCTGGAGTCGGAATGGGCTCGCGGCCGTGCGAGCGAACACGTGCGGCTCTCACGCCCGCGCGTGGATGGAGCTCGGTGGAGAGCGGGCGGTATTCACGGTGCGTGACAGCCGGCGCCGGCGATGGCTCGCCCGACGTCCGCTTCGCTCGCGCCGCGGTACCTCAGGCCAGGTTGTGGAAGACGCGCTGGACGTCCTCGTCCTGCTCCAGTGCGTCCACGAGCTCGAGGACCTCCTTCGCCTGGTCCTCGGGGAGCTCGACGGGGGTCTGCGCGACGTACTCCGACTCGGCGGAGAGGAGCGGGAGCTTCCGCTCCTCGATGGCCGCCTGGAGCTGGCCGAAGTTCTCGAACGCGCTGCGGATGACGACCTGCTTCTCGCCCTTCTCGCCGGTCCCCTCGCCCATCTCCTCGAGGCCGTGGTCGATGAGGTCGAGCTCGAGCGCGTCGAGGTCGAGCCCCTCGGGCGCGAGGCGGAACACGCCCATCCTGCGGAACTGGAACGCCACGCTGCCGGTCGTGCCGAGGTTGCCGCCGTTGTTCTTGAAGTGCATGCGGACGTTCGCCACCGTCCGCACCACGTTGTCGGTGGCGGTCTCCACCATCACGGCGACGCCGTGGGGCGCGTAGCCCTCGTAGAGGACGACCTCGTACGCCTGCTGGTCCTGGCCGCTCGCCCGCTTGATGGCGGCCTCGACCTTGTCCTTCGGCATGTTGGCGCCGCGCGCGTTCTGCAGCGCGCGCCGGAGCGCCGCGTTGTGGTCCGGGTTCGGCCCGCTCGCCTTCACCGCGATTGCGATGTCCTTGCTGATCCGGGTGAAGACCTTCGCCATCCGGTTCCAGCGGGCGAACATCGTGGCCTTGCGAGTCTCGAAGATGCGTCCCATGCGTCCCTATCTCCTCGGCGCGGGGCGAGGCCGTCCCTCGCGCCCCCGGACGGGCGGATATCTCACCCGGCCACCCGTGCGCAAGCTCCGCGCGCCCCCTCGGCGCCGCTGGCGCCCCGGGCTGCCGCGCTATCCCGGGATGAGCCCGTGCAGGAGGTCCGAGCGGTCCACCATGCCGACGAGGCGCCCGCTCGCGTCGGTGACGGCGAGGACCTTCTGGTTTCCGGCCAGCATGAGCCCGATCGCCTCGGCGACGGGCGCGTCCTCGCGGGCGATCGCGACGTCACTCGACATGAGGTCCGCCGCGGTGCGCGCGCGCGCGTGGCGCTCCACCGCCTCCTCCTCCGGCCCCCGGTGCGCGAACGGGAGCCGGCTCATGAGCGAGCGCAGCGCGCCCGGCCGGAGCGCGGGGGTGATCCGCTCGAGCAGCTCCGCGTCGGTGACGAGCCCCACCACGCGGTGCTCGGCGTCCACCACCAGCGCCCGGTTGAGCCGCGTCGCGACGACGGCCTGGAAGACCTCCGCGAGCGGCGTCTCCGGCCGCACGAGCGGGAAGTCGCGCCGCATCACGCGCCCGAGCGGCGTGTCCCGCGCGAGGCCGAGCGCGCGCTCATGCGGCGCGGCGGCCGCGAAGCCGCGGGCCGCGGCCCGGAGCAGATCGACGCGGGCCACGATGCCGACGAGCTTGCCGTGGTCGCTCACGACCGGCAGTCGCTTCAGGCGCAGGCGCGCCATCCGGGCGGCCACGTCCGGCAGCGGGGTCCCGGCCTCGACGGTCACCGGCGGCCGCGTCATGACGTCGGAGGCGACGAGGTTCGAGCGGGAGAGCCGCTCCAGGAACGCCTGGAGCTCCGGCCGCTCGAGGATCGCGACCAGGTCGAGCCGCACGCCGAGGCCACCTTTGCGGACGAGATCGGAGCCCGTGACGATCCCGACCGGAACTCCGTCGTCCACCACCGGGACGGCGCGGTACGGCTTCCCGAGCAACGCCTCCACGACCTCCCGGATCGGCGTGTCGCTCGTCGCCGAGACCACGTCGCGCGACATCACGTCGGCGGCGGTCATCGTCGCCGGAAGGTCGCGGACCGGGTGCGGCGCGTGCAGCACGATCTCGGTGTCGTCCACGGTGATGAGGCCGTGCGGCACGAGCTCCTTCACCCGCGGCAGGAGCCGCTCGACCACCTCGGGCCGGTCGATCCACTCGACGATGACGGGGAGGTGAGGCGCCACGTCGACGAGGCCGGCGGAGTGGAGCTCGCCCCCGGCGCCGAACCCGCTGGACGCGCGGAGGAGCGTCGCCCCCTGCGCGCTCTCCCGGCGCAGGTACTCGAGGACGGCGTGCGCCGCGGGGCTCCGACCGACGCGGTCGTCCTCGTTCGTGTAGACGCGAACGCGCTTCGCCTTGCCGACGAGGTCGTTACCCATCCTCGTACCCCCGACCGGCGCGGCCCCGCCCGCCACGCGGCCGCCCGCCGTCTGGATCCTAGACCACGCCGCGCGCCCGGGCAGGCGCGTTCCGGGGGTCCGCGGCGTCCCGGCTCCGCCGGGTCGCGACGCCGTCAGCGCGGGTCCGGCGCGCGGCGGCCGGTCGAGCGCGCCTGGACGGCTCCGCGCGGGATCACGTCGATGACGACGCGCGGATCGTCCTTCGCCACGAGCTCCTGCTCGGCACGGACGAGCGCTCGCGGGGCACTTCGCGTGAACCAGAGGTGCGCGTCGGGCGCGTGCACGAAGGGGCGGACGGGGAGGGGGAGCTTCGGGTGGAGCGTGAAGCGGTCGCACGCGATCCGCCGCCCCGCCGCCCGAACGTCCTCCTCGGCTTCGTGGCGCACCGCGAGGGTCACCACGCGGGGCCGCGGCGTGAACGCGACGAACGAGAGCTCGGCCTCGTCGCCCGGCTCGAGCGGGAGCTGGCTCACGGCGAGCGCGGCGCCGTAGCCGGCGAACGAGCGGCCGGGCGGGAGGTCGAGCTTCTCCTCCTCCCGCTCCACCCGGCCGCCCCGCCGGACGCTCGAGCGCGCCGCTCCGCCGCCGAAGTCCACCTCGAAGCGGCGCTGCTCCTCGCCCCGCAGCGTCTCGACCCAGGCGAAGCGCTCCTGCACGAGCTCCGTCCCGGTGCGGAACGTGTCGGTCTCCTCGGCCCGGCGCCCGTCGCGGAACACCCATCGGGCGCGCACCACGAGCCGATCGCCCCGGCGCTCCTGGGAGAGCTCGCCGTCGGCGATGACGGTGCCGCGCGCATCCGACATCGAGGGGAAGCCGTGCAGCGCACCGGGCGCCGACCGCACCTCGACGGCCGCCCCCGGATGGGCGAGGAGCAGGAGCAGCAGGGAGGCGACGCGGACGCGGGCACGGGGCACTCGTGCAAGGTGCTCACCGCTCGGGTCAGTCGCCCCGCACGGGCCCCGGGATCCGTACGGACCGGTACGAACACGTGTACCGCGGCGTACGGGCGCATCCGTGGAGGGCTCGTGATCCCGCGAGGATCCGCGCGGCACATCGGTTGCTCTCCCCACGGCCGGCCGCTCGGTGCGGCCAAAGGAGAGACAAGCATGAAGCGCACGTTCGTCATCACCGCTGCCCTCGCGGGGTTCCTCTTCGCTCGGACCGCCATCGCCGACGACGTCGATACGAAGGACGCCGCGGACGGCGCCCTCGCCGACAAGGCGGAGACGCCGGCGAAGCCGCCCACGCTTCCGAGCCAGGCCTCGGACCGGGCCACCTACGTCCACGAGAACATCGCCTTCGGCAAGCAGGGCGACGCGCAGCGCGCCGCCCACGCCCAGGCGCAGGACTCCGCCCGCGACGCGCGCGCCCAGGCGGCGAACGGCGCCGCGCACGCCGCCGCGGCGAGCGCCGCGGGCGCCGCGAACTCGGACGCGCACGCCGCCGCGGGCCAGACCCGCGCCGAGACCGCACGCACGATGCGGAGCCAGCCCACGCCGTCCGTCACCACCGGGCGCCGGTAGCCCCGATGCTCGCCCCCGCCGTCGCGGTCGCCCTCCTCGGGCTCTCGCTCGCGAGCGGGGGGCCGGGGGGCGGCCCGCCCCCGCGCCCCCCCCGCCCCCCCCGGCGCCGCGGGCCCTCCCCCCCGCGCGGGGGCCCGGGCGCCCCCCCCCCCGCCCGCGCCGCCCCCCGGCTCTTTCGCGAGTCCCGGTACGAGGAGGCCCTCGTCGAGTTCCGAACCGCGGAGCGGCTGGGCTCGGAGGCTGCGCGAGGATACGCGGGCGCCGCGCTCGTGAAGCTCGGCCGCCCGGGCGAGGCGCTGGAGGCGTTCGAGTCGCGGGGCGAGGGCCCCGGCGGCGACGCGCTCCTCGACTACTACCACGCGCTCGCGTGTTACGGCGCCCGCCTCTATGCGCGCGCGGACCGGCTGCTCGCCAGCGTGGAGGCGCGCGCGGGTCCGCCCCTCCGGGAGCAGGCGACGCGCCTGCGCGGCGAGCTCGCGGCCGTGCTCGCGGGTGAGCCCCCGCGCGACGCGATCGCCTGGTACCTCGCGCGCTGCGAGGAGCAGGCCCGCCGCGGCCGGGCGTCCTCGGCGCGCGCGTACTGCGAGGAGGCGCGCGCGCTCGGCGAGCGGCGCGCGGACCGCTACGGCGTGGCGACGGCGGCGCCGGAGGGGCCGTTCGAGCGTGGCCTCAGGCTCATGCGCGCGGGGGATCGGCGCGCCGCGGTCGCTGCGTTCGCGGAGGCGCGCGGCGACGGGGACGAGGCCGCGGCGCTGCTCGAGGGGATCTGCCTGTACGAGCTCGGGGAGGACGCGCGCGCCGACGAGGCGCTCGCCCTCGCGGAGCGCACCGCCGAGCACCGGGAGGCGGCAGAGTTCTACCGCGGCCTCGTGGCGCGGCGCGCCGGCCGCGCCGACGACGCGGCGCGGCTGCTCGAGCGGGCGAGCACCGACCCGGAGCTCGGCGCGACCGCGCTCGGGCTCGCGCGCCTCGCGCGGCGGGGCGGGCGCCTCGGCCTGTCGATCTTCGCCGAGTCGGGCTGGGACTCGAACGTCGATCTCGCGCCCGACGCGAGCCGCGCCGGGAGCGGCACGAGCGACGGCGACACCGGGATCACCGCCGTGGGGCGCTGGTCGCCGCTCGGCGAGAGCGGCCCGTTCCTGCGCGCGACCGCGCAGCTCCGCGACCAGGTCCGCTACGACGCGCTCGACCTGCGCGGCGGCGGCGCGGCCGCGGGGTGGCAGGCGGGGAGGGGCGCCCGCTACCTCCTCGCGGAGGTGGGCTACGATCGCCAGGATCTGGGCGGCGCGCCGTACCTCTCCGCCCCCCGCGCGCTCGGCGCGGCGCGCGTCCCGCTCTCCGCGGAGGCCACGCTGGGCGCGACCTACCTCGCCCGCTGGGAGTCGTTCCACACCGAGGTCTCCGCGCCGTACGGCGGCTTGCGCCAGCTCGGCGAGGTCGATCTCACGGTCCTCCTCGGCGGCCGCGGGACCGCGACCCTCGCCTGGCGAGGCGTGCGGGACGGCGCGATCGATCCCGCGCTCGCCTCCTTCGAGCAGGGGCCGCGCGCGGGGCTGCGGCTCGAGCTCGGGCCGCGCGCGCGGGCGGGCCTCGACGCGAGCTGCTCGTGGCGTACGTACGACGCGCTCGATCCCGGGCTGCGCGCCGTGCGCGCGGACACGGCGCTCGCGCTCGGGGCGACGCTCGAGCTCGATCTCGCCGACCGCTGGTCCCTCCGGCTCGGCGTCGCCGGGCGGAAGGAGATCTCCAACGTCCCCGAGCTCACCTGGACGAAGATCGCGCCGTCGCTCGGGATCGCCTACACCGTCGGGCTTCGCTGACGGGGCGCCCGTCCGGCCGGGCGCGCGGCGCCCTCGTCTCCCGGCGCACCACGCCGCGCCCGCGTATATGATGCGCGCGCCGCGCCCTCGCGGCCCCACCCGATCGACCGGCACACGATGAGACTCACGCTCGGCATCTCGCCCTGTCCCAACGACACCTTCATCTTCGACGCGCTCGTGAACGGCGGGATCGACGCGGGGGAGCTCCGCCTCGAGGTCGTCCACGAGGACGTGCAGACGCTGAACGAGTGGGCGATGGCGGGCCGGCTCGACGTGAGCAAGGTGAGCTACGGGGTCGTGCCGGCGATCGCGAAGGACTACGCGCTCCTTCGCTCGGGCGGCGCGCTCGGACGCGGCGTGGGGCCGCTGCTCGTCGCGCGGCCAGGCGTCGGCGCGTTCCGGCCGGAGACGATGCGCGTCGCGGTGCCCGGCCGAGACACCACCGCCCATCTCCTGTTCTCGCTCGCCTTCCCCGGCGCCGCGCACAAGCAGTTCCGGGTGTTCTCCGAGATCGAGGACGCCGTCCTCGGCGGCGAGGTGGACGCGGGCGTCATCATCCACGAGGGGCGCTTCACCTACGCGGCCAAGGGGCTCGTGAAGCTGCTCGATCTCGGCGAGCACTGGGAGCGCGAGACGGGGGCGCCCATCCCGCTCGGCGGCATCGTCGCGCGGAGGACGCTCGCGCCCGAGGTGCTCCGCGAGCTCGAGCGCCTCGTCCGCGCGAGCGCCCTGCACGCGCTCGCGCGGCGCCCGCTCGTGACCGAGTACGTGAAGCGGCACGCGCAGGAGATGGACGAGGCGGTGATGCGCCAGCACATCGACCTGTACGTGAACGACTTCTCCGTGGACGTCGGCGACGCGGGGAGGAGAGCGGTCGAGACGCTGCTCGAGGTGCACGCGCGGATGAACCCCGGGTCGGTCGGGGCGCGGCGCGACGTGTTCCTCTGAGTCGCTGTCCCTCCCATGGAGGTCGCGCGCCTGCGCGCGCCCGCCCGCGGCGCGCCTGTCGGGTACGTCCGCCATCCGGACGTGCGCCGGCCGCTCGCGGCGCGCAGATCCGGGCACCACACGGGAGGTGGGCATGACCCGAACGACGGTGATGATCGCGGCCGCGGCGCTCACGATGGCCGGCGCGGCGCGCGCCGAGGTGAAGACGCAGGAGGTCGAGTACAAGCAGGGCGACACGGTGCTGAAGGGCTTCCTCGCGTACGACGACGCGGCGAAGGGGAAGCGGCCGGGGATCCTCGTGGTGCACGAGTGGTGGGGACAGAACCAGCACGCGCGGAACGCGGCGACGAAGCTCGCGAAGGCGGGCTACGTCGGGTTCGCGCTCGACATGTTCGGCGAGGGCAAGTCGACGACGCACCCGGAGGACGCGAAGGCGTTCGTGGCGGAGGCCACGAAGGACCCCGCGGTGAAGAAGGCCCGCTTCGACGCCGCGCTCGCGGAGCTGAAGGCGCAGCCGCAGGTGGACCCGGAGCGGATCGGGGTCATCGGCTACTGCTTCGGCGGCGGGGTGGCGCTCGACATGGCGCGGGCGGGCGAGGACCTGAAGGCGCTCGCCACCTTCCACGGCAGCCTGGCGCGGTCGGGGGAGCCAGCGAAGAAGGGCACCTTCGTGCCGCGCGAGATCCTGGTGCAGACCGGCGCTGCCGATCCGATGGTGCCGCGGGAGCAGGTCATGGCGCTCGAGAAGGAGATGAAGGCGGCCGGCGTGAAGGCGCGCGTCATCACCTACCCGGGCGCGAAGCACGGCTTCACGAACCCCGACGCCGACAAGGCGGGCATGCCCGCGCTCGCCTACGACGCGAAGGCGGACCGCAAGTCCTGGGACGTCATGCTGAAGTACATGCAGGGAGTCTTCGGGAAGTGAGCGCCGCGCCCCGCACCGCGACCGCCGGCGAAGGCGCGCGGGTCCTCTCGGTGAGCGGGCTCGAGAAGCGCTACGGCGAGACCGTCGCGGTGGACGGGGTGTCGTTCGAGGTCGGCCGCAACGAGATCGTGGGGCTGCTCGGGCCGAACGGGGCTGGGAAGACGACCACCATCAACATGCTGCTCGGCGTCCTCGAGCCGAGCGCCGGGACGATCCGGATCGAGGGCGTGGATCTCGCCGCCGAGCGGTCGCGCGCCGTCGAGCGGACCAACTTCGCCGCGGTCTACGCCCCGCTCCCCGGCAACCTCACCGTCGCCCAGAACCTCCGCGTGTTCGGGCTGCTCTACGGCGTGAAGCGGCTCTCCGGCCGGATCGATGCGCTCCTCGAGCAGCTCGACCTGCGGCGCTTCCGGGACAGGAGGTGCGGCGTGCTCTCGTCCGGGGAGCAGACGCGGGTCGCGCTGGCGAAGGCCATGCTCAACGACCCGCAGCTCCTCCTGCTCGACGAGCCGACCGCCTCGCTCGACCCGGCCACCGCGCGCGACGTGCGCGGCAAGATCCGGGCGTGCGCGGCGGCGGGCACCGGGGGCGTGCTCTGGACGTCGCACAACATGTACGAGGTCGAGGAGGTCTGCGACCGGGTCCTCTTCCTCTCGCGCGGGCGGATCCTGCTCGAGGGCGACCCGCGGACGTTGCCGGGGGAGCACGGGAAGGGGACGCTCGAGGAGCTCTTCATCACCGTGGCGCGCGAGCCGCTCGCGCTCGAGGGGGCCTAGAGCGTGCGGCCCGGGCGCGTCTTCGCCATCGTCCTCAGGCAGTGGTACCTGGTCCGCGGGAGCTTCTCGCGGATCGTGCCGCTCTTCGCGTGGGTGGCGGTGGACGTCGTCCTGTGGGGCTTCATCACGCGCTGGCTCGACAGCGTCGCGGCGCCGGGGGGGAGCTTCGTCCCGACGTTGCTCGGGGCGGTCCTCCTGTGGGACTTCCTCGCGCGCGTCATGCAGGGCGTGACGATGGCGTTCTTCGAGGACGTCTGGTCGCGCAACTTCCTCAACGTCTTCGCGACGCCGATCTCGATCGCGGAGTACGTCTCCGGGCTCGTGCTCGCGAGCGTCGCGACGAGCGCGCTCGGTCTCGCCGTCATGCTCGTCATCGCGACGGGCGTGTTCGGGCTGTCTCTCCTCGGCTACGGCGTCCTGCTCGTCCCGTTCCTGCTCGTGCTGTTCCTGTTCGGGATCGCGCTCGGCATCACGGGCGCGGCGCTCGTCCTCCGGCTCGGCCCGGCCGCGGAGTGGTTCGTCTGGCCCATCCCCGCCGTGCTCTCGCCGTTCGCGGGGGTGTTCTACCCGCTCGCGACGCTCCCGCCCTGGATGCGCGCGGTCGGGCGCGCGCTGCCGCCGTCGTACGTGTTCGAGGCGATGCGGGCGATCGTCGGGGGCCGCGCCTTCTCGGGCGCGTCGCTCGCCTGGGGCGGAGGCCTCGCGGTCCTCTACATCCTGCTCGCGAGCTGGATCTTCGTCCGCGTCCACCGCCACGCGGTCCGGACCGGGCTCATCGCGCGCTACAGCGCGGAGAGCGTGAGCTAGCTTCCTCCACGGGCGGCCGATCGCGTACCGGCCCCAAGTCGCCGCGGCGGCTCGACCGGCTGCTCGCTCGCCCGCATGACGGGCGGCCGGGCGAGCCATCGATCTCCGCCACGCGTGGCGAGCGGCCGGGATCCAGGCGTCAACCGCCGGCAGCTGAAATTTCTCATCGGGCTCGCGCGCGCGTCCGCGGCGCGGCCGTCCAGGCAGGAGGGCGGCGAACGGGGGAGGCTTCGCGCGCCCTGCCCGTGCGATGCCGATGGGACGGGCGAGCGAGGGGTAGCGGGTCGGGTGAACGGCGACTCGCCCGCTGGAGAGGTCCCATGACGAGTCACCGGAGTCACCCGCGCGCCCTGGCGTCGAGCGCGCTGCTCGCCCTCGCCCTGCTCCCGGCTGCGTCCCTGGCCGCGCCGGGCTCGAAGATCTGGGTCGCCGATGCGACGGAGAAGATCCGCCCGGGAGAGCCCGCGCGCGCGACGTCGGTCGCGCGGATCGCCGCCGCCCGGAACGAGTTCGAGGCCTTCCAGGTGGTCGTCACCGGCTCGGCCAGGAACGTGCGCGCGAGCGCGTCCGCGCTGTCGGGACCTGGCGGTGCCGTCATCCCGGACGTGCGGCTCTACCGCGAGGCCCTCATCAACCTGACGCGGCCCTCCGCGCCCGACGGCGCCACGGGACGCTTCCCCGACGCGCTCGTCCCCGACGTGGACGAGATCGCCGGCGAGAAGCGGAACGCCTTCCCCTTCGACGTCCGCGGCGGTGAGAGCCGCGCGATCTGGGTGGAGGTGTTCGTGCCGCCCGGCGCCGCGCCCGGTTCTTATCGTGGCGAGATCCGCGTCGACTCCGCCGGGCGCTCCACGGTCGTGCCGGTCGAGCTCACGGTGTGGGACTTCGAGCTGCCCTCGACCGCGACGCTCCGGAGCGCGTTCGGCCTGATGTGGGGCACGCTGCCCTCCGGCCACGCCATCAGCGCCTCGGACGTCGTCGCCTTCGCGACGCTGCGCGCGCTACGGCCAGCTCGCGCTCGACCACCGCGTCACGCTCTCGCGCCACGACGACGGGCTGTGGAACGATCTCGATCACTTCGACCGCTACTACCGGCCGCTCATGGACGGGACCGCGCCGACGCGGCTCGCCGGCGCGCGGCTCACCGCCGTCGAGTACCTCGGCGACCCCCAGGACGTGGCCAACATGGCGCGCTGGGCGGCGCGCTACCGGACGCGGCCGGGCTGGTTCGAGCGGCTGTTCCAGTACACGTGCGACGAGCCGCCGTATCAGGGCTGCAGCTTCGCCGACGTCCTCACCCGCGCGCGGGCGGCGAAGGCGGCGGATCCGGAGCTCCGGACGCTCGTCACGACGACGATCCAGCAGGCGGACGCGAATGGGATCTCCGGCGTGCTGGACCTCGTCGTGCCGGTGGTGAACTTCATGGACGACAAGTCCGGCACGTACGCGGGGAACCAGCGCGCGAGGTACGACGCGTTCCTCGACGCCGATCCGCTGAACGAGGTGTGGCTCTACCAGAGCTGCATGAGCCACGGCTGCGGCGGCAGCTCCGCCTACGACACCGGCTGGCCGAGCTACATGATCGACGCGTCCGCCGTGCGGAACCGCGCCATGCAGTGGCTCGACTTCAAGTACCAGGCGACGGGCGAGCTGTACTGGGACACGACCTACGCGTACCTCTCCGGCGATGCCTGGACGAGCCAGTGGGAGTTCGACGG
This sequence comes from Anaeromyxobacter terrae, assembly GCF_022690685.1. GTDB lineage: Bacteria > Myxococcota > Myxococcia > Myxococcales > Anaeromyxobacteraceae > Anaeromyxobacter > Anaeromyxobacter terrae. The sequence goes on along the minus strand of NZ_JALCYY010000002.1, from coordinate 126,129 downwards.
CAACGGCGACGGGACGCTCTTCTACCCGGGGACGCCCGCGAAGATCGGCGGCTCGACGCACGTGCCGGTCGCGTCGATCCGTCTCAAGATGATCCGCGAGGGGATGGAGGACTACGAGTACCTGAGCCTGCTGTCGCGGCTCGGGGACCCGGGGCTCGCGGCCGCGATCGTGGGCGACCTCTTCCCGACGGCGTCCGCGACCGACCCGGGCGTCGCCCGGCTCATGGCCGCGCGCGAGCGGATCGCGCGCCGGATCCTGGAGCTTCGAGGGGTTCCCTTGCCTTGAGCCGCATCGGGTCGCCGCCCGCGCGGACCGAGCGTCCGGTCCCTTGACTCGACGCGGCACGGGGGACTAGCCTCGCGACGTTCCTCGGACGAGCGCAGCGGGTCTGCGCCGCGCCCGCGGAAAATCCCGATCACAACGACCCGAGCGTCGCCCGAGCTTCTTTGCGACTCCGCGCCCCACGAAGGCGCGTGGTCGAGGGCGTCGCGGAGCGCGAGAGCGCCCCGCGGCGTTCCCGCGCGATCGTCGTTGCAGGAGTGGTCCCGCCATGCAGTCCGCGCTGTTGCCCGCGCTCGTCCTCGCCGCCGTCGCCATCGCCGTGGGCCAGAAGATCCGCGCGCGCCGCCGGTTCGCCAGGCTGAAGGTCTCCGGGGGCCGGATGGCCCTCGTCCTCAACATCGTGAACCGTCGCTGAGCCGGCGCAGGATCCCGGCCGATCTCGGGCGGGCTCGGCGCTGCGCTGCTCGCCGTACGGAAGCAGTACGGCTGCGCTGCTCCCTCCTCGCGCGCTCGACCTCGGCTCGGGCTTCTGCGCCGGGTCCGCGCCGGACCTGGCGAGATCGTCGCGTCCTGCCGGCGCGGCGGTAGCATGCGCGCCGTGGCGAGACGGCGCGCAAGGCGGAGGACTGCCCGGAGCCGGCGGCGCGAGGCGCCGCCGCTCGCGGTCGTCCTGCTCCTCGCCGTCGCCTCGCTCGCGGCGGTGAACTTCGCGTACCAGGTCATCCGCAAGCCGACCGAGCTCCTCGGCCTCGTCGCGCCCGCGTCGCCGAAGCTCCCCGAGGCGACCTGGGAAGAGTACGGCGATCTGTTCGAGGAGCACTCGACGGATCTCGTCCGTCCGGAGCTCCTCGCCGCGCTCGTCCAGGTCGAGAGCGCGGGCGACCCGCTCGCGCGCACCTACTGGCGCTGGCGGTGGAGCTGGAACCCGCTCGAGCTCTACGCTCCGGCGTCGAGCGCCGTCGGGACCCTCCAGATCACCGACGGCACCTTCGTCGAGGCGAGCCGCCTCTGCGTGCACGACCACGCCGTCGCGCGCGAGGGCGCCTGGTACGACCCGCGCGCCTGCTGGTTCAACGCGCTCTACTTCCGCACCGTCCCCAGCCACGCCATCGAGATGACGGCGGCGTTGCTGCACGAGGCGGTCGCGGAGGCGCTCGCAGGGCGCAGCGCGACGGAAGCGCAGGGTGCGCGGCTCGCCGCCCTCGTCCACCTGTGCGGACACGGGCGCGCCCCCGCCTTCGCGGCGCGCGGGTTCCGGGCGCTGCCCGGCGAGCGCTGCGGCGACCACGACCTCGACGCCTACCTGGAGCGGGTGGAGTCGCTCGCGCGGACCTTCGCGCGGATGGCGGCCGCCGACCGCTGAACGGCAGTTCGCGATGCGCGATCACCTGCGGTGTCGCGAAGGCTGCCGACCGTGCACGCGGTTGCCATTCGACGAGCGGCTCAGCGCGCGGGGCGGGTGGGCATCGACGGGGTGAGCACGCGCGGCCCGGGAACGCGCCCTTCGGAGGGCGGCAAGACACGACAAGCGTGACCGTGGGGGCCTGGATCACGGGTTCGGAAGCTTGGCGGAGGCGCGGCGTCGCAACGCTCGCCCGACGGCGGCTGGAGCGCCGTCGCTTCGGTGCCGCCGCGACCGCGAGGCGCCGTCGGCGCGCGAGGTGCCGGCGCAGTCGTGCCGTCCCTCAAATCTCACGACGCCCACATCCCCAACTGCAAGGCAGGACGCGGGGGCGCGACGCCAGCGCGTTCCTGCGGCGTCGGTCCGTCGCCCGCGTGGCGGCGGAAGCGCTCCATGTGCTCGCGTCCGAAGGTCCTCTCGGCGTGAAGAAGGTTATGAGCTCGGCAGGCGAGCCGAAGATTGTCGATCGTCGACGGCCCCCCGAGCGCCACGGGGCGGATGTGGTCGAGCTCGAGCTTCCAGCGGCTGCTGCAGCGGCAGCCGTCCGGACCGACCCAGGCGCAGCGCCCGCCGTCGCGCGTCCACACCGCACGGCGCACTATCGCTGGGATCGTGGACGTCGGCTCCGGGGACGCCGCGGTCGGCTCCGGGCGCTTCGTCTTTCGCTCCGGCGCGACCGCGCCCTTGCGCTTGCCGTGCTTGTCGATGGCGCAGCGGATCGCCTCGTGGAGCACCGCCGCCAGGTCACCGTCCGGGATCTTGTGCGAGAGAAGACATCGGAGCGTCTCGAGGTCCTCCTTGCAGGCGCGGTCGAGGGTGACGCGGAGCGACCAGTGGCTCTCGGTGACCGCCACGGTCTCCGGCCGGCGCCTCGGCCTCTCGCTCCGGACTTCGCGGGTTGCCGGGGACGCGCCGTCTGTCGGGCTCGCGGGCATGGGCGCTGCGGGTGCTCCCTCCGACGGCTCGGCGCGCTCCCCGCCAGTGTCCGGCGCCGTGAGCGGGATCGCCGCGCTCGCCTGGGCGGGCTCGCGCTCCGGGAGCTTGCGGATCCCCGCGCGCGGCGCGGTGCGCGCATGGATGGAGGCGACGAGGTGCTCGACCTCGGCGCGGGTCCGGTACGCGGCGCGGCCGAGGAGGTCGTCCACGTTCTCCTCGGTGAAAACCTGGCCGAGGAGCGTCACGGTAGACAGGCAGACGCGCCCATCGCGCAGCGGCGCCTCGAGGCTCGGGAACCGGCGCAGCACGCGCATGGCCTGGATGCGGCGGCCGGCGGCCCCCTCCCGGAGGTGGAGGACCTTCAGGCAATAGGCCCAGAGCGAGGCATGCCCCTCCTCGACGAAGGCGCGCCGGCTGTCGAACTCGTCGAGGTGGAGGAGGAAGTCCACCTGGACGTTTCGTTCCTCTCCGGCGAGCTCGCGCAGGCGAACGGCGAGGACGTTCGAGTCGAGGGAAGCGGGGGCGAGCGAAGACATGGAGTGCACCTCCAGATGCACCCTTCGTAACACGCGTTTTCGGGAGCTCCGGAGGCGCTCCAGGCTCGCGCGAGCGCGGTTTTTCTCGGTGTGCCCTCGGCGACCCCCTGCCACGGTCGAACGCGCGCGCCAGGCCCAGGTGCGCGCGCGTGAGTGGCTCTGTCGCGCCGCCTCGAACCCAGGACCGGAACTTCGGCGGGGAGCAGTCAAGGGCATTCTTTCACGCACCGCAACTGGGACGGATTGTTCACATCGCCATGCAGCGCGCAAGACGCCCGTCACTACCTCTGGCGATAGCTGTCACGGTAAGTGAATCCAGCGCAAGCTCATGCGCTGCTTCCGGGCTCGCCTCAGAGCGCACACGGCAGGACGCTCTCGGTGGAGACGCTCGCCTGCACCCGCCACTCCGGCTGGGCCGCTGCTCGGAACCGTGCCCGGACAGCGCGATCCCACCTCGTCGATGCCCGAGTCCGATGTGCGCATCCATACGCCGGTCCATCGGCGTACGGCCCTCCGGGCGGTCCGCCCTCGTTGACCGCGTCCGAATCATGCTCGGTCGTTCAGGATCGCGAGCTCACCCGCACGCGGTCGGCCGGCACGGGCCGGAGGCGCCGGCCTCGCAGCAGTGCAGCGCCGAGCCGCTCGTGTCGAAGAACTCGATCCGGTAGCCGCGCCCGTCCGTCTCGAGCACCGCGTAGCCCCACGCCGTCGTCGCGAAGCGGACCTGGGCGCGCGCGGGCGTGCGGGTCGTGAAGTGTGCGAAGCTGCCCATCGCGGTGCTGCCCGAGATGAACACCTCGAGGCCGTCGAGCGACAGGTGCTCCAGCGAGTGCACGTGGCCCGCGAAGAACGCCCGGGCACGGCCCCCGGCCGCGGCGACGAGCCGGGCCATGCGCGCCGCGTAGGGGAGCGGGCGGAGCGTGCCGTACCAGTGCACCGCGGCCGGCGGGTGGTGGCCGACGAGGAAGCAGAGGCGCTCGGCGCCGCACGGTGCGGTGGCCTCGCGGACGAAGGCGAGCTCGTCCTCGAGCGTGAAGCCGCCGTAGTCCCGGACGACCACGTTCGTGTCGAGCACGACGAAGCGGACGCTCCCGCGGTCGAGCACGTAGTGGCGCGCCTGCTGGAGCCAGGCCGGGGAGCGGCGCGCGACCGCGAGGCACGCGCGGCGCCGCATCGCCTCCACCTCCCCCAGTGCCGGCCGCGCGCAGCGCCCGCCGCCGAGGCCGACGTCATGGTTCCCGAGCGCGAGGTAGATCGGCAACGGCCCGCCGTCGCGCCCGCGCAGGCCCGCGAGCGGCGCCTCGTTCACGCGGAAGAGCGGATCGTCCGGTGGAGAGGCGCCCGGCGCGACGGTCACGCCGTCGTCCGCGAAGCGGCAGGTCTCCGCGCCCGGCCGGGTGGGCTCCGGGCCGCAGTGGTAGATGTTGTCGCCGACCTCGAGCGCGAGGTCGAACGGCCGGGCCCGCGTGGCGCGGCGCATCGCGCGCGCGGCGAGCTGCTGCGGGATCGACTCGAACCCGAAGTCGCCGAACACGAGGACGCGCTCAGGAAAGGATTGCGTGGCGGGGCGCGGGGCGATGGGCTCGGAGCGGTAGACGTCGTGGACGCACGCGGTGCACGCGGCGGCCACGAGCGCGATCGAGGCTCCCCACCGGCGCGACGCGATCATCGTCGGACCCCCGGGACGGACGGCTGGCGCCCCGGGAGAGGCGCTCCCGCCCCCTCGCTCCGGACGCACCCCGCCTGCCGTAACGCGAGACTCGCCCGAGCGCGAAGGCCGCTCGGCGCTCGCGCTGGGGGGCTCCCCGGTCGAGGGCCTTCCCGGGCGAGGCGGCGCACGCCCCGGCGCTCGCGTTGAGCCTACGCGCGTCGGGGGCGTACCGTGGTCGCCGTGGCGACCGCAGCGATGCCCGCCCGCCTACCCCCCGACGCCACGCCGGCCGTGACGCAGCGGCGCGCCGACGTGGAGTGGCTCAAGGTCGTGGGCGCGCTCCTCGTCTTCCTCGTCCACGCGGCGGAGCCCTTCAACCCCTGGGACAGCTGGCACATCGCCAGCCCGGAGCGCACGAAGTGGCTGGGCGAGGTGGTCCTGTTCCTCGCGCCCTGGATCATGCCGCTCTTCATGATGCTCGCCGGCGAGAGCACGTGGTACGCGCTCGCGCGCCGCTCGAGCCGCGCCTACGTCAGGGACAGGCTCATGCGGCTCGCGCTCCCCCTCGTCGCGGGCCTCCTCGTGCTCGTCCCGCCGCAGGTCTATCTGGAGCGCCGCCTGAAGGGGCAGTTCGACGGCTCCTTCCTCGAGTTCTATCCGCACTTCTTCGACGGCCTCTACCCTCGAGGAAACTTCGGCTGGCACCACCTCTGGTTCGTCGTCTTCCTGCTCGTGTTCTCGCTCGCCACGCTGCCGCTCCTCCAGTGGCTGCGAACGCCCACGGGGCGGCGAACGATGGCGCGCCTCGCGGCGCCGTGCGACGCACCCGGAGGGCTCATCTGGCTCGTCCTGCCGTACGTCGCGATCCGGATCGCGATCGAGGTCGTCTTCCCCGGCACCCCGCCGCTCTCCGCGGACTGGTCCGACCGCGCCCTCCTCCTGCCCGCCTTCGTGTTCGGGTTCGCGCTCGCGGGAGAGGAGGGCTTCCGGCGCGCGCTGGACCGGTGCTGGCAGGCTGCCCTCGTGCTGGCGCTCGCGACGTCGGCGACGCTCGCCGTCTGGGGCTGGCCCGGCTACCTCCTGGATCGCCTGCCGCAACCCAACTCCCCGGCGGGCGCGCTCCTGTGGGGCGGCTACGCGTTCGGCGCCGCCTGCTGGCTGCTCGCGCTGCTCGGCGGGGCACGGCGCCACCTCGACGTCCACCGCGCGGCGGCGCTGCGGCTGGGAGAGCTGGTGTTCCCGTTCTACGTCCTGCACCAGCCCATCATCGTCGGCTTCGCGTACGTCGCCGTGCGGGCCGGGCTCGGGATCGTGCCAGGGTTCGCCTTCATCACCGCCGCGTCCCTCGCGGCGACGCTCGCCCTCTGCGCGCTCGTCGCCTCGAGCGACCTCCTCCGGCCGATGTTCGGGCTCAAGCCGCGCTCAGCGGCGGCCGCCCGCCAGCCGTGACGCGGCCGCCCCCGCCTCGCGCAGGTACCGCGCGAGGAACGCGCCGATGCGCCGCTCGTACTCGGCGGGCGCGAACGCGTGCAGGTCGACGTGCGCCGCGTGATCGACCTCCCAGAGCTCCTTCGGGGAGCGGGCGCGCTCGAAGAGCGCCCGCGACTCGCTCCGGGTCGTGTACCGGTCGGCGGTCCCGGCGGCGACGAGCACCGGCGCCGTCTGCTCGCCGATCCGGTCGATCGGGCGCAGATCGCCGGGCGTGACGCCGTCGCGCGGGAAGATGGAGTGGAGCACGAGCCCGGTGAAGGGCGGTCCGATGGGCCCGAGCCACGCCCGCAGCCGGTCGCGGACGGCGTCGCGGATGGTGGGATAGACCGACTCGAGCACGAGCGCCTGCACCGGGAGCGGCGTCTCGCCGAGCAGCGCCGCGGCGCCGCCCATCGAGATGCCGATGACCCCGACGCGCTCGGAGGGGAGGGCGCTCCGCACGAACTCGACCGCCGCGCGCGCGTCGCGGCTCTCGAGCGCGCCATAGGTCGTCTCGTCGCCAGGACTCTCGCCGTGCGCGCGGAAGTCGATGAGCAGCACGGAGTACCCGGCGGCGCAGAGGAAGCGTGCCCGGTCGACCATCGTGAGCCGGCTCTCGCCGATGCCGTGCAGGAGCACCACCGCGCCCGCGTGCGGGCGGCCGCGCACGAACCAGCCGTGGATGTCGCTCCCCGAGCTGCTGCGGAACGCCACGGGCTCGGCGTCGAGATCCTGGGGCGGCGGGCGCACGCGAGCCCCCGCGCACTGCACGGTGAGGGCGGCGAACGCGAGCAGCGCGACGCGCGCCGCTCCGTTCCACCGCTTCATCGATCTCCCGGCGCGCTCCGTCATGAGCGACTGTGGATAACGGTGCGTCCCGGCGTTCACAACCGCGGGCGCCCGGACGCCCGGTCGCTGCCGCGAGGCCGACCTCCCGAGCGACGACGCGTCGTGCGCGGGGCCTGACGGCCTCTCCGCGGCTGGCGCCGCCCCGCGCGGCGGGGCACGATCCCTTGCGTGCGCGCCCGCCTGAAGACCCTTCGCAGCGACGAGATCCCGGACCTGGCCGGGTACGTCCCACCCGATCCCGAGGCGTTCGCGATCCCGCTCGTGCTCGAGGTGGGACCGCTCGGCGTGCGGGGCCGCGAGCGGTTCGACCTCCTCGCGGTGTCGCCGCGCTGGCTCATCGAGCGCCACGGCAAGGGGGGCGTGATCCTGGGGCGCGGCCTCCTCGTCGTGTTCGAGTGGCGCTACGACCGGGTGAAGGCGTTCCTGGCGCGCGAGGTGGAGGCCTGCACGGGTGCGACCTGGCTCGACGTGGTCAGGAAGGTCGGGCGCATCGCCGAGTGGGAAGGGGCCGAGGAGAACGTGGTCGGCCTGCGCTGAGCCCCGTCCTGGCGCGCGGCGAGCGGCAGGAGAGCGGGCGGCTCCCTCGTGCCTCCGTCGCCTGCTTTCGCCGGATACGACCGCTCCGCCTCACCTGAGCCGGAAACCGAACCGGCGCCTCGCGCGTCGAACTCATCGTTCGAGTCCTAGCGAGCTCGACGAGGGAGATCCCATGAGCGCAGGAGCGAGGGCCGCACTCTTTGCGGTGGTGACGGGCGTCCTGGCCGGCTGCGGAGGCTCGAGCTCGTCGAACAACACGCCGTCGACGCCGGGCTTCTACATCACCATCTCCGGCATGGCCTTCTCGCCGGCGAGCCTGGCGGTGCCTCCCGGCGCGACGGTGACGGTCATCAACAAGGACGCGGTCCCGCACTCGGTGACGAGCGAGGCGACCGCGAACGCCTTCACTCGCGGCGCAGTCGCGGGGGTCTCGTTCGACACCGGCGCCTTCGACGGCCAGAAGAGCTTCACGCTCTCCGCCAGCGCGCCGAACGGGACGCGAATCCCGTTCTACTGCACGGTCCACACGTCGACCATGAGCCCGCCGAACGGCACGATCATCGTCGACACGAGCGCACAGCCCTCCGCGCCGCCGGGCGGCAGCGGGGGCGGCGCGGGGGTTACTGAGTGGCTCTCGCGGACGCGTGCGGCGGCCACGCTTCACTGCTCGAGCGCGAGCGTCGCGAGGTAGGCGGCGGCGATGACGTACCCGAGGCTGACGTGGGCGGTGCGGATGTTCCTCGGGAACCGATCGCCCGGGGCCTCGTTGCGGACGCCGATCACCTGGGGAAACGCCGCGACGAGGCCGAGGAGCGGCTGCACGGCGATCCCGCCGAGGTGGACGTACGTGAGCGCGCGATGCCAGGGCCGCTCCGCAGGGCTGACGCGACCCACCGGACCGGGGATCGAGAGGGCGAGCACGCCGTTCGCGGTGTAGAGCGTCGCAGACAGGACTCCGCTCGTGCCGTGGAGGGTGGAGAGCCCGCGATCGCAGCCGTACGTCCCGAGGACCGGATGGCCCGTCTGGCAGCGCCCGTCCCCGAACGCCGTGGGCTGGTTGATGGCGACCAGGGTTCCGAGCGTGCTCGTCGCGAGGAGCGCGCCGGCCGTGCTCCACTTGAGGGCGCGCTCCCAGCGGCGAAGGCTCCTCACGCGGGCGTCATCCGGCCGAGGCGAGAGCTCGTCGCTACCGTCGCGCGCGCGCTCCCCGGCGAGGAGCCCTGCCGGGTGGAGCGCGAGGTCACCGGGCGCGCTCGGGATCGGAGCGGCGGGCGCGTCCAGATCGAGGTGGAGCGTGGCGTGCACCGGCCGAGCGGGAGCGGGGTCGAGGGAGAAGCTCCCCGCCGTCGCGCAGACCATCGCGGACATCACGAGCGCGTCGAACATGCCGTCCTCCTCGCCGTGTCACCTGCTGGCACGCTGTGTATCTGCGTCCGGAGCTGGTCGCGACGTCTCTCGCGGAGAGGCCCCGTTCCCGCCCCGCGTCGAGGCCGTGGGGTGCGACCACGCGCTCACCCATTGAAAGGGGTCCGGCCGTGACGAGGAGGTTCCCGTGAGATTCCTCTCCCTCGCTCTCGCAGTGGGACTCGCGTCGACCGCGCCGGTGGCGCGGGCCGCGGAGTGGGAAGCGCTCCCTCCGAGCGGCGGCCGCATCGTCGTGCACGTCCTGAAGAAGGGCTTCTTCTCCGGGTTCGCGCACGACCACCACTTCGAGGTCACGGAGTGGGAAGCGAGCGCGGACATCCCGGACGAGGACCTGGCCACCACGTCCGTCCAGGTCGTCCTCTCGGCGAGCACGCTGCACGACCGGCAGCCGCGGCTGTCCGAGAGCGACCGCCGGAAGGTCGACGCGCAGGCGAGCGGGCCAGACGTGCTGGACGCCGAGCACCATCCGCAGGTCGAGTTCCGGTCGCGGCGCCTCGAGCTCGAGCCCGGCGGAACACCCGAGCACGTTCGCGGAACGCTGCACGGCGCGCTCGTGCTGCGCGGCCAGAGCGCCCCCACCGACGTCGCCATCGAGGCGGAGCGGGGCGGGGAGGTGTGGCGCGTCCGCGGGACCGCGCGCGTGAAGCAGACGACCTTCGGGATCAAGCCGTTCAGCGGGTTCGGCGGGACCGTCGGCGTCAAGGACGAGCTCGAGATCGAGATCGCGCTCACGCTGCGTCGCGGCGAGCGCGGGGCCCCGCGCACGGGCCGCACTGAGCCGTCGCGGCAACAGAGCGGTGGCGCCCCGACGCGATAGTGGAGTAAAGCAGTCCCCTTCACGCCGGTGGCGGAACGGCCGGCTCGCAACGGCCCGGGTGCGCGGCGAAACGCCGCAGCGCCGGGCGAGGAGCGGCGGTGGAAGGGCAGCGGGTCGAGTCACAAGAGCCACGGGTCGTCATCGTCGGGGGCGGTTTCGCGGGGATCTACGCGGCGCGCGGGCTCGCGCGCGCGCCGGTGCAGGTGACGCTCGTGGACCGGCGCAACCACCACCTCTTCCAGCCGCTGCTCTACCAGGTCGCGACCGCGGCCCTGAACCCCGGCGACATCGCCGAGCCGATCCGCCACGTGCTGTCGCGCCAGCGGAACGCGCGCGTGCTGCTCGCGGAGGCCGCGGCGATCGAGCCGGACGCGAGGCGCCTGCGGCTCGGGAACGGGCTCGCGCTCGACTACGACTACCTCGTCGTGGCGGCCGGCGCGACGCACTCCTACTTCGGCCACGACGAGTGGGCCCGGTTCGCGCCGGGGCTGAAGACGCTGGAGGACGCGGAGGAGATACGCCGCCGCGTGCTGACCGCCTTCGAGCGTGCGGAGGCGGACCCGGACCGACAGCGGCGCGAGTCGCTCCTCACCTTCGTCGTCGTCGGCGGCGGCCCCACCGGCGTCGAGCTCGCGGGCGCGCTCGCGGAGATCGCCCGCTTCACCATCCCGCGCGACTTCCGGACCGTCTCGACCGAGCGCGCGCGCGTCATCCTGGTCGAGGGCGCCGAGCGCATCCTCCCGGCGCTCCCGCCGGAGCTCTCGGCGGCGGCGCAGCGGGATCTCGAGCGGTTAGGCGTGCACGTCTGGACGGGCAAGCGCGTCACCGGCGTCGATCCGCGCGGCGTGCAGATCGGCGAGGAGCGCGTGGCCGCGCGGACGGTCCTCTGGGCCGCCGGCGTCGCCGGCGCCCCGCTCGCGCGGACGCTCGGCGTGCCGCTCGACGGCGCGGGGCGCGTGATCGTGAACGCCGACCTGACGGTGCCGGGGCGCGAGGAGATCTACGTCATCGGCGATCTCGCCGCGGCGAGGAAGAAGGGCGGCGCGCCGATCCCGGGCGTCGCGCCGGCCGCGATCCAGCAGGGCAAGCACGCCGCGCGGAACCTCCTCGCGACGCTCGCGGGCAGGCCGCGCAAACCGTTCGCCTACTTCGACAAGGGCGTCATGGCCACGGTCGGGCGCGGGCGCGCCGTGGCCGGGTTCTGGCGGATCCGCATGACCGGGCTCCTCGCCTGGTTCGCCTGGCTCTTCATCCACATCTGGTTCCTCATCGACTTCCGGAACCGGCTCGCGGTCATGTTCCAGTGGATCTGGCACTACCTCACGTTCAAGCGCGGCACGCGGCTCATCCTGGAGACGCCCGAGGAGGAGCGGTTCCGGGCCGTCGCCGGGATGGCTCCCCCGGACGTGGACGGCTGGCCGCCGAACGAGAGCGATCCGGAGCGGCCCGACACGTGAGCCCCGGCGCCACGCCGGCTGGCGGGCGAGCGGCCCCTCGCCGCGGGGCCGGCTCGCGCTTTCGACGGGAGGCCCCCGCGGGTTAGAACCCCGCTCCATGTCGGAGCAGACGGAAGACGAGCGGACGGAGCTCACCGGCGAGGACCTCGCGACCGCGCTGAAGGTCCTCGCGCGCGTCGCCGCCGATCGGACGGTGCTCGCGGACGTGGACGCCGAGACCCGGACGACGCTGCAGAAGCTCGCGGGCGAGGTGGCGCGGCCCGACCTCAAGCAGCGGAAGAAGCTGCAGCGGGCGCTGCTCCGGAACGAGCGCGTGGAGCGCAGGGCGCGCGACGAGGCGCTGCGCAGAGGCACGGGAATCCAGCAGCTCCGCGCGGCGCCGGTGTTCTCGACCCCGCTTCCGGAGCTCCCGCCCGCCGGCACCGACGCCTCGGGCTGGTGGCCGCGGCTGCCGGGTGCCGAGCGGGCCGGGCCGGAGGGTCCGGCGGGCCCGGCGGCCGAGGACGCCGCCCGCGCCGGCGACGGGCCCGAGCTCTCCGAACCGCGCAAGTGCTACGTCTGCAAGGCCCCCTACCACCGGCTCCACCCGTTCTACGACCAGATGTGCCGCGCCTGCGGGGACGAGAACCTGGCGCGGCGCACCGCGACGGTGGACCTCCGCGGGCGGGTCGCGCTCGTCACCGGCGCGCGCGTGAAGATCGGCTACCAGGCCGCCATCCTCCTGCTCCGCGCAGGCTGCGGCGTGGTCGCCTGCACGCGCTTCCCGCGCGACGCGGCGGCGCGCTACGCGCGCGAGCCGGACTTCGAGGCCTGGAAGGACCGGCTCACGATCCACGGCGTGGACCTCCGTCACACCCCGAGCGTCGAGCTGCTCTGCCAGCGGCTCGACGCGACCCTCCCGCGCCTCGACTTCCAGCTCCACAACGCCTGCCAGACCGTGCGCCGCCCCCCGGGCTTCTACGCCCACCTCCTCGAGCGCGAGGAGGCGCCGCTCTCCGCGCTGCCCGAGGCGGAGCGCACGCTCCTGCGCGAGCACGAGGCGCTCAAGGCGGCGCTCGCGGACCACCGCCGGGCGGCGGGCGTGACCCGACCGGCGCTCCTCTCGCAGGCGCCCGGGGAGGAAGGCTCGCTCCTCTCCGGCAAGAGCGCGCTCGAGCTCTTCCCGCGGGGCGTCCTCGACCAGGACCTCCAGCAGGTGGACCTCCGCGCCCACAACTCCTGGCGGCTCACGCTGCACGAGGTCCCCACGCTGGAGCTGCTCGAGGTGCTGCTCGTGAACGCCACCGCGCCGTTCGTGATGACCGCGCGGCTGAAGGGGCTCATGCTCCGCGCGCGCGCGGCGCCGCCCGCGACGGCCACGAGCGGCGACCCGGCGAAGCACGTCGTGCTCGTCTCGGCGATGGAGGGGCAGTTCTACCGGGAGCACAAGACGGACAAGCACCCGCACACGAACATGGCGAAGGCCGCGCTCAACATGATCGTGCGCACCTCCGCGGGCGACTACGCGAGGGACGGCATCTACCTCAACGCGGTCGACACGGGCTGGGTGACGGACGAGGACCCCGCCCACCTCGCCGCGCGCAAGGTGGAGGAGCACGCCTTCTCGCCGCCGCTCGACATCGTCGACGGGGCGGCGCGGATCGTGGCGCCGATCTTCGACGGGTTCCGCTCCGGCCGGCACGAGGCAGGCCTGTTCTTCAAGGACTACCGCCCGACGCCGTGGTGACGGGGCGGACGAGCGCCGCCCACGCGAGCACCGCGCCGATGAACGCCATCCCCGCCACGGCGAGCCAGAACGGGATGCGCGCGAGGTCGATCGCGGCGAGCAGGCGCGCGCCGACCGCGAGCGCGAGCAGCGCGGCGACGGCGCGCGCGGTCCAGGGGCTCTCCTCCAGCGCCGGGCCCCGCCCGCCGCGCGAGAGGACGACGTGGGCAGCGACCGCCAGCGTGAGCTGCGTGAACCCGCCGACGAACACGACGTGGAGCGCGGCGGTGCGCAGCCTCGGCGCGAGCGCGGCGAGCCAGAAGCCCAGCGGGAGGAGCCAGCTCGCGATCCAGACGAGCTGACGGTGGACCCCGGGCAGCGTCGGCGGCCGGTGGATGCCCGCGGCCAAGACGAGCACCAGGGTCGCGACCAGCGCGCGAAGCGCCATCCCGAGCCGGGCGTCGTACAGCACCTCGACCGGGAACGACCCGAAGAACGCCAGCGCCGCGATCGCGTGCAGCCCCGCCGCGCGGCGGAGCCGCTCCGGACGGAGCACGACCGCGTCCTCGCCGCGCGTGAGCCGGGGGAGGAGGATCGCCCCGACGCCGAGCACGAGCCCGGTGACGAAGCCCTGCGCGAGGAGCCCTCGGCCGATGATCCAGGCCCTCGGCGCGCTCGTCGCGGAGGCGAGGGGCGCGAGCGCCGAGAGGAGCGCGCCGGTCGCGCCGGCGAGGATGGAGAGCGGCACCCACACCGCCACGGCGGGCGGAGGCGTCCCGCCGGCCACGCGCACTCGCCGGACCGTGAAGCCGAGCACCACCGCCGCGAGGGCGAGCCAGAGCCCGTGGGCGAGCGCGCCGCGGCCCGCCCACGCGCTCGCGACGCTGGCGAGCGGGAGCGCGAGCGCGGCGAGCATCTGCCAGCGGCCGGGGGGTGGGGTCCGCGTCTGGCGGGGGACGAACGTGAAGAGGACCCCAGCGAGGAAGCAGCTCAGGAACCCGTCGATCTGCGCGAGCGGATGGAACACGCCGAGTGCTCCGCCCCCGGCGCCGCCCGCCACGAAGGGCAGGACCGCCACGACCGCCAGGCCCGCGCCGAGCGGGAACAGGACGCGGTAGGGCTCGCGGCGCCAGCCTGGCGCCCGCTGTGGCTCGGTGGCCATTCCCCCGGATGTAGCGCGGGCTCGGCGCCGGAGCCGAGGACACCGGCGGCGGAGGAGTGCTCACTCGGCTCGGAGGTCGATGCGTTCGACGCGAGCGGGACCGGTCCGCTCGTGGCTCGGCGGGCTCGCCACGAGCGGACGTCCGGTCGGTGCTCGCGTGCTCAACGCGTCGGCTCGGGCGGCGTCGTGCCGCTCGTCCCGCCGGTGCCGGTCCCCGTCCCGCCGGTGCCGGTCCCCGTCGCGCTCGCAGGCGGCGACGCCGCGCCGGGCGCCGCGGGGTTGCCGGTCACGACCTGCACGAGCACGGCGGTCGGCTGGGTGCCGGTCATCTCGTACGCGACGCGTGCGTCTTCACCCGGGGTGATCTGAGCCGCGGAGGCCTGCTGGCCGTCGATCTGGACGCGCGTCCGGTTCGTGATCTGGAAGGTCATCGGGTCGCCGCTGGGCGGCTGCACCACGACCTGGTTCGCGGTCGCCTGCTTCACCTGGCCCCCCAGGATCTGCTCGCCGCGACTCACGAGCCGCTGCTGCTGGGTGAGCTGCCGGGAGGCCTGCTGCTGCGCCTGCTGCGCCTGCTGCGTCGACTGCTGGATCGCCAGGTTCGCCTCCCGCTGCGCCTGCTCGGCCTTCATCGTCTCCTGCTGGGCGCGCTGCTGCGCCTCGTTCAGCCTGCGCTGCGCCTCCCGCACGTCCGCCTGCGCGGTCGCGGCGCGCTTCTGCTGCTCGGTCGCCTTCTCCTGCGCCTTCTGCGCTGTGCTCAGCGCCTCCTTCGACTGGCGCTGCGACTCCGAGACCCGCTCCGCAGCCGGGTTCTCACTGGTGGCCTGGCGACCGGTCGCGCACCCGCTCGCCGCCACCGCCAGCAATGCCGCGCCCGGCAGCGCATACCTCGTCCACGTCTTCATGGCTTTCCCCCTCGTCCTATGCCCAAACCTGGAGCCTCGGCGGAGGGTCCGCAATCCGTGCGGCGCCCGCCGGCCTGCGAGGGCCATGCCGCTCCGGGTCCGTAGCGCAGCGGTTCGTGCACGGCGATCGCGGTGCGACCGCGAGAGGAACGGCCGCGGAGGCCCAGCGCCGCTAGGATGCTCGGCGTGCGTAGCGCCTGCTTCGACCTCGCCCCTTACGGCCGACTCGACTTCGGGGAGCCCGCGCGCGTCATCGCGACCGACGATGTGGGGCGGGTGCGCGGAGCGCTCGCCGAGATCGAGGCGGAGGCGCGGCGCGGCCGCTGGGCGGCCGGGTTCGTGTCCTACGAGGCGGCGCCCGGCCTCGATCCGGCGATCGCGGTTCGCCGCGGCTCCGGCCCGCTCGTCTGGTTCGGCATCCACGACGAGCCGATGACTGGATCGGCTCCGGCGGTGGCGGGGATCGCGGCGGCTCGCGTGGAAGGCCTGGCGCCGGAGGTCACGCGCGCGGAGCACGTCGCGGGCGTGGAGACGGTGCGCGGCGCGCTCGGCCGAGGCGACGCCTACCAGGTGAACCTCACCTTCCGGATGCGAGGGCGCTTCGAGGGCGACCCCTTCGCGCTGTACGAGCGGCTCCGCCGTGCGCAGGGCGGCGGCTACACCGGCTGCCTCCTCGTCGATGGCCGGGCGATCGTGTCTGCCTCGCCGGAGCTCTTCTTCTCGCGCCAGGGCGACCGGGTGACGGTCCGGCCGATGAAGGGGACCGCCCGGCGCGGGCGCGACCTCGCCGAGGACGAGCGGGCCGCCGCCGCGCTCGCGGCCTCGCCGAAGGAGCGCGCCGAGAACGTGATGATCGTGGATCTGCTCCGGAACGACCTCGGCCGCGTGGCGCGGGTTGGCTCGGTGAAGGTGGCGGAGCTGTTCACCGTCGAGCGCTACCGGACCGTGCTGCAGCTCACCTCGACCGTCGAGGCGCGGCTCACGCCGGCGGCCGGCCTCGCCGAGCTGTTCGCCGCGCTCTTCCCCTGCGGCTCGGTGACGGGCGCTCCGAAGATCGCGGCGACGCGCATCATCGCGGGCCTGGAGCGGAGCGCGCGCGGCCCCTACTGTGGCGCGCTCGGCGTCGTCGCGCCGGGAGGCGACGCGGTGTTCAACGTCGGCATCCGCACGCTCGACCTCGACCTCGCGAGCGGCGCCGCGACCTACGGCGTCGGCGGGGGGATCACCTGGGGCTCGGTCCCGGAGCGGGAGTGGGACGAGGCCATGGCGAAGGCGGCAGTGCTCTCCGAGCCCGGCCGCGACGTCGAGCTCCTCGAGACGCTCCGGCTCTCGGGCGGCGGGTACGCGCGGCTCGAGCGGCACCTCGCCCGGCTCGCCGGCTCGGCGCGCTACTTCGGCATCCCGCTCGAGCTCGCGGCGGTGCGCGCGGCGCTCGAGGCCGAGGCGCGCCGCGCGCCGGCGGAGGGCGCGCGGGTCCGCCTCCTCGTCGGACCGGACGGGCGGCCCCGCACCGAGGCGGCGCCGCTGCCGCTGCCTTCTCGCGATCCGCTCCCCGTCGCGCTCGCGCGAGCCCCCGTGGATCGCGGCGACCGGTTCCTCTTCCACAAGACCACCCGGCGCGAGGTGTACGCGTCCCGCCGCGCCGAGCGGCCGGACGCGTTCGACGTGATCCTGCAGAACGCGGAGGAAGAGCTGACCGAGCTCACCATCGGGAACCTCGTCGTCGAGCTGGACGGTGAGCGGCTCACGCCGCCGCTCGACGCCGGGCTCCTCGCCGGGACGTTCCGCGCCGAGCTCCTCGAGCGCGGCGAGGTGCGCGAGGCGGTCCTGCGCCCGGCGGACCTCGGCCACGCACGGCGGCTGTGGCTCGTGAACTCGGTCAGGGAGTGGGTGCCGATCCGGGTGGTTTGAGAGGCGAGGAGGTCCCCGACCTCGACCTCGACCCCGACCCCGACCCCGACCCCGACCCCGACCTCGACCCGACCCGACCCGACCTCGACCGACCCCGACTCACCCGAGCCTGGGAACCCGCATCCCCGGCCGCTCCCCGCAAGCCGCCCACCTCCCCGCGGCGTCGCGCCAGCGCTCCACCTCGAGGCGGAACGCGGAGAGCTCGAGCCCGCCGATGCCGCCGCACGCTGCGAGCTTCCCGAGCCCGGCATCGAGCAGCCGCACCATCCCCGTGGGCCGGCCCTGGACGAGCCCTTTGTGGAACCCGGCGGCGATCTGGATGAGTCCCTGGAGCGCGAGCCGACGCGCCCCGGTCTCGGCGCGCCACGCGTCCTCCCACACCTCGTGCGCATCGAAGAAGCGGCCGGCGTCGAAGAGGCGCACGCCCGCGTCGAGGGCGGCGCGCGTCTTCTCGGGGAGCGTGTCCTCGGGCAGCGCCATCGTCCTCGTCTAGCGCGCGCCCTGCCGCGGCGCGACGCCCGCGCGGCGGCGAGGTTTTCGCTCCCGCCCCGCGTGGCTCGTGAGGTATGGCTGCGCGCCATGACCGACGACGCGAGTCGCCCGGGCCTCCGGCACGCGCTCCTCCTCGCGGGGGCCGCGTGGGCCGCCCTCGCCGCCTCCTCCGCCGGCGCGCTCCTCGCGGGGGCGGCCATCGCGCTCGCGGCCGGCAACCCCGCCCAGGCGCTCACCCATCGTCTCTCGAAGAAGCTCCTGCCGCTCGCGGTGGTCGGGCTCGGCTTCGGCATGGACCTCGGCGCGGTCGCGCGGGCCGGGGCGCGCGGCTTCGGCTACACGGTGGTCACCATCGCCGCCTCCTTCGCGATCGGCGCGCTCCTCGTCCGCGCGCTCCGCGTGCGCGGCAAGACCGGCCTCCTCATCACGGTCGGCACCGCGATCTGCGGCGGCAGCGCGATCGCCGCGGCCGCCCCCGCGATCCAGGCAGACGACCGAGAGGTCACGGTCGCGCTCGGGACGGTGTTCCTGCTGAACGCGGTGGCCCTCGTGGTGGCGCCGCCGCTCGGGCACGCCGTGGGGCTCGCCGAGGCGCCCTTCGGCGCGTGGGCGGCGCTCGCCGTCCACGACACGAGCTCGGTCGTCGGGGCCGCGCTGCAGTACGGGCCGCGCGCGCTCGAGGTCGCCACGGCAGTGAAGCTCGCCCGCGCGCTCTGGATCCTCCCCGTCACGGTGGCGCTCGCCGCGCTCGAGCGGCGCGCGGGGAGGGCGGCCGCGGGTCGCGCGGCGTTCCCGTGGTTCATCGCCGGCTTCGTGGTGGCGGCGGCGGTCGCCACGTTCGTCCCCGCCGCGGCGCCCGCGGCGAGCGCCCTCGCGCTCGTCGCCCGGCGAGCGCTCGTCCTCACGCTCTTCCTGGTCGGCGCGAACCTCTCGCGCGAGGCGCTCCGAGAGGTCGGGGCGCGCCCGCTCGCGCACGGGGTGCTCCTGTGGATCGCCATGGGCGGCGCCACGCTCCTCGCCGTGCGGGCGGGCTGGATCTCCTGACGGCGCCGGAGCGGGCCCCGCGCCCGCGCGGGTTGAAGCGCGGGCCGGGGCGTGCGAAAACGCCCGTCCCGTGATCCGCTTCGACGGCATCTCCAAGCAGCACGGCCGGCAGCTCCTCTTCGTCGAGGCGTCGGCCGTCCTCCTCCGCGGCGAGAAGGTCGGCCTCGTCGGGCCGAACGGCGCCGGCAAGTCCACCCTGTTCCGCCTCGTCACCCGCGAGGAGGAGCCGGACGAGGGCAACGTCTCGATCGACCGCGGCGTCACCGTCGGCCACTTCTCGCAGGACGTCGGGGAGATGTCCGGCCGGAGCGCCGTCGAGGAGACGATGGACGGCGCCGGCCCGGTGTCCTCGGTCGCGGCGGAGCTGCACGCGCTCGAGCACGCGCTCGCCGATCCGGAGCGGGCGGACGAGCTGGAGGCGCTCGTCGAGCGGTTCGGGAACGTCCAGGCCCGCTTCGACGAGCTGGGAGGCTACGCGCTCGAGGCGCGCGCCCGGGAGATCCTGGGCGGCCTCGGCTTCACGACCGAGATGATGGACGGCGACGTGGGGGCGCTCTCCGGCGGCTGGAAGATGCGCGTCGCGCTCGCGCGCATCCTCCTCATGCGCCCCGACGCGATGCTCCTCGACGAGCCCTCGAACCACCTCGACCTCGAGTCGATCATCTGGCTCGAGGAGTTCCTGCAGGCCTACGACGGCGCCATCCTCATGACCTCCCACGACCGGGAGTTCATGAACCGCGTCGTCTCCAAGATCGTCGAGATCGACGGCGGCGAGCTCACCTCCTACTCGGGCGACTACGACTTCTATGAGCGCGAGCGCGCCATCGCGGACGCGCACCAGCAGGCGCAGTTCGATCGCCAGCAGGCGATGCTCAAGAAGGAGCTCGCGTTCATCGAGCGGTTCAAGGCGCGCGCCTCCCACGCCGCGCAGGTGCAGTCGCGCGTGAAGAAGCTCGACAAGATCGAGAAGGTCGAGCCGCCGCGCGTCCGCAAGACCGTCGACTTCGAGTTCCGCGCCGCCCCCCGCTCCGGCGAGGACGTGGCGAAGCTCGCGGGCGTCGTGAAGCGCTACGGGTCTCGCGCCGTCCACGACGGCCTCGACTTCCTCGTGCGCCGCGGCGAGCGCTGGTGCGTGCTCGGCGCGAACGGCGCGGGCAAGTCGACCCTGCTCAAGATGGTCGCCGGCGAGACCGCGCCGGACGCGGGGACCGTCGCGGTGGGCGGGAGCGTGAAGATGGGCTACTTCGCCCAGCACGCGATGGAGCTGCTCGTCCCCGACCGGACGGTCTGGGAGACGCTCCAGGACGCCTTCCCGCGCGCGTCGATCGGCTCGCTGAGGACGCTCGCGGGCTGCTTCGGCTTCTCCGGCGACGAGATCGAGAAGCGCTGCAAGGTGCTCTCCGGCGGCGAGAAGGCGCGCCTCGTCCTCGCGCAGCTCCTCTACGATCCGCCGAACTTCCTCGTGCTCGACGAGCCCACGAACCACCTCGACGTCTCGACCAAGGAGATGCTGGTGCGGGCGCTCGCCGGGTACGAGGGGACGATGCTGCTCGTCTCCCACGATCGGCGCTTCCTCTCCGCGCTCACGAATCGCGTGCTGGAGCTCACGCCCGACGGTCCGGTCGCCTACGGCGGCGGCTACGGGGAGTACGTGGCGCGCACCGGTCGCGAGGGGCCGGGGCTCCGGCACCTGGGCGCCGCGAGATAGCGGCTCCGGCGCCCCCGAGCCGGCGCGCTCACACGCTCTCGAAGCGGATCGGGAGGATGAGCCAGAGCGCGGTCGGGCGGCCCTGCGCGTCGGCGCCGGCTCTCCAGCGGCAGCGGCGGACGGCGTCCGCGATCGCCTGACGGACCCGCGCGTCCGGCATCCCACTCAGGATCTCGATTCGATCGACCGCGCCGCTCGCGAGCACCGCGAACCGCACGACCATCGGCCCGGACGTGAAGCCGGCGAGCTCGCGCGGGAGCCGGACCGAGCGCGCCACGCAGCCGGGCTCGGCCTCGGTCGCCGCGCGGAACCCCGCCGTCGCCCAGCGCGGCGCGTCCTCGATCCCGGCGGAGGAGCCCGGCGGAGCGGCGAGCCCGTCGCCCGCGCCCCACTCGCCCCCTCCCACGCCGCCGGGGATCCCGCCCACCACGCCCTCGTCCACCGCGCCGGCGGCTGCCTCGGGTGCCTCTGCGAGCCCGACGTCCTCGCTCGGTTCGCCCGGGTCGGGCGCGCGCATCTGCACCGGCACCTCGCGCGGCTGGAGGAGCGCGGCCGGGCGCGGCGGCGGAATACGCGCGAGGGCGCGCGCTCGTCCCGGAACGTCTCGCGGGCGCGCGGCGGCCGCGGGCGCGCGGGGTGCCCCGGGCGCGCGCGGCGGTCCCGCCCGACGCGGCAGGGAGGAGGCGAACCGCACCTCGACGACCGCCGGCGCCTCGGGGGGAGGCTCCTCGGTCGCCCAGGCGATCACCCCCGCGCACCCGATCGCCATCGCCTCCGCGCTCGCCGCGAGCGTCGCCCAGGCCATCCGCCGGCGCGTGCGGCGGCCGAGGTCGCGTCTCCCGACGGCCTCGAACGACGGCGCGGGCGCTCCGGCGGAGGGGAAGCCCCGGTCGGGCGCGCTCCCGCGCCTGGCGGGCGGAATGGCTCCGGGCGGGAACGGCGCGATCCTCTCGAAGAGGCTCCCGGCAAGGACGGGATCGCGAACGGGACACTCCGGAGCCGGCCGCTTGCCGGTGGCCTCCCGCCTCAGGACGCTCTCGAACATCGGTGTCTCCCGTCGCGGCGCGGGAGCACCTTGCAGAGCCGTCCGAGCGGGCCGCTCGAAGTGAACCTCGATCCACGCATAAGCGCTCGTCACGCCGAGGCAAGGGTGGTTCCTTGTCGCGCGGCGGAGCGGGAGCCGGCCGGGGAGGCAGCGATCGCCGCACGGTCGCGGGCGCCTCCCTGCCGCGGTAACCTGCACGGATGAGGACCGTCACCGCCACCCGCTACGTGACGCCGCTGCGCGAGGGCGGCTCGCTCCCGGCCATCGTCGAGGGCGACGACGACGGCCTCTACGTCGCGAAGTTCCGGGGCGCGGGGCAGGGGCCGAAGGCGCTCGTCGCGGAGGTGATCGCGGGCGAGCTCGCGCGCGCGGCGGGGCTTCCCGTGCCCGAGCTCGTCCGGCTCGAGGTCGGACCGGAGCTCGGGCGGAACGAGCCGGACGAGGAGATCCGCGATCTCCTGAAGGCGAGCGTCGGCGCGAACGTCGGCCTCGACTACCTGCCCGGCAGCGCCACGTTCGATCCGGTCGCGGGCCCGCCGCCCTCCTCCGCGGAGGCGTCGGAGGTCGTGTTCTTCGACGCGCTCGTGACGAACGTCGATCGCACCGCGCGGAACTCCAACCTCCTCTGCTGGCACCGGCGGCTGTGGCTCATCGACCACGGCGCGTCCCTCTACTTCCACCACGCCTGGCCAGACACGCCGGACCCGGCGCTCACGCCCTTTCGCGCGGTGAAGGATCACGTGCTCCTGCCGTGGGCGGGAGAGATCCCCGCCGCCGGCGAGCGCCTCGCGGCGAGGCTCGGGGGAGGCGCCGTCGCGCGCGCCGTGGCGGAGGTGCCCGACGCGTGGCTCGACGGGGAGCCGCGCTTCGCCTCGATCGCGGAGCACCGCGCGGCGTACGTGCGGCTCCTCGAGCGCCGCCTCGCGGCGGCCGAGCTCTTCGTGGAGGAGGCGGAACGTGCCCGCGCACTGCTCGTTTGACTATGCGATCGTCCGCGTCGTCCCGCGCGTGGAGCGCGAGGAGTTCGTGAACGCGGGCGTGGTCCTCTTCTGCCTCGAGCAGGACTTCCTCGGCGCGCGCGTCGAGCTCGACCGCACGCGCCTCCGCGCCCTCTTCCCGGACGTGGACCTCCCGCTCGTCGAGGAGCACCTCGCCGCGCTGTCGCGCGTCGCCGCGGGCGGGGAGGGGAGCGGGCCCATCGGCCGGCTCTCGCTCCGGGAGCGCTTCCACTGGCTCGTCGCGCCGCGGAGCACCGTCATCCAGGTCGGCCCGGTGCACTCGGGCACGTGCGTGGACCCCGCGCGCGCGCTCGAGAAGCTCCTCGATCGCATGGTGCGGCAGCCCGCGCCTCCCGCGCCATGACGCCCGCCCCGGCGCCCCGGCGCGACGTCCCGGTCCTCTTCGCGTCGCGCTCCCTCAGGCTCTTCGCGTACGGCCTGGTCTCGGTGGTGCTCGTGCTCCACCTCTCCGCGGCGGGCTACGGCGAGCGGCGGATCGGTGCGCTCCTCACGCTGACGCTGCTCGGCGACACGGCGCTCTCGCTCTGGATCACCACCCACGCCGACCGGTGGGGCCGCCGGCGCATGCTCGTCGCTGGCGCCGCCCTCATGGCGCTCGCGGGCGCCGTCTTCGCCGCCACGACCTCGTTCGCGCTCCTCCTCCTCGCGGCGACGGTCGGGGTGGTGAGCCCCTCGGGGAACGAGGTCGGCCCGTTCCTGGCGGTCGAGCAGGCGGCGCTCTCGCAGGAGCTGCCCGCGGAGCGGCGGACCTCCGCGTTCGCGTGGTACCAGCTCGCCGGGGCCGCGGCGACCGCGCTCGGCGCGCTCGCCGGCGGGGCGCTCGCGGGCGCGCTCCAGGCGCGCGGCGTCGCGCCGCTCGCGAGCTACCGCGCCGTCATGGCGGGCTACGGCGTGGCGGGGCTGGCGCTCGCCGCGGTGTTCACGCGCCTGTCGCCCGCGGTCGAGGCGCCGACCGCGCCCGCGGCGCCCCGCCGGTCTCGCCTCGGGCTGCACCGCTCGCGCGACACCGTCCTCCGGCTCTCGGCGCTGTTCTCCGTCGACGCGTTCGCCGGCGGGTTCGTGGTCCAGAGCTTCGTCGCCTGGTGGTTCCACGCGCGCTTCGGAGTCGGGCCGGCGACGCTCGGCGCGATCTTCTTCGGGGCGAACCTGCTCGCGGGCATCTCCGCGCTGTCCGCCGCATGGATCGCCCGCCGCATCGGGCTCGTGAACACGATGGTGCTGACGCACCTGCCCTCGAACGTGCTCCTCGTGCTCGTGCCGCTCATGCCGACGCTGCCGCTCGCGATCGCCGTGCTCCTCGTCCGGTTCTCCATCTCGCAGATGGACGTGCCGACGCGGCAGTCCTACACGATGGCGGTCGTGGAGCCCGACGAGCGCTCCGCGGCGGCGGGCGTGACCGGCATCGCGCGCACGATCGGCGCCGCCCTCGCGCCGCTCGCCGCCGGGCCGCTCTACGCGAGCGCGGCGCTGGCGTCGGTCCCGTTCTTCGTGTCGGGCGGGCTCAAGATCCTCTACGACCTCGCGCTCTGGCGCAGCTTCCGCAGGGTGGTGCCCGACGAGGAGCGCGCCGGAGGCGGCGCGCCGTCGGCGAGGCGCTGACGCGCCCCCAGCGCGCGAGCGTGCTGCTCGCCGGGCGAGCACCGGTCTCCCCCGCGCGCCCGCACCCGCGATTTCTCCCGACGAGAGGGCGAGCATGACCTCCGAGGATGGCTACGTTCATGCGGCCGGGCTGAAGCCCGGGGGCGAGGAGAGTCATGGAAAGGATCGAGAAGAAGATCCTCATCGAGGTGGAGGCCACGCGGGTGTTCGAGTACCTGGGCGACCCGAAGAACCTGCTCGAGATCTGGCCGAGCCTGGTGGAGGTCTCGAACGTCCAGCTGATGGAGGGCGGCAGGTCGAGCTGGGACTGGACGTACAAGATGGCGGGCCTGCGCTTTCACGGACGGTCGGAGACCATCGAGGCGGTGCGGCCCACGCGCCGGGTGACGAAGAACGAGAAGGGGATCCCGAGCACGCTCGAATGGACCTTCACGCAGCGCGACCACGGGACCGAGGTGGCGGTCAAGGTCGACTACGAGCTCCCATTGCCGCTGCTCGGGCACGTGGCGGAGCTGTTCCTCCGCCACTCGAACGAGCGCGAGGCCGAGACCCTGCTCCACAACCTGAAGGAGCGGCTCGAGACCGCCGTGAGGGCCGGGGAGCCGCCCGCGATGGCGCCTCGCGCCGAGCCGCCGCCGCCGACCTCGCCACGGCGGTAGCGCGCTCGACCGCAGGCGCCGGGCTGAAGAGCGCCCGGCGCCTCGGTCGAGTCGGGACACGCGCTCAGTGATGGGCGCTGGGCTGGGTCTCCGCGCCGGGCTGAGCGCGCGCGGTCCGGCCTTCCGCGTAGTGCTCCATGCCGGCGAAGTCGATCATGACACAGGCCTCGTCGCCGACCGTCCAGGCGTCGTGCCCGGGAGGGATGACGGCGTAGTCGCCTGCTCCCATCTCCGCCTCCTCGCCGTCGTCCATCACGAGGTGCATCCGGCCCGAGACCACGTAGCCGGAGTGCGCGGCCTGGCAGCTCCGGGTGCCGGCGATCGGCTTCACGTGCGTCGACCAGCGCCAGCCCGGCTCGAACACGCCCCGCCCCACGACTCCGTCGCCGAACTTCAGGATCTCTGCGTGCCCGTTGTCCGTGAACGGACGGGTCTCGTCGGGCGACGAGAACCGCTTGATCGAGATACGCGCCATCGCGATTTCCTCCAGCTCCCGGCCGACGCGGCCGGTGACACACGGTGCGCCCGAGACCTGGTCGCATTCAACGGCCGGCGGAGGTCGTTCGGGGTCGCTCGAAATGTCGGAGCCCAGCGCGGTCGCGCGGTACGGGAGACCGCGCGGCCCGGCCGTCGACCGCGCGGTGGGCGGCGCTCCTGCACGCCGGTCGAGAGGTCGAGGGCGACGGCGAGGGTCACCGCCCCGGCGCGTAGATCCGGTCGAACACTCCGCCGTCCGCGAAGTGCTTCGCCTGCGCGGCCGCCCATCCGCCGAACACCCGGTCGACGGTGACGAGGCGCAGCTTCGGGAACCGGGCGGCGTACCGGCCGGCGACGGCAGCGAGGCGCGGGCGGTAGAAGTGACGCGCGGCGATCTCCTGCCCCTCCTCGGAGTAGAGGAACCGCAGGTACGCGTCCGCGGCCTCGCGCGTGCCGCGGCGATCGACGACGCGATCCACGACCGCGACCGGCGGCTCGGCGAGGATGCTCGTGGCCGGCACCACGATCTCGAACGCTCCGTGCCCGAGCTTCTCCACGGCCAGGAACGCCTCGTTCTCCCACGCGAGGAGCACGTCGCCGATGCCGCGCTCGACGAACGTCGTCGTGGCGCCGCGCGCGCCCGAGTCGAGGACCGGCACGTTCGCGTACAGGGCGCGCACGAACCCGGTCGCCTTCTGCTCGTCGCCGCCGCTCTTCTCGAGCGCGTGCGCCCACGCGGCGAGGTAGTTCCAGCGCGCGCCGCCCGAGGTCTTCGGGTTCGGCGTGATCACCTGGATCCCGGGCTTCACGAGATCGTCCCAGTCGCGGATCGCCTTGGGGTTCCCCTTGCGGACGAGGAAGACGATCGTGGACGTGTACGGGGCCGCGTTGTCCGGCAGCCGGCTCGCCCAGCCGGGCGCGACGAGCCCCGCCTTGGCGACGGCGTCGACGTCGTAGGCGAGGGCGAGCGTGACGACGTCCGCCTCGAGGCCGTCGATCACCGCCCGGGCCTGCTTGCCCGAGCCGCCGTGCGATTGCCTCACGGCGACGTCCTGCCCGGTGCGCGCCTTCCACTGCCGCGCGAACGCGGCGTTCACGTCCTCGTACAGCTCCCGCGTCGGATCGTAGGAGACGTTCAGGAGCTGCACCGGAGCGGGGGCCGCGCGCGTGGCCGACGCGACCCCGAGCGCGGCCACGCAGGCGAAGAGCGCCGCGAGCCGTCGGGTCGGGCTGCGATGCTGCGGTCTCGGGATCTCAGGCATGTCCGTCTCCTCCGCCGACGCCGGCATGGCGCCGTATCCGTTATAACGGATGACCAGCCTAGATGGCGGATGAGGCCCGGTCAAGTGGGCTGGCGCCCGGCCGACGCGGGCGCCGGCGCGGAGGCTCCTCAGAGCGCGCTCGCGGTGAGGCTGTCGAGCTCGTCCTCGCGCGACGGGAACACACGCACGCGCCGGGGGGCGAGGTGCACCGTGTCGCCCGGAGCGAGCGCCAGCGCCTCGCTCCTGCGGACGTCGAGCTCCGCCTCGACGGCGCCGCCGACCCCGGGAGCCGACAGCTCGATCCTGACCGCCGCGCCGAGCGGCAGCACGCGCTCGACGCTCGCCGCGAACGAGCCGGGAACCGGCGCGCGGTGGATGTCGAGCTCGTGCGGGCGCACGAAGACGTGAGCGCGCGCGCGGTGCGCGGCGGACGCGGGCGCCACGAGCTCGAGGTCGAGGCCGTTCACGAAGGCGCGGTCGCCCTCGACCCAGCCCTTGAACGCGTTCACCGCGCCGAGGAAGCGCATCACGAACGCGCTCGCGGGCTCCTCGAACACCTGCGCCGGGGTCCCGACCTGCTCCACCCGCCCCGCGTTCATGAGCACGACGCGGTCGGCCACCTCGAACGCCTCCTCCTGGTCGTGCGTCACGAAGACGCTCGTCACGTGGAGCTCGTCGTGAAGGCGCCGGAGCCAGCGGCGCAGCTCCTGGCGCACGCGCGCGTCCAGCGCGCCGAACGGCTCGTCGAGGAGCAGGATGCGCGGCTCGGTGGCGAGGGCGCGCGCGAGCGCGACGCGCTGCCGCTGCCCGCCCGAGAGCTGCTGCGGGTAGCGCCCCTTCAGCCCGTCGAGCTGCACGAGGCGGAGCAGCTGCGCGACGCGCGCGGCCGTCTCCGCGCGCGGTCGCTTCCGCACGCGCAGCGCGAACGCGACGTTCTCCTCCACCGTCATGTGCCGGAACAGCGCGTAGTGCTGGAACACGACGCCGACGTTCCGCTCGCGCGCGCTCCGCGCCGAGACGTCCTCGCCGTCGTGCCGCACCTCGCCCGCGTCCGCGGCCTCGAGCCCCGCGATGATCCTGAGGAGCGTCGTCTTCCCGCAGCCGGAGGGGCCGAGCAGCGCGACGAGCTCGCCGTCGGGGACCTCCAGGGTGACGCCGCGCAGGACGGGTGTCGCGTCGAACGCCTTGTGGACGTCGCGGATGGCGATGCTCATGGAGCGCTCCGGAGGACGGTGGGCCGTCGGGGTCGGTGGTGCCACTCGAGCGCCTGCTTCGCGACGAGGGTGACGACGGCGAGCACGAAGAGGAGCGACGCCACCGCGAACGCCGCCTGGAAGGCGTACTCGCCGTACAGGATCTCGACCTGCAGCGGGACGGTGTTCGTGACGCCGCGGATGTGCCCGGAGACCACCGAGACCGCGCCGAACTCACCCATCGCGCGCGCGTTGCAGAGGATGATCCCGTAGAGGAGGCTCCACCTCACGTTCGGGAGGGTGACGCGGGTGAGGATCTGCCACCCGGTCGCGCCGAGCACGAGCGCGGCCTCCTCCTCCTCTACGCCCTGCGCCTCCATGAACGGGATGAGCTCGCGCGCGACGAACGGGAACGTCACGAACACCGTCGCGAGGACGATGCCCGGGACCGCGAACACGACCTTCACGCCGTGCGCGAGGAGCCACGGGCCGAGCCAGCCGTGCGCGCCGAACAGCAGCACCGTCGCCATCCCAGAGACGACGGGCGAGACGCCGAAGGGGAGATCGACGAGCGAGACGAGGACGCTCTTCCCCGCGTAGCGGAAGCGGGTCACCGACCAGGCGGCGGCGAGCCCGAAGAGCGCGTTGAGCGGCACCGCGATGGCGGCGACGAGGAGCGTGAGCCTCACCGCCGCGAGCGCGTCGGGATCGACGAGCGCCTTCCACCAGAGCGCGACGCCCCCTCGGACCGCCTCGGCGACCACCGTCGCCGCGGGGACGAGCACGAACGCCCCCACGAAGAGGAGCGCAACGGCGACGAGCGCCCAGCGGACCGCCGGCGGATCCTCCGTGGCGCGGCGGGCGCGCCGCGGCGGCGGCTCGGGGACCGCGGCGGGGCGGGGCGGCGCGGTGCGCGGCCCGCGCTCGACCTCGGCAAGGGACCGGGCGGGGGCCGTCATGCGGCCCCCGCGCGCGCCCGCGTCCAGGCCTGGAGCCGGTTGATCGCGAGGAGCAGGACGAACGACGCGCCGAGCAGCACCGTCGCGATCGCCGCCGCGCCCGCGTAGTCGAACTGCTCGAGCCGCGTCATGACGAGGAGCGGCGCGATCTCGGTGCGCATCGGCATGTTCCCGGAGATGAACACGACGGAGCCGTACTCTCCGAGCGCGCGGGCGAACGCGAGCGCGAAGCCGGTGATCGCGGCGGGGAGGAGGGCCGGCAGGAGGACGCGCCGGAACGTCTGCCAGCGCGACGCGCCGAGGACCGCCGCGGCCTCCTCGACCTCCGGATCGGGGTCCTCCAGGACGGGCTGCACGGTGCGGATCACGAACGGCAGTCCGATGAAGGTGAGCGCGAGGGTCACGCCGAGGGGCGAGAACGCGACCCGGACGCCGGCCGCCTCGAGGTGCCGCCCGATCCAGCCGGTCGGCCCGTACACCGCCGTGAGCGCGATGCCGCTCACCGCGGTCGGCAGCGCGAACGGCAGGTCCACGAGCGCGTCGACGACGGCGCGCCCGGGGAAGCGGTAGCGCGCGAGCACCCAGGCGACGAGCCCCCCGAGCACGACGTTCGCGGCCGCCGCGGCGAGCGACGCGCCGAAGCTGAGCCGGTAGGAGGCGAGGGCGCGCGGCGACGCGACGACGCTCCAGGCCGCCTCCCACCCGAGGCTGCTCGAGCGGAGCGCGACGGCCGACAGCGGCACGAGCACGACGAGGCACAGGTACAGCACGGTGAACCCCGTCGAGAGGCCGAACCCGGGCAGCACGCCGCGGCGGGCGCCGGCGCTCACGAGGCGCGCTCCTCGGCGGTGCGCGCGTCGCCCGGGCGGAGGAGCCCCCGCGCGCGGAGGTG
The DNA here is from genome assembly GCF_022690685.1 of Anaeromyxobacter terrae. Taxonomy (GTDB): domain Bacteria; phylum Myxococcota; class Myxococcia; order Myxococcales; family Anaeromyxobacteraceae; genus Anaeromyxobacter; species Anaeromyxobacter terrae. Next base: position 96,734 of record NZ_JALCYY010000002.1, on the reverse strand, counting down.
CTCGAGGATGGTCTCCACGGACTCGTCGATCGTCTCGACGTCCGTCCGCACGACGACGTCGGGGCGCTCGGGAGGCTCGTACGGATCGGACACGCCGGTGAAGCGCGTGAGCTCTCCGGCGAGGGCCTTGCGATAGAGCCCCTTCACGTCGCGCGCCGCGAGCGCGGCGACCGGCGCCGACACGAACACCTCCACGAAAGGGACGCCGTCGCGCTCGGCGAGCGACCGCACCTCGTTCCGGGTCTCGGCGTACGGCGAGATCGCCGCGGTGACGGCGGCGGCGCCATTGCGCGCGAGCAGGCGCGCGACGAACCCGATGCGCCGGACGTTCGTGTCGCGATCCTCCTTCGAGAACCCGAGCCCGGCCGAGAGGTAGGTGCGGACCTCGTCGCCGTCGAGGATCTCGACCGGCCGCTCCGTCGCGAGCGCGGCCTGGAGGACGCGCGAGAGCGTGCTCTTTCCCGCGCCGGATAGGCCCGTCAGCCACAGGATGAAGCCGCCGCGGGCGAAGGAGCGGGGAGGGGTCGAGGTCGGGGTCGAGGTCGGGGTCGGGGTCGGGGTCGGGGTCGGGGTCGGGGGCCTCAGCGCCACCGGCCTCGCGTGAAGCCCGCACTCCTTCTTCGCCCGACCGCGCCAGCGGCCCGCGCGCGGGTCCTCGCCGGCGCCGACCGGCGTCGTGCAAGGGGCGCAGCCGATGCTGGCGTACCCCTGGTCGTGCAGCGGGCTCGTCGGCACCTCGTGCGCGCGCACGTGCCGCCACACGTCGGCGCTCGACCACGCCGCGAGCGGGTTCACCTTCACGAGCCCGAACCTCTCGTCCCACTCGACGATCGCGGCGCCCGCGCGGTCGGCGGTCTGGTCGCGCCGGATCGCCGTCACCCAGGCGTCGAAGCGGGCGAGCTCGGCCCGGAGCGGCAGGACCTTGCGGAGCTCGCAGCAGCGATCCGGATCGGCCTCCCATGGCGGCGCTGCGCCGTCGGCCACCGGTGCGTCCGCCGTGGCGCTCGCCACGCGCCGGATGGAGAGACCGTAGCGCGCCTCGAGGCGGTTCCAGAGCGCGTACGTCTCGGGGAAGAGCGTCCCCGTGTCGATCGTGAACACGTCGAGCGGGAGCCGGGCGCGCGCAGCGACGTCGACGAGCACGCACCCCTCGGGGCCGAAGCCCGTCGCGAACCCGACGCGGCCGGGCGGGAACGCAGCGGTCACCGCCGACAGGATCTCCGCCGGCTCCTTCCCCTCGAGGTCCCTCGCCCAGCGGGCGAGCTCCTCGCGCGTCCGAGCGCTCACAGGATCATCCCCGCCGCGACGGTGTCGTTCGTCGTCTCGTCGATCAGGACGAAGGCGCCCGTGGCCCGGCTCTCGGCGTACCGGTCCGCGGCGATCGGCTGGGCGAGCCGCAGCGAGACGCGCGCGATGTCGTTCATGGCGAGGGACGTGGCGGGTCGCTCGGCGAGCTCGGCGAGGTCCACGCGATGGGCGATCTCGGCGAGGGTGGCGCGCACCTCGCGCGCGCCATGGCGGAGGAGGACCCTCCGCCCCGCATCGCCGGGCCGCTCCGACAGCCAGCAGAGCGTCGCGTCCACCTTGCGCGTCGGCTCGGGCCCCTCTCCGGCGCGCACGAGGAGATCGCCGCGCGAGACGTCGAGCGCGTCCTCCAGGAGGAGCGTGACCGACTGCCCCGCCACGGCGCACGGCAGCGAAGGGGCGTCGTGCAGGAGGATCTGGCGCACGCGCGTCGCGCGGCCGGACGGCAGCACCTGCACGGCGTCGCCGGCGCGGATCTCGCCGGACTCGACGCGGCCCATGTAGCCGCGGAAGTCGTGGTGCTCGAGCGTGTGCGGCCGGCACACCCACTGGACCGGGAACCGGAACCTCCCGCGCACCGCGTCCCGCGCCGGAGCCGCCCCCTCGAGCAGCTCGAGCAGCGTCGGGCCACGGTACCAGGAGAGGTTCGCGCCGCGATCGACGACCATGTCGCCCTGTAGCGCGGACATCGGGACGAAGCGCACGTCCGTGATGCCGAGCTTCGCCGCGAAGGCCAGGTAGTCGGCGCGGATGCGCTCGAAGACCTCCGGCGAGAACCCGACGAGGTCCATCTTGTTCACGGCCACGACGAGGTGAGGGATCCCGACGAGGTGCGCGACGTAGGAGTGGCGGCGGGTCTGCGTGAGGACGCCCCTGCGCGCGTCGACGAGGATGATGGCGAGGTCCGCGGTGGAAGCGGCGGTGACCATGTTCCGCGTGTACTGCTCGTGCCCGGGGGCGTCGGCGATGATGTACTTGCGCGTGCCCGTCGAGAAGTAGCGGTGCGCGACGTCGATGGTGATGCCCTGCTCGCGCTCCGCCTGCAGGCCGTCGGTGAGGAGCGAGAGGTCCACTGCCTCGAGGCCGCGCCTGCGCGAGGTGCGCTCGATGGCGTGCAGCGCGTCGGCGAGGATGGACCGCGTGTCGAGGAGGAGCCGCCCGATGAGCGTGCTCTTTCCGTCGTCGACGCTGCCGCAGGTGAGGAAGCGGAGGAGGCCGTCCGTCGCGGGCGCGGAGAGTCGTTCGGCGGCGAGCATCAGAAGTACCCCTCCTTCTTGCGCTGCTCCATCGAGGCGTCGGACGTCTGATCGTCGAGGCGCGTCGCGCCGCGCTCGGTGATCGTGGTGGTGGCGGTCTCGGCGACGATCTTCGCGAGGGTGTCGGCGGTGGACTCGACCGGCGCGGTGCAGGTGATGTCGCCCACCGTGCGGAACCGGACCGAGACCTCCTCGACCGTCTCGCCGGGCCGCGCCGGCGTGAGCGGCGTCACCGGGACGAGCGCGCCGCCCCGGCGGACGACGTCGCGCCGGTGGGCGAAGTAGATGGACGGGATCTCGAGCCGCTCGCGCGCGATGTACTGCCACACGTCGAGCTCGGTCCAGTTGGAGATCGGGAAGACGCGCACGTTCTCGCCCTTGTGGACGCGCGCGTTGTAGAGGCTCCACAGCTCCGGCCGCTGGTTCTTGGGATCCCAGCCGCCGAACTCGTCGCGGAACGAGAACACGCGCTCCTTCGCGCGCGCCTTCTCCTCGTCGCGCCGCGCGCCGCCGATGCACGCGTCCAGCTCCAGCTCCGCGATGGCGTCGAGCAGCGTCACCGACTGGTGCTTGTTGCGCGACTCCTGCGGGTGCTTCAGCACGACGCGGCCCGCCCGGATCGAGTCCTCCACCGAGCGGACCACGAGGCGCTCGCGGAGCTCCGCCGCGCGGCGATCCCGGAAGGCGATGACCTCCGGGTAGTTGTGCCCGGTGTCGATGTGCAGGAGGGGGAAGGGGAAGCGTCCGGGCCGGAAGGCCTTCTCCGCCAGCCGGAGGAGGCAGATGGAGTCCTTGCCGCCGGAGAACAGCAGCGCGGGGCTCGCGCACTGGCCGGCGACCTCCCGCAGGACGTGGATCGACTCCGCCTCCAGCCAGTCGAGGTGCGAGAGCGTGCTCGTGAGGTGGGCCGCGACGACTGCCATGCTGGACCGTCTCCACACGGGGCCGTCGCCAGGATGGCGGCGCGGTGTCCGTGATAACGGAAACATCCTAGATAACGGACGACCGTCAGGTCAAGCGGAGGGGTCTCGACCGCGCGAGCGCGACGGGGCAGGTGAGGCGTCGGAGGGGTCGGGTCCCCGGCCCTGCGGTGAAGCGACCAGCGGTGGACACTGTACAGCTCGATCGTTCGTCTGTTATAGCGGATGAACCGTCGCATCGACGGACAGACGCTCGCCGTCAGCCTGCCTTCCCCCGGAGAACCCGATGATCCTCGCCGCTCTCGTCCTCGCCTCCGCCGTTGCCCAGGCCAGCCCTGCCTCGGCGCCGCCGCCCACCGCTCCGCCTGCGCCCGCGTCCACGGTCGCGGCGGCGACCGATCGCGCGGCGCCGCCCCCCGCGTACGCGCCCAGGCCGGTCGCGTTCGGCTACCTCGACTTCCAGCTCTCCTCGACGGATCGTCCGGGCCCAGCACCCGGGGTGAGCACGGCCGAGTTCCGCCGGGCGCGGATCGGGATCCGCGGCGAGGTGCTGCCGCGGGTCGGCTACACCGTCCTGTTCGACGCCGCCGACACGTCGCTGAAGGACGCGTACGTCGCGCTCCGCCTCGCGCCGCGGCTCGAGCTACGGCTCGGGCAGTTCAAGACGCCCTTCGGGTACGAGCAGGCGGAGTCCGACACGAAGCTCCTCTGGGTCTACAACTCGTACGTGGTCGCCGCCCTCGCCCGCGGCCGCGACAGCCGCGACCTGGGCGCGCTGCTCACCGGCAAGTTCAGGCTCTCCTCAGCGCTCGACGCAGAGCTCGCCACGGCGGCCGTGGACGGCGCGGGCCCGAACGCGAAGGACGACCTGAACGAGAAGAACGTCTGGGGACGGGCCGGCGTCGCGCTCTCGCTCGGACGCACGGTCGCGCGCGCGGGCGGGTCGTACGGCTACGGCCATCAGGTCCAGTCCCTCGGGGCGGACGGGAAGTTCGGCACCATCGGCGCGGTGCTCGACGACACGTACGCGTACTTCCATACGGCGGGCGCCGACCTGACGCTCGAGACGCCGTGGTTCTTCGGCGTCGCGGAGCTCATCGAGTCGCGCCGCCGCGTCCGGAAGTACGCGTCGCCGGCGACCGTCGCCGCCTCGGATCAGGACGCGCGCGGCTGGTACGCGGGCTTCTACGGCAAGACGCCGTGGAGCGTCGGGCCGGTGTTCCGGGTGGAGCAGTACGATCCGAACGACGCCGGGTCGGCCCGCGGCGATCGCTACGAGCGGTACACGCTCGGCGCCTATTACGACCTCCTGTCGGTGAACGCGCGGCTGGTCGCGAACTACGAGCTCGATCGGTCGGACCGCCCGGTGCGCACGGGCAACCGGCTCATCGCGCTCGCGCAGGTCGTGTTCTAGGCAGCGGGAGGGGCCGCTTGCGCGGGGGGACTTCCCCCGCGCGCGCGGAGCTCACGCACCGCCACCGTAGACCGTGCGGACGTAGTCGCCGAGCGCGCGCGCGGTGCAGAACGCCGGTCCCAGGGTCCTGAGCGACGCCTTCACGCGCCGGACCCAGCCCCGCGGAATGCCCGCCGCGTCGCGCTCGTGGAAGAGCGGGATCACCTCCCGCTCGAGCAGCGTGTAGAAGGCGCCGGCATCGCGGGCGTCCTGCAGGATCGTGTCCGGGGCCGGGGCGCTCGCGATCGCCCAGCCGTTCGCGCCGTCGTACCCCTCGCACCACCAGCCGTCGAGCACGCTCAGGTTGAGCCCGCCGTTCACGGCCGCCTTCATGCCGCTCGTGCCGCTCGCCTCGAGCGGCGGGCGCGGGAGGTTCACCCAGACGTCGCAGCCCGCCACCAGCGCGCGCGCCGTCTCGAGGTCGTGGTCCTCGAGGAACACCACCCGGTCGCCGGCGAACGGCTCGCCCTTGAGCGCGAAGATCGCCTGGACCATGGTCTTCGCGGCGTCGTCGCGCGGGTGGGCCTTGCCGGCGATGATCGTCTGCATCGGGCGGGGCCCCCCGATGATCGCGAGCGCGCGGCGCGGGTCCGCGACGAGCAGGTGGAGCCGCTTGTACGAGGCGACGCGGCGGGCGAAGCCGGAGGTGAGCACGCCGGGGTCGAAGGTCCGTGCCGCCCGCTCGACGTAGGCGATCGGCTCGCCGCGCGCGAGCCGGTCGCTGACGGAGCGCGCGCGGACGAAGGCCACGAGCTCGGCTCGCAGCCGGCAGCGGACGGCCCAGAGCTCCTCGTCGGGGATGTCGTCCACGCCCGCCCAGCGCGCCGGGTCCGCCGCGCCCGCGAGGAGGTCCGCGCCGAGGTGGCGCTCGAGCAGCGCGCGCATCGCGGGCGCCATCCACGTCGGCAGGTGGACGCCGTTCGTGACGTGCGTGATCGGCACGTCCTCCAGCCGGCGCCCGGGCCAGTGGTGGGCCCACATGGCGCGCGCGACCTCGCCGTGGCGACGGCTCACCCCGTTCGCGGAGCGGGAGGTCCGGAGCGCGAGATCCGTCATCCCGAACGGCTGCGGCGCGCTCACGTCTGTCCCGCGCCCCAGCGCGAGCGCCTCGTCGCTCCCGAGGCCGAGCGCGGCGAGGTACGGCCCGAGCACCGCTGCGAGCTCCGCGGGCGCGTACGCCTCGTTGCCCGCCGCGACGGGGGTGTGGGTGGTGAAGACGACCCGGCGGCGCACCTCCTCGAGGGCGCGCTCGAGCGGCTCGCCGCGCGCGAGCGGCTCCCGCGCGAGCTCGAGCGTGGCGAGCGCCGGGTGCCCCTCGTTGAGGTGCAAGACGGCGGGCCGGATCCCGAGCGCGGAGAGCGCGCGCACCGCCCCGATGCCGAGGAGCGCGTACTGCATGAGCCGGTACTCGCGGTCGCCGACGTAGAGCTGCGCCGTGATGAAGCGATCGATCGCCGCGTTCCCCGGCACGTCGCTGTCGAGCAGGAAGAGCGGGACGCGCCCGACCTGCGCGCGCCAGATGGCCACCTCCACGCTCCGGGCGCAGATCGGGACGCGCACCGAGAGCGGCGCCCCCGCGGCGTCGCGCGCGCGCTCGAGCGCGAGCTGCTCCGGCGTGACCGTCGTCCAGTACTCGTGCTGCATCCCCGAGGGATCGAGCCGCTGGTGGAAGTAGCCGCGCCGGTAGAGGAGCCCCACCGCCACGAACGGCACGCGGCGGTCGGAGGCCTCCTTGAGGAGATCGCCGGCGAGGACGCCGAGGCCGCCCGCGTAGATCGGGAGCGAGGCGTGGATCCCATACTCCGCGCAGAGGAACGCGATCGGCGCCTCCGGGCGCGCCGGCGGCGCGGCCGCTGCGGGGGCGGCGCGCTCCGCGTCGAGCGCGCGGGCGAGCCGCGCCATGGCGTCGAGGAGCGCGGGGTCGCTCGCGGCGGCCTCGAGCGTCCGCCGCGGCGCCTCGCGCAGGAGCCGCACCGGGTTCCGGCCGCACGCCTCGAAGCGCTCGGGATCCACCGCCCGCCACAGCGCCTCGCCGCCGGGCTGCCAGCTCCACCCGTAGTCGAACGCGATCCGCGCGAGCGGCCGGAGCGGCACGGGGAGGCCGGCGGCGAGGACGTCCTCCGCGGTCTCGAGGGGCATCTCGGGCATGGCGGACCTCGGCTCTTTCTCCTAGCGCCGGGGAGGCCGCCCGATCACGAGCTCCGCCGACGCCGAGACGGGCTCGCCGTCGGGCCCGACGCCCGGCCGCCACGCGCAGCCCTCGAGCGCGCGGCGCAGCTCGACCGTCTGCGAGGGGGTGAGCGCGGGGGTGAGGAACTGCACGAGGGTGAGCTTCCCGGTACGGTCCACGTCCACCGCCACCCGGACCTGCTCGATGCCTTCGACGAGGAGCTTGTCCTGGACGGTCCCCCGGCACGTGGGATCCGGCTCGGGGACGGCGGTCGCCGCGGCCGACTCCGGGATCCCGCCGCGCTCCCTGGCGCCGCGTGCGCCGAGGCAAGCGAGCGCCATCGCGCCCGCGACCACCACCGCGCGCCCGAGCGCGCCCCAGCTCCTCTCGGCCAGGCCCATGCCGACATCGTACGCCCGGGAGCGGGCACGGGCGGGGGCGAGGCCGGTTGCCTCGCGCGGGGGAGCGGCTGCGGTACGGCGAGTCCCGCGGAGGGAGCCAAGCCCCTCCCGGTCGCGGCCGGCCGCGTCAGGTCCCGAGGTAACGGCCCGGCCGGTGGTTCACGGCGAGGACGACGTTCAGGGCGACGGCGCCTACGACGGAGAGGGCGATGGTGGAGAGCGGCGCGACGAACAGGGAGGCGAGCACGACGAGGGAGTCGACGACCATCTGGAACACGCCCGCGCGGACGCCGTGCCGCTGCTGCAGGTGGATGGAGAGGATGTTGAGGCCGCCGAGGCAGGCGTGGTGGCGGAAGAGCACGAGGAGCCCGACGCCGACGAGGACCCCGCCCATGAGGGCGCCGTAGAGCGGGTGGAGCCGGTCGAGGTGCAGCACCGCCGGGAGGAGGTCGGACGCGACGGAGACGAGCGCGATCGCGACGAACGTCTTCACCGTGAAGCGCCACCCCATCCGCCGGACGCCGAGCCAGAAGAACGGCAGGTTGAGCGCGACGAAGAGCTGGCCGAAGGAGAAGGGCGTCACCCGGGTGAGCAGGAGGGCGATGCCGGCGGTGCCGCCCGTCAGCAGCTTCGCCTGCGCGAGGAACCCGTAGCCGAGCGCGACGAGCGCCGAGGCGGTCAGGATCGCCTGGGCGTCGTCGAACGCGCTGTGGCTCTCCGCTGAGAGGGCGGTCTCCATGAGGCGCGGCAGATTAGCGGAACGTCCCCGCGCTGTCGTGCCCCGCCCGTCCGTCACCGCCGGCGGGCGCGTGCGCCCCGGCGCGTCCACGCGAGCACCGCGCCGACGAGGGCGACCGCGAGGGCGCCGCCGGGGCCTGAGCCGCAGCCGCCGCCGCCCGACGCCTTCGGGCCGGTGACCGACTGCTCCGGCGGAGCGGACGAGGACGGCTGGCCGGGCACCTGCGGCGTGACGCCGTCGGCGCTCGGAGGCGGGACGTCCTTCACGATCTGGAACTGATCGAGGAGCGAGCCGTCGGGCCGGACCGCCTCGACCCGGAGCGTGCCGGCGTCGAGCGTGAGGATGAGGTGCTGGTACTCCGTCGCGCGGAACGCCGTCCACTCGGCCGCCGGGAGCACGGATTGGTACAGGTAGTCGCTGCCGCCGCCGGCGGTCAGGTACACGGGGGCGCCAGGGTGGTCGTAGTCCTTCTTCACGACCGCACCCTGCCGCGCCGGCCAGGTCCGCTCGTACAGGTGGTTGTGGGCCTGCAGCACGAGATCGACGCCGTACTTCTCGAACGGGCCGAGGAGCGCCGCCGGGATCTCCGGGTAGACGCCGTACTTGCCGGTGGCGAGCGCCGGCCGGTGCATCGTGACGATCTTCCAGGGCGCCTTCGTCGCGGCGAGATCCGCCTCGAGCCAGGAGACCATGGTGGCCGCGTCGCAGCCCATCTCGTTCGCGTTCATCGGGACGATGCAGTTCGTGTCGAGCGCGGCGACGTGGAGGTCGCCCCAGTCGAACGAGTAGTAGCGCTCGCCCTGAGGACCCTGCGGCAGCTCGACCGCGTCGAGGTACGGCTGCGCGAACGGGGTCCGGTACTCGTGGTCGCCGACGCCGGTCCACATCGTCGCGGACCGCATGACGTCCTTCCACACGCCGAAGAACGTGGTGTCCCACTCGCCCGCCGCGCCGTCGGGGTACGAGTTGTCGCCCATCGTGAGCACCGCCTCGATGCCGCGCATCTCCATGCGCGCGACGTTGGCGCGGGCGTTCGGGCCCGCCGAGCCGGTGTCGGCGGTCGCGCCGAGGACGGCGTGGCGCGCCGCCTCCGTCCCGGGCACGGCCGGCGTCCGCACGGAGCCGTCGCCGGCGGGCGCGCCGTCCACGGTCACGTGGAACGCGATCGTCGTGGCAGGCGGGAGCCCCTCGAGCCGGAGCAGGTGCTTCGTCCCGTCGCTCTTCGCCTGCGCGGTGCCGCCGCCGGGGAGATCCGCGGTCGCCTCGACGTGCGCGGCCGCGTCGGTCGCGACGACCACGAGCGTGGAGGTGGTCGTGGTCTGCTGCAGGAACGGGCCGCGCACGATGGTGGCGGCGACTGCGAGCTGCGGGAGCGCGAGGGCTGCGGCGAGCGCGGGGAGGCGCGAGGTGAGGCGCACGGACGTCTCCTTCCACGTCCGCTTCCGCGGACGTCGGGGCGAGCACGACGGTTCGTTGTGGCGCTGGGTTGAACAGCCGGGCGTGCGCGCCTCATTCCGTCCGGAGGACGAGGGGAGGTGCGGGCGAGTACGGCCCTGTGGGTGTCACCGCGGGACGCGAGTGTGCCGCTCGAAGGCGCGTCGTTCACGGGCCTGGGACCGGGCTCGGGCTGCCGCGGCGGCGACGTCTCGAGCGGCGGGATCGCTACCGCGGCGCGTCCGGATCGTCGCGCCACGTCCCTCCCACCTGGCCTTTGCGCCGCTCCTCCGCGACCGGGGCGCTCGGGCCGTAGGGGTGGCCGCCGAAGCCGTGGCGCATCATCGCGATGGCGCGTGCCCAGCGCTTCTCCCCGTCGCGGGAGGCGAAGAGCTGCAGGACCGCCTGGGCGATGACCGGGATCGGCGCCTCGAGCCGCAGCGCATCGGCGACGAGCCAGGCCACCTCGCCCGTGTCCTCCACGTAGGGCGGCACGGCCTCGAGCCCGCCCTCGGAGGCGTACCCGTCGTGCATGAGGTCCATGAGCCAGCCGCGGATGACCGAGCCGTGCCGCCACGCGGAGAGGACGGCGGCGACGTCGAGCCGGTCGTGGTAGCGCTCGAGCAGGTCGACGCCCTCGCCGATGGCCTGGAGCATCCCGAACTCGATGCCGTTGTGGACGAGCTTCGTGAAGTGGCCCGCGCCCGGCGGGCCCGCGTGCACGTAGCCATCCTCGACGGCGAGCGCCCGGAGCAGGGGCTCGACCCGGGCGATCGCCGAGGCCTCGCCTCCCGCCATGAAGCAGGCGCCGCGCCGCGCCCCCTCGACCCCGCCGCTCGTTCCGAGGTCCACGAGCTCGATCCCCTGGCCCGCCAGCCGGGCGTGGCGGCGGATCGAGTCGCCCCAGTACGAGTTGCCGCCGTCGACGGCAACGTCGCCGCGAGCGAGGAGCGGCGCGAGCGTGTCGAGGAGCGCGTCCACCGGCGGGCCAGCGGGGACGTACAGGAACACCGCGCGCGGCGGCGCGAGCGCCGCGACGAGCGCGGCGGGCGTTCGGACCTCCTCGACGCCCGCCGCGAGGAGCTCAGGGCGCAGCCCGTGCGCGTCGAGCCCCACGACGCGGAGCCCGACCTCGCGCGCCTGGAGCGCGAGCCCCCCGCCCATCCTGCCGAGCCCCACGACCCCCAGCTCACCCGATGCGTACGCCATCCCGCTTCTCCCCCTCCGCGCCACCCGGCCGCAAGAGCGCTCGCGCAGGCGCGCCGTCGCCGCCGGCCAGCCGCAGCGGCAGGCACAGGAGCTCGTACGCGCCCTCCGGCGCGTCCGTGAGGTCGAGCCCCTCCAGGATCCACACGCCGCCCTCGAGCAGCGTCCGGTGCACCGTCGCGCCGTCCTCGCCGCGGTAGGGGCCCACGGACAGGTAGTCGATCCCGACCGGCGCGATCCCGCGCGCGACGAGCAGCGCCGCCGCCTCCGGCGTGAGGTGCACGGCGTCCTCGACGAACCGGTCCGAGCGCCACGCGCGCGGGGAGTTGCGCGTCCGGAAGAGCACCCGCTCGCCGCGGCGGAGCTCGAGCGTCTCGAGGTGCTCGGGTCGGATCGCCACCGGGTCGTCGACGGCGACGACCCGCGCCGGCCCGCTCGCGAGCGCGAGCGGCATCGCGTCCACCGCGGCGCCCCCCTCGACGTAGTGGAGCGGAGCGTCCACGTGCGTGCCCGTGTGCGCGCCGAGCCGCAGCGAGGAGACGTTCGCGCCGTCCGCCGCCAGCGCGCGCACGCGCTCGACGTGCACGGCCGGATCGCCCGGCCAGTGCATCATGCCGTCGCGGATCGGGACGGTCACGTCGATCCACCCGCCCTGGGCCACCGCCCATCCTTGTCCGGCGATCGCCGCGCGGACATCCATTTCGGAGCGGCCGCCCCGCGGCTCGCGTTGACGCCGGGCGGCCGCCTGCCTAGAAACCATCGTACGGCGCGCGCGACGGTCGCCCGGACCCGCGCCGCCCCTCCGGAGCGCCCGATGCCCTACGAACCCGGCGAGGTCGTGCGCCGCTACGAGAGCGGTGCCGCCGCGCATCCCAACGGGAAGGCGCTCGCGCCGGACGCGCAGGCCGCCTTCGGCGCCGTGCAGCGGACGGACGCGGGGTTGCTCGGCTCGGCGCGGACCCGCGACTCCGCGCGGCGCGAGTGGATCGTCGAGGCCCACCGGGAGCGCCGCCGCGGGCGGTTCCTCGTGCTCCGCCCCGTCCACGGCGACCTCGAGCCGTTCCGCGCCACGGCCGACGGCTACCGGCCGGACACGCACCTCGCCATCTCCGCCGAGGACTGGACGCTCCTCGCGCTCCTCGCCGCCGGCCACGAGGGCGACGCGGGACGCCCGGACGAGGAGCTCGCCCTGGCGGCGTTCCGCGTCGCTGACCGGATGGTGCGCGACGCCCAGCACCGGCTGCTCATGGGCGCCGCCGAGGACGAGGAGGACTGATGCGCCTCACCGCCGCCGGGCCCATCGCTCGCCACCTCACGGACGATCACGCGTACCTCGACGCGCTGCTCGACCGCGCCGTCCCCGTCCCGGGGACCCTGGACCGCGAGGCGTTCGACGCCTTCCGCGCCGGGCTGCTCCGCCACATCGCGCTCGAGGAGAAGATCCTGCTGCCCGCCACCCGCCGGGCGCGCGGCGGTGAGCCGCTCCCGGCCGCGCGCCAGCTCCGGATCGAGCACGGCGCCCTCGCGTCGCTGCTCGTGCCGACCCCCACCGCGGAGCTCGTGACCGAGCTCCGATCCATCCTCGTACCGCACGACGCACGCGAGGAGGAGCCCGGCGGCGTGTACGACCAGTGCGACGCGCTGCTCGCGGGCGAGGCGGAGGCGCTCGTCCAGCGGATGCGGGAGTACCCGCCGGTGCGGGTCGCACCCTACGCCGACGGCCCGAGGGTCCTGCGCACGGCCGAGGCCGCGCTGAGGCAGTCGGCGGCGAGTCACGGGGGAGGCTGAAGCCCCCGCGGCGTCCCCGCCAGCTCCACCACCAGCTCCCGGAACGCGCTGACCTTCCGCGGCACGTGCTTCGCCGCCGGCGTCACCACGTGGAGCGTCCCCGCCAGGCGCTCGTGGCGCGGGAGGACCCGCACCAGGCGTCCGGCCACCACGTCGGGCTCCGCCACGAAGGAGGGGAGCAGGCCGATGCCCGCGCCGGCGCGGACCGCGTCGCGCGCGAACAGGAGGTCGTCGCAGACGATGCGCGCCCGCCCGGTCAGGTCCGCGGGCTCGCGCCCGGTCCCGAGGCGGAGCTTCTCCGCGCCGCCGCGGAAGATCACCCGGTCGTGCTCCTCGAGCTCGGCCTCCGAGCGTGGCGTGCCGCGGCGGGCGAGGTAGAGCGGCGACGCGAAGAGCCGCGCGACGATGGGCGCCACCTTGCGGACGACGAGCGTGGAGTCCTGGAGCTTCGCGGCGACCCGCAGCGCGACGTCGAAGCGCTCGGCGACGAGGTCCACCACGCGGCCGGTGAGGTGCAGGTCCACCGAGACCGACGGGTAGCGCGCCGTGTAGCGCGTCACCACCTCGGCGAGGAAGAGCACCCCCAGGTCGACGGGCGCGGTCACGCGGAGCACGCCGCTCGGCTCCTCCTCCCGGGAAGGCACCTCGCCGAGGACCGCCTGCACCGAGCGGAGCAGCGGCGCGGCCCGGTCGTAGAGCGCCGTGCCCGCGGTCGTGAGCGCCACCTGCCGGGTCGTGCGGAGGAGGAGCTGCACGCCGAGCTCCGCCTCGAGCCGGGCGACGCCACGGCTCACCGACGACTTCGGCAGCCCGAGCTCCTTCGCGGCGGCGGAGAAGCTGCGGCTCCGCGCGACGGCCTCGAAGACGGTGAGGAGGTTGAGGTCCATCGTTCCTCCAGTGGAACGGAGATATGCGCATAGGCAGATTGCGCCGTATCCGGAACGATAGCAAGACTCCCTCCATCGAGCGCGAGACGCGCCGAACGAAAAGGACGGAAACGAAATGGCGACCACCCCCTGGGACATCGACGTCGGACACTCCGCGGTGCACTTCTCCGTGCGCCACATGGTCATCTCGAAGGTGCACGGCCGCTTCGGCCGCTGGGCGGGCACCGTGCAGCTCGACCCGCAGGACCTCGCCCGCTCCTCGGTCGAGGTCACGATCGATCCCGCGTCGATCGACACCGGCGTCGCGGACCGCGACGCGCACCTCCGCTCGCCGGACTTCCTCGACGCCGCGGCGCACCCGGAGATCACCTTCCGCTCGAAGCGCGTCGAGCAGGCGGGCGGCGCGCTCAGGATCGTGGGCGACCTCTCGCTCCACGGCGTGGTGCGCGAGGTGACGCTCGAGGCCGAGTTCGCCGGCACCGGCAAGGACCCGTGGGGCAACGAGCGCGCTGGCTTCTCGGCGAAGGCCTCGCTCGACCGGCGCGACTACGGGCTCGTCTGGAACGCGGCGCTCGAGACCGGTGGCGTGCTCGTGGGCGAGAAGGTGGAGATCTCCATCGAGCTCGAGGCGGTGCGAAAGACGGCCGGGGCGACGGTCGCGGCCTGATGGCCGTGGCCGCTTGCGTCGATCTTCCCCCGCTCCATGCTTCGACAAGCTCAGCCCGAGCGGATCGAAGACCGCTCGCCCTGAGCCTGTCGAAGGGCGGCGGTGGGCGGGGTGGACTCGAGCGATCAGCGCCACGATGACGAGCTCGCCCGGCGCGGGCTTCATCGCGCGGCGGAGGTGGGGTAGAACCCCAGGCTTTCGGAGGCTCGCCCCGCCGACGCCGCGCGGGGCTCCGCCGACGAGGAGCCCATCGATGAAGACGCCCGCCCAGGACGCCGACTGCCGCGCCCGCGCCGCCGCGCTCTCCGACAACATCGCCGACTACGTGACGTTGCACGCGCGCCGGACCCCCGGCGCGATCGCCCTCGTCGAGCACAACACCGGCGAGACGGTCACCTGGAAGGCGCTCGACACCGCGGTGGACGCGTTCGCGGCGAAGCTCCTCGCGAGCGGGTTCCGGAAGGGCGACGTCCTCGCGACGAGCCTGCCGCTCCTCAAGGAGCACGTCTTCCTCGTCCTCGCCTGCTACCGCATCGGCGTCGTCGCCGCCCCGCTCGACCTCCGCCTGCGCGCGGGCGAGCTCCGCGCCTGCCTCGAGAAGCTCCAGCCGAAGGGCTACTTCTTCGCGGGGGCGCCGGCGCTCCTGCCCGTGCTCCGCGAGGTCGTCGGCGGCTGCGCGAGCGTGCGCCACTGGGTCCAGTTCCAGAAGGAGCCCTCCGGGATCCTGCCCGGCGCGACCTGGGTGAAGGACTTCACGAAGGGCATCAAGGGGGCCTACGTCCGCGCGCGGCTCCTCGGCACGGTGCGGCGCGCGCGCCGGCACGTCGGCCGGCGCGACGGCTGCCTCGTCATCTTCACGACCGGCTCGACCGGCTCGCCGAAGCCCGCGCTCCTGTGTCACGAGAGCATCCTCGTTCAGAACGTCGGCCTCGCGGTCGGCTTCGGCCTGAAGGACGGCGACCGGCTGCTCGTGAACCTGCCGCCCTCGCACGTCGGCTGCACGACGGAGCTCCTCGGCACGGCGATCCACGCCGGGCTCACCTCGGTGCTCCTCCACATCTTCGACGCCGAGAAGAGCCTCGAGGCCATCGCCCAGCACCGCGTCACGGTGGTCGGGCAGATCCCGGCGCTCTTCAACCTCGAGTGGAATCACCGGCGCTACCGCGAGCTCGACCTCTCGAGCCTGCGCGCCGCCATCTACGGCGGCCAGGGCGTCCCGCGCGCCTTCCTCGATCGGCTGCGCGAGATGGCCCCCGAGATCGGCACCGGGCTCGGGCTCACCGAGACCTCCGGGTTCTGCACGTACACCGCGCTCGGGGCCACCGCCGACGACCTCGCCGAGGGCATCGGCTTCGACTCGCCGCTCTGCCCGATCTCGGTCCGCGGCCCGATGGGCGCCGACGGAGCGGCCGGACCCGAGCTCCCGCCGGGCGAGATCGGCGAGATCTGCTTCTCCGGCCCGCAGGTGTTCCTCGGTTACCTGAACGACCCGGAGGCGACCGCGAGGGCAGTCTCGCGGGACGGGGTCTGCTACACGGGCGACCTCGGCGCGTACACGGAGAAGGGGCTCCGGCTCGCCGGGCGCGCCAAGCTCACCATCAAGCCCAAGGGGTTCCAGGTCTTCCCGGGCGACGTGGAGAACCACGTCGTCGGCGCGCTCGGGGGGCGGGTGAGCTCCGCCGCGTGCGTGGGAGTCGAGCACGCCGTGTGGGCGGAGGCGATCGTGCTGTTCGTGGAGTGCGCCGCAGAGCAGGCCGTGACGCCCGAGGAGGTCAGCCAGGCGTGCGCGAGCATCGCCTCGTACGCGCGGCCGAGCCACGTCGAGGTGGTCGAGGCCGGGACGCTCCCCCTGAACCGGGTCGCGAAGACCGACTACCTCGCGCTGCGCGAGCGGGCGCAGGAGATCGTCGAGGGCCTTCGCAAGCAGGGCAAGTGGGACAAGCGGGCCTCCGCGTAGCAGGCCGGTGCCGCTCGTGGTGAGCCCGTCGAGCCACGAGCCCGCCGGGGGCGGTTCACGGCGGGATGAGGCGGACCGTAGCCTCAGCGGATGGTCCGCATCATCGACAAGCGGCTGAGGCTCGCGTACCCGCTCGGGCACCACCTCCACTGCCTCATCGCGCAGATCCCGAACCACCTGCGACGGACGCAGGAGGGGTGGCGGATCGCCGATCCGGAGGGGCAGTGGCGGATCATCCGCTCCGTCCTCGGCCTCGTCGACGAGGGTCCGGGCAACCTGAAGAAGCTCCACTTCCTCATGCTCCCGGAGAGCTGCGTCCCGATCGAGCGCCTGGACGCCCTGCTCGATCTCGTCGCGACACGCTTCCGCCCGAGCACCGTGACGATGTTCGGGCTCGAGCACGTGCGGCTCAGGACCTACCGCGGGCTGCTCGAGCGCTTCAGGTCCGACAATGGGGAGGCGATCCCGCTCGTCGATCGCGACATCGACTCCGGCGACGTGCTCGACGTGCCCGTGAACGTCGGGTGCGTGGCCGTGAAGGACGCGGACGGCCGGCTGCGCGTGTTCCTAGAGGCGAAGACGCACCCGTTCCGCGCCGAGGAGTTCCTCGACAAGTACGAGGACCAGTACCGCGGCCGGCACTTCTACCTGTTCCGGAACGAGGCGACGCCGTTCAACTTCATGGTGCTCGTCTGCCTCGACTACGTGTATCGGAACCTCTACGAGTCCAACATCCGCGCGATCATCGACCACGCGAACCAGCTGTTCTTCCGATCGCGCCAGACGCTCGACGCGCTCTTCGTCGTGCAGAGCAACCCCAAGCCCGAGCACCGCGTCTACCGGGACGTCCTCTCGGGCTTCTACGGCGAGTACCTCGAGGACACACCCGGCGTGCGCGACACGGTGACGGTGTTCGGCAACTGCTCCGGCGAGAGCGTCATGGGCGAGCGCGACTCCGGAGCCACCTATGGCGCGTCCTCCGTCGTCCTCGGCCCGCATCACCGGCTCGCGCCGGTGCGCAACGAGGAGTACTCGGTGGACGACTTCGGCGGGGCGCCGCTCTGCCGGCTGCGGTTCGGCGCCGCGACGCGGCTCTACTACCTGAACCTGCCGCAGCACCACGAGATCGATCCGCGCTCCTCCCGCATCTCGCTCAAGGTCCACGCGGTCCTCAAGCCCGGCCCCGAGGGGCGCTGGGTCGTCTCGAGGCCGGGCGAGCGCGCGCCGGATGAGGCGGCCCCGGCCACGCCGCTCCTGGTCGGCGAGCGCTAGACGACAGCTCGCGATCCGCGAATGAGCTTCACGGCATCAGCGCGCCGTCGGCGCCGAAGTCGGCGTTCGCGACGTGCGGCTCCGGGATGACGCGCGCGTCGAGGAGCGCGCGCTCGATGTGCGCGGCGAGCGCCGCGTGGCCAGCGTCATTGAGGTGGATCGTGTCCGCCGCGAAGCGCGGCAGCGCGTCCGCCGCGAACGCCTCGTCGCCGCGCACCACCACTGCGCCGACCGCCCGCGCCTCGTCCGCGAGCGCGGCGTCGTAGGGCGCGCGGCGCGTGCGTTCGAGCCGCCGCCCCGGCTGCGGCGTGCACACGACGAGCACCGCCCGCGGGAACTCGGCGCGGAGTCCCCGCAGCACGGACGCGGCCGCGTGCCGGAACGTCCCGGGCGCGCCAGCATCGCCGAGCGGCACGCCGGCGATCGCGTCGTTCGCGCCGTACATCACGACCACCACGGCGGGGTGAACGCCACTCGTCGCGAGCGCGCGCCAGCGGAGCTCTCCCGATGGCGCGGGCCGTCCCGTCACGTCGGTGAGCGTCGAGCCCGGGAGTCCTTCGTTCACCTCGCGCCACCCTGCGTGACGCGCGAGGAGCGTGGTCCAGCGCCGATCCGGCCGGGAGGCGCCGGTGCCGGCGACCGTGCTCGAGCCGAAGAAGATCGCCTGCGGGGCGCCCGGCGCGGCGGTCTCGCGCGGCGGAGGCGCATGGCCCGCCATGCAGCCGGCGGCGAGCATCGCCGCGGCCGCGAGGCCACGCGCCCACCCGACTGCGGTCGTCCCCGCTCCGCTCATACGACGCTCACCGGCCCGGCGGATCGCCGCGGGCGCGAGGAGGCGCCGCGTCGCCGGACGGTGGAGTGATGCTACCGAGCCGTTGCGGACAACGCGAGGGGGGCGGCCGCCCGTGTTCGGGGGACGCGCTCGGTCGCGAGGCTGAAGGACGCCCCGAAGCGGGCGCGAGCTACCTCCTGCGCGGTACCTCGAGCAGCGTGTACTCCCGCCGCCCCGCAGGGAGCTCCACCTCCACGGTGTCGCCCGCCTCGTGTCCGAGGAGCGCGCGCGCCACCGGAGAGCTCACGCTGACGAGCCCACGGCGCGCGTCGGCCTCGTCCGGGCCCACCACCCGCCAGGTGTGCGTGCGCCCATCCTCGTCCTCGACGACCACCCACGTTCCGAACCCTACCCGGCCCTCGGGCACGCTCTCCGGGCCGAGCACCGTCAGGGCGGCGAGCGTCCCCTCGACGAGCGCGGCCCGCCGGTCGAGCTCGGCGAGCCGTGCGGCGCGCGCGTGCTCGGGCAGCGATGCCGCCTCTGCCCGCGCCTCGCGAAGGCGCTCGAGCTCCTGGCGCAGCGCCGCGTGCCCCTCCGGCGTGACGTACCTGACCTCGCCGGGGGCGACCCGCGGCGGCGCCCGCACGATGGGGCCGAGATCGGGCGTCTCCTCGCTCGTGAACGCCTTGGACACCTGCCAATCCTAGTTCCTCCCCGGCGCGCCGGCGCGGGACGGGCTCGTCGCCGCAGCCCCAAGGACGGCCCGCGGCGGCGCCGCGAGGGGGCTAATTCGCCCGCATGCGCGCCATCGTGCTCCCGAAGTTCGGCGGCCCGGACGTCCTCGAGCTCCGCGAGGTCCCGAGGCCCACCCCTGGTCCCGGCGAGGTCCTCGTCCGCATCGTCGCGTCGGGCACCAACCCGGTCGACGCCAAGATCCGGCACTCCGGCACCTGGGCGCAGCTCGAGCTCCCCGCGATCATCGGCTACGACGCGTCCGGCGTGGTGGAGGCGGTCGGCCCGGGCGTCACCCGCTTTCGCGAGGGCGACGAGGTGTTCTACACGCCCGAGATCTTCGGAAACCCGCACGGCACGTACGCCGAGTACGGCGTGGTCCCCGCGGCGATCGCCGCCCGAAAGCCGGCGCGGCTCTCGCACGCCGAGGCGGCGGCGATCCCGCTCGCGGGCGGGACCGCGTACGAGGCGCTCGTGCGGCGCCTCGCGGTGCAGGTCGGGGAGACGGTGCTCATCCACGGCGGCGCCGGCGGGGTCGGCTCGTTCGCGGTCCAGATCGCGAAGGCGGCCGGGGCGCGCGTCATCGCCACCGCCGGCCCGGACAACCAGGAGACGCTGCGCGCGCTCGGCGCGGACGTCTGCGTGGACTACCGCGCCGAGAGCGTCGTGAAGGCCGCGCTCCGCGAGACCGGCGGGCAGGGCGTGGACGCCGTGCTCACCACCGTGGGGGGCAGCACGGTGCCCGGCTCGACCGAGGCGACGCGCCCGTTCGGCCGGATCGCTACCATCCTCGGCTGCGACGGCGACCTCACCCCGCTCTACCTCAAGAACCAGACGCTCCACGGCGTGTTCCTCTCGCGCGAGGGGCGGCGCCTCGAGGAGCTCGCGCGGCTGGTGGAGCAGGGTAAGCTCCGGCCGCTCGTCGACGCGGTGCTCCCGCTGGAGGCGGCGGCCGAGGCCCACCGCCGGCTCGACTCCGGGCACGGGCGCGGCAAGCTCGTCCTCGCCATCGGGCGCTGACGCGGCCGTGGCGGCGCCGCCGGGCCGGGTTATCGATCCCCGCGGTGACGTCCGTCCGCTTCCAGCCCTCGCTGTTCGACTCGGCCGCGCCCTCGTTCGACCGCTCGTTCGGCGCGGTGCGCCGCATCGAGCTCGACGCGGAGTGCTGGATCGAGGTCGCGCCGGGGTGGGTCTCCGGCTCCGACGCGCTGTTCGAGGAGCTCCTCCGCACGCGGCGCTGGGGCCGGCGCAAGCGCTGGATGTACGACCGGGAGGTGGAGGAGCCCCGGCTCACGGCGCCCTGGAGCGCGGCGTCCGGGGTCCCGCTCGAGCCCGTGATCGTGGACGAGATGCGGCGGGCGCTGTCGCTCCGTTACGGCGTCGAGCTCGACTCCGCCGGGTTCAACCTCTACCGCGACGGCGGGGACGGGGTCGCGTGGCACGGCGACCGGATCGAGAAGCGCATCGCGGAGCCCATCGTCGCGCTCGTGTCGCTCGGGGAGCCGCGCCGGTTCCTCCTGCGCCGGAAGGGCGCGGGGCGGCCCCTCGCGTTCGCGCTCGGCCGCGGCGACCTGCTCGTCACCGGAGGCCGGACGCAGCGGACGTGGCAGCACTGCGTCCCCAAGGTCGCGCGGGCGGGGCCGCGGATCAGCATCGCCTTCCGCCACGGCCTCGATCCGCGGGGCTACGGGGTCGAGGTGGAGGGCGGCACGGGCGAGCCGCCGGACCGGGAGCCCGGCGGGCCCGCTCGCTGACGCCTCACCGCGTGCTGGGCGGCGGCGCGCCGCTGGGTGAGGGGTCGGGTTTCCTTGCCGGCGCCGGAGGCCCGTGTCGAGTCACGCGCGAGGCGTAAGCAAACCGGCGGAGGGCATCAGGTCGCGCGCGCGGGTGCGCATGCCCGTTCGGCGGGGCCCCCCGGGAACGGGCGGTTCTCCCTTCACGCTCCGGCGTGGGGGGCGCACCTTCTAGCGACCCCTCGCGCGGCGAGGGACCTCCCCGCGAAGGAGCGCCGATGGACGTCCTCACGCTCTCGCGCGTGCAGTTCGCGCTGACGATCATGTTTCACTATCTGTTCCCACCGCTCACCATCGGGCTCGCGGCGGTCATCGCGGTGTTGCTCTGGAAGTACCTGCGGACGAAGGATCCCGTCTACCACTCGGCCGCGCACTTCTGGACCGCGCTCTTCGCGGCGAACTTCGCCATCGGCGTCGCGACCGGCGTCGTGATGGAGTTCCAGTTCGGCACGAACTGGTCGCGCTACTCGGTCTTCGTGGGCGACATCTTCGGCTCCGCGCTCGCGGCGGAGGGCATCTTCGCGTTCTTCCTCGAGTCGGGCTTCCTCGCCGTGCTCGTCTTCGGCTGGGACCGGGTGTCGCCGCGGATGCACTTCGTCTCGGCGGTGCTCGTCGCGCTCGGCTCCGTCTTCTCGGCGATCTGGATCATCGTCGCGAACAGCTGGCAGCAGACGCCGGCCGGGTTCCGGGTCGTCGGCGAGGGCGCCGCGCGGCGCGCCGAGATCACGGGGTTCTGGGACGCGGTCCTGAACCCCTCGACGGTGGGCAGGCTCCTGCACACCCTCAACGGCGCCTACGTGCTCGGCGCGTTCTTCGTCCTCAGCATCTCGGCCTTCTACCTCCTGCGCGGCCGGCACGAGGAGTTCGCGCGCCGGAGCTTCTCGGTCGCGCTGTGGTTCGGGGCGATCTTCTCCGCGCTCCTGCTCGTCACCGGCGACCAGAGCGCGCGCATCGTCGCGGAGCACCAGCCGCCGAAGCTCGCCGCGATGGAGGGGCACTTCGAGGACGGGCCGGCGGACCTGCACGTGTTCGGCGTGCCGCGGCCGGAGGAGGGCCGGGTGGCGTTCGGCGTCGCGATCCCCGGCGGCCTCTCGCTGCTCGTTCACGGCGACCCCACCGCCTCGATCCAGGGGCTCGCCTCGGTGCCGCCCGACGCGCGCCCGCCCGTGGCCGTGCCGTTCTACGCCTTCCACCTGATGGTCGCGCTCGGCACGGCGTTCATCGCGCTCACGCTCCTCGGCCTGTGGCTCCAGCGGAAGGGGACGCTCTTCCGGACGCGCTGGCTCCTGTGGATCTTCGTGTTCGCGGTGCTCGGCACCTACGCCTCGAACCAGCTCGGCTGGGTGGTCGCGGAGGTGGGCCGCCAGCCGTGGACGGTGTGGAACCTGCTCCGCACCGAGCACTCGTTCTCACCCTCCGTGACGAGCGGCCAGGTGCTCCAGTCCGTCGTGCTGTTCGGGCTCGTCTACGTCGGCCTCTTCCTCGTCTGGGTCTACGTCATGAACGCGAAGATCCAGGCCGGCCCGCCGCCGGCGGTACCGCCCCCGGACCACACCGGCGGCAAGGAGCTCGCCGACGTCGCGGCCACCTACGAGGAGCCGGGGCGCTCCCACCTCGCCGGCGAGGGGAGGCGGTGATGGACCTCCAGGCGCTCTGGTTCGTCCTCCTCGGAGTCCTGCTGGCCGGGTACGCGGTGCTCGACGGCTTCGACCTCGGCGTCGGGACGCTCTACCTCCTCGCGCGGCGGGACGAGCAGCGCCGCGTCATGCTGAACGCGATCGGGCCGGTGTGGGACGGGAACGAGGTCTGGCTCGTCACCTTCGGCGGCGCGCTCTTCGCCGCGTTCCCGCGGGCGTACGCGACGGCTTTCAGCGTGCTCTACACGCCGCTCATGCTGCTCATCCTGGCGCTCATCTTCCGGGCCGTGGCGATCGAGTTCCGCAGCCGCCGTCCGTCGCGCGCCTGGCGCAACACCTGGGACTTCGCGTTCTTCCTCGCGAGCGCGCTCTCGCCGGTCCTGTTCGGCGCCGCGGTCGGGAACGTCATGATGGGGCTGCCGGTGCGCGCGGACGGCGAGGCGCAGGTGGCGCTCTCGGGGCTCCTCTCGCCGTACGCGCTCCTCGTCGGCGCCTTCGCGCTCTCGCTCTTCGCGCTCCACGGGGCGGTGTGGCTCCTCATCAAGACGGAGGGGGAGCTGCACGAGGAGGTGCGCCGCTGGGCGTGGAGCGCCGCGGGCGTGTTCTCGGTGCTCTACCTGCTCACCACGATCTTCACGCTCGTGGCCATCCCGCGCGCGACGGCGAACTTCGCCCACCTGCCGTGGGCGTGGGGCGTCGTCGTCCTGAACGTGGTCGCGGCGGGGAACGTCCCGCGCGCCGTCTACCAGCGGCGCTACTTCCAGGCGTTCGCCTCCTCCGCGGTGACCGTCGCCGGGCTCGTCGTGCTGTTCGGGCTCGCCCAGTGGCCGAACCTCGTCACCTCGAGCCTCGACCCCGCCCTGTCGATCACGATCCGCAACGGCTCCTCCACCGCCCCGACCCTGCGCAACATGGCGATCATCGCCGCGATGGGGATGCCGTTCGTCCTCGGCTACACGGGCCTCATCTACTGGGTTTTCCGCGGCAAGATCCGCGAGGGCGAGCACCGCGGCGGGCACGGGTACTGACCGCACGAGCCTTCGAGCTCGCGAGGCGCACGAAACCGGAGCCGAGGCGGGCAACCGCAGCGACGCGCGCCGAGGCGCTCCTTCGAGGGGAGCCGCGCACAGCGGCGCCTAGCAGTGCGTCGCAGGCGCAAGGAGCGAGGACGCCCGCCGCAGGCCCGGGAGCGTGCGCCGAGCTCACCTGAAACGCGCCGCCGCGGCGAGGAGCCCCTCCTGCTCGCACCACTCGGCGAAGCGCCGGGGCAGGGCCTCGTCGCTGGCGGTCTGGACCGCCTGCGCGACGAGGTGCTCCGCCTGGGCGAGGTCCCCGGAGAGGCAGTGCAGGAAGGCGAGCCGGACCGTCTCGCGCTCCGAGAACGGGTGGCCGAGGCCCGCCTCGGCGAGAACCGAGACCTCGTCCCAGCGGTGCGCCCGGCCCGCCGCGAGCGCACGCCACCAGCGGAGCTCGGCCGCGAGCTCGGGCGGTGGGCTCGCCCCGGCGTCCCGCTCGAAGCGGGCGGCGTCCGGGGGGGAGGGGGACCAGAGGGGCTCCTGGGCGAGGAGCGCGGAGAGGGGCGGGAGGCCGTGCACGCCGCGAGGTTAACGCGCTCGCGGGCGCGCCGCTCCCGGAGCCTCGTGACGTTGGCGCAGCGCGCAACGCTTTCGCTTGACGCGACGGCGTCGCTTCCTCGATTCCTCCGATCCGTCTCGCGTGGGGTCGGAAGGCCGCAAAGTGGCTCCGGGTCCGCCGCGAGTTCATAAAATGCCCGCGCCTTCCGAACCCCGCCCTCCGGAGACCCCCGTGCAAGACATCGAAAAGCGCAACCTCATCGCCCAGTGGGCCTTCGACACCCGGCCGGTGCTCCTGCGCTTCCACCTCTGGCTGGAGGACGTGGAGGTCGAGCGTTTTCAGGCCGATCCGGTGTCCGCCCACAGCTTCACCCCCCGCGGGATCGCGCGGTGCCTCGCCATGACCTCGGCGGCGACCGCGCTCGGCACGAAGCTCTTCGGCGACTACGGCGCCGGCGCGGGGAAGGACAAGGCGACCTACAACCAGGTGAAGAAGAACGCCGACGCCATCAGCGCCTACGTGATGAGCGAGGGCCTCTGGACCACCACGCGCACGCTCCCCGAGAACCACGCCATCATGGTCTCGCTCGGCGAGGGGCTCATGCCCAAGGCCGGCGAGACGCCGGAGATGGGCGCGAACCCGCTGCTCGGCTTCGGCCGCGTCTACGCCCGGCCCGAGGTGGCGCGCATCGTGGACCGCCGCGTCCGCCGGCTGCTCAACGAGCCAGGCCACACCTTCGAGCAGTTCTACGGCTGGCTCCAGGACCGCGGCATCACCGTGTGGGGCGCCGCGGTGGACACGCTCGAGAACACCTCCCGCTTCGCCGAGGGGAAGCCCACCGGCCCGATGGCGGTGTTCCACCTGTTCGACTCGCCGCTCACCGTGTCGCGCCCGTACGAGTCGTACATGGGCTGTCTCACGCTGCCTCGGAAGGTCGCCGCCTCGGCGGAGCGCGACTCCGTGCTGCTCGACTACCGCACTCCGCGCAAGCAGGTGATGGCGGCCATCGAGGCCACCTACCCGGGCATCCGGCGCGAGAACGTCCACGTCTGGACGCTGCGCGGGAAGAGCCGCGTCGGCCGGCTCGGGAAGCTATGGGAGGAGTGGAAGGCGCTGGGCGCGCACCTCGTGGAGGACGGCTGGAAGGCGCCCTCCGGCATCGAGGTCTTCACGGACTCCGGCACCTACGCGCCGACGTTCCTCGTGGGGAGCTGGGCGGACGGCGCCGGGGCGACGCACGTCTTCCTCTGCGACGGCTACGCCGCGACCGCGGAGGCGATGCAGGCCGCGAGCCTCTCGTCGGTGCTCGACGTGGACACGACGATGGCCACGTTCTCGCCGGCGTTCACGCTGCCCTGCGACGCCGAGGGCAAGCTCATGCAGCTCGACCCGCACGCCCCCGACTTCGCGCGGCGGCTCGGCGAGCTCTTCGGGGGCAAGGTGCTCGAGGCGGGGGAGGTGAAGTCCTACGCCGAGGCGATCGAGGAGGCGGAGGCCGCCGCGATGCCGCTCAAGCAGCGCGTCATCCGGGCCGACGACTTCCTGCCCGAGAAGAAGTGGGGCGTGCTCGCGAGCCTCGGCTACATGTGCGACGACCCGTACAGCGGCGCGCCGGGCGTCACGAAGGTGCGAGACGGGGTCTACAAGGTGACGACGCGGCTCGCGACCCGCCAGGCGTCCGCCAAGATGACCTTCACCTTCCGGCTCATGGAGTCGCTCGACGAGACGCGGCTCATCTTCAGCCCGCTCCTCTCGCGCTTCCTCGCCGGCGTCGATCCGGCGAGCCGCGCGGTGAAGATCTCGGACTCCGGCCGCATCCGGAACGAGCTCCAGACGATGCTCTCGCAGGCGCTCGAGCACGACGGCGAGAAGATCCGCGTCCACCTCGACCGGGTGGACGAGCGGGTCATGCCGAAGGAGAAGCAGGCCGCGATCCGGCGCGTGCTCGAGTGGTACAAGGCGAACCACCCGGTGTGGTTCTCCTGGCTCGAGATCGGCTGACCCGGTCCCCCGCAGGCGTTCACCCAGGCCCGGCCGCCGGCAGGCGCGCCGGGCCTCGTCGTCCGCGCAGCCCGAGGGAGGCAACCCACCTCGCGCCGCGCCGCGCTCCGGGCGCGCGGCGATGATCGCGCCGTCCGTCCCCGGAGGCAGCGATGGAGCTCTCGTCCGTCCGAATCGAGAAGCCCGACGACGTGAACGTGATCGTCGGCCAGGCGCACTTCATCAAGACGGTGGAGGACCTGCACGAGGTGCTCGCCGGCTCCTCGCCGCACCTCGAGTTCGGGCTCGCGTTCTGCGAGTCGTCCGGCCCGCGCCTCGTCCGCCGGTCCGGCAACGACCCGGGGCTCGTCGCGCTCGCGGTGAAGAACGCCGAGGCGATCGCCGCGGGCCACTCCTTCGTGGTGTTCCTGCGCGAGGGCTTCCCGGTGAACGTCCTGAACGCGCTCAAGCTCGTGCCCGAGGTGTGCACGATCTTCTGCGCCACTGCGAACCCGGTCGAGGTCCTCGTCGCGCGCACCGACGCCGGCCGCGGGATCCTCGGCGTCGTGGACGGCGGCGCGCCGCTCGGCGTGGAGGGCGACGCGGACGTCGCCGAGCGCAAGGCGCTCCTCAGGCGGTTTGGATACAAACTATAACGCCCGCGCGGCCGAGGCAGCGCTCGGTCGGCCCGCCGTTGACGCGCCGCGACGCGCTGCGGGAGCCCCGTCCGGCCCGTGCCGCCTCCGGCGCCGCCGTTAGGGCCCTCTCCGTACGTCACCCATCGTGTGACGGAGGGAGGCGGGCATGGCGAGCGATCGAAGGCGGGGCCTGACGCGCAGGGAGATCCTCAAGGCGGCGGGCGTCGGCGCCCTCGCGGCGGCGGCGGGGGGAACCCCGCGGCACGTCCGCGCGCAGCAGAAGACGCTCAAGATCGTGCAGTGGAGCCACTTCGTCCCTGGCTACGACAAGTGGTTCGACGGCGTCTTCTGCAAGCAGTGGGGCGCGAAGCACGGCGTGCAGGTGGTGGTCGATCACATCGCCATCGGCGAGATCAACGCGCGCGCCGCGGCGGAGGTTTCGGCGCAGCGGGGCCACGACCTGTTCATGTTCCTCTCGCCCCCCGCGGCGTACGAGAAGCAGGTCATCGACCACACCGAGATCTACCAGGCGGTGGAGAAGAAGTGGGGCAAGCCCATCGACCTCGGCCACAAGTCCACCTTCAACCCGAAGACGAAGAAGTACTTCGCCTTCTCCGACAGCTACGTGCCGGATCCCGGCAACTACCGCCAGGACCTCTGGTCGCAGGTCGGCTTCCCGAAGGGCCCCGACACCTGGGACGACCTGCGCAAGGGCGGCAAGGCCATCAAGGACAAGTTCGGGAACCCGGTGGGCATCGGGCTGTCGCAGGAGCTCGACACCAACATGGCCGTGCGCGCGGTCATGTGGTCGTTCGGCGCGTCCGAGCAGGACGCCGAGGGGCGCGTCGTCATCAACTCCCCCCAGACCATCGAGGCGCTCAAGTACATGCGCGCGCTCTACAAGGAGGCGGAGACGGGGGAGGTGTTCACCTGGGATCCCTCGTCCAACAACCGCGGCATCCTCGCCGGCAAGCTCTCCTTCGTCGCGAACGCCATCTCCGTCACGCGCACCGCGGAGAAGGAGAACCCGGAGATGTCGAAGAAGATCCAGATCGTCCCCGCGCTCAAGGGGCCGGTGCGCCGCATGGCCGCCGAGCACGTGATGGACTGCTACGCGATCTGGCGATTCGCCGAGAACCCGGAGGGCGCGAAGCAGTTCCTCGTCGACTACATCGACGCGTTCGCGGAGGCCTTCAAGGCGAGCGAGTTCTACAACTTCCCGTGCTTCCCGAAGACCGTGCCCGACCTGAAGCAGCAGATCGCGAACGACCCCAAGGGCGTGCCGCCGGACAAGTACGCCGTACTCGGCAACGTGCTCGAGTGGGCGACGAACGTCGGCTACCCCGGGTACGCCACCGCCGCGGTGGACGAGGCGTTCAACACCTTCGTCCTCCCCACGATGTTCGCGAAGGTCGCGCGGGACGAGCTCTCCCCCGAGGACTCCGCGAAGGCAGCGGAGAAGGAGCTGAAGCGCATCTGGGACAAGTGGAAGACCGCCTGACCGTAGACGAGCGAAGCGAGCCGCCGGGGCGCCAGCGCGGTCGCGGCGAAGCCGCCCGCGGTGGCGCAGGGCCCCGGCGAGCAGGGGTGGGGCCCCGGGGGGGGGGGGTGGCGGCCCGGGGGGGGGCGCCCCCCCCCCCCCGCCGGGGGCGGGGGCGCGGCGGGGGGGGGGGGGGGGGGGGGGGGGGGGGGGTGTGGGGGGGGGGGGGGGGGGGGGGCCCCCCCCCCCCCATAACGGGAGGCGCCGTGGCGGTCGTCGAGACGCGCAAGCTCACGAAGGTGTTCAAGAAGGCGGAGGAGGGCGCGGTCAACGACGTCGACCTCGTCACCCGCGACGGCGAGTTCCTCGTCTTCCTCGGCCCCTCCGGCTCGGGGAAGTCGACGCTCCTCCGGATGATCGCCGGGCTCGAGGAGCCCACTCGCGGCGACGTGCTCATCGGCGGCGACGTCGTCACCGACCTGCCGCCGCGGGCGCGCGGCATCGCCATGGTCTTCCAGAGCTACGCGCTCTACCCGCACCTCTCGGTCGAGCAGAACATCGGCTTCCCGCTCAAGGCGCACGGCGTGCCGAAGCCGAAGCGCCGCGAGCGGGTCGACTGGGCCGCGAGCCTCCTCGGAATCCAGCACCTCCTCGCACGCAAGCCGCGAGAGCTCTCCGGCGGCGAGCGCCAGCGGGTGGCGCTCGCGCGCGCGCTCGTTAGAGAGCCGACCGTGTTCCTGCTCGACGAGCCGCTCTCGAACCTCGACGCGAAGCTGCGCGCCTCCGCGCGCGAGGAGCTCACCTCCTTCCACAAGCGGGTGCGCACCACGACGATCTACGTCACGCACGACCAGGTCGAGGCGATGTCGATGGGGGACCGGATCGTGGTGCTGAACAAGGGCATCGTCCGGCAGATCGGGACGCCGCACGAGGTCTATGACGAGCCCGCCGACACCTTCGTCGCGACGTTCCTCGGCTCGCCGCCGATGAACCTGGTCGAGGACACCGACTTCATCGCCGGGTTCCGGCCGGAGAGCGTCGTCCCGGCGGAGATGGTCCGCGGCCCGAGCGCGCCGATCCGCCTCCGGATCCGGCTCGTCGAGTTCCTCGGCTCGGAGCGGATCCTGCACGGCGTCATCGACGGCGGCCGCTTCGACGGCCGGAAGGTCGTCTCGCGCGTCGCCACGGCCGCGAGCGGAGGGCTCGGGGAGGGGGCCGCCCACGACTTCGCGGTGCCGGCGAGCGAGGTGAAGTTCTTCGACCGGGCGACCGGCAAGCGCGCCGCGCCGCGGGAGCTGTCGTGGCGGTGACCGGGGCCGCGCTCGAGCGGGCGGCGCCCCGCCGGCGCCGCCGGGTGAGCGGCGCGACCCGGCTCGGCGTCGCCCTCTTCTCGCCCGCCCTCGTGTACATCGCCGCGCTCCTCGGGCTGCCGCTCGTGCTGGCCTTCCTCTACAGCGTCGGCGACGTGACGGTGGGGTCGGTGGGCTACGAGTTCGTCGGCCTCGAGAACTTCCGGAGCGTCGTGGAGAGCCCGAGCTTCCGGCGGGCGCTCGTGAACTCGTTCGTGTTCACCATCGCCTCGCAGGTGATCGTCATCGTCTGCGCGAACGCGCTCGCGCTCGCCCTGCGCGAGCGGTTCCGGGGGCGCGGGCTCGTCCGGTTTCTCATCCTCCTGCCCTGGGTCGCGCCGATCAGCCTCGGCGCCATCGGCTGGAAGTGGATCCTCGACTCGATCTACTCGGTCGTGAACTGGGTCCTCGCGAAGATGCACCTCGTGAACCTCTTCGACCCCCCGATGTGGCTCGGCAGGCCGGCGCTCGCGATGGCGTCCGTCATCGCGGTGCACTCGTGGCGGATGATCCCGTTCTCGACGGTGATCCTGCTCGCCGGGCTCACCTCGATCCCGAAGGAGCTCCCGGAGGCGGCGGCGGTGGACGGCGCGGGCTTCTGGCGGACGCACTTCGAGATCACCCTCCCGATGATGCGGCCGATCATCAACGTCGCCGTCCTATTTGGCGTGGTCTTCACCTTCACCGACATGACCGTCGTCTACATCCTCACCCGGGGCGGGCCCTACGACTCGACCCAGGTCCTGCCGTCGCTCGCGTTCCAGACCGGCGTGCTCGGCTCCGACCTGGCGGAGGGCGCGGCCATCTCGATGTTCCTCGTCCCCATCCTCGTCGCGGTCGCCGCGCTCATGCTGCGCGTCGCCCACCGCGCCGAGGTGGTGTAGCGGAGGGAGGCTCCGATGGGAGGCCCGCGGAGATCGCCGCTCACGCGCCTCGGGCGCTGGCTCATCGTGATCGGGTTCGCGGCGCTGCTCGCGTTCCCCTTCTACTGGATGGCGATCACGACGTTCAAGCAGACGAGCGACCTGTACAACGTCGAGCACGACCCGTTCGTCTTCAACGCCGCGCCCACCCTCGATCACCTGCGGCTCCTCTTCCGCGAGACGCTGTTCCTCCGCTGGTTCTGGAACACCACCGTGGCCGGCGCGGCGGTGGTCGCGATCACGCTCGTGCTGGCGGTCCCCGCGGCCTGGGCGCTCGCGCGGCTCACCGGCCGGTTTGGGCAGCAGCTCGGGATCGGGATCTTCCTCACCTACCTCGTCCCGCCCACGCTGCTCTTCATCCCGATGTCGCGCGTGGTGTCGTGGCTCGGTCTGCAGGACACGCTCTGGGCGATCATCGTGACCTACCCGACCTTCACCGTCCCGTTCTCGATCTGGCTGCTCATGGGCTTCTTCAAGGCGATCCCGCGCGACCTCGAGGACGCGGCGCTCGTGGACGGGCTCACGCGCTTCGGCGCCTTCGTGAAGCTCGTCATCCCCATCTCCGTGTCCGGGATCCTCACCGTCGTCATCTTCTCCTTCACGCTCGTCACCCAGGAGTTCGTCTACGCCCTCACGTTCATCTCCTCGGCGGAGCACCAGACGGTCGGCGTGGGCGTGCCCATCTACCTCGTGCGCGGCGACGTCTACTACTGGGGCTCGCTCATGGCCGCCTGCCTCATCACGAGCCTGCCGATCGCCGTCGTCTACAACCTGTTCCTCGACCGCTTCATCGCCGGCTTCACCGTCGGCGCGGTGAAGTGACGAGGCCGGAGGTCGCCGTCATGGCCGCGAACGTCTCGTCAGCTCCCCAGGGCGCCGCGCCCGCGACGCTCCCGCTCCTCGTCGACGGCGCGTCCCGCCCGGCGGCGGCCGCCGAGACCGCGCCGGTGCTCGAGCCCGCCACCGGCCGCACCGTCGCGCGGGTCCCGCTCTGCGGGCCCGCCGACGTGGACGTCGCGGTCCGCGCTGCGGCGGCCGCGTTCCCGGGCTGGCGCGCGATCCCGGTCCCGGACCGCGTCCAGGTGCTCTTCCGCTACAAGGCGCTCCTCGAGCGCGAGCAGGAGGCGCTCGCGGCCTCGGTCTCGCGGGAGAACGGCAAGCTCCTCCCCGACGCCCGGGGCGAGGTGCGGCGCGGGATCGAGGTGGTGGACTTCGCCTGCGGCATGCCGACGCTCGCCCAGGGGCGCACGGTGGAGGGGATCGCCCGCGGCATCGACTCGCACAGCTGGCGGGTCCCGGTGGGCGTCGTCGCGGGCATCTGCCCGTTCAACTTCCCGGCGATGATCCCGCTCTGGATGTTCCCCATCGCCGTCGCGGCGGGGAACACCTTCGTCCTGAAGCCGTCGGAGCGCACGCCCTCCACCGGGCTCCGGCTCGCCGAGCTCTTCCAGGAGGCGGGGCTGCCGCCCGGCGTCCTGAACGTCGTGCACGGCGGCCGCGACGCCGTGGACGCGCTGCTCGACCACCCGCTCGTTCGGGCGGTGTCGTTCGTGGGGTCGGAGGGCGTCGCCCGCCACGTCTACGCGCGGGCGGCGGCGAGCGGCAAGCGCGTCCAGGCGATGGCAGGGGCGAAGAACCACCTCCTCGTGCTGCCCGACGCCGATCTCGACCTCACCGTCTCCGCGGTGATGGGCTCCGCGTTCGGCGCGGCCGGCCAGCGCTGCCTCGCCGGGAGCGTGCTCGTGCCGGTGGGCGGGGCGGCGGAGCCGCTCCTCGAGCGGCTCGCCTCCGAGGCGCGCGCGACGCGGGTGGGCGATCCCTTCGCGGCGGACTCGGCGATGGGGCCGGTCATCCGCGAGGACAGCCGCGCCCGCGTGCGCAGGTACATCGAGGCCGGGCTCGCCGAGGGGGCCGCGCTCGTCGTCGACGGGCGTGAGGCGCCGGCCGGCGGCGACGGCTTCTTCATCGGCCCGACGATCCTCGACCGCGTCGCGGCGGACTCGGCCCTCACCCGGGAGGAGATCTTCGGGCCCCTGCTCGCCACGGTGCGGGCGAGGAGCGTCGAGGAGGCGGTCGCGCTCGCGAACCGCTCCCGCTACGGCAACGCCGCGAGCATCTTCACCTCGAGCGGCAAGGCGGCGGCGTACTTCCGGCGCAACGTCGAGGCCGGGATGATCGGCGTGAACGTCGGCGTCGCCGCGCCCATGGCGTTCTTCCCGTTCGCCGGCTGGAAGAGCTCGTTCTTCGGCGACCTGCACGCGACCGGCGAGGACGCGGTGCGCTTCTACACGGAGACGCGCGTGGTCATGGAGCGGTGGAGCTGATCGCCCGCGGCGGTCACGAGGCGCCCCGCCGAGGGGGGGCGCACGGCGGGCGGGCCGGAGGGGGAGCCCACGCGCCGGAACCGCCACTCCTCGCGCGCTGCGTACATTCTCGGCGGGCAGCCGAGGCGCGTGCCCGGGGGTGGTCGGATGAGGCTGCTCGCGTTCGCGGCGTCGATGCGGAAGGAATCCCTGAACCACAAGCTCGTCGCGCTCGCGTGCGAGATCGCGCGGCGCGAGGGGGCGGACGTGGACCTCGCCCGCTTCTCGGAGTTCGCGATGCCGGTCTACGACGGCGACGTCGACCGGGCGAGCGGCCTCCCGGCGGGCGCGCTCGAGCTGAAGCGCCGGGTCGAGGCGGCGCACGCGATCCTCCTCGCGGCGCCCGAGTACAACTACTCGATCGCCGGGCCGCTCAAGAACGCCCTCGACTGGGTGTCGCGCGCGCGCCCGATGCCGTGGCGCGGCAGGAGCGTGTACCTCCTCGCGGCGTCCCCCTCGCCGATGGGCGGGGTCCGCGGGCTCTGGCAGACCCGTATCCCGCTCGAGGGTTGCGGCGCGCTCGTCTTCCCGGACATGTTCGCGCTCGCCCACGCGAGCGAGGCGTTCGACGCCGACGGGCGGCTCCGGGACCCCGCGCTCGCCGCGCGGCTCGATCGCGAGATCGCCGCCTTCGTCCGCCTCGCGGAGGCGGTCGCGCCGTTCTGCTGCACCGGCGCGGCGACGCGCGAGACGAAGGCGCGCCAGGAGCAGATCGTCCCCGCGCTCGAGGAGGAGTCGGAGGTCCAGCCGCCGTCGCGCTGACCGACGCGGCCGCCGTCACTGGTCTCCGCCTCAGTCGCCGTTCCGGTCGCCCTCGCGCAGCACGTCCGCGAAGGCCGACGCGCGCGGGGCGCGCAGCGGCACCTCGAACGGGTCCACGCGGTAGGAGGGATCGCCGCACACCGGGCACTCCGCCCGCGACGCGGGCGTGAGCCAGACGCTCTGGTAGGCGTGCTGCCCCGGCGTGTCCCCGAACACCTGCGGATAGAACCAGTAGCCGGGCACGGTGGAGGTGGTGAGGTACGGCGTCCCGTCGGCGAGCGCGCTCTCGGCCAGCGCCGCGAGCGGCGCGCCGCTCCCCGCGAGGAGCAGCGAGAGCCCCAGCTTCGCCGCCGCGCTCGCCACGTGGTGCACGTCCGCCCCGATCGCGAGCTCGCCGCGGAGCCGCGCCGTGCCGTAGTCGACCTCGCGCGCGCCGCCGCTCTCCCTCGCGAGGGCGCCGCGCGTGCGCGTCGCGCAGAGGTAGCAGGGCGTCCTGCCCGGGACCGTCATCACCACCTCGCCGCCCTGCGCGCCCGCGTACAGGCCCACGAAGAGCGCCGGCCGGGCG
The DNA here is from genome assembly GCF_022690685.1 of Anaeromyxobacter terrae. Taxonomy (GTDB): domain Bacteria; phylum Myxococcota; class Myxococcia; order Myxococcales; family Anaeromyxobacteraceae; genus Anaeromyxobacter; species Anaeromyxobacter terrae. The sequence continues at coordinate 62,707 of NZ_JALCYY010000002.1, read as the reverse complement.
CGCGCGTAGGCGAACCGGTCGAGGAGGCGCTGCGCGGCGGGATCGTCGGTGGCGGCGAGGACGAGGTCGGCCGCCCGGACGAGCGCGTCGAGCGCGGGGGACCCGAGCGCATCGACCGTGCTCGGGTGGAGCGCGAGGCGGATCGCGGGCTGGACGGCGAGGACGCGCCGCGCGAGCGCCTCGACCTTGGGGCGTCCGAGATCCCCGATCTCGTACCCGCTGCGCGAGAGGTTCTCCCCCTCGACCGGCTCGGGATCCACGAGCGCGAGCGCGCCCACACCGCTCCGCGCGAGCTCCTCGGCGAGGTACGACCCGACCGACCCGCACCCGGCGACGAGCACCGTCCGCTGGCGCAGCGAGTCCGAGACGAGCCCGGCGCTCCGCGCGAAGAGCGCCCCCCGGAGCCGCTCCGCCTCGGCCGTGGGATCGCCGCCCGCGAGGAGCCGTCCCCATCCGGCGAGCCGCGCCCGCTCCCGGTCGGCGGTGAGCGCCGGTCCGCCGCGCGGCCCGAAGGCGCCGCGGTAGGGGCCCGGCGGGATGACGACGGCGCGCACCGCCGCCGCGAGCCGGTCCTCCTCCGCGACGCCGAGCGGCCACGCGAGCTCGAGCTGCTCGGTCTCTCCGCCCGCGGGCGTGGCCAGCACGAGGGGCGGCAGCGCCGGGTAGCCGTCCCCCACGACCACGAGGAGCTCGAGCCCGCTCGCGATCACCCGGGCCGCAGGGAGGGCGGCGTCTCCCGCCTCCGCGACGTCCACGACGGGGAGGCCCGCGACCTCGCCGCCGAGCGCGCGCGCGAGCCGCTGCGCGTCGCGCAGGAGCGGCACCACGGCCACTCGCATGGGCCGAACGGCCGCGTGGCCCTCGCCCGCGCGCCAGGCGCCGAAGAACGACACCTTTCCCGCCGCGAGCGCGAGCGCGTGCGGCGCGACGCGATCGCCGGGCTCGCAGCGCGTGACGATGGGCGCGAGGTAGGTCGAGAGGTGGCCGTTGAGGCGCAGGCCCTCCGCGAGCTCCGCTACGTCCTGCGCGGACGGCGCGTCGAGGAGAGGAGGGTGGGAGTGGACGATGCCCTTCAGCTCGAGCCCGTCCTGGCGCTCGAGCGCCTTGACGCGCGCGTCGAGCGCGCGCGAGGGGCGGTAGCTCGCCGCGGTGGCCGCCCCCTCCGGATCGGGGACGAGCTGCGTGACGAGGGGTACGCCGCGCGGGCCGACGAGCGCGCCGCCGCGCTCCGGCGGATGCGCCGCGATCTCCTCCTCGAGGGCGCGGAGCACCGCATCGAGGATGCGCACGGGCGTCAGGCGAAGACGGCCGGGTGGATCTCGGAGAGCGACTGGCCCTCGTCCCCGCGCGGCTGGCGGTCGCCGATCACGATGCGCCCCGCCGGATCGACGAACACGCGGCGGCGCCGCTCTCGGGGCGGTGCGTCCTCGGTGCGCCGATCGTCGAGGAACAGCTCACGGAGATCTGCGACGGTGGCATCGGACATGGCTTCTCCTCCGGGGTTCAGAACGGGAACGCTCCCGTGCGCTGGAACTCGCTGAAGCCGTTCGCCCACAGCACGCTCTTCGCGTAGGCGGCCTGGAGCGTGGGCATGCCGCCCGCCGGATCCGCGGACAGGCAGATCCGGCCGTGCGGGAACAGGTGGCAGGCGTGCGGGTCGTGGCCCGAGACGTCGGGGCTCGCGACCGTGACCTGGTAGACGGCACCGTCGAACCAGAGGAAGAGCTGGAAGAGGTCGCCCGCCGTGGTCGTCACCGGGAAGAGCCAGCCGCGGACGCCGTCCACCACCACGGCGCGCGTCGCGGCGGGGAGGCTCTGCTCGACCATCGCGCGGTCGCGCAGCGCGTCATGGACCGGACCCGCCAACCAGTCGCCGCCGAACAGCCGCTTCATCCCCCCGCTCCCCGCCACCCGCCGAGCACCGTGCCCGAGATCGAACCCTAGTGGCGCCGCGCCCGCGCGGCAGCGCGCACCGGCCGATCAGCGCAACGGCATCGCGGTGGGCGCAGCAACGAAATCCGGGTGCCGGGTGCCGCGATGGCTCAGGAAAAGCAGTGATCCAAGGCGGTTGCGTGGCTGGCGAGGACCTTGCTCTTCCTCTCCGCATGAGCGAGCTCATCGAAACCGGCGCCCCCCCTCGGAAGGCCCTCCTGAAGCACCTCATCCTGCAGCTTCACGACGGCGCGGCGCCGGACGCGGTGCAGCGGCAGCTCCAGCGGCTGCTCGGCCAGGTGCCGTACGGGCTCGTGGTGGAGGTGGAGCAGGAGCTCATCGCCGAGGGACTCCGGCCCGAGGAGGTGACGCGGCTCTGCCACCTCCACTCGGCGGCGCTGCAGGGCGGCATCGATCTCTCCGGCGCGCGCACGCCGCCGGCCGGCCACCCCGCGCGCGTCTTCTCCGAGGAGAACGCGGCGCTCGCGAAGCAGGTCCACGCGCTCGAGCACGCCGCCGACGCGCTCGCGACGGTCGCGACCGAGGGCGCCGCGGGCGTGCACCTCCTGCAGGCGCGCGTGCGCTTGAACGCGCTCACCGACGTCGAGAAGCACTACCTGCGCAAGGAGCACCTGCTCTTCCCGTTCCTCGAGCGCCACGGCATCACCGGGCCGCCGCAGGTCATGTGGGGCAAGCACGACGAGACGCGCGCGCTGCTGCGCGGCGCGCACGCGGCGCTCGCGTCGGCCGCCGGAGATCCCGCCGCGGCGCGCGCGATCGCGGGCGGCGCGCTGCGCCCCCTCGCGCGGGCGATCCGCGACATGGTGGACAAGGAGGAAAACATCCTGCTGCCCATGTCGCTCGACGTCCTCGACGAGCGCGAGTGGTGGGAGATCGCAAGGCAGAGCGACGAGATCGGCTACTGCCTCGTCGAGCCCGAGGCGCGCTGGCGCCCGGAGTCGGCCGGGATCGACGAGGGTCCCGCGGCCGGCGCGCGCGTGAGGCTGCCCACTGGGAGCCTCGCCCCCGCCGAGCTCGAGGCGATCCTCGGCGCGCTGCCGCTCGACGCGACCTTCGTCGACGCAGAGGATCGCGTCCGCTGGTTCAGCCACGGCAAGGACCGGGTGTTCTCGCGCAGCCGCGCCGTCATCGGTCGCAAGGTCCAGTTCTGCCACCCGCCCGCGTCGGTCGGGACGGTCGAGGAGATCCTCGCCGGCTTCCGCGCCGGCACGCAGGACCGCGCCACCTTCTGGATCCAGCTCCACGGACGGTTCGTCCACATCGAGTACCGCGCGCTCCGCGACGAGGCCGGCGCGTACCTGGGCTGCCTCGAGCTGACGCAGGATCTCACGGAGAAGCGGGCGCTCCAGGGCGAGCAGCGCCTCCTGTCCTGGGCCGGGGCGCGCCCCGGCGCCGAACCCGCCAGGCCCGTCGAGGCCTGCCCCGCGCATGCGGTCGACGGCCGCGGCCCGGCGCCGGAGGCGGCGCATGCCCACGCCGCCGCTGCGCCCGCGGCGGATGCTCAGCTCCGGCCGGCGTGGCTCGAGGGCGCGCCGGTCTCCCGCCGGCTGGACGCACGGCCCATGCTGGCGGCCGGCGCGCACCCGGTGCAGGAGATCATGCAGGAGCTCGCCGTGCTCGCGTCGGGCGACGTGTTCGAGCTCGTGACGCCGTTCGTTCCCGGCCCCCTCGTCGAGCGTGCGCTCGCCGTCGGGTGCCTCGCGCACTCGGAGCCGGATGGCCCGGGTGTCGTGCGGACCTTCTTCACGCGCGGCGCGCGAGCTCGCTAACGCCTCCACTCGAGGCCGCGCGGCGTCTGCCGGACCTCGTCGCCGACGCGGAAGTCGAACGGCTGGTCGTAGACGAACGTCTCCGTCCCGCCGTCGTCGAACCGGACGAAGACCTCGTACGTGCGCCGCTCGGCGCCGCCCTGGCTCGCGGCCGCGCCGACCACGGCTCCGCCGACGGCGCCTGCGACCGCGCCGGCGCCGCTCCCCTGGCTGTGCGCGTAGCCCCAGCGGTCGTAGTGCGTGTGGCCGCCCATCGCGCTGCCGAGGATGCCGCCGATGATCGCGCCCGCCACCGCGCCGGCGCCCGGGTTTCCCTGCTGCCGCTCCACGGTCTCGCGGATCGAGGCGACGTAGCCGACGCGCTCCCACTCCTGGGCGGAGCCCTCGCCCCAGGTCGTGGAGGTCGTCGAGGTCGTCACGCAGGCGGTCGAGAGGAGGGCGGTGAGGGTGGCGATCGAGGCGAGGCGGCCGGGTCTCATGGAACACCTCCGAGCAGTCGTCCGGGGAAAGGGGCGCCGGGCGAGCTCTCATCTGTGCACGGCGCGGACCAGCGCCGGGCGCCCGCGAAGTGCCCCTGGGCTCGCGGGGTTGGACGAGGAGGGGCGCGGGCGGGCGCGTGAAGTCGCCGCACACCTGGCGCTGGCTCACCCCGGTGGGTGTGGATGCCACCTCGCCACGGACCGGGAGGGAGCTAACCCGTGCGCCCGCTCCGTCGCCTGGCGCGACGGTCGAGGTAGTCCGCCGCGAGCCAGCACGCGACCGCCCAGCTCGCGCCCACGGTCCAGCCGGCGAGGACGTCCGACGGCCAGTGCACGCCGAGATAGACGCGGCTCACGCCGATGAGGCCGGTGAAGAGCAGCGCCCAGCCGATGACGAACGCCTTCTGCCGCCGTTGCGGCAGCACGCGCGCGACGAGCGCCCCGAGCGTCAGGTAGGCGACGGCGGAGAGCATCGAGTGGCCGCTCGGGAAGCTCGACGTGTAGACCGTGGTCCCGTGCGGCACGAGCTCGGGGCGGGGCCGGTCGAAGCCCCGCTTCAGCGCGAACGAGAGGAGCGCCCCGCCCACCACCGCGACGACGAGCAGGGTCGCGGAGCGGCGCCGTCCCGCGAGCCAGAGCGTGGCGGCCACCGCGGAGGTGACGAGCGTGATCACCGGTACGCCGCCGAGCGCGGTGAGGTCGCGACCGACCTCCTCGACCCACTCCGGCCCGAGGGGATCGGAAGGATCCCCGGGCGTGCGCATGGCGAGGAGGATCTCCTCGTCGATCGCGCGGGTCTGGTTCTCCTGCACCGCGTCGGCGATCTCTAGGAACGCGAGGACGCCGCCCGCGAGCGCCGCGACGAGGAGGAGCGTGACGAGCTCGCGCGCCCTGAGCCAGCGGTGGACGTTCGCCGCCGCCGCGCCGAGCCGCTCGTGCCACCGGGCGCCGCGATCCATTGCCCACAGTGTATCGCCGGCCGGGCGCGGGCGCCGTCGCGGGAGGGGCGTCGCGGGGGAGGGGAAAGGCGAACGCCGGCGGCGGCCGGAGGGAGGCCACCGCCGGCGTCCGCGCCGGGATCTCCGCGTCGCTACTTGCGGGGGACTTCCGGCGTGCTGCGGAGCGCGGTGCGGCGGTCGGCCTCGCAGAGGCCGTTCCACAGCCGCGAGAGGATCGAGATGAGCTGCTTCATGAAGCCTCCTGGAGCGAATGCGCGGGCGAGCTAACCCTCGGCCGCGGTGAGCGGGACGTCCTCGAGGAGCGGCGCCGGCGTCGGCGTCGGCTCCGCGGCGTCTCCGGGATCGGCGCCCGCGAGGACCGCGCGCGCCCGGGCGAGATCGAGCTCGCCCTCCCAGCGGGAAACCGCCACCGACGCGACGCCATTCCCGATGAGGTTCGTGATGGCGCGCGCCTCCGACATGAAGCGGTCGATGCCGAGGAGGAGCGCGAGGCCCGCCACGGGGATGTTTCCGACCGCGGAGAGCGTCGCGGCGAGGGTGATGAAGCCGCCGCCGGTGACCGCCGCGGCGCCCTTCGAGGTGAGGAGCAGCACCGCCAGGATCTCGAGCTCCTGCCCGAGCGAGACGTGCGTGTTCGTCGCCTGGGCGATGAACAGCGTCGCGAGCGTGAGGTAGATGGACGTCCCGTCGAGGTTGAAGGAGTAGCCCATCGGCACGACGAGGCCGACGACCGGCTTCGAGCAGCCGAGCCGCTCCATCTTCCGCATCATGAGCGGGAGCGCGGACTCGGACGAGGACGTCCCGAGCACCACGAAGATCTCCTCCTTGATGTAGCGGAGGAACCGCAGGATGCCGAGCCCGCAGCTCCGCATCACGAGGCCGAGGACGACGACGACGAACAGCGTGCTCGTCGCGTAGAAGCAGGCGATGAGCTTGCCGAGGCTGAGGAGCGTGTCCACGCCGTACTTCCCGACCGTGAACGCCATCGCGCCGAACGCGCCGATGGGCGCGAGCCGCATCACCATCCCGACGATCTTGAAGAGCACCGAGGCGAGGACGTCGATGAAGTCGAGGACGGGCTTCCCCGTCTCCCGCAGCCCGGCGAGCGCGATGCCGAACAGGATCGAGAAGAGCAGGACCTGGAGGATGTCGCCCTTCGCGAACGCATCGGCGACGTCCTTCGGGATGACGTTCAGGATGAAGTCGACCGTCCCGTGCTGCTGGGCGCCGGCGGTGTAGGTCGCGACCGCCTTGGCGTCGAGGGTGGCCGGGTTCACGTCCATGCCGGCGCCGGGCTGGGCGAGGCGGGCGACGACCAGCCCGATGGCGAGCGCGAGCGTCGTGAGCCCCTCGAAGTAGAGCAGCCCCTTCAGCCCCACGCGGCCGACCTTGCGCAGGTCGCCCATCTTCGCGATGCCCGTCACCACCGTCGTGAACACGATGGGCGCGATGAGCATCTTCACGAGCTTGATGAACGCGTCGCCGAGCGGCTTCAGCGACGCGCCCGTCGCCGGGGCGAGGTGGCCGACGAGGGCGCCGAGCGCCACCGCGACGAGGACCTGCAGGTAAAGGCTGCGAGCGAGACGCTTCACGTGAGCCTCCTCCTGGCGGCGCCGCGCCGCCGTCGCGCCGCGCCGCGAGGACGGGAGCGCGCTCGTCCACAGCACGCGATGTGCCCGGGCGCGCCGATCCGGCGGAAGTCGAAAAAATGCACGCCGGGGCGCGTGCCACGACCCATCGGACCGGGCGGGCCGGCACGAAGGGGCATTCCGATCGTCATCGGTGCGTGAGGGAGACCGCGCGCCGGCGCGCAGGCACGCAGGATCCGCAGCGCGCGCGAGCGGTCATTCCGCGAGGCATGACCATTCCGGAGGGAATGGCCCTTCGCGGCCGGAGCTACCGGCGCCAGGCCTTGAGGCGCTTCGAGAGCGCCGGCTGCGAGAGGCCGATGAGGCGCGCCGCGAGCGTCTGGTTCCCGCCGGCGCGCGTCATCGCCTCGCGCGCGAGGAGCTCGAGCGCCTCGTCGAACGTGGGCAGCCGCTCCGCGCCGGCGAACGGGTTCGCGTCGGCCTCCGGGTCGGCGCGGCCACCGTCCGCGACGCGCCCGATCGCCTCCACGAACGCGTCCATCGACAGCACGCGATCCACGTGGAGCGTGACCGCGTCGAACACCATCGCGCGCAGCTCGCGCACGTTGCCGGGGAAGTCGTGCGTCGCGAGGAGCAGCGGGAGCTGGCGGGGCGGGGTCGGCTTCTTCTTGCCGAGCGCGCGGGCGGCCTCTCCGAGGAAGTGGTCGAGGAGCAGCGGCAGGTCGTCCTTCCGCTCGCGCAGGGGCGGCACCCGGACGCGGTGGGTGCGGAGCCGGTAGAAGAGGTCGCGCCGGAAGCTGCCGGCCCGCTCCTTCGCGGCGAGGTCCTGGTGGGTGGCGGCGATGACGCGCGCCTTCACCCTCCGCGGGCGGTCGCTCCCGAGCGGGAAGAACTCGCCGTCCTGCAGGAAGCGCAGGAGCTTCACCTGCGACGCCATCGAGAGATCGCCGATCTCGTCGAGGAACAGGGTCCCGTCGGCCGCCTCCTCCACCATGCCGCGCCGCGGCTGGTCCGCGCCGGTGAAGGCGCCGCGCACGTGCCCGAAGAGCGTGTCGGCGAACACGGCGTCGTCGAGCCCCGCGACGTTCACGGCGACGAGCTTCCCGGGGCAGCCGGAGACCGCGTGGGCGGCCCGCGCGACGAGCTCCTTGCCCACCCCGCTCTCGCCCGTGACGAGCAGCGGCTGCGCGCTCCTCGCCACCGCCTCCACGTAGGAGAAGAGCGTCCGCATGGTGGGATCGCGCGTCACGATCCCGGCGAACGCCTCCGGGTGGCGGAGCTCGCCGGACAGGAGCCGCGTCGCGACCTCGACGTTCTCGCGCTGGAGCTCCTGCATGCGCAGCGCGCGCAGCACGCCCGCGACGAGCCGGTCCTCCTCCTCGGTCTTCACGTGATAGTCGAACGCGCCGAGCTTCATGCACCGGACGGCGGTCTCGACCTGGTTCAGGCCGGAGACGACGATGACGGCCACCTCGGGGTGCTCCGCGGCGATCCGCGGCAGCAGCTCCTCGCCCGAGAGGTGCGGCATCGTGAGGTCGAGGAGCACGACGCCGATGTCGTCGCCGTCCAGGATCTGGAGCACGCGCCGCGGATCCTGGCAGGTGACGACGCGGCGGATGCCGGCGGTGCGCTCGAGGGTGAGGCTCATGGCGCGCAGCCAGGCCGGCTCGTCGTCCACGAGCAGGATGCCGAACGCGGGGGAGCCCGGATCGCTCATGCGGCCGCCGCCTCCGGCGCGGCCGGGAGGGCGAGGGTGGCGGTCGTGCCCGCGCCCGGGGTGGAGGTGAGCGCGAGCGTGCCGCCGTGCTCCTTCACGATGCTCGCCGAGACCGAGAGGCCGAGCCCCGTCCCGCCCCGGGCGCGCTTCGTCGTGAAGAAGGGCTCCTCGACGCGCGCGAGGTGCTCGGCCGCGATGCCGACGCCCTCGTCCCGCACCTCGAGCACGACGCGCCCGTCCTCTCGCCGCGTGGTGAGCCGCACGCCGCGGCCCGGCGCGGGCAGGGCCTCGCAGGCGTTCACGAGCAGGTTCACCACCACCTGCTCGATGCGTTGCCCGCTCCCGAGCACGGCCGGCAGCGCCGGCGCGAGCTCGAGCTCGAAGCGCGCGGTCGCCCTCCGCAGCGCCGCGCCGGCGAGCCGGGCCGCGGCCCGCGCGACCTCGTTCAGATCCACGCGGGCGAGCGGCGGGGCGTCGTCGCGCCGCGCGAAGTCCTTGAGGTCCTCGACGATGCGCTGGATCCGCCGCCCGCTCTGGGCCATCTCGTCGAGGAGGAGCGGGAGCTCCTCGCGCATCCTCGCGTAGGGGAGCCCCGCGAGCGCCAGCCCCTCCGTGCCGCCGCGCGCGTCGAGGGCGTCGAGGGCGTCGAGGAGCGCCGCGCGCACGGTGGTCGTGTCGAGCAGGATGAGGCCGGTCGGGTTGTTGATCTCGTGGGCGACGCCCGAGACGAGGACCCCCAGCGCCGCGAGCTTGTCCGCCTGCAGGAGCTCGGCCTGGTGCCGCCGCAGCTCCTCCATCGCGCGCTGGCGCTCCTTCACCTCCGCCGCGAGCGAGGCGGTCCGCTGCGCCACCTGCCGCGAGAGCGCGCGCGACCAGAGGAGCACCGCCCCGAGGACGGCGAGGAGCGGCGCCAGCACGAGCGCCGCCCAGCGCAGGGCCGCCTCCCAGCTGAGGCCCCGCGGCTCGAGCACCCCCAGCCAGCGCTGGTGGATCGCGTCGTAGCGGCCGGTCTTCTTGAGGATCGCGAGCCCCTCGTCGAGGCGGGCGAGGAGCGCCGCGTTGCCCTTCCGAACCGCGTAGCCGTAGGGCTCGCTCGCGACCTCGCGGACGACCGGCTCCACGTTCGAGAGCCCGAGCTCGCGCTCGAGGTACACGCCGGGGAGGAGCGCGAGCGCGACGTAGTCGTGGCGGCCGGAGGCGAGGAGCCGCATCGCGTCGGCGGGGGTGCCGGTCCGGACGAGCGCGGCGCCCATCCCGCGGCGCGTGAGCTCCTCGTCCATGATCCCGCCGCCGAAGACGATGACCTCCTTGCCGCGGAGGGCGTCGAGCGAGGTGACCGCCGGCGTGCCCTTCCGCGCGAAGAGGGCGTGCTGGACGATCGCGTGCGGCGGGGCGAAGTCGAGGGTGGCGGCGCGCGCCTCGGAGAAGGAGATGCCCTCCAGCGCGTCGATCTGGCCCGCCTCGAGCGCCGCTCGGATCTCCGCCCAGTTCCCGAACCGGAACTCGACCCGCAGGCCCATCACCTCCGCGATGGCGCGGGTGAGCTCCACGTTGTAGCCGGCGGGACGCCCCTGGGCGTCGAGGAACTCGTACGGCGGGTAGTCGCGATCCGCCCCCACCACGATCGTGCGCTCCGGGTCGCCGGCCGCGGATCGGGGGAGCAGGCTGGCCGCGAGCAGCGCGGCGGCAAGGCGGCGGCGCATGGAGGCGCGAGGCTACGCCGCCGCCCTGCGCGGGACAAGGCGCGCCAGGCGGGCGGGCGGCGGGCCCGCCGGGCGCTCCCCGCCGCCCGGGCTCAGTACGGGCCCGAGGGCGTGGGCGTCGGCATCGTGGGCGTCGACGGAGTCGCCGGCGTCGTCGGAGTCGTGGGCGTGCCGGTGGTCGTCGAGCCGGGCGTGGCGGTGACCACGATCTCGCCGTTCGGCGTCGCCATCGTGCCGAGGTGGACCGAGCAGTAGTAGGGGATCGTCGCGCCGAGGGGCGCGTTCGCGGGGATCGTGAACGTCCGCTGGCCCGTGAACTGCCCCGTGTCGAACGAGACCCCGCTCGCCGCGCCCGGGCGGAACGCGCCCGCCGTGCTCTCGCTCGTGACCGAGTGCGGAATGCCGTCGAGGTTCCGCACCGTGACGGTGGCGCCCGGCGCCACCTCCAGCTTCAGCGGGCTGAACGCCATGCCCTGGATCGTGATCTCGTTCTGCGCCGTCGGGTTCACGGTGGGCGTCGTCCCCGGCGTCATCGCCGGGGTCGTCCCGCTGCCCGAGTCGCTGGACGACCCTCCGCCGCCACACGCGACCACCGCCGCGAGCAGCGCCCCCCACCTCGTCGTCATGCTTCGCATACGACCTCCAGCACCGATCGACGTGGGAGGCGCGGCGCGGTTACCGCTCGACCCTTATGAGCGCGGCTCGGTCACGCGGGGCATGACCGCGGCGACGATCCGGTCGCAGCGTGGCGCGAGGAACGGGAACGCCTCGGCGTACGCCTGGCCGCTCGCGGCGGCGAGCACCTCGCGGAGCGCGCGGCGCGCGCGATGGAGGCGGACCTTCACGAGGACGGCGGAGATGCCGAGCGCCTCCGCCGCCTCCGCGGTGGAGAGCTCCTCCACTTCGCGCAGCATGAAGACCACGCGATGGGCGGGCGGGAGGCGATCGAGGGCGCGCTGCAGGAACGCCATCGCCTCGCCCGCCGCGGCCCGATCCTCCGGAGAGCGATCGGGCGGTCCGGGCGCCTCGTCCTCCGCCTCGGGAGCGTCGAGCCGCTCCACCTTGCCGCTCCGGCGCAGCCGCCCGAGCGCCTCGTTGAGGGCGATCCGGGTGAGCCACGTCGAGAACGCCGCCGCGCCGGCGAACTCGCCGAGCCGCGCGAACGCGAGGAGGTAGGTCTGCTGCATCGCGTCCTCCACCTCCGCCTCGTCGCGGAGGAGCGCGCGGATCGCGCGGTAGACGCGCGGGTTGTGACGGCGGATGAGCAGCTCGAACAGCGCGCGCTCTCCGGCCTGGACGCGCCGCACGAGCTCGAGGTCGGGAAGCGCGGAGCCCGCGGCCGGCGGGACCTGCGCGAGGACGGTGCCGTGCTCCATGACGGCCTCCCTTTCAGGCAAACGTAACCTCGCGCCGCCGGCGCGCATCGGATTGCACGAGGAGGGAGTCATGGAGAGGAACACCGTGATGGCGTACCGGGTGCTGCGGGTGGCCTTTGGCGTCGTGCCGATCGTCGCCGGGCTCGACAAGTTCACGAACCTGCTCACCGACTGGAGGATGTACTTGAGCCCGCTCGCGGTCCGGCTCCTGCCGGTCCGCCCCGAGCTGTTCCTGCGCGCCGCGGGGATCGTGGAGATCGTGGTCGGGGCGGCGATCCTGCTCGGGTTCGCGCGGATCTTCGGCTTCGTCGCGATGGCGTGGCTCGCCGCGATCGCGCTGAACGTCATCGCGACGGGCGCATTCCTCGACGTGGCCGCGCGCGACGCGGTGATGGCGTGCGGGGCGTTCGCGCTCGCCGAGCTCGCCCGGGTGCACGAGCCCGTCCGCGCGCGGCGGGCGGCGCGAGCGGCGGGGCCGGGAGAGGCGAGCGCGCACGCGTGAGGCGGGCGCGGGAGGGGCGAGGCCTCCACCTCGCCGCTCTCTCTCTCACTCAGCGGGCCTGGTCCGGCGGAGCACCCGCCGCCGCGCCGGTGAGGGCGCGCGTCCCGCCGCGGGCGGCGAACGCCACCCCGAGCAGCGCGACCGGGACGACGTGCACGGCGTGGAAGCCGAGCGCGTACGCGAGGGCGAGCTCCCGGTCGACCCCGAGCGCCTCGAGGGCGACGACGGCGGCGAGCTCGAAGACGCCGGCGTTTCCAGGCGAGACCGAGACCGCGGCGGAGAGCGTCGTCGCGACCACCATGAGCACGGCCACGGTGACCGAGGCGGGCATGTGGAGCGCGGGGAGGCAGAGGAGCGCGACGAGCGTCTCCGCCGCCCAGCCGACGAGCGCGGCGGCGAGCGACCTCGCGACGACGCGCGGGTCGCCCGCCGCGGTGAGCCCGCCCCTGAGGCGCGCCCAGGTCCGCGCGAGCCACCCCGCGTGCGCGGCCGCCGCCTCGCGCCGCGCCAGGAGCGCGGCGAGGGCGGCGGCGGCGGTCGCGACGGCCAGGGTGGACCAGGCGGCCGAGCGCGCCCAGCCCGGCAACGGCGCGAACAGCCCGAAGAGGCCCAGGCCGCCGAGGAACGCGAACGACGCGGTGAGGTGATCGAGGCCGACGGTGGCGAGGAGCGTCGCGGTGGGGCTCCCGCTCGCACGGGCGTGCAGGTGCGCGCGGGCGGGGTCGGCGGCGCGCGCCGGCAGCACGAGCCCGAGCGCGTAGCCGCCGACGAGCGCGCGGAAGCTCGCGCCGTACGTCGCGCGGGGCGCCACGGGGCGGACGAGGACGTGCCAGCGCAGCGCCTGCGCGGCGAGCCCGGCGACGTTCGCGAGCGCCGCCGCGAGGAGCAGCGCCGGGTCCGCGCCGGCGAGCGCGCGCGCGACGCCGCGGACGTCGGCGTGGCGCAGCCCGAGCGTGATGAGGAGGGTCAGGACGGCGAGCCCGCCGAGCCGCGCGGCGACGCCGCCGCCTGCGGCGCGCGGGGGCCGCTCGAGCCGGTCGAGCGTCACGAACCGGAAGCCCGCTGCGCGCCAGCGGCGGACGATCTCGGGGATCGCCTCCGCCGTCTGCTCCCGGCGGCGCTCCGGCGCCGGCTCGCGCTCGCCGGCCACCTCGCCCGCGCCGTCGTGGAGGAGGAGGATCTCGCCGCCTCGCATGCGCGCGCAGGCGCGCTCCGCGATCGCGGCGGCGCCCGGTCGCTCGGTGTCCCACACGCCGCGCGTCCACGCGGCGAGCACGAGGCCGCGCCGCCGCAGGGCGCGGCGGAGCAGCGCCGACTTGAAGCCGTGCGGCGCGCGGAAGAACGGCGCCGGCTCGACCCCCGCCGCGCGGATGGCAGCCGCGCCGCGGTCGATCTCCGCCGCGAGGGTGGCCGGCCCGGCGAGGTGGAGCTTCTCGTGGCCGTGGCCGTGCTGCGCGACGAGGTGCCCGCGGCGCGCCGCCTCGCGCACGAGCTCCGGGGCCGCCTCGGCGGCGCGGCCGAGCACGAAGAAGGTGGCCTTCACTCCGGCGCGGTCGAGCGCGTCGAGCACCGCGGCCGTGTCGGGCCCCGGCCCGTCGTCGAAGGTGAGGGCGACCTCGGCCCGGTCGCGGCGACCGGCGCGCAGGCTCGTCCCGCCCGGATCGAACGCCGGCCAGAGCGCGTCGGCGGCGGCCACGGCGATCGCGAGGGTGACCGCCGCGAGGGCGATCCCCGCGACGGGGCTGCCCCGCGCGGCGAGGAGCGCGGCCGCGGCCAGGAGCGCGACGAGCGCGGCGAGGGCGAGCGCGAGGAGGGCCTGCTTGCGGAGCGGCATGGATCCCCAGCAGATCCTAGCCGGCCCCGACCGCGCGATACAGCTCGAGCACCTGGCGCGCCACGCGCGGCCAGGCGTAGCGCGTCGCGGTGAGCTTGCCGCGCGCGCCGTACGCGGCGGCGAGGTCCCGGTCCGCGGCGAGCCGCGCGAGCGCGCGTGCCCACGCCGCCGGGTCGGCCGGCGGGAGGAGCTCACCCTCGCGCTCGTGCTGCATCACCTCGCGGAAGCCCGCGATGTCCGACGCGAGGACCGGCTTCCCCGCGCTCATCGCCTCGAGGAGCGTCACGCCGAACGACGCGATGCGGGTGGGCGCGCAGTAGACGTCGGCGGTCGCGTACCAGTCGGGCCGGTCGTCCCGGGAGACGCCGGCGAACACCACGTCGTCGCGGAGCTCGGGCGGGACCAGGTCCTCGTAGCGGGGGCGAAGCGGCCCGTCGCCGACGACGAGGAGCCGCGCGGACACCTCCCGGCGCAGGAGCGCGAAGGCCTCGAGCATGACGTCGAGGCCGTTGCGTGGCTCGAGCCGGCCGACCCAGAGCACGTTGAGGCGCCCGTCGTCGAAGCGCGCGAGCCGCTGGCCCGAGCCGAAGCGCTCAGTGTCCACGCCGTTCGGGATGATGCGGAACGTGGCGCGCAGCCGCTGCTCGTACGGTCCCGCCGCCGCGTGGGACACCGCCACGGCCGCGTCGAGCCGCTCGAGGTAGCGGCGCTGCCAGAGCTGGGTGAGCGACCAGGCGCGCCCGGGGTGGAAGTTCGTGTGGAAGGTCCCGACCACGGGGCAGCGCGCGTGGTGGATCGCGAGCCAGGGGAGGACCGGGGTGAGCGGGCAGTGCACGTGCACGACGTCGAACCGCTCGCGCTCCAGCGTCTCGCGCACCGTGCGGGAGAGGCCGTAGCCCACGGAGACGCGCCCGAACCCGCCGTTCAGGTACATCGGGACGCTCCGCCCGACGCGCAGCACGTCCGGCGCCTCTGCGACCCCGGGGCTGCCGGCACCGCCGCTGGCCGCGAGATCCGGCATCTCGCTCGTGACGATCCGGGCGACGTGCCCGAGGCGGCGCGCCTCGCGGGCGAAGTGGTGGACGTGCTCCTGAACGCCGCCGATGCTGGGGTAGTAGTACTCGGTGACGATGCCGATGCGCATTCCGGGCTCAGGCCTGCGAGGCGCGGCGATCGGTGGGCGTCGGGGCGACCGCGTCGCCCGGACGTAGCTCGCGGCCGAGCGGGCGCCGGCGGCGGAGGATCGGGAGCATCGCGGCGCTCGCCCCCAGGAAGGCGACGACGTCCATCCAGGCGACGCGGGCGACCGCGCGGACGACACGCGCGCGCGCCCAGCGCCGCGAGCGCGGCGGCGGGGCAGGGGGTCGAGGATCGGCGGGTGGCATGGTGACCGAGCGTAAGATGTGCCGCCTTCGCCGGCACGTCACGGAGAAGCCGGCCGAGTGGGTTGCGGCCGATCGAGCAGGGGCGGGCAAGCGCGAGCGCGCCGCGTCGGGGAGAAGGGGGACGGTGCGCGCGAGGGGCGGGGCGATTCTCCCCGGCTCGGGGGCCCCCTCGCGCCCGGAGGGGGCGTGCGCCGGTCCATGGGTTCCAGCGCTCGCGGCGCCCGGCCGCGCGGCCCAGGGCGCACGCCCGTTGACGGGTGCGACAAATAGCATTAAGTGGCGTTCATAAGTTGAATGGAGATTCATCGAATGACCCGCTCCTCAGCCCAGCCCCGCCTGCGCGATCGCCTCCGCGAGGAGACCAACCGCGCCATCCTCGAGGCGGCGGAGCACGAGTTCGCGGGGGAGGGGCTGCACGCCGCGCGCATGGAGCGCATCGCGGCGCGGGCAGGCGTCGCGGTGGGCACCGTCTACAACCACTTCTCGGATCGCGAGGCGCTCCTCGGGGCGCTCGCACGCTCGCGGCGCGAGCGGCTCCTCGCGCGGGTCGACGCGGCGCTCGCGGCGGCGAAGGGCGAGCCCGTGGCGGCGCAGCTCCGCGCCTACCTCGAGGCCATCACCGAGCACGCGCGGGCGCACGGTCCTTTCCTCACCGTGCTCGTGCAGGCGGGCGAGGGGCCCGCCCGCGCCCGGCCGGCACGGCTCGGCGACGAGCTCACCGCGCGGGTGGACGCGGTCGTCCGCCGAGGGATCGCGACGGGAGAGCTCCGGAAGGACGAGGCCGGCGTGTTCGCCCTCGCGTTCGTGGGCATGGTCCGGATCGTGCTCACCCGCTCCATCCAGGACGACGCGCCGTTCGAGCGCGCCTCCGGAGCGCTGCTCGAGCTCTTCCTCAGGGGGGCGCACCGGTGAGCGCCACGACGCTCTCCGCGCCGCTCGCCGGCGCGAGGCCGGTGCCGAACAAGTGGCTCGTGACCGTCTCGGTGACTTTCGGGACGCTCATGGGCGCGATCGACTCGTCGATCGTGAACGTCGCGCTGCCGCAGATCCGCGGCGCCGTCGGCGCCACGGTCCAGGAGATCACCTGGATCACGACCGGCTTCGTGATCGCGACGGTGATCGTGATGCCGCTCACCGCGTTCCTCGGCCGGCTCTTCGGGCAGAAGCGCGTGTACATGGCGAGCCTCGTGCTCTTCCTCGCCGGCTCCGCGCTGTGCGGCGTCGCCTCGAGCCTCCCGGAGCTCGTCCTCTTCCGCGCGCTCCAGGGGTTCGGAGCGGGAGCGCTGCAGCCCACCGAGCAGGCCATCCTGCGCCAGACCTTCCCGCCGAAGGAGCAGGGCATGGCGATGGCGCTCTTCGGGATGGCCGTGATGGTCGGACCCGCGATCGGCCCGACGCTCGGCGGCTACATCGTCGACAACTATCACTGGTCGTGGATCTTCTTCATCAACCTGCCGGTCGGCGCGCTCGGCCTGTTCATGGTCTGGCAGTTCGTCCAGGAGCCGGAGGACATCCGCGCCGCGAACGCCGCCGCGGCGGCCGACCAGCGTCGCAACCTCGACTGGCTCGGGATCGCGCTCCTCGCCGTCGGCCTCGCCGCCCTGCAGTTCTTCCTCGAGGAGGGGCAGCAGGAGGACTGGTTCCAGTCCCGTCTCATCGTCGCCGCCGCGGCCGTGGCGGTCGTCGGCCTCGCGCTGTTCGTGTGGCGCGAGCTCACCGCCCGCGCGCCGGCCGTGAACCTCCGGCTCTTCAAGGACCCGGTCTTCACCTCCGGGACGCTCGTCGGCGCGGTGATGTTCTCGATCCTCATGGCGAGCATGTTCCTCCTGCCGCTCTTCATGCAGGAGCTGCTCGGGTTCACCGCCATGCAGTCGGGGCTCGCGCTCATGCCGCGCGTGCTCGTCATGATGGCGGTGACGCCGATCGTGGGGCGGCTCTACGGCAGGGTGTCGGCGCGGCTCCTCATCGGGGTCGGGGTGCTCCTCGTCGCCTACGGCGCCTTCGCCGTGTCGCACGTGACGCTCGCGACCTCCGCGGCCGGCATCACCCACGCGATCCTGGTCCAGGGCGTGGGCTTCAGCTTCCTGTTCGTGCCCCTCACCACCGTCGCGCTGTCGAACGTCCCGCGCATGCGGCTCGCCGACGCGACGGGCCTGAACTCGCTCCTCCGCCAGGTGGGCGCCTCGGTGGGCCTCGCGGTGTTCGCGACCCTGCTCTCCCGCTACGGCGTCCACGCGCGCGCAGCCGTCGCGAGCCACCTCACGATCGAACGGCCGGAGGTGCAGGGCCGCCTCGCGCAGCTCGCGGCGGGGTTCCAGCAGCGCGGGTTCGATGCGGTCGCGGCCCACGAGGCGGCGCTCCGCGCCCTCGACGGCATCGTCAGGCGGCAGGCGATGGTGCTCGCCTTCGAGAAGGTGCTCCTCCTCACGGGGCTCCTCTTTCTGTGCGTCCTGCCGCTGCTCTTCTTCCTCAAGGCCAAGCGTGGCCCCGGCGAGCCGGTCCACGTCGAGATGGAGATGTGAAGATGACCCCCACCGATCCGAAGCTCCACGAAGTCCGGCCGCTCCCGGCGGCGCCTCCACCCGCGCCCGCCCCGGCACGGTCGCGGCGCCGGCTGATCATGGGCGGCGGCGCCGCGCTGGCGCTCCTGCTCCTCGGCGCCTTCGCCGCCTGGGAGTACCTGCACCGGGGCGAGGAGGTGACGGACGACGCGCAGGTCGAGGCCGACGTGGTCGCGGTGGCGGCGCGCGTCGGCGGCCCGATCGCCGAGGTGCTCGTCGAGGAGAACGCGCCGGTGAAGGCAGGACAGCCCATCCTGCGGCTCGACACGGCCGACTACGAGCTGCGCGTCCGGCAGGCCGAGGCGGAGGTCGCGACCGCGCGCGCCCAGGCTCGGGCCGCCGACGCGCAGATCGGCGCCGCGCGCGCGACGGTGACGCGCGCCGAGGCCGAGGCGGAGAAGGCGCTCGCGGACCTCCGGCGGGCCGACGAGCTCAAGAAGGGCGAGGCCATCGCGGCGAGCCAGTACGACACGACCCGCGTGTCGAGCGAGACCGCGCGCGCGGGCGCCGGCGCGAACCGCGCCCAGTACGCCGCGGCGCTCGCCAACGCCGAGCTCGCCCACGCGCGCGTGCAGAGCGCGGAGGCCGCGCTCGCGCTGGCGAAGCTCCAGCTCGGCTACACGGAGGTGCGCGCGCCGGCGGACGGCGCCGTGACCCGGCTCGGGGCGCGCGTCGGCCAGATCGTGGCGCCCGGCCAGGTGCTCGGGCAGCTCGTGCCGGACCGGACCTACGTCGTCGCGAACTTCAAGGAGACGCAGACCGGCGCGATCCGCCCCGGGCAGCGGGTGGACGTCGAGATCGACGCCTACTCCGGGCGCACGATCGAGGGGCGCGTCGAGAGCGTCTCCGGCGGCACCGGCGCGCGCTTCGCGCTCCTCCCGCCGGACAACGCCTCGGGCAACTTCGTCAAGGTGGTCGAGCGCGTGCCGGTGCGGATCGCCTGGGTCGGGCCGCCGCCGGATCTCTCGCTCCGCGCGGGCCTCTCCGCGCTCGTGACGGTGCACACGCGCTGACCCGCGGCACGGCGCGCGGAGCCTCGCTACTGCGCCGTGTACCCTCCGTCGATGACCGCGGCGGCGCCGGTGATGCCGCCGGCGGCGTCGCTCGCGAGGAACAGGGCGTAGGCGGCGACCTCCGCCGGCGTGAGGAGGCGGCGCAGCGGGACGAGGGGATAGATGACCTCCTCGAAGACGCGCTCGAGCGGCACGCGGCGCGTGCGCGCGAGATCCGCGAGCTGGTTCCGGACGAGCGGCGTCTCGACGTAGCCCGGGCAGAGGGCGTTCACGGTGATGCCGTGCTGCGCGCCCTCCAGCGCCGCCACCTTGGTGAGCCCGATGAGGCCGTGCTTCGCGCTGTTGTAGGCGCACTTCCCGGCGAAGCCGACGAGGCCGTTGATCGACGCGACGTTGAGGATCCGGCCGAAGGCCTGGCGCTTCATCGCGGGGAAGGCGTGCTTCGTCGCGAGGAACGGCGCGACGAGCATGACGCGGAGGAGCATCTCGAACCGCTCCGTCGGGAACTCGTCGATGGGGGCGACGTGCTGCAGCCCCGCGTTGTTCACGAGCACGTCGAGGCGGCCGTCCTCGGCCACCACCTCGTCGAGGACCGCGCGCACCTCCGCCTCGCTCGTCACGTCGCAGGCGACGCCGCGCGCGGCGAGGCCGCCTTCCGCGAGCGCGCCCGCCGCCGCGGCGGCGGCGGGGCCGTTCAGGTCCGCGAGCGTCACGCGCGCGCCCGCCCGCGCGAGCTGCGTCGCGATCTCGAGCCCGATGCCGCTGGCCGCCCCGGTGACGACCGCGACGCGCCCCGCGAGCCCCTCCGTCATGGCTTCCCTCCGATGAACGAGCGGCGCACGAGCGCGCGCACCTCGCCGACGATGCCGCGCCGGAACGCGAGGACGCACGCGACGAACACCGCGCCGGTGATGACCGTCACCCAGGACCCCACGTCGGCGAGGTAGTTCTCGAGGGTGACGACGAGCAGCGCGCCGACCGACGGCCCCAGCACCGTCCCCATGCCGCCGAGCAGCGTCATGAGCACGACCTCGCCGGAGCGGTGCCAGTGGACGTCCGAGAGCGACGCGAACTGGAGCACGACCGCCTTGAGCGAGCCGGCGAGGCCCGAGAGGGCGGCCGAGAGGACGAACGCGAGCAGCTTGTAGTGCGCGACGTCGTAGCCGAGCGACAGCGCCCGCGGCTCGTTCTCGCGGATGGCGCGGAGCACGTGCCCGAAGGGCGAGTGGATGGCCCGCTGGATGAGCCAGAAGCCGGCGAGGAACGCGACGTAGACGAAGTAGTACGTCGTGACCGGCCCGTCGAGCGCGAGGAGGCCGAGCGCCTTCCCGCGCGGGATGCCCTGGAGCCCGTCCTCGCCGCCGGTCCAGGGCAGCTGGACCACGAGGAAGTAGACGAGCTGCGCGAAGCCGAGGGTGATCATCGCGAAGTAGATGCCGGAGCGGCGGATCGCGAGCGCGCCGAACACGAGCCCGAGCAGCGTCGCGACCGCGGTGCCCGCGAGGACGCCGAGCTCCGTCGGCAGCCCCCACGTGCGCAGCGTGATCCCGGTGACGTAGGCCGCGGCGCCGAGGAACGCCGCGTGGCCGAAGGAGAGGAGCCCGGCGTAGCCGAGCAGGAGGTTGAACGCGCTCGCGAACAGCGCGAGGCAGAGCACGTTCATCGCGAACACCGGGTAGACGAGGTAAGGCGCGGCGAGGCCGAGGAGCACCATCGCCGCCCACGCGAGGCGCCGCAGCGCGGGCGCGCTCACCGCTGCCTCCCGAAGAGCCCGGCGGGGCGGACGAGCAGGACGAGCGCCATCACGACGAACACGACGACGCTCGAGGCCTCCGGGTACAGGTAGCGCGTGAGCCCCTCCACGAGGCCGATGCCGAGGCCGGTGAAGATCGAGCCGGCGATGGAGCCCATCCCGCCGATGACGACCACGGCGAACACGACCATGATGAGCGAGCTGCCCATGAGCGGGGTCACCTGGTACACGGGCGCCGCCATCACGCCGGCGAACGCCGCGAGGGCGACGCCGAAGCCGTAGGTGATCGTGAACATGAGCGGGACGTTCACGCCGAACGCCTGCAGCAACCTCGGGTTCTCCGTCCCGGCCCGCAGGTACGCGCCGAGCTTGGTCCGCTCGATGACGAACCAGCTCGCCGTGCACACGACGACCGACACGACCACCACCCACGCGCGGTAGATCGGCAGGTACATGAACCCGAGGTTCACGCCGCCGCGCAGCGCGGCGGGCACGGGGTAGGTGCTCCCGGAGTTCCCGTAGGCCTGGTGGAACAGGCCCTCGGCGATGAGGGTGAGCCCGAAGGTGAGGAGGAGGCCGTACAGGTTGTCGAGCCCGTACAGCCTCCGCAGGAGCAGCCGCTCCACGGCGACGCCGACGAGACCCATCGCCGCGGGCACGAGCAGCAGCGCCCAGAAGTAGCCGATCCCGAGGTACGTCGCCGCCATCCAGGCGGCGAAGGCGCCCATCATGTACTGCGCGCCGTGGGCGAAGTTCACGACGTTGAGCAGCCCGAAGATGATCGCGAGCCCCAGGGAGAGGAGCGCGTAGAACGACCCGTTGATGAGGCCGACGAGGAGCTGCCCGAAGAGCGCCTGCATCGGGGGGCTACTTCTTCGCGAGCGGGCAGGCCTGCTGCTCGACGGTCGGGAACGCCTCGGCGGCTGGGATCGTCTTCACGATCTCGTAGTAGTCCCAGGGCTTCTTGGAAGCGCCCGGCGCCTTCACGCGGGCGAGGTACATGTCGTGGCGGAGCAGCCCGTCCGGCCCGATGCGCGCGTTCTTCGCGAAGAAGTCGTTCACCGGCGTCGCCTTCATCTTCGCCATCACCGCGTCCGCGTCGTCCGTCCCGGCCGCCTGCACCGCCTTCAGGTAGTGCATGATCGACGAGTACACGCCGGCCTGGACCATCGTCGGCATCTTCTTGTGCTTCTCGAAGAAGCGCTGCGACCACTTGCGCGTGTCGTCGTTCAGGTCCCAGTAGAACGCGGTGGTGAGGTACATGCCCTTCGCGGTGTCGAGCCCGAGGCTGTGGACGTCGGTGATGAAGACGAGCAGGCCCGCGAGGCTCTGCTTGGGAGTGACGCCGAACTCGTTCGCCTGCTTGATGCAGTTCACGGTGTCGGCGCCCGCGTTCGCGAGCCCGACGATCTTCGCGCCGGACGACTGCGCCTGGAGCAGGTAGCTCGAGAAGTCGGTCGTGCCGGGGGAGGGGTGGCGCGCGAAGCCGAGGACCTTGCCTCCCGCGGCCTTCACCACCTTCGAGGTGTCCTCCTCGAGCGAGCGGCCGAAGATGTAGTCGGCCGTGACGAAGAACCAGGTGTCCCCGCCCTGGCGCACGACCTCGCGGCCCGTGCCGTTCGCGAGCGCCCAGTTGTTGTACGTCCAGTGCACGTTGTAGGCGGTGCACTTCTCGCCCGTGAACGCGGTCGTGCCCGGTCCGGAGAGCAGCGTGATGCGCTTCTTCTCCGCGGCGACCGGCATGACGGCGCCCGCGGTCGACGACGAGACGAGGTCTGCGATGACGTCCACCTGCTCCTGGTCGAACCACTTGCGGGCGGTGTTGGACGCGACGTCCGCCTTGAGCTGGTGATCGGCGGACACGAGCTGGATGGGCTTGCCGAGGACCTTGCCGCCGAAGTCCTCGACCGCCATCCGCGCGGCGAGGACGGAGCCCGGGCCGGCGAGGTCGGAGTAGTAGCCCGTCATGTCGGTGAGGACGCCGATCTTGACGACGCCGTCCGAGACCTTGTCGGCGGCGAGGGTGGGCGCCGCGAGCAGCGCGGCGAGACAGCAGGCGACTCGAGGAATCCGGCTCATGTGCGCTCCTTCGTGGTGGGCGGCGCTAGACGCCCAGGAAGCGTTGCAGCGACTCCATCCTCCCCGGGAGCTCGTCCCGGGCGATCGTGTCCACCACGCGCCCGCGCTCGAGCAGCACGTGGCGGTCGGCGAGCGGCGCGACGAAGCGGAAGTTCTGCTCGACCAGGATCACCGTGAACCCGCGGTCGCGGAGCGCGCGGACGGCGCGCCCGAGTGCCTGGACGATGACCGGCGCGAGCCCCTCGGTGATCTCGTCGAGGAGGAGCAAACGCGCGCCGGTGCGGAGGATCCGGGCCATCGCGAGCATCTGCTGCTCGCCGCCGGAGAGCCGCGAGCCGGGGCTCTTCCGGCGCTCCCGGAGGTTCGGGAACATCTCGTAGATCTCCTCGAGCGACATGCCGCCCGAGCGGACGACCGGCGGGAGCGTCAGGTTCTCCTCCGCGGTGAGGCTCGCGAAGATGCCGCGCTCCTCCGGGCAGAAGCCGAGGCCGAGCTGGACGATGCGGTGCGTCGGGAGCCCGATGGTCTCGTGACCGCTCACCACGATCGACCCCGTGCGCCGTCCCACGAGCCCGAGGATGGCCTTGAGCGTCGTCGTGCGGCCCGAGCCGTTCCTGCCGAGGAGGGTGACGAGCTCGCCCGCGCTCACGGCGAAGTCGACCCCGTGCAGCACGTGCGACTCACCGTAGAACGCGTGGAGCCCTGCGACGCGCAGGAGCTCGGGGCGGGCGGGCTCGGTCACGCGGGCGCTCCGATGTACGCCTCGAGCACGGCGGGATCGCGCGAGACCTCGTCGTAGCTCCCCTCCGCGAGCACCGCGCCGCGCGCGAGGACCGTCACCCGTCGCGCGAGGTCCTGGACGACCGACAGGTTATGCTCGACGAGCAGCACCGTCCGCCCCGCCGCGACGTGGCGGATGAGCGCGACCACCCGCCCGACGTCCTCGTGGCCCATCCCCTGGGTCGGCTCGTCGAGGAGGAGCAGCTCCGGATCGAGCGCGAGCGTCGTCGCGAGCTCGAGCGCGCGCTTGCGCCCGTAGGGCAGCTCGACCGCGACGGTGTCCCTGTCCGCCTCGAGCCCGACCGCCGCGAGGAGCTCGACCGCGCGCGCGTCGAGCGCCTGGAGCGTCCGCTCCGAGCGCCAGAAGTGGAAGGAGGTGCCGAGCGGACGCTGCAGCGCGATCCGCACGTTCTCGAGCGCGGTGAGCGCCGGGAACACCGCCGACATCTGGAACGAGCGGACGATGCCGCGCCGCGCCACGTCGGCGGGGCGCGCGTGCGTCACGTCCTCGCCATTGAAGAGGATCGCCCCGCGCGTCGCCGGCAGGAACCGGGTGAGGAGGTTGAAGACCGTCGTCTTGCCCGCGCCGTTCGGGCCGATGAGCGCGTGGATGCTGCCCCGCGCCACGCGCAGCGAGACCCCGTTCACGGCGACGAAGCCGGCGAACTCCTTCACGAGGTCGCGCGTCTCGAGGATCGTCTCCTCGGGCATCCGGCCTCCGGCGTGGAACCCAGGTGGAGAGGAAACCTTTACAGGTTGTGGGGTGCGCCGAAACGCCCCAGGGGGGAGGGGAGGGGTGGGCTGCACGGCTGGAGGCAGCCAGTTGGGAGCCAGCAGGCGACGCGCCGCGTCGCGAGCGGATTCGGACCCGGCTCCGCGCCCGATCCTGGCCGCGGAGGCGGCGGCGCCGGAGAGCAAAAAAGAACGCGCGGGCCCGGAGGCCCGCGCGGTGGACGCCGTCGTGATGCCGGGGGGCGGGGCGGTCAGCGGACCGGCCCCGCCCGCGCCGTCAGGGCTGCGTCACTGGGTAGCAGAGCGTTGCGCCGGTGCTCCCGAAGGAGGCCGTCACCGTCTTCGCCGACGTCATCGTGACGGTGCACGCTCCCGTCCCGGTGCACCCTCCGCCCGACCAGCCGCTGAACGTGTCGCAGGTCGAGCTGGGCGTGGCGTCGAGCGTCACGGTCGCGCCGTTGTCGATCGCCGCGGTGCAGCCGCTCGCCGAGCCGGTCGAGCACGCGATGCCCGGCCCGCTGACGGTGCCGTGGCCGAGCCCGGTGGTCGAGACGGTGAGCGCGTACGTCGCCGGCTGGAACGTCGCGGTGACCGTCTTCGCGCTCGTCATGGTGACGGTGCAGGTCGCGCCGTCCGCGGACGTGCAGTTCGCCCAGCTCTTGAAGATCGAGCCCGGGGCGGGCTCGGCGAGGAGCGTGACGGTCGCGCCGTTCGCCACGGAGGCGGAGCAGCCCGTCGTCGCGCCCGGGGCGCAGGAGATCCCGGGGCCGCTCACGGTCCCGCTCGCACCGTAGACGCCGGTGATGGAGACGGTGAGCGCGTACTCGCTCGGCATGAACGTCGCCGTGACCGTCTTCGCGCCCGTCATGGTGACGGTGCAGCTCGTGCCGCTCACGGACGTGCAGTTCGCCCAGCTCTTGAAGAGCGACCCGGGGGCGGGCTCCGCGACGAGCGTGACGGTCGCGCCGTTCGCCACGGAGGTGGAGCAGCCCGTCGTCGCGCCCGGCGTGCAGCCGATGCCGGGGCCGGCGACCGAGCCACTCGCCCCCGAGACGCCGGAGATGGAGACGGTGAGCGGGTACTCGCTCGGCTGGAACGTCGCGGTGACCGTCTTGGCGCTCGTCATGGCGACGGTGCAGGTCGCGCCGTCCACGGACGTGCAGTTCGTCCAGCTCTTGAAGATCGAGCCGGGGGCGGGCTCGGCGAGGAGCGTGACGGTCGCGCCGTTCGCGACGGAGGTGGAGCAACCCGCCGTCGCGCCCGAGGCGCAGCTGATGCCCGGGCCGCTGACCGAGCCGCTCGCTCCCGAGGCGGCGGAGATGGACACCGTGAGCGGGTACTCGCTCGGCTGGAACGTCGCGGTGACCGTCTTGGCGCTCGTCATGGCGACGGTGCAGGTCGCGCCGTCCACGGACGTGCAGTTCGTCCAGCTCTTGAAGATCGAGCCGGGGGCGGGCTCGGCGAGGAGCGTGACGGTCGCGCCGTTCGCGACCATCGTCGAGCACCCCTCGGTCGCGCCGGGCAGGCAGCTCACGCCGGGCCCGCTGACGGAGCCGCTCGAGCCGGAGAGGCCGGAGATCGACACCGAGAGCTTGTACTGGGCGGGCTCGAAGTAGGCGGTGGCGGTCTTGGCGCCCGTCATGGTGACGGTGCAGGTCGCGCCGTCCGAGGAGGTGCACCCGCTCCAGCGCTTGAACACCGAGGCCGCGTCGGCGGTCGCGGTGAGCGTCACCGTGGCGCCGTTCGCGATCATCGCGGAGCAGCCGTCCGGGGACCCCGTGGTGCAGGAGAGGCCGGCCCCCGTGATCGTGCCGCCGGAGCTCACGCCCGACGTCGTCGCCGTCAGCTTGTACTGGGCGGGCTCGAAGTAGGCGGTGGCTGTCTTGGCGCTCGTCATGGTGATGGTGCAGGTCGCGCCGTCCGAGGAGGTGCACCCGCTCCAGCGCTTGAACACCGACGTCGCGTCCGGCGCGGCCGTGAGGATCACGGTGTCGCCGTTCCCTACGGTGGCCGAGCAGCCCGCCGTCGAGCCCGTCGTGCAGCCGATCCCCGGCCCCGTGACCGTGCCGCCGGCGCTCGTGCCCGACGTCGTCACCGTGAGGGGGTACGTGCTCGGCTGGATGACGGCGCTCACCGTCTTCGCGGAGGAGACCGTGACCGAGCAGGTGTTCCCGGAGGAGCTCGTGCATCCGCTCCAGCTCTTGAAGAGCGAGCTCGCGTCGGGCGTCGCGGTCAGGGTCAGCACCTGGTACGGGGTCGTGTTGGCCACGACGGCGGTGCAGCCCGTCGTCGACCCGGTCGTGCAGGAGATGCCCTCGCCGGTGATCGTGCCGACTCCGCCGCCGGAGCTGCCCACCTTCACCGTGTAGGTCGAGGGCTGGAAGCTCGCCGTGACGGTCTTGGCGGCGCTCATCGCGAGCGTGCAGTCGCCGAGGCCGGTGCACGCGCCGCTCCACCCCTTGAACACGGCGCCGTCGCCGGGCGCGGCGTGCAGCGTGACGGAGTCACCGCTCGCGACGAGCGCGCTGCAGCCCGCGGTGGAGCCGGTGGTGCACGCGATGGTGCCCGCCCCCACGGGCCCGGTGGCGCCGCCGCTCACCGTGCCGGTCGCGCCGCCGATGTTGGACACCGAGAGCTTGTAGGCCGGGACGAACGTCGCGGTGACCGCCTGCGCCGCGTTCATCGCGACGACGCAGGTCCCCATGCCCGAGCAGGCGCCGGACCAGCCGGCGAACACGGACGTCGCGCTCGGGCTGGCGGAGAGCGTCACGACCGTCCCCTCGACGAGGTCCGCGGCGCAGGTCGCGCCGCAGACGATCCCCGCCGGATCCGACGCGACGTCCCCGGTCCCCGCGCCCGCGCGCGTCACCGTGAGCGCGTAGAGCGGCGAGAACTTCGCGATCGCGAGGCGAGACTCGTCCACCGTGAGCGTGCAGGGTCCGAGGCCCGCCTCGGCACAGGCGCCGGACCAGCCGACGAACGTCGAGCCGGGGGCCGCGGTGGGCGTGAGCGTCACCACCGTGGGCGCGTCAAACATCGCGGCGCAGGTCGCGCCGCAGTCGACGCCCGCCGGCTCGGAGACGACGGAGCCCGAGCCGTTCCCGATGAGCGACGCGGTGAGCTCCGCGCGGACCGTGATCGCCTGGGTCCGGACGCGCGTGACGGTGGTGAGGTCGCCGAGCGTCTGGAGGGCGTCGAACGCGACGAGCACCTGTCCCGCGCCGTCGGAGGCGACCGAGGTCGTGACCCCGCCCGTGCCGCTGGCGACGAGGAACCCGGAGGGATCGACGACCGCGCCCGCGCCCGTGACGCGTGCCGCGTACAGGTCGAACGCGACGCCGCTCCGCCGGTCGTGCCAGGCGACGACGTAGTAGGCGCCCTCGAACTGGGCGTCCGGCGACTGCTGCGCATCCGCTGCCGTCGCGATCGCGAGGCCGGACGCGTCGAGGATCGCTCCGGCCGCGGTGACGCGCGTGCCGTAGACGTCGCTCGTCCCCGAGCGCGTGTCGTTCCAGACCACGAGGTACCCGGTCCCGTCCGACGCGATGGCCGGGCGTCCCTGGCTGCTCCCCGCCCGCGAGATCGGCAGGCCGGCGGGCTCGAGCACGCTCGTCCCCGCCACCCGCGCGCCGTACACGTCGGGTCCACCCGCTCGTCCATCGCGCCAGGCGACGAGACACCCGCCGGTCGCGCACGCGACGGCGGGCTGCGTCTGGTGCCCGGTCGCCCCGGAGATCAGGAGATCCGCCGCGAGGACCGTTCCGTTCGGGCTCACGCGCGCGCCGCGCACGTCGGCGAAGCCGCTCCGGCGATCCTCCCAGACCACGAGGTAGCTCGTCCCGTCGAACGCCACCGCGGGCTCGACCTGGTGCTCGAGCGCGGTGCTGATCGGGATCCCGCCCGGATCGAGGACCGTGCCGTCGGGCGTCACGCGGGCGCCGTAGATGTCGCGTCCCGTGGAGCCGCGCGAGTCCTGCCACACGACGAGGTAGTTCGTTCCGTCGAAGGCCACGGCCGCGGAGACCTGATCGCCGGGCGCCGCGGAGATGACGATCGGGGAGGAGCCGAGCACGACGCCGGCCTTGCTCACCTGGGCGCCGTACAGGTCCTGGCCCGTGCCGCCGCGGGCATCCGACCAGACGACGAGGTGGTTCGTCCCGTCGAACCCGGCGGCGGGCGCCGCCTGGGAGCCGGTCGGGGGCGGGAACACGTCGCCCCCCGCCTCGTTCACCACGGCGAAATCGGTCGATTCCAGTGCGCCGCGTTCCGGGCCGCCCGTGCCGTTGCACGCGAGCAGCGCTGCGACCCACAAAAGTGAGATCTTCCCCCTCATGACGCACTCCTCCCTCTCGGAGCGTCGACCGGATCCCCGTTTTGGGTGATCTCCTGTCGGTGACGGCGCACCCTAAGTGGACAATTCACGACATGTCTTGAGCCCGACTGGGGTGAGTCTAGCCTGACCTGCGACCGAGAGGGAAGAGTGCCCGGTCGCCGCGCGGTTGCTGAGGTCGAGATCACGTGGGTGATATCGCTCAGCAACCATCAGTGAATGTCGGCGGTGACGAAAATCGCGCGAGAGCGGGACGGTGCCCAGCGTCACCTCGAGTCGCCCGACCGAGCGCGACCCTGGGAAGGTTCACGCGACCCCGGCATGTTCACTGACGGTGGTGATGACGAAGCGCGCGCGATCGCCGCGGGGCGCTCCGGTGCGCTTCGCGATTCACGGTGGGTTACGAGGACGCCTGGAGGGCGAACGCCTCGTCGATGCGACGCAGCACGTCCGGGGAGAGCTTCACGCCAGACGCCCTCGCGTTCTCCGTCACCTGCGCAGGCCGCGAGGCGCCGATGATCGCGGACGAGACCTCCGGCCGCCGGAGCACCCACGCGAGCGCGAGCTGGGAGAGCGTGAGCCCGAGCTCGGCCGCGATCGGGCGGAGCCGCTGCACGCCCTCGAGCACGCGGTCGTCGAGCCGCCGCTGGATGAAGACGCCCATCGTCGTGCTCGCGGCGCGCGAGCCGGGGGGCGGGGCGGCGCCGGGGAGGTACTTCCCGGTGAGGATGCCCTGGGCGAGCGGGGACCACACGATCTGGCCGATCCCCTGCTGCGCGCAGAGCGGGAAGACCTCGGCCTCCGGCTCGCGCCAGAGGATCGAGTACTGCGGCTGGCTCGACACGAAGCGCTCGCCAGGGAGCGCGAGCGCGGCGCGGATCTGGTCCGCGCTCCACTCCGAGAACCCGAGGTAGCGGGTCTTGCCCTGCCGCACCGCCTCGGTGAGCGCCGCCATCGTCTCCTCGAGCGGGGTCTCCGGGTCGTAGCGGTGGCACTGGTACAGGTCGACGTGATCGACGCGCAGGCGCCGGAGCGAGGCGTCGAGCTGCTTGCGGATCTGCGCGGCGGACAGGCCGCGGTCCGTCTCGGACATCGGGAAGTAGAGCTTCGTCGCGAGGACGTAGGAGTCGCGCGGTACGCCCCGGAGCACCTCGCCGAGGAGCTCCTCCGCCCGCCCGCCCGAGTAGACGTTGGCGGTGTCGATGAAGTTGATGCCGGCGTCGAACGCGGCGCGGACACAGCCCTCTGCCTCCGCGCGCGCCACGCCGCCGCCGTAGGTGAGCCAGGAGCCGAGCGAGATCTCGGACACGACGAGGTCGCTGTTGCCGAGCTTGCGGTACTCCATCGGGTTCCCTCCGTTCAGCGCGGCGCCGGGCGCGGCGCGAGGCGTGAAATACGAATACGCCGAGGTGGCGGTCGACGCATGCGTCGTCGACCCGGCCCGCAATCCGCCGCGGCTCCGACTCGGCGGGAGGAGAGGCGAGGCTTCGCGCCTTGACGCGCCGCCCGCCCGCCGATAGACGAAGAGGAGCATGTCGTCTCTCGCCCGCCATCGCTCGCGCCCGCAGCTCCCGCCGCTCTCGCGGCGCGGGGTGACGCAGGGTACGCCGAGCTGGGCGTGCGCTCGCGAGACGGCCTGCCTCCTCGCCCGCGCCTCGCGCTCCCTGCGGTAACCGAGGGCGAGGCGCCACCCGACAGCACGCCGCCGCCGCCATCCGCGGTGGCCCCCAGCCATCTTCCCCACGCTCCGGCGCGCGCGCCGGCCGTGGTTCCCGCCGAAGGAGCCGTCATGTCCGCCCCCGTCCGCAAGCCCATCCACGTCCTCCGCGCCGATCTCGAGCGCCTGCGCGCGCTCGTCGACCAGCACCTCGCGAGCCGCGACGCCACCGCCGCCGAGCAGCTCGACGCCGAGCTCGACCGGGCGATCGCGGTGGAGGTCGCGCCGCCCGACGTCGTCACGCTGAACGCGCGCGTCGCCTTCGTGGACGAGGCGACCGGCGTGCGCCGCGAGGTCGTGCTGGTCTACCCGCGGGACGCCGACGCGTCCTCGGGGCGGATCTCTGTGCTCGCGCCGATCGGCGCGGCCCTGCTCGGGCTCTCGATCGGCGACGACATCGACTGGAGGCTCCCGGACGGGCGCGTCGCGAGGCTCCGCATCCTGTCGGTCGCGCAGCCCGCCGAGGCGTCAGCTGCTCCCGCGGCGGTCTGACGCCGGTGGCGGATCGCCGACCTGCGCGCGGTATGCCTCCCGGCCGAGCGTGCGATCGAGGATCGGGAACAGGACGTGCTCCTCGAGCTCGAAGTGCGCGAGCACGACGCCGAGCAGGCGATCCGCGTGCCTCGCGAAGGCGCGCGGGTCGCCGCCGGACCTCCGCGCGAGCTCCGCGCTCCAGCGGTGGATGATGTCGTGCTCGTAGCGCATCGACGCGCTGAACGCGGCCGGCCCCTCGCAGGCGTACTTGTCCACCACGGGGTGCAGGGTCCGCTCCTCCCAGGCGAGGTGCGGCCGGAGGCACGCGTCGAGCGCGGCCACGATGGCGCGCATCTCGGCGGCCGCGCCGTCGGCCCCGAGCCCGGCGAGCGCGCCGACGCGGTCCCCGATCGCGGCGAGCGTCTCGCGCAGCCGGGCGCGCTGCTCGCGGAGCGGGGCGGTGACCGCCGGCGCCGGCGCCGGCGAGCTCAGCACCGCGCGCCCCGGCCTGCGGCGAACCGCGGCATGAGCACGTGGTTCTCGAGGTGGACGTGGCGGAGCACGTCGCCCTCGAGCGTCTCGAGCTCGCTCATCAGGACCCGGTACGTGGAGCAGCCCCACTCCGGGGTCGCGTAGCCGTCGGCGAGCGCGCGCATCCGCGCGAGCAGCTCCCCGACCGCGACGTGCTCCTCGTACATGCGATCGAGCTCGCGCCGCACGAGCGCCGGGTCCGGGCTGCGCGACATGAGCGCGGGGAAGAGCACCTGCTCCTCGTCGTCGAGGTGCGGCTCGAGCGCGTCCGCCAGCTCCGCGAAGGTGAGGCGCAGCTCCTCGAGCTTCTCGTTCTTCGGGCCGTGGACGCGGGCGACCTTGTCCGCGAGGGGGGCGATGAACGGGATCGCGCGGCGGAGGTAGGCGTGGTGGTGGGAGACGATGTGGGCCACGAGCGCGGGCACCGTGAGCGATCGCGGGTCCGCCTCGAGCGAGGCCTCCCCGCTCGAGGGGAGGGCCGCCTCGAGCTCCGCGAACACGGCGTCGGGATCGAGCTGCCGGCCGGCGCAGGCCTCGGGGAGGGTGACGTTCCCGTGGCAGCAGAAGTCGATCTGGTGCTTCTGGAAGACGCGGGCGGCGACGGCGTGGTCGGCGACGATCTGGGCGACGGTGGCGCTGCGGTCGAGGTGGGGCATTCGGGTCGGGTTTCCTTTCGGGGCTCCGAAGAGCACGCGGCGTGCCGCCCGGGAGAGCCGCCGATCCCGCGGTTGTGGGGCCCGGGGCTCGGCGTTAAGCACCGGATTGGAACACCATGGAACGTCCCCTGCCGCCGCTCCGCGTGCACGAGGCCTGCGACGTCTGCGGGCTCGACACCGTCGTCCCGCGCATCGCGCGCACCGCCCACCTCGTCGCGGAGGGCCCTGCCATGCGGGCGGCCCTCCGCCGCGCGCACGACTTCGCCGACTCCGACGCGCCCGTGGTGGTGCTGGGCGAGAGCGGCACCGGAAAGGAGGTCGTCGCGCGTGCCCTCCACGCGGCGAGCCCTCGCGGCGCCAGGCCGTTCGTGCCGGTCAACGTGGCGGCCCTGCCCGCGGAGCTGCTCGAGTCGGAGCTGTTCGGCCACGTGCGCGGCGCGTTCACGGGCGCGACCGCCGAGAAGCAGGGGCTCCTCGAGGCGGCGGACGGGGGGACGCTCTTCCTCGACGAGATCGCCGAGATGCCCCTCGTGCTCCAGGCGAAGCTCCTGCGCGCGCTCGAGGACGGCGAGATCCGCCGCGTGGGCGACACGCGCGCGTTCGGGGTGGACGTCCGGTTCGTCTGCGCCACGCACCGCGATCTCGCCCAGCGCGTGGCGGCGGGCCTCTTCCGGGAGGACCTCTACTACCGGCTCAAGGTCCTCGTGCTCCGCCTGCCGCCGCTGCGCGAGCGCGGCGAGGACGTGCTCCCGCTCGCGCGTCAGTTCCTGGCGGCGGAGCGGAGGCCGGCGGAGGGGCTCACGCCGGAGGCTGAGCGGCTGCTCGTCGCGTACGCGTGGCCGGGCAACGTCCGCGAGCTCCAGAACGCGATGCGGCACGCGACGGTGCTCGCGCGCGGCGCGGAGATCCGCCCCGAGCACCTGCCCGAGGAGCTCCTCGCGCCCGCCACCCGCGCGGACGCGCCGGCGCGGACGCTCGCGGAGGTCGAGCGCGAGCACGTCCTGCGCGTCCTCGAGGCGTGCGGCGGCTCGCAGGTCGAGGCGGCGCGCGCGCTCGGCATCGGGCGGAACACCCTCTGGCGGAAGCTGCGCGCGTATCGAGAACGCGAGCGCTGAGCGGCCGATCGGGATCCGGCGACCGTCGAGGAGCGCAGGGCAGGGCCCGCGCGAGCCGGGGGCGGGGGACGCAGTTGACGGCGGGCCGGGACTCGCTCATGTTGCGCGGCCCATGCCCGTCCTCGGTGGTGCCGTCACGTTCGCCCGGTTCCGGTGGGAGCCGGGCAAGAAGCCTCTCTCGGATACCCGGCGCTGGCTCGCGAAGGGGCTCGCCTCCGCCGCCTTCGAGCCGCTCGACCCGGCCAAGGGCGACGAGGAGCGCGCCGCCGGCTTCGTGGAGCTCGAGGACCAGGACGCGACGTCCTTCGCCTCGATCATCCAGGGGGAGTACGCGCTCTTCGCCTTCCGCATCGACACGCTCAAGGTGCCGGGCGCGGCGCTGCGCACCGAGCTGGAGCGCTGGCGCGTCGCGTTCGAGAAGGAGCACGGGCGGCCGCCGGCGAAGCGCGAGAAGGCGGAGCGCAAGGAGGCCGTCCGGCACCTGCTCCGCCAGCGCGCGACCCCCACCTCGCGCGTGCACGACGTCAGCCTCAACCTGAAGGCCGGCCAGGTGCAGATCTGGGCCGCCTCGCGCAAGGCGGTGGACGAGATCGCCGCCGCGCTCGAGGGCGCGCTCGAGCTGAAGCTCGCGCCGCTGACCCCCGGCGCGCTCGCCGCGAAGGCGGGGACCCCGGACGCCGCGCTCGCGCCGACGCCGGAGCTCGTGGGGCTCGAGTCGTCCAGGCGGGAGGTGAGCGATGTCGAGGCGTGAGCAGGCGCGGACCGACGCGGCCGTCCAGCGGGGCGACGCGGGGGTGGACGGGCTCCCCACCGAGGAGGAGCGCCGCGACGAGGCCGAGGTCGAGAAGGACAAGGCGCGCGAGCAGCTCCTGCGCGGCCGGACCTACCTCGGCCGCGAGCTGCTGACCTGGCTCCTGTGGCGCTCCGAGTCGACCGAGCCCGTGATCGAGCTCGACGGCGCGGGGGTGACGGTCGTCTTCGTCGGGCGCCTCACGCTCCGCGGCATCGCGGGGGACGTGACGGAGCTCGTCGCGCGCGGCGCGCTCGCGCCGTACTCGGCGCAGGTGCGCCGGGCCCTCGACGCCGGCCTGCTCGTGCACCAGGCGCGCGTGCGCATCGAGCACGCCGAGCGGGTGTACGAGACGACGCTCGACGCGGAGTTCCTGGACGTGCGCGCCGCGAAGCTGCCGGAGCTCCTGACCGAGGAGGAGGACGATCGGCTGCTCGAGCGGCTCGAGCTCGCCGAGCGGCTCTCCGCCATCGTGGACGCGCTCTCCGGCGCCTTCCTGGACGTCCGCACGAGCCGCGCATGGCGCAAGCGGGTTGCGACACTCAAGGCGTGGATGCGCGAAGGCGAGAAGACCTAGCCTCGCGTAGAGCCGTCGCCGGTCGAAGCGATTCGCCGAAGCCCCATCGGCGCAAAGACGAGCTCGCTGCCGAAACTTTTCACGCGATGACGGCTCGCATCGCCTGTGAAAAGCCATTCGATCACGTGGAAGCGGCTCACGGTCGCGGCGCTCGCCGCGCTCGCGGCCGTCCCCGCCGGCGCCGCCGCGGCGCCGCCCGTCACCATCCAGGAGGCGATCCGCGCGGCCTGGCAGGAGAACGCGGGCCTCAAGGCGTCCTCCGCCCAGGTCGAGGCCGCGCGCGCGGAGGCGGCGCGCGCCCGCGCCGGACACCTCCCGACGCTCTCCCTCTCCGGCCGTGGCGTCCGCACCGACGAGCCGATGATGGCCTTCGGGCTGAAGCTCGATCAGGCCCGCATCGGCCAGTCGGACTTCGACCCGGCGCGGCTCAACCACCCGGACGCGGTAGGGGGCTGGGGCGCGGGCGCCGCGCTCAACCTGCCGGTCTTCACCGGGGGCCGCGTCGCGGCCGGGTCGCGCGCCGCGGGCGCGATGGCCGGGGCCGAGGCGGCGAGCCACGAGCGGCGCCGGCTCGAGATGGCCGCCGCCGTCGTCGAGGCCTACTTCGGCGCGCAGGTCTCGGAGGAAGGTGTCCGCTACGCCGACGACCTCCTCGCGCAGGCGAAGGAGACGGAGCGCTTCGTGCGCGAGCGGAACGCCCAGGGGCTCGCGCTCGACGCGGACCTCGCCCGCGCCTCCGCGTTCCGCGCCCAGGCGGAGGCCGAGCGCGCCGCCGCGCTCCAGCGGCGCGCCTCCGCCCGCTCCGGGCTCGCGCTCGTCGCCGGTGACGCGGTCGGGGAGGCCGAGCTCGCGACGCCCGTGGCGGCCCTC
This sequence comes from Anaeromyxobacter terrae, assembly GCF_022690685.1. Lineage (GTDB taxonomy): Bacteria > Myxococcota > Myxococcia > Myxococcales > Anaeromyxobacteraceae > Anaeromyxobacter > Anaeromyxobacter terrae. Next base: position 27,463 of record NZ_JALCYY010000002.1, on the reverse strand, counting down.
CCGCCGCTGCCGCCCGTCGCCGACGGCGCGCCGCCTCCGCCGGACCGGCCCGATCTCGTGGCGGCGCGGCTCCAGCGCGACGCCGCGGACGCTGGCGTCTCCGCCGCGCGCGGGAGCCTGCTCCCGTCGCTCTTCGCGCAGGCGAGCGCCGAGACGATGCGCGAGGGGAGCGATCTCTCCCGCGGCGGCAGCTGGACGACGCTCGGCCTCATGCTGCGCTGGGACCTCTCGCTCGCCGACGCACAGGCCACGCGCGCGGCGCAGGCGCGGGCCCGCGCGGCGGGAGAGGCCCTCGTCTGGCGTGAGCGCGAGGCGACCCGGGAGGTCGGCGAGGCGCGCCGCGCGGTCGAGACCGCCGACGTCCGGATCCGCTCCGCCGAGGAGGCGGTGGCGGCGTCCGAGTCGGCCCGCCACCTCCGCGGCGCGCGCCACCGCCAGGGCCTCCTCCCGCTCACCGACGTCCTGGACGCGGAGGCCGGCCTCGCCGGCGCCCGCGCCCTGCTCCTCGCGAGCCGGCTCGAGGCGCGCGTCGCGCGCGCCCGCCTCGCGCTCGCGCTCAACCTGCCCATCGAAGGGATCACGCCATGAAGACCGCTGCCCTCGCCGCGCTGGCGCTGCTCGCGCCCGCGCTCGTCGTCGCCTCGCCCGCCGCCGCGCCACAGGCCGCCACGCCGCGGCGCGTCCGGCCCGTCCACGGCGACACGACGCCCACGGGTGGCCACCTCGTCCCGGCGAACGTGATCGCTGCGCGCCGCGCCACCCTCTCGACGCGGATCGCCGCCCACGTCTCGGCGCTGCACGTCGAGGAGGGCCAGCGCGTGAAGCAGGGCCAGCTCCTCGTGTCGCTCTCCGACGACGACCTGCGCGGCGCGCTCGCCGCGGCCGAGAGCGGCTACGCGGCGGCCGCGGCGCACGAGAAGCGCATCCGCGCCCTCGCCGCGGAGCGCGCGGCGACGCCCTCCGAGCTCGAGATGGCGGTCTCCCAGCGCGCGCAGGCCCAGGCGGGCCTCGCCGCGGCGCGCGCGAACCTCGACTACGCCCAGATCCGCGCGCCGTTCGCCGGCACCCTCCAGACGCGCCGCATCTCGGCGGGCGACATGGTCGGCCCCGGCCAGCCGCTCCTGGAGCTCGAGGGCGACACGCTCGAGCTCCAGGCGAGCCTCACCGAGGCGGAGGCGGCCGGGCTCGCGCTCGGGCGAGCGCTCCCGTTCGTCTCGGGCGACGCGAAGGGCCAGGCCGAGATCACCGCCCTCACCCCGGGCGGCGACCCGGTCTCGCACCGGCGCGGCCTGCGCGCGCGCGTGCGCAGCGTCACGGGCGAGCTCCGCTCGGGCGCGTTCGCGCGACTCGAGGTGCCGGGCGCGCCGGAGGGCGCGCGCGGCGCCTGGGTGCCGCGGAGCGCGCTCGTCGAGCGCGGCGATCTCACCGGCGTGTTCGTGGCCTCGGGCGGCAAGGCCGAGCTGCGCTGGCTCTCGCTCGGCGAGCCGACCGGCGACGGCTTCGCGGTCCGCGCCGGCCTCCGGCCCGAGGAGACCGTGATCGACGCCCCCGGCGCGCTGCGCGACGGGGAGCCGGTGGAGGTGCAGCCGTGAAGGAGCAGGAGTATGGCCTCGCCGGGCGCCTCGCGCGCCCGTTCCTGCGCTCGAAGCTGACGCCGGTGATCGTCTTCGCGTCGATCCTGCTCGGCGTGCTCGCCGTGTCGCTGACGCCGCGCGAGGAGGAGCCGCAGATCGTCGTCCCCATGGTCGACGTCATGGTGCCGTTCCCGGGCGCCACGCCCTCCGAGGTGGAGAGCCAGGTCGTGACGCCGCTCGAGCGGCGGCTGTGGGGCATCCCGGGGGTGGAGTACCTCTACAGCACGAGCCGGCCGAACGCCGGGTTCATCACCGTGCGGTTCAAGGTGAACGAGCCGCTCGAGCCGAGCCTCGTGAAGGTCCACCAGGAGCTCGGCGCGCACCCGGAGCTGCTGCCGCAAGGCACGATGCCGCCCGTCGTCCGGGCGCTCACCATCGACGACGTCCCCTTCCTCACCGTGACGCTGCACGGCCGGGAGGCGCTCCCGGCGGGCGAGCTGCGCAAGCTCGCCGAGCAGGTCGCCCGGGAGATCTCGGACGTCGAGCGCACCGCGCAGGTGCGCGTCGAGGGCGCCGCGCGGCGCGTCGTGCGCATCGAGCCCGATCCGGCGAAGCTGCGCACCCTGTCCGTCTCCATCGGCGAGCTCCACCAGGCGCTCCAGTCCGCCCAGGCGCAGCTCCCCGCCGGCGCGCTCGTCGACGGCGGCGCGCGCGTGGAGGTCGAGGCCCGCGGGTTCGCGCGGTCCGCGGAGGAGCTCCGGCGCGTCGTCGTCGCGGTGCGCGACGGCCGGCCGCTCTACGTCGAGGACGTGGCCCGCGTGACGGACGGGCCCGAGCCCGAGCCCGCGGTGGTGCTCACCGCCTCGAAGGAGCGGCCCGGGTTCGAGCAGGCCGCGACGGTGGTGGTGGCGAAGCGGCCCGGGACGAACGCGACCGAGCTCGCCGACCGGGTCATCGCCAAGGTGAACGCGCTGCGCGGCGGGCTCATCCCGGCCTCGGTCGACGCGACGATCACCCGCAACTACGGCGAGACCGCGGGCGAGAAGTCGAACGAGCTCATCGAGCACCTCCTCATCGCGACGCTCTCGGTCATCGCCCTCATCCTCCTCGCCATGGGCTGGCGCTCGGCGCTCGTCGTCGCGGTCGCCGTGCCGGTGACGCTCGCCCTGACCCTGCTCCTCACCTACCTGAACGGCTACACGCTGAACCGCGTCACGCTGTTCGCGCTCATCTTCTCGATCGGCATCCTGGTCGACGACGCGATCGTGGTGGTCGAGAACATCCACCGCCACATGTACCTGCCCGGCCCGCGCCGGAGCTTCGCGCGGGTCGTGCTCGACGCGGTGGACGAGGTCGGGAACCCGACCATCCTCGCCACGGTCGCCGTCATCGCGGCCATCCTGCCGATGGCGATGGTGCGCGGGCTCATGGGCCCCTACATGCGGCCCATCCCGGTGGGCGCGAGCGTCGCGATGGTCTTCTCGCTCGTCATCGCGTTCGTCGTGAGCCCCTGGGCGGCGATGAAGATCTTCCGCAAGGAGGCGCACCTCCCGGACACGGACGCGAGCGGCCTCCACCCCTCCGATCCGGCGCGGGACGCGCCGGAGCCCGAGCACGACCTGCCGTCGGCGCACCCCGAGACCGCGCCCGAGGGGCGGCTCGCGCGCGCCGACCGCCGGATGGTCCGCTGGCTGCTCGGGACCTGGAAGGTCCGCGTCGGCTTCCTCGCCGGCGTCGCGGTGCTGCTCCTCGCCGCGACGGCGCTGCTCTTCACCGGCGCCGTGAAGGTCAAGATGCTCCCCTTCGACAACAAGCGGGAGTTCCAGGTGCAGCTCGATCTCCCCGCGGGCGCCGCCCGAGAGGAGTCGCTCGCCCTCGGCCAGCAGGTGGCGCGCCGGCTCCTCGCCGAGCCGGAGGTGGAGAGCGTCCAGGTCCACTCCGGCGTGGCCGCGCCGTTCACCTTCGTCGGCATGGTGCGGCACAGCTTCATGCGCGAGGCGCCGGAGCAGGTGGACCTCCAGGTGAACCTCGTCGCGAAGGGGGACCGCCACGCCTCGAGCCACGCCATCGCGGTCCGGGTGCGTCCGGAGATCGAGGCGCTCGCGAAGCCGCACGACGCGCGCGTGAAGGTGGTGGAGATCCCGCCCGGCCCGCCGGTGCTCGCCACGATGGTGGCCGAGATCTACGGCCCGAGCGCGGCGACCCGCGATCGGATCACCGGCGAGGTGCGCGAGGCGTTCCGCGCCGTGCCCGGCATCGTGGACGTGGACTCGACGCTCAATCCCACGGCCCCCAAGCTCGTCGTGGCGGTGGACCGGGAGAAGGCGGCGCTCCACGGCGTGGCGCCCGCGCACGTCGTGCAGACCCTCGCCGCCGCCGGCTACGGCGTGCCGCTCGGCGCGTTCCACGTCGAGCGCGGCGCGGCGCAGGTGCCGCTCGTCCTCCAGCTCGCGCCGGCGCAGCGCTCCAGGCTCGACACGCTCCTCGCGCTCACCGTCCCGGGCGCGCGCGGCCAGGTGCCGCTCTCCGAGCTCGTCCGCGTCGAGCGGACCCGCGAGGCGGCCGAGATCCAGCACAAGAACCTGAAGCCGGTCTCCTACGTCACCGCCGATCTGGCCGGCCAGATCGAGAGCCCGCTCTACGCGCTCCTCGCGCTCGAGAAGAAGCTCGACGGACTCCGCGGGGACCGAGGCGAGCCGGTCGCGCGCTACGGACTCGCCCACCCGGCGGACACCGAGTCGCCCTCGCTCAAGTGGGACGGGGAGTGGCACATCACGCTCGAGGTCTTCCGCGACCTCGGCCTCGCCTTCGCGGCGGTGATGCTGCTCATCTACGTGCTCATGGTCGGCTGGTTCCAGAGCTTCTCCATGCCCATCGTGATCCTCGTCCCGATCCCGCTGTCGCTCATCGGGATCCTGCCGGCGCACGCGCTCGGCGGGACCTTCTTCACCGCGACGAGCATGATCGGCTTCATCGCAGGGGCGGGGATCGTCGTCCGCAACAGCATCATCCTCGTGGACTTCGCCGAGCTGAAGCTGCGCGAGGGGATGCCGCTCGCGGCGGCGGTGGAGGAGGCGGTGCTCGTCCGGTTCCGGCCGATGGCGCTCACGGCGCTCGCCGTGATCGTCGGGAGCGCCGTGATGCTCGCGGACCCGATCTTCCAGGGCCTCGCGGTGGCGCTCATGGCCGGCGCGGTCGCGGCGACCTTGCTCTCCCGCTACGCGGTGCCGGTCCTCTACTACATGCTCGCGCGGCACGGGCGCGCCGCCGAGCTGCAGCGCGAGGGCGCGCGCAGCCGCACCGCCGAGGAGAAGGAGCGCCGGCCCCCGCCGCCGCTCGAGGCCGCGCTCGCGACCGGCACCGACGTGTACTGACCGAGTACCCGGTGCCGCAGCCGCCCCGCTCGCGCCGACCCGCCGGCGCGGGCGCGGGCTCGCTACTTCTCCTCGCCGACCAGATCCTCCACCCAGCTCATGGCGGCGAGCGCCCGCGGCCAGCCGATGGTCGTGATGGCCAGCCGGACGACGTGCGCGATGTCCTCGCGCGAGCAGCCGCCGGCGTTCGCGAAGCGGACGGCGGAGTGGACGCCGCCCTCCGTGCCGAGCCCCACCGCGATGCCGAGCTTCACGAGCCGCCGCTCGCGCTCGGAGAGCGGCCCGCTCTCGTGCAGCGTGCGCCCGAGCTCCTCGAACGCGGCGTAGATCTCGGGGTGCGTGCCCTTGAAGCGGAGGAAGTTCTCGGGGAGCTTGCCGGCCATCGCTCGTCACCTCTCGTGTCGGTTCAGGCGCCTTCGTACACCGCCGCGGCCCGCCCGGTGCGGGCGAGCGCGCCGCGCGCCCCGCCTGGGCGCCGCGGGGCCCAGGGGGCGGGCGAGCCGGCGTGCGTCGGACGCAGGGGCCGGGCGACCGTGAACGGAGTCGCCGTGGCGCTGGCGCGCCACGGACCGTGCCCCATGCGGCGGGCGACCGTCGTCGCGATGCTCCGTGGATCACGGGCGCACTGCCAGGAAGACCTCGCTCCCGAGGTCCGCGCCGGGGTCCCGAGGCAGCGGTCGCGGCTCGAAGCCCGCCTCGGCGATCAGCGCGCGCCAGCGCGCGCGCGGAAAGAGCCCGCACACATGGCGATCGTGGAGGGCCCGAACGTCCCCGCCCTCTCGGAGGAGATACGCGAAGTCCACGAGGTACGTCGAGTCGCCGGGATCGGGATCCCACGTCCACTCGAGGTATCGGAGGGCCCGCCCGTCGCCGTCGCGTCCGCCGTGGTCGGTGCGCGTCGTGAACGTCTCGCGCGTACAGTCCGGCACGAACAGCGCCGCCCCTCCCGGGCGACAATGGACGAGGGCCGTCGCGATGGCGGCGCGGAGGTCGGACTCGCTCGTCATGTACGTGATCGCGTCGTGCACGAGCACCGCGTCGAACGTCCGTCCCAGCCGCAGGCCACGCATGTCCCCCGGCACGTGCTCGCACTCGGGGTTGAGCGCGCGGCTCTGCGCGAGCATGGCCTCGGACACGTCCGTGAGCGTGCAGCGGATGGGAGGCGTTGTTGCCGCCGCCGCTCCCCAGCTCGAGGAGCGTCGCGACGGGCCCGGCGACGCCGACCAGCGCCTCCCGGTAGAACGCGGCCTCGTCCGCGTACTCGTCCGGCGAGGTGAGCAGGTGGAACCACCCCGCGAGCTCGCCGTAGAGGAGCGGCTGCGATGGGTCGGGCATGCCGGTTCATTAGCGGCCCTGCGGCCGGACGCAACGCATCGGGCCGCGCGCCCGGCACCGGGCGCGCGGCCTCACCCGGGGCGATCGGGCACGACGCGTCGCCCCGTCTCGCGTTCGAACCGCTGCAGCCGGCGCGGATCGAACCCGAGCCGCACCGGAGCGCCCGGCGGCGCGTCGAAGGCGGCCTCGCAGCGCGCGACGAGCCGCGCGCCCGCGCGCTCCACCGTCACCCACGTCTCCGAGCCCATCGGCTCGACGAGCCAGACGCGCGCCGCGAGACCGGCTGCCCCGGCCTCGCGCGAGACCCGCAGGTCCTCGGGCCGGAGCGCCACGTCGATGGGGCCTTCGGGGAGCCCGAGCACCTCCGGCGCGACGAGGTTCACGGGCGGCGTCCCGACGAAGCGCGCCACGAACGCCGTGGCCGGCGCGCCGTAGATCTCGCGCGGCGTCCCCACCTGCTCCAGCGCGCCGTCGCGGAGGACCGCGATCCGGTCGGCGAGCGTCATCGCCTCGGCCTGGTCGTGCGTGACGTACACGAACGTCGCGCCGAGCCGCTCGTGCAGCTTCTTCAGCTCGGCGCGCACGCCGAGCCGCAGCGCTGCGTCGAGGTTCGAGAGCGGCTCGTCGAGGAGGAACACCTTCGGGCGGCGCACGAGCGCCCGCCCCAGCGCGACGCGCTGGCGCTGCCCGCCGGAGAGCGCGGCGGGGCGCCGGTCGAGCAGCGGCGCGAGGCCGAGCAGCGCCGCGACCTCCTCCACCCGCGCCGCGATCTCCCGGCGCGGGACGCCGGCCACGTCGAGCGGGAAGGCCAGGTTCCGCCGCACGGTCATGTGCGGGTAGAGGGCGTAGCTCTGGAACACCATCGCGACGTCCCGCTCCCGCGGGGAGAGGTCGTTCACGACGCGGCCGTCGATCCGGATGACGCCCGCGTCGGGCGCGTCGAGGCCGGCGACGAGCGACAGCAGCGTGGACTTCCCGCAGCCCGACGGGCCGACCACGGCGACGAGCTTCCCGTCGCCGACCGAGAGGCTCACGCCGCGCAGCGCGGGCACGCCGCCGTACGACTTCGCGAGCGACTCGAGCTCGAGGCGGACGCCGGCCACGCTCACCCCTTCACCGCGCCGGCCGTGAGCCCCGCCACGACCCGCCGCTGGAACAGGACCGCGATGGCGACGACCGGCACGGTGGCGAGCATCGACGCCGCGGCGAGGACGACGAACGGGTCCCGGAACTCCCCGCCGAAGAGCGCGAGCGCGACCGGCACGGTGCGGCGCGAGGGCGAGGTGAGGAACGTCACGGCGTAGAGGAGCTCGTTCCAGGCGAAGACGAACACGAGGAGCCCCGCGGTCGCGACGCCGGGCGCGGCGAGCGGGAGGAGCACCCGGCGGAACGCGCCGAGCGGCGTGCACCCGTCCACGCGGGCGGCGCGGTAGAGCTCCAGGGGGAGGGCGCGGAAGGTGCCGGTGACGAGCCAGAGCGCGAGGGGCACGGAGAAGCTCGTGTAGGGCAGGACGAGGCCGGGGAGGGTGTCGAGGAGCCGCGCGGCCCTGAGCGCGGCGTAGAGCGGGGCCGCGGTGGCGATGGGCGGGAACATGGAGACGGCGAGCGCGGCAGCCAGGAGCGCGCGGCCGCCGCGCACGCCGAGCCGGGCGATGGCGAACGCGGCCGGGGCGGCGAGCGCGAGGGCGAGCGCCGCGGTCGCGCCGCTCACGAGGAGCGAGTTCAGGACGGCGCGCGCGAGGCCGCCGCCGGCGAGCGCGGCGGCGTGGTTCTCGAGCGTGAGGTGAGAGGGGAGGGGCCGGGCGAGCTCGGCGTCGGGCCAGAAGGAGGTGAGCGCGAGCCAGCCGAGGGGCAGGAGGAAGAACGCGAGGTAGGGGAGGGCGATCGTCCAGGCGGTGCGCGGGCTCATGGCGCCTCCGCGGGACGCCGCTCGCCGAGGGCGGAGAGCCACGCGAGCCCGATCGCCACCACGCACAGGAACGTGACGAGCGAGATCGCCGCGCCGAGCCCGAAGCTGCCGGCGCGGAGGAGGGTCCGGTACGCGTAGAGCGAGAGCGGCTCGGTCGTGTGGCCGGGTCCGCCCTCGGTGAGGACGAAGACGACGTCGAACACCCGGAAGGCGTCGAGGCTGCGGAACAGGAGGGCGAGGAGGATCGCCGGGCGCAGGAGCGGCAGCGTGATCGAGCGGAACACGCGGAGCGCGGACGCGCCGTCCACCCGCGCCGCGCGGGCGAGGTCCTCCGGGATCGCCTGCAGGCCGGCGAGGAGGAGGAGGGCGACGAAGGGCGTCGTCTTCCAGACGTCCACGAAGATCGCCGCGTGCAGGGCGAGCCGGGGCCGGGTGAGCACCGCCCCCGCGCCGTCGGGCCAGATCCGGGCGAGGAGGCCGAGGTCCGGCTGGAGGAGGAGGGCCCAGAGCTTCGCCGCGACGACGGTGGGCAGGATCCAGGGGACGAGCACCGCCGCGCGGATCCCGCCGCGGCCCCGTCCGGCGTGGTGGAGCGCGAGCGCCAGCGGGAGCGCGAGGACGAGCTCCAGGGCGACCGCGAGGGCGGTGAAGTACGCGGTGTTCGCGAGCGCGCCGAGGAAGCGCGCGTCGTGCGCGAGCGCGCCGTAGTTCGCGAGCCCGACGAAGCGATCCTCCCCGAGCACCGGGACGCGGTGCCGGAGCGAGAGCCAGGCCGTGGCGAGGAGCGGGCCGAGCGCGACGAGCGCCAGCGCCGCGCCCGCGGGGGCGACGAGCGCGGCGCCCAGGCGCCGCTCCCCTCGCGCGCTCACCGCTCCACCCCGGCGATCGCGTCCGCCTGCGCCTGCGCCCGCGCGAGCGCCTCCGCGGGCGAGCGCAGCCCCGACACCGCCGCGGAGAGCTCTCCCTGCAGCGCGTCGGCGGCGAGCATGTAGTACGGCGTGACCGGGCGCGCGCGCGCCGCCTCGACGCGCGGGAGGAGCGCGGCGATGAACGGCGCCTCCGCGCGGATGCGCGGGTCCTCGTACGACGCATGCCGCGCCGGGTTCCGGCCGTAGGCGATCGCGAGGACGGCGTTGGCGTCGGGAGAGGTGAGGTGCGCGACGAGCCGGATCGCCGCGGCGCGCCGCGCGGCCGGCGCGCGCGAGGAGACCGCGAGCTGCCATCCCCCGAGCGCCCCGGGCGCGGGGCCGTCCGCGCCGGGGAGCGGCGCGACGCCCACCTTGCCGCGGACCTTCGAGGCGGGATCCTGCAGGAGCGGCCACGCGTAGGGCCAGTTGCGCATGAACACGGCGCGGCCCTCCTGGAACGCCCGCCGCGCGTCCTCCTCTGCGGCGGTGACCACCGACCGCGGCGAGAGCCCGTCGGCGACGAGCCGGCGCAGATGGCCCAGCGCCTCGCGCGCGGCGGGCGTGTCGAGCCGCAGCCGATCGCCGTCGAGCGCCGCGCCGCCGTGCCCCCACAGCGCCTCGAAGAAGTTGCAGGAGAGCCCCTCGTACTGGCGGCCCTGCCACAGGAAGCCTGCGATCCCGGGGGCCTCCGCCCGCGCGGCGCGGATCGCCGCCGCGAGGGCCGCGTACGTGCGCGGCGGCTCCGGCACGAGGTCCTTGCGGTAGTAGAGGAGCCCCACGTCCACGTACCAGGGCACCGCGAACGTCCGGCCGCCCTGCACCACGGCGCCGGCGGGGCCGGCGAGGAACTCCTCGCGCACGCGCGCGGGCGGGAACGCGTCCGAGAGATCCGCGAGCCACCCGGCCCGCGCGAGCTCCGCCACCCAGACGACGTCGAGGACGAACACGTCGACGTCCTGGCCGCCCGCACCGAGCGAGGTGACGAGGAGCTGGTGAGCGAGATCCGCCGCGTTCGGCAGCGCCTGCACCTCGACCTCGACGCCGCTCTCCCGCTCGAACGCCGCGACGAGGGCGCGGAACGGGGCCGGGTCGGGCCCGAGCGGCTGGTAGCGCAGGACGAGGCGATCGGCGGACCGGGTGTCCTCGCGAGCCCGGCACCCGGCCGCCAGGGCGGCGCAGAGGAGGAGCGGGGCGAGCGCGCGGAGGGACGGGAGCACGCGGGGAGCGTAATTGGGCTGGACCCGGCGGGTGGGGCATCCCGCGGGTGCGGCCCGGGGAGGGACGCGAGGGCCGACCCGACCCCCTCGGTTCGTCACGGCACCCGAGGCGCCCGCGCGGCGCCGCTCAGCCGAGCGCGCCGAGGACCACCTTCCACTCGCGCACGCGCCAGGAGGCGACGAGCCCGTTCCGGACGTACGGGTCGGCCCGCGCGAACGCCTCGGCGCCCTCGGGGCCGTCGCCGCGGAACACGAGCAGCGCCGCGTCCGGGGGATCGAACGCGCCGGCGAGGAGGAGCTTGCCCTCGCGGTGCGCGCGCTCGGCGGCCGCGAGGTGCTCCGCCCGGAACTGCGGGCGCCGTGCGAGGTAGTCGGGGACGGTGTCGTAGACGAGCGCGTAGAGCGGCATGGGGACCTCCGGTCAGGGGTTGAGGAGCGACGTCGTCCAGCCTTCCGCGGCGCGCGTGAACAGCGTCCGGTGGTGGAGCCGGCCGTCCGCGCTCGTCCAGAACTCGATCCGGTCCGGCCGCAGGAGGTAGCCGCCCCAGAACGGCGGCCGGGGGACTTCCCCGCCGGAGAAGCGCGCCTCGACGGAACGGACCGCCTCCTCGAGCGCGGCGCGCGACTCGAGCGGCGCGCTCTGCCGGGAGGCCCACGCGCCGAGCTGGCTCGCGCGCGGGCGCGTGGCGAAGTACGCGTCCGAGGCGGCGTCGTCGAGGAGGGCGACCGCGCCCTCCGCGCGCACCTGCTCGCCGATCGCCGGCCAGTGGAAGCAGAGCGCCGCGCGCGGGTTCGCCGCCAGCTCGCGCCCCTTGCGGCTCTCCCGGTTCGTGAAGAACGCGAACCCCTCCGCGCCGGCCTCCTTCACGAGGACGATCCGGACCGAAGGCCTCCCGCTCGCGTCGGCGGTCGCGAGGGCCGCCGCGGTGGGGTCGTCGCCGGAGGCGCCGGCGGCGCGGGCGAGGACCGCGTGGAAGCGGGCGATGGGATCGAGCGGGTCGGGCATCGTGGGTAGCATAACCGCTGCATCCCCTTGCGCCCCCGCCCATCCTCGGCCAAGTACATGGCCGTGCCCGCGTACGCCCCCGACCCCGCGACGCCCCGCCCGCGCGCCCACCGCCGCTGGGCCCTGCTCGCCCTCGGCTGGACCTGCTTCGTCCTCGGCGTCGTCGGGGCGGTGCTCCCGCTCGTCCCGACCACGCCGTTCATGCTCGTGGCGCTCTGGGCCTTCTCGTCGAGCTCGGAGCGGTTCCACCGCTGGCTCTACCACCACCGCGTGTTCGGCCCTCCCCTGCAGCGCTGGCAGCGGGAGCGGGCGCTGCCGTTCTGGGTGAAGCTCGTCGCGGCGGGCTCGATGGCGGCGAGCCTCGCGTACGCGACGTTCGCCCTGACCGTCCCCGGGTACGCGCTCGCCGCGATGGCCGCGGTGATGCTCGCCGGCCTCGTGTTCATCGCGCGGATCCCGAGCCGCGCCGCGAGAGGGCTGTCTCGATGATCGACCGGGAGAGGGACATGGACGTGCACTTCGACGACGCCGAGCCGGCGGATCTCCCGCGCCTCCGCGCGCTCCTCACCGAGGCCCGGCTCCCGGAGGCCGACGTGGGCGCGCCGAACCAGCTCTTCCTCGTGGCGCGGGCGCCGAGCGGCGCGCTCGTGGGCTGCGTCGCGCTCGAGCGCTACGGGGACGACGTCCTCCTCCGCTCCCTCGCGGTCGTGCCGTCACGGCGGGGAGAGGGGATCGGCGAGGCGCTGCACGCCCGCGCGCTCGAGCGGGCGCGGGAGCTCGGCGTCGGGACCGTGTACCTGCTCACCACCACCGCGGAGGGCCTGTTCGCGCGGGCGGGCTACGCCCGGATCGATCGGAGCAACGTGCCCGCGGCGGTCCGCGCGAGCGCGGAGTTCGCCGCCCTCTGCCCGGCGAGCGCGGTCTGCATGGTCCGGCGCCTCGACTGACGCAGTCCCTGCGCTGCTCGACGGGCCTCGGTGGCCCGCCTGCGCTGCTCGGTCGTCAGGTGCCCGGATCGCCGACGCCGTCGCGCGCCTCGTGACGCGACCCGATCGACCGGGCTCCGCGCTAGCGAGCGGAGGGCGGGGCCGGTCGGGCCGGCTGACCCTGCTGCCCGGCCGGCGCGACCGGGCCGCCGATCTGGGTGAGCCCCGTGACCGTTCCGTCGGGCCGGTCCGCGACGTCAGCCTCGATCCGCAGCTCCGTCACCGAGCCGTCCGAGAGCGCCACCTCGCCGTTCGCCACGAGGTCCGCCAGCCGGAACGTGAGGAGGCCGACGTCGGTCATCCGCCCGCCGCCCTCGTCGCTCACCACGCGCAGCGAGATCGTCCGGTCGTCGTAGGCGTTCGCCGCCACGACGACGCTGCCCTCGAGCAGCGCGTAGACGCCGCGCCGGGGCGCGCTCTGGAAGGCGCGGCCGTCGGGGAGGGCGAGCGTCACGACGAGGTTCGGCTGGTTGGCGTGCGGGATTCGGCGCGCGAGGTCGAGCGCGACGGCGGCCGGGCCGCTGCCCTCCCGGTACGTCGTGAGCCGCGCGACCGCCCGGTCGAGCTCGCGGGTTCGGCCGCCCGCCCAGGGCCAGCCGTCGGGCCGCGTGGGGCGGACGAGGACGGAGCGGAGCCGCACCGCGTACGGGCGCACCTTGACGCGGTCGAGCTCGGCGAGGGCGATGCCGCCGTCCACCTCGAGCGCTGCGGCCTCCGCGAACGCCTTCTCGGCGCCGGCGAAGTCCCGCCGGCGCAGGGCCTCGTCGCCCTGGGCGAGGAGCGCGGCGCAGCGCGCGCGGGGCTGGGCGCGGCCGTTCGGACGGAGCTTCAGCGCCGCGTCATAGCTCGCCTTCGCGTCCGCGAAGCGTCGCTTCGCGAGGAGCGCGTCACCCTCGGTCGCGTACCGCTCCGCCTCGGCGTCCTTCCAGCGCTCGTGCTCGGCGCGCACCGCGTCGAGCCGGGGCGTGACGCTCGCGTCCACCCGCGCCGCGCGGGCGAGGAGGTCGATGGCCTCGGGGAACTGGCGGGCCGCGCGGTGGCGCTCCGCCGCGTCGACCGCGCCGCGCACGACGCCGGGCTCCACGCGCCGGGCCTCCGCCGCGACGCCGAGATCGTCCGTCGCCGCGCGCGCGCCCTCGACGAGCTGCAGCGCCGTGGCCCAGTCGCGCCCGCTCGCCGACTCCTGCGCGCGCCGGAGCCGGAGGTAGCCCACCTCACGGCCGGAGTCACGCCGCAGCGTGGCGAGCGCCGCGCTCGTCGGCTCGAGCGCGAGCGCGTAGTCGGACTCGGAGAACGCACACTCCCAGTCGCGCGCGGCGACGCACGCCTGCGCGCGCTTCGTCGCGTCCTCGAGCGCGGCCGCCCGCGCCTGCCGGTACTTGTCCTGGAGCTCCTTCTTCTCGGGATCCTTGCGCACCGCCGCGGCGTACTCGCGCTCGGCGGTCTTCCAGTCGCCCAGGGCGGCGGCGCGATCGCCGGACTTCTCGTGCGCGGCGCACGCGAGGGCGAGGGCCAGGGAAAGGGCGAGGAGGGGCAGCGAGCGGCGCGTCATGCGGGATTCTCCGGCGAGCGGCACCGGCCGGGCGGCCGGGCGAGCCCACGCTACGGGGAAGCCGCGTCGCCGGGCAAGTCCGCGAAAGGCGTGGCGCGCGCGCCGGCGCGGCGCGGCGGGATATCGGGGGCGCGGCGCGACCACCGCAGCGCACCGCCGCACACAGCGTCGCGCGTCCCGCGCGCGCCCTCCGATCACACCCAGTCGCGCGGCGTCCGGAGCACCTCGAGGAGGGCCGCCTCGCGGCTGCCCGGCGCGGGCTCGTGGCCGTACACCCAGCGAACCCGGGGCGGCAGCGACATGAGGATCGACTCGGTGCGCCCGCCGGTCTCGAGCCCGAACACCGTCCCGCGGTCGAGCACGAGGTTGAACTCCACGTAGCGTCCGCGGCGGATCTCCTGCCAGCGCCGCTCGTCCTCGCCGTACGGCTCGGCGCGGCGCCGGTCGACGATGGGCAGGTAGGCCGCGACGAAGGCGGACGCGACGTCCTTCGCGAACCCGAGGTCCCGCTCGAGCGGGCCCCCCGTGTCCTCGAAGAAGATCCCGCCCACGCCGCGGTGCTCGCCGCGGTGGCGCAGGTGGAAGTAGGCGTCCGCGGCGCGCTTGTGCCGCGCGTGGCTCCCCGGCGCGTGCCGCTCGCAGGCCTCGCGCATCAGGCGGTGGAAATGGACGCAGTCCTCGTCGAACAGGTAGTAGGGCGTGAGGTCCGCCCCGCCGCCGAACCAGCCTGCCTCCCCCCGCCGGATCATCCGGACGTTCATGTGCGCGGTCGGCACCATCGGGCTCTGCGGGTGGATCACGACCGACAGCCCGGTCGCGGCGAACGCGACGCCTTCGCCGCCCACCCTGCGAGCGAAGTCGGGGGAGAGCGCTCCGTGCACGTCCGAGAAGCTCACCCCCGCCTTCTCGAACACGGCCCCGTCCTGGAGCACGCGGGAGATCCCGCCGCCGCCGCCCGGCCGCTCCCACGCGTCCTCCCGGAAGCGCGCCGCGCCGTCGACCTGCTCGAGCTCGCGGCACAGGGCGTCCTGGGTGGCGCGCGTGAACGCGACCATGTCGGCGTAGATGCGGTCGAGCGCTTCGGGCGTGGCGGGCGTGGGCACGGCGGACGAGATGCCGCGCGGACCCGTGCGGTGCCACCTCCCGGCAGGGGCGGGGACGCACGCACCGTCTCGTGCCTTGATGGCCGCGAGGCGCGGCCGTGAACGGCGCGCAGGATGAGGATGCGGGAGCGGGTGAACCGGGTGTTCGGCGCGGCGAGCGCGCTCCTCGACCGATCGCGCCGGCCGAGCGTCGTGGACGCGGCGCTCCTCCTCGCCGTCGCCGCCGCGGCGATCGGGCTCGTGCGGCTCGGCCACCGGTCCGGCGGCGGGCTCCGCGCCGCCGTCGAGATCGATCTCTCCGTCGCTGCGCTCCCGCGCTACGCGCTCTACTCCCTCCTCCGCGGCGTCGCGGCCTACGCGCTCTCGCTCGCCTTCTCGATCGGCTATGGCTACTGGGCCGCGAAGGATCGCCGCGCGGAGCGCGTCCTCGTCCCGCTCCTCGACGTGCTCCAGAGCATCCCGGTCCTCGGGTTCATGCCCGGGCTCGTCCTCGCGCTCGTCGCCGCGTTCCCCCGCTCGAGCGTGGGCCTCGAGCTCGCGGCGATCCTCATGATCTTCACCGGGCAGGCCTGGAACATGACGTTCAGCTTCTACCGCTCGGTGGGGAGCGTGCCGAAGGAGCTCTCGGAGGTCGCCACCTGGGGACGCTTCTCGGCCTGGCAGCGCTTCCGCGCGGTCGAGCTGCCGGCGGCCGCGATCGGGCTCGTCTGGAACAGCATGATGAGCATGGCGGGCGGCTGGTTCTTCCTCATGGTGAGCGAGGCCTTCGTGCTCGGCGACCGGGACTTCCGCCTCCCCGGGATCGGCGCGTACATGAGCGTCGCCGTCCAGCGCGGGGACGGCGGCGCCATGGTCGCGAGCGTCGTCGCCATGGCGCTCCTCGTCGTCCTGCTCGACCAGCTCGTGTGGCGGCCGCTCGTCGCGTGGTCGGAGCGGTTCCGCCTGGACGAGGGCGGCGGCGCCCTGCCGGCGCGCTCCTGGGTCTACGATCTCCTGCGCCGCTCGCGGCTCGGCGCCGCGCTCCGCGGCCGGCGACGGCCACCGCGACCGCCCCGGCCCGCGCCGCGCGCGGTCGCGGCGGCGCTGTCGGTCGCCTCGCCGGCGGCGTTCCTCCTCCTGCTCGGCGTGCTCGGGGCGGGCGGGCTGCGGCTCGTCCACCTCCTGCGGGCGGAGAGCGTGTCCGCGTGGGTCGGGGTCGGCCGCGAGACGGCGATCACGCTCGGCCGCGTGCTCGCCTCGGTCGCGCTCGCGACGCTCTGGGCCGTGCCGGCCGGCGTCGCGATCGGCCGCTCGCCGCGGCTCGCGCGCGTGCTCCAGCCGGCGGTCCAGGTCGTCGCCTCGTTCCCGGCGCCGATGCTCTTCCCGGCGGTGGTCCTGGGGCTCCGCGCCGCGGGCGTCGGCCTCGGCGCCGGCAGCGTCCTCCTCATGACGCTCGCCACCCAGTGGTACGTGCTCTTCAACGTGATCGCCGGCGCGAGCGCCGTGCCCGCCGATCTCGAGGAGGCCTCGCGCGCCTACCGGCTCGGGCGCTGGCAGCGGTTCCGCGCGCTCTACCTGCCGGCGGTGTTCCCGTACCTCGTCACCGGCTGGGTCACCGCCGCGGGCGGCGCCTGGAACGCGAGCATCGTCTCGGAGTACGTCGCGATCGGGAAGGACACCCTCGTCGCGCCCGGGATCGGCGCTGCGATCAGCCGGGCCGCCGCGGAGGCGCGGCTCGCCGACCTCGCCGCCGCGGTGACGGTGATGGCGGTCACCGTCGTCGTGTTCAACCGCCTCGTGTGGCGCCCGCTCGGGCGGATCGCCGAGGAGCGCTTCTCGGTCCAGAGGTAGGGGAGGGCATGGCCACCAACGGACCCCTTTGCGAGCTCAGGAAGGTCGTCGTCGAGTTCCCGCAGCCGCACGGGCCGGCGCGCCGTGTGCTCGAGGACGTGGACCTCGAGGTGCGCGCGGGCGAGGTGCTCGCGCTCATCGGCCCCTCGGGCTGCGGGAAGTCGACTCTCCTGCGGGTCCTCGCCGGGCTCCTCGCGCCCACGCGAGGGGAGGTGCGCTTCCGCGGCGCGCCGCTCCGCGGGGTGAACCCGGCGGTGGGGTTCATGTTCCAGGGCGCGGCGCTCTTCCCCTGGATGACCGTGGCGCGGAACGTCACGGAGGTGCTCCGCGCCGCCGGGACGTCGCCTGCCGAGATCCCTGCACGGACCGAGCGCGTGCTGCGGCTCGTCGGCCTCGCGGAGGTGGCGGACGCCTACCCGCGCGAGCTCTCCGGCGGGATGAAGCAGCGGGTCGGCACCGCCCGCGCGCTCTCGCTCGAGCCGGAGCTGCTGTTCATGGACGAGCCGTTCAGCCAGGTGGACGCGCTCACGGCCGAGGCGCTCCGCGCCGAGATCCTCGACATCTGGGCGGCAGCGGACCGGCATCCGAGCGCGGTCGTGCTCGTGAGCCACGACATCCCCGAGGTCGTGTACATGGCCGATCGGATCGTCGTGTTCGACGCGAACCCGGGCCGGGTCCGCGCGGTGATCGATGACCCGCTCCCGCGCCCGCGGGACTACCGCTCGCCGGGGCTCACGCAGCTCGTCGACCGGCTGCACGACGTCATCACCGGGATGGAGATGCCCGACGTGCCCGCCGCGGGGGCGCCGGTCGAGGCTCTCCCGGACGCGAGCGCGGGCGAGGTGGTCGGCCTCGTCGAGTACCTGGACGCGCGCGGCGGCCGGGAGGACGTGTTCCGCATCGCCGCCGAGACCGACAGCCGGTTCGACCGGACCATCAACGCGGTCAACGCCGCCGAGCTCCTCGATCTGGTCGACACGCCCCGCCGGGCGGTGGTGCTCGCGCCGCTCGGCCAGCGCTTCGTCCGGGCGCCCGACATGGAGCGGCGCGCGATCTGGCGAGAGCGGCTCCTCGGCCTCGGGCTCTTCCGGCAGGTGCAGGAGGCGATCGCCCGGAGCCCCGCCGGCCGGGTGGAGCGGGACTTCGTGCTCGAGCTCATCGCCATCGCCGCGCCGCGCGAGGACTTCGAGGCGGTGTTCGAGCGGTTCGTCTCGTGGGCGCGCTACGGTCGCCTCTTCGTCTACGACGACGCGGCGCAGGAGCTCGCGGCCCCCTGAGGCCGCCCGCGGCGCACCCCCCGAGCTCCCGCTCGTCGGGAGGCAGGCCGGGCCGGCGCCCGCCGGCCCGCCGGCGCAGCGCTCTCCTTGACGGGGCGCGGCGCGGGCTGTTACGACCCGCCGGCGCGCTGGCCGCCCGGTCGCGCGCCCCCGACCATGACCGTCCAGCACGAGACCGCCCGCCGGCGCACGTTCGCGATCATCTCCCACCCCGACGCGGGCAAGACGACGCTCACCGAGAAGCTCCTCCTCTACGGCGGCGTCATCCAGCTCGCGGGGGCGGTGAAGGCGAAGCGCGGCCGCGCCAACGCGGTGAGCGACTGGATGGAGATGGAGCGCGAGCGCGGCATCTCCATCACCACGAGCGTCCTGCAGTTCCCATATCGCGGGATGCAGATGAACCTGCTCGACACCCCCGGCCACGCCGACTTCAGCGAGGACACCTACCGCACCCTCCACGCGGTCGACGGCGCGGTGATGCTCCTCGACTCGGCGAAGGGCGTCGAGGCGCAGACGCGCAAGCTGTTCCGGGTCTGCCGCCAGCGCGCCATCCCCATCTTCACCTTCGTGAACAAGATGGATCGGCCCGGGCGCGAGCCGTTCGAGCTCATCGGCGAGGTCGAGAGCGTGCTCGGCATCGGCGTGTACCCCATCACCTGGCCGGTGTTCCGCGGCGGCACGTTCGCGGGCGTGTACCACCGCGTCGCGCGGCGGGTGTACCTCTTCGACCCGGCGCACTCCGGGTCCTCCTCGGGCGTGGGGGCGGAGCGGCCGCCCGTCGAGGTCAGCGGCATCGACGATCCCGCCGTCCGCGACGCGCTCGACGACGCGGGCTACGCTCGGCTCCGGGAGGACGCGGAGCTGCTCGAGGCGGCGGGCGACGACTTCGACCGCGCGCGCTTCGAGGCGGGCGAGCTCTCGCCGATGTTCTTCGGGAGCGCGGTCAACAACTTCGGCCTCGAGGCGTTCCTCGACACCTTCATCGAGCTCATGCCGCCGCCGCGCCCCCGCGAGTCCGACCAGGGACCCGTCGCGCCGGCGCAGGAGGAGTTCAGCGGGTTCGTCTTCAAGATCCAGGCGAACATGGACAAGGCGCACCGCGATCGCGTCGCCTTCCTGCGCATCTGCTCCGGCAGGCTCACGCGCGGCATGAAGGTCCACAACGTCCGCACCGGCAAGGAGGTGCGGCTCGCGACGCCGACGCAGTTCATGGCGCGCGACCGGACCATCGTCGACGAGTCCTACCCGGGCGACGTCGTCGGCATCCACGACACCGGCGCGCTCGAGATCGGCGACACGCTCACCGGCGGGTCGCGCTTCCTCTTCGAGGGCATCCCGAGCTTCGCGCCCGAGCACTTCCGGCGCCTCGCGCTCGTGGACCCGCTCCGCCGAAAGCAGTTTGCGCGCGGGATCGAGCAGCTCGCGCAGGAGGGGACGGTCCAGCTCTACCGGCCGCCGGCGGGCCGCGCGGGCGATCTCGTGCTCGGCGCCCTCGGGCAGCTCCAGTTCGAGGTGGTGAAGTACCGGCTCGAGGCGGAGTACGGGGTCGAGGTCCGCGTCGAGGCGGTGCCCTACCAGCTCGCGCGCTGGGTGAGCCGGGCCGACGGCAAGGCCATCGACGTCGACGACTTCCCGAGCGGCGTGGAGGGCCTCCTCGTGCTCGACGTGCGCGATCGGCCCGTCGTGCTCTTCGACCGCGAGTGGGCGCTCCGCACGGCGGAGCGGCTCCACCCCGAGCTGCGGCTCGCGGAGACCGCGAGCGGCGTGGTCGTGCGGGCGGCCTGATCCGGAAAAAAGAAGAGCCGCTCGCCCGGGGCGGGCGAGCGGCCAGAGCTCCCTCGAGGCCGCTCGAGCGCGAGCGGCTCGTGGATCAGATGGAACGGGCGTCCGCGCCGGCGATCGCCCGCGCCTGCGGCGGGAAGACGGCGGGGGTCTCCTCGCGCTTCGCCGCGCGGCGGCCGATCCGGATGCGGACCTCCTTCTCCGGGATGCTCACCGAGATGCTCACGTAGCTGAGCATCGCGAGCACCACCGCCACGAGGAGCAGCACCGCGGCCATGCCGTAGGCGCTGGCGTACGAGCCGGTCCGGTCGGCGATCTTCCCGGCGAGCGTCGGGCCGAGCACGCCGCCCACGCCCCACGCCGTGAAGAGGATGCCGTAGTTGAGGCCCAGGTTCTTCGTGCCCCAGTTGTCCGCCGCGGTGGCCGGGAAGAGCGAGAGGCACGCGCCGTAGCTGAACCCGACCACCGCCGAGCCGACGATGAACGTCGCGATCGTCGAGAAGCTCGCGAAGAACATCATCGCCACGGCCTGCAGGACGCAGACGAGGCCGATGGTGACCACGCGGCCGATGTAGTCGGAGATGATCCCCGCCACGATGCGGCCGCTCGCGTTGAAGATGGCGAGCAGCGCGACGAACACGAACCCGACCTGGATCGAGTTCTGCGACTGCACCGCGACGATCTTCGCCATGTGGCCGATGATCATGAGGCCGGCGGTCGCGGCGCAGGCGTACTGGACCCACAGCGACCAGAACGTGGGCGTCCGCACCATCTCCTGCCAGGTGCGGTCGGGGCCCGCGCCGGCCTTCGCGGCCGCCTTCGCGGGCGTGAGGGGCGTGGGCGGGTTCGCGACGAGCTGCGCGAAGCCGGTCGCCGTCACGAGGAACGCGATCCCGAGGATGCGGAACGCGCCGGCGACGCCGTAGGCGGCGATGAGGTGCTTCGAGAGCGGCGCGATGTAGACCGGCGCGAGGCCGAAGCCGCCCACCACGATGCCGGTGATGAGCCCCTTCTTCGCGGGCGGGAACCACTTCACCGCGGCCGGCGTCGTCGCCGAGTAGCCGAGGCCGAAGCCCGTCCCGCCGAGGAGGCCGAAGCCGAGCAGCGCCGGCCAGGTGGATCCGGAGCTGGCGAAGCTCGCGACGATGAGGCCGAGCCCGGTGAGCACGCCGCCCGCCGACGCGACGACGCGGGGCCCGAGCCGATCCTGCAGGCGGCCGGCCGGCACCATCATCAGGGCGAAGCAGGCGATCGCGACGGTGTAGGGGAGCGTGGCGGCGGTCTTCGTCCAGCCGAACCCGCCGCGCTCGACGGACTCGACGAGCTGCTTCGAGAAGACGCTCCAGGCGTAGAGGATGCCCAGGGCGAGGTTGAGGCCGGTTCCGGCGAGGACGACGATCCATCCGCGTCGTGACATGTTTGATCTCCTAGGGGGCGGCTCGGCCGGAGCCGTCGCGGGCTCGCAATGTTTTCCGGTGCCGCAGGCGTGGCGAAAAGAGCACGGGGGCAGCGCGCGTGTCACCTGTCGAGCGGGGTGCATATCGACCGGTGAGGTGCACCATCTGCGCGAATGACGGCGCGGGCATTGGCGCGCAGGGTGCGACCCCGAGGCGCGCGCTCCCGAGGCGGGATCACTTGCGGCGCAGTTGTTTCGCCACGCCTCATTGGGCACGCACGATATTGCGTTCGCGCGCGCAGATTGTTTCGAGATGATGCAGATTCTTCACGTAACGCAAATCGTTCGCCGCTCCCCGGGCGGGCGGCGCGACGTGGACTCGGGCTCTCGTGCGACCGTGCGTCGCGCCCGCTCCGGGCTCGTCCGGTCGCGCGAGGCCCCAGCGGTACGAAGGCGGAGGGAAGGCTCGCGCGTTCAGCGCAGCCCGTCGCCCTCCACGACGCGCCCCTCGGCGCCTGGGTCGAGCGCGAGGCGCACGAGCGCGGCGGCGAGCGCGGCACCGGTGATCGATCGCCAGCGCGCGGCGAGCCGGCGCGCGCCGAGCAGGGCGGCGACGGAGAGCGCGGCGTCGGAGACGAGCGCCGCGGCGCGCTCGAGCGGGCGCGGCTCCTCGCGGTCCGGCCCGGTCACGAGCGGCGGCCGCGCGACGACGAAGGGCAGGCCGCTCGCGCGCAGGTCGCGCTCGAGCCGGGCGCGCGCGGCGAGGTACGCGTTGCGGGTGCCCTCGTGGACGCCCGCGGCGGAGAGGTACACGAAGCGCGGCCGGGCCCCGCTCGTCACCGCCGCCTCGAGGAGGAGCCGGGTGAGCCCGTAGTCGACGGAGGCGTAGCTCTCCGAGGCGCCGTGGCTCGCCGCGGCGCGCGCGCGGCGCCGCGTGGTCCCGAGGAGCGCGAAGACGATCGTCGGCCGCACGCGGGCGAGGGCGGCCGCCATCGCCGGTCCGTCCCAGGGCGTCAGGTCCACCTCCGCGCCGAGCGCCTCGAAGCGCGCGCGCCACTCGCCGGCGTGAACCGAGTCGGGCCGCACGTGCGCGACGGTCCGGACGCCCGCCGCGCGGAGCGCGCGGACGACCTCACGGCCCGTGTAGCCGGTGGCACCTGCGACGAAGGCGGTGGGCATGGCTGCGACCTCCGGAGAGCGGCGCCGACATCATGCCTCCCCGTTACACGGGACGCGCGGCTCCGTGCGCGGCCTCCCCGTTCGTGCCATGCTGGCCGTCACCGCGCCCGCGTCGCGCGGAGGAGGGAACATGGCCGCACTCGTCCTCGTCGCGCTCGTCGCCGCGGTCGCCGTCGCCTGGGTGATGCTGCACAACGGCCTCGTCACGCGGCGCAACGCGTTCCGGAACGCATTCGGCCAGATCGACGTGCAGCTCCAGCGGCGATACGACCTCATCCCGAACCTCGTCGAGGCGACGCGGGCCTACCTGGCGCACGAGCGGGGGACGCTCGAGGCGGTGGTCGCGGCGCGCAACCAGGCGGTCGTCGCCGCGCGCGCCGCCGCCGCGCACCCCGGCGACGGCGCCTCCATGGAGCGGCTCGCGCAGGCGGAGGGCGCCCTCGCCGGGCCGCTGTCCCGGCTCCTCGCCGTCGCCGAGGCGTACCCGGACCTCAAGGCGAGCGAGTCGGTCGGGCGCCTCGTCGAGGAGCTCACCTCGACCGAGAACCGCGTCGCGTTCGCGCGGCAGGCCTACAACGACGCGGTGATGGACTACAACAACGCGCGGGAGACGTTCCCGGGCACCGTCGTCGCGGGCGGCTTCCCCGAGGCGAGGCCGCTCGAGCTCTCGAGCCCGCAGGCGCGCGAGCCGGTGCGCGTCGCGCTGTAGCTCGGCTCGCGTGTCCCGGGCGACGCTCGACTTCTTCGCCGCCCAGGCGGCGGCGCGGCGGCGGACGGCGGTGCTCGCGCTGCTGTTCGCGCTCGCGTGGGTGGGCACGATCGCGGTCGTGTACGGCCTCGCGACGCTGGCGCTGGGCCTGCACCCCGGGCTCGGGCTCGGGCTCGTCCGCGCAGGGGCCGACCGCACGCGCGATCTCCTCGGCGTCGCCGGGATCGTCTCGCTCGTCACCGCGGGCGGGGCGCTCGTCCACGGCGTCCGGCTCGCGAGCGGCGGCGGGGCCTCGGTGGCGGAGCTCCTCGGCGGTACGCGCGTCGACGCCGGGACGGCCGATCCCGCGGAGCGCCAGCTCCTGAACGTGGTCGAGGAGATGGCGATCGCGGCGGGGGTGCCCGTACCCACGGTGTACGTCCTCGCGCGCGAGGAGGGGATCAACGCCTTCGCGGCCGGGTTCGCGCCCGACCGCGCCGTCGTCGCCGTCACCCGCGGCGCGATCGAGGCGCTCACGCGCGACGAGCTGCAGGGCGTCGTCGCCCACGAGCTCTCGCACGTCGTGAACTCCGACACGCGCCTGAACCTCCAGCTCATGGCGCTCGTCGGAGGGCTCACCTGGCTCGCGCTCGCCGGGCGCTTCCTCGTGCGCATCGGGTTCGGGCGCGACGACGGGCGGGTGCGCCTGCGCGCGCGCCGGTCGGTCGTGGGCCTCGGGCTCCTCGGCGTGGCCGTATGGGCCGCGGGATCGGTCGGGGCGTTCTTCGGGCTCCTCATCCGGCTCGCCGTCTCGCGGACCCGCGAGCACCTCGCCGACGCGGAGGCGGTGCAGTTCACGCGGAACCCCGACGGCCTCGCCGGCGCGCTCGCGAAGATCGCCCGCCAGGGATCGGTGCTGCACAGCCCGGCCGCGCCCGAGGCGGCCCACCTCTTCTTCGCCGACGGCCTCGCCTCCCGGCTCCTCGCGACGCACCCGCCCATCGAGGAGCGGATCCGGCGGATCGCGCCGCACCTCGCGGCGCGACTCCTCGCCGCGCTCCCGCCCGTCCCGCCGGCCGAAGAGGAGCGCCTCGCGGCCGCGTTCGCCCCCTCGACGGCGGGGGTGACGCTCGCGCCGCAGGTCGTGCGCGCCCGTGCCTTGCTCGCCGGGATCCCGCCCGCCCTCGCCGTCGCGGCGCAGGCCCCCGCCAGCGCTGGCGCGCTTGCGCGCGCGCTCCTCGTCGACCGCGACGACACCGCCCGGGCGGGCCAGCTCGCCTCGGTCCAGGAGGCCGCGCTGCGGGCGGAGGTGGGCCGGCTCGGCGCCGCGATCTCCGGAGTGGATCGCGCGGGCCGCATGGCGCTCCTCGATCTCGCGGCGCCCGCGCTCACGCGGCTCGCCCCGGCGGACGGCGAGGCGCTCGTCCGGGATCTCCGGGCGCTCGCCGCCGCGGATGGGCGCACGAGCGTGTTCGAGTGGGCCGTCCAGCGGATCGTTGCGCGCCGCGTGGTGCCGCGCGCGCCGCGATCCGGCGGGCGCGCACGGAGCGTCGAGGACGTGCAGGTGGAGTGCCTCGAGGTCCTGTCGCTCCTCGCCTGGCTCGGCTCCTCGGAAGGACCGTCCGCGCAGGCGGCCCTCGACGCCGGCGTCTCGGCGCTCGGGGCGAGCGGTCCGTGGCGGATCCTCCCGCGAGGCCGCGTCGGCGCCGCGCGGCTCGAGGCGGCGCTCACTGCGATCGACGCGGCGGCCCCGCGGGTGAAGGAGCGGGTGCTCGCGGCGTGCGAGGCGTGCGCCGGGGCGGACGGACGGGTGATCCCGGAGGAGGGCGAGGTGCTGCGCGCCATCGCCGCGTCGCTGGGGGTGCCTGCACCGCGGGTGGAGGGAGGGGAGGGAGAGGTGAGGGCCGCGGAGGCGTGAGGCGTGACCCCGACCTCGACCTCGACCCCGACGACCCCGACCCCGACCCCGACCCCGACCCCGACCCCGACCTCGACCTCGACCTCGACCCCGACGTCGACCCCGACCTCGACCCCGACCTCGACCCCGACCTCGACCCCGACCTCGACCTCGACCTCGACCTCGACCTCCAACCCGACCTCCCCCCGCCATCGACCCGCCATCGACCCGCGCGGACACCCCTCCGCTGGCGCCCCGTCCCCGCAGTGCCTACGGGTGATCCGGTGAGGGCGATCGATCGGCTCCAGCGCGAAGGTCTCCGGCGCGTCGGCACGCCGCGGAAGGGTTTTCGCTACGTGCAGGCGAACGGGCGGCCCGCCGGGGCGGGGGACGTGGAGCGCATCCGGGCGCTAGGGCTGCCCCCCGCGTGGACCGACGTGCACGTGAGCCCGGCTCCCGGCGCGAAGCTCCAGGCCGTCGGCCGGGACAAGGCCGGCCGCTGGCAGTACCGCTACCACCCCGACTTCGTCCGCCGGCAGGCGGCCGCGAAGTACCGCCGCCTGCTCCGCTTCGCGCAGGCGCTGCCGAAGGTGCGCGCGCGGGTGGAGCGGGACTTCCGGCGGCGCGGGCTCGGCCGCGAGCGCGTGCTCGCCGGCATGACGCGGATCCTCGAGGCGACCTGGATGCGTCCCGGCAGCGAGGCGTACGCGCGCGAGAACCGGAGCTTCGGGCTCGCGACCGTGCGGCCCGGGCACGTGCGCGTGCAGGGCGACCGGGTCGTGTTCGACTACCGCGGCAAGTCGGGCCAGCGGCAGGTTCGCGAGGTCCACGACCGGCGGATCGCTCGCCTCGTCCGCGCGCTCCTCGCCGTGCCTGGCCGCGACGTCTTCAAGTTCGTCGAGGGCGGGGAGATCGTGGACGTCCGCCGCCGCCACCTCAACGCCTACCTCCGCGAGGCCGCGGGCGGCCCCTTCACGGCGAAGGACTTCCGGACCTGGGCCGGGACGCTGCTCTGCGCGAGCGCGCTCGCGGAGGGTGCGCGCCAGCTCGTGCCCGGGCGCACGAGCCGCAAGCGGATGGCCCAGGCGGCGGTGAAGGCGGTCGCGCAGCGGCTCGGGAACACGCCCGCGGTGGCGCGCGGCTCGTACATCAGCCCGGCGGTCCTCGACGGCTTCGCGCGCGGGGAGGTCGTCTCGCGCTGCCTCGCGCCGGGGGACGTCCTCGGCCTCGCGAGGGGCGGTGGGCTCCACGAGGCCGAGCGCGCCCTCGTCGCGTTCCTGCGCCGCGTCTCGGCGCGGGCCCCGGCGCCGAGGGGGCGGCGACCGCGGAGCGGCGCGCTCCTCGAGGTCCGGCCGCCGCTCACCGGCCCGCTGGGGAAGCCGGAGCGGCGGGCCGCGCGAGCGCCGGAGCGGGAGCGCTCCTGAAAGGCGCTGCCCGCCCGGGCTGATCCCTGCTGCGGCTCACGCTGGCTGCCTGCGGCGGGCAGAACTCGCCTCTGCGCTGCTCGATGTGCCTTACAGGCACTCATCAGAGGCTGCCCAACCACGGCGCCCACACTCCCAGGTGCTGGATGGGATGCGGGGGCGCCCCGCCGGCGCGCTCCTGTGGCGTCGGCCCGTCTGCCGGGTTGCGGCGGAAGCGCTCCATGTGCTCGCGTCCGAAGGTCCTCTCGGCGTGAAGCAGGTTATGAGCTCGGCAGACGAGCCGTAGATTGTCGATCGTCGAGGCGCCGCCGAGCGCGGCGGGTTGGATGTGGTCGAGCTCGAGCTTCCAGCGGCTGCTGCAACGGCACCCGTCCGGACCGACCCAGGCGCAGCGCCCGCCGTCGCGCTTCCACACCGCGCGGCGCACTATCGCTGGGATCGTGGAGGTCGCCGTCGGGGACGTCGCCGCGGTCGGGTCCGGGCGCTTCGTCTTTCGCTCCGGCGCGACCGCGCCCTTGCGCTTGCCGTGCTTGTCGATGGCGCAGCGGATCGCCTCGCCGAGCACCGCCGCCAGGTCGCCGTCCGGTATCTTGTGCGAGAGAAGACACCGGAGCGTCTCGAGGTCCTCCTTGCAGGCGCGGTCGAGGGTGACGCGGAGCGACCAGTGGCTCTCGGTGGCCGCCACGGTCTCTGACCGGCGCGGTCTCTCGTTCCGGACTTCGCGGGTTGTCGGGGACGCGCCGTCTGTCGGGCTCGCGGGCACCGGCGCTGCGGGTGCTCCGTCCGACGGCTCGGCGCGCTCCCCGCCAGTGTCCGGCGCCGTGAGCGGCAGCGCCCTCGCCTGGGCGGGCTCGCGCTCCGGGAGCTCGCGGATCCCCGCGCGCGGTGCGGCGCGCGCCTGGATGGAGGCGACGAGGTGCTCGACCTCGGCGCGGGTCCGGTACGCGGCGCGGCCGAGGAGGTCGTCCACGTTCTCCTCGGTGAAAACCTGGCCGAGGAGCGTCACGGTAGACAGGCAGACGCGCC
>NZ_JALCYY010000019.1 GCF_022690685.1 Anaeromyxobacter terrae | reverse complement strand
CGACGTCCTGCGGCTGCCCCGACAGCAGCGCGCGCTCCCGGGCCGCCGCGCCGCGGGCGGCGGCCTGCGCCTCCGCGCGCTGCGCCTCCAGCTCCGACAGGTCCAGCTCGACCAGCGGCGCGCCCGCCCGGACGTGGTCACCCTCGTCCACGAGGACGTTCGCCACCCTGCCACTCGCCCGCGAGGCGACCCGCACCTCGCGCGCCTCGACCGTCCCGTGGGCGCGGAGCGGCTCGGGAGCGCCCTTCGCGCAGGCGGCGAGCGCGAGCGCCGCGACGAGCAAGCGCCCGGTCTGGCCCGTGCCCTCCATGCCGCTCTCCTCCTCGGAGTAGAGACCCCGGCCGACAGGCGGTCAACGACCGTCAGCGGCCCGGCAGGACGGGCCGCTCCTTCCGGGGACGAGGGCCCTCTCGTCAGGCTCAGGGCGAGCGGTCTTCGATCCGCTCGTCCTGAGCTCGTCGAAGCACGAGCCGGGGAACCGCGCGCGGTGCGCGGTGCGCGGCGTGCGCGTGCTCCGCCCGCTCGAGGACTTCTCGCCACAACCACCATGGGCCGTTCTGCGCTCGCCCCTTCCAGCGGAAGTAGCATCCGCTCGAAGGGAGAGCCGTGGGACCGGTCTGGCGGGATCGCGCCGAGAAGCGGCTCCGGAGCCTGGCGCTCGCCGCGGGGGTGCTCCTCGCCGGGGCGGCCGCCGCCGCCACCCCACGCGCACCGGACGTCGATGCGCTCCTCGCGCGCATCGACGATCTGTACCGCTCGAAGGGCAGCGTCGCCCGGCTCGAGATCACGGTGGTGTCGCCGCGCACCACGCGGACGATGCGGCTCGCGGCGTGGACGCGCGGCGAGGAGCAGGTGCTCGTCGTGGTGGAGGCGCCACCCCGCGAGGCGGGGACGGCCACGCTGCGCGACGGCGACAACCTCTGGAACTGGCTGCCCCGCATCGCCCGCACCATCCGCGTGCCGCCCTCGATGATGCTCGGGTCCTGGATGGGCACCGACTTCACGAACGACGACCTCGTGAAGGAGTCGTCGCTCCGCAAGGACTTCCAGGCGAAGGTGGAGCGGCGGAGCGAGGCTCCGCCGGGCTGGTGGATCGGGCTCACGGCGAAGCCGGGCGTGGTCGGCCGGTGGGCGCGCATCGAGCTGCTCGTGGGCGACGACGACCTGCCCATCGAGGAGCGGCACTTCGACCGCAAGGGCCGCCTCGCCCGCACGATGCGCTTCGACGAGGTGCGCACGATGGGCGGGCGCCGCATCCCGAGCCACATGGCGCTCGTGCCCGAGGGGACGGAGGGAAAGCGCACCGAGATGCGCTACCTGGAGGTCCGCTTCGACGCCGAGGTGCCCGCGGACACCTTCAGCCTCGCGAACCTGGAGCGGAGCCGCTGAGGAGGCGATCGTGACCGGCAGCACGCTGCGCCTCGCCTGGAGGAACCTGTGGCGGAACCGCCGCCGGACCACGCTGGCCGTGACCGCCATCGGCCTGTCCGTGGTGCTCGTGCTCGCCTACGACAGCGTGCTGCGCGCCTACGGTGACTGGATGACGGAGACCGTCACCGGGCCCATGCTCGGCCACGTCCAGGTGCACGCGCCGGAGTGGCGCAAGGACCGGTCGATGGACCGCACGCTGCGCGACGTCACGGCGACGCTCTCCGCGCTGCGCCGCGATCCGGAGGTCACCGACGCGACCGCGCGCGTCTACGCCCCCGCGCTCGCGGCGGTCGGCGAGGAGGGGTTCGCGGTCGTCGTCGTGGGGGTGGACCCCGCCGCCGAGACCCACCCCATGGGGCTCCTCGCCGGCGCCCCCGCGCTGCCGGCAGGCCGCTCCGTGCTGGTGGGCCGGCTCCTCGCCGAGCAGATGGGCCTGCGCGTCGGCGACTCGCTCGCCGTGGTGGGCCAGGGCGCCGACGGGTCGCTCGCGAACGACCTCTACCGCGTCGCGGGTCTGGTGGACACCTCGGTGGACTTCGTGAACCGGCAGGGCGTTCTCATGGCGCTCGGCGAGGCGCAGACCCTCTTCGCCATGGGCGACGAGGCGCACGAGCTGGTCGTCCGCGGTCGCGACCCGGCCCGGGCCGGGGAGCTCGCCTCCCACCTCTCCGCGCTCCCCGCGCTCCGCGGCCTCGAGGTGCTCGACTGGCGCACCCTCTCGCCGGAGATGGTGGGCCTCATCGAGCTCGTCGGCGTGGCGTGGCTGTTCGTACTCGTGCTGGTCCTCGTGGCGGCCGCCGCCGGCGTGGCGAACACCATGCTCATGTCCACCCACGAGCGCACGCACGAGCTCGGGATGCTGCTCGCGCTCGGCGCGCGGCCTGGACGGATCGTGCGGATGGTGGTGGTCGAGGCGCTGATGCTCGGGCTCGTCGGGGCGCTCGCGGGCACGGGCGTGGGCGTCGCGCTCGTCGCGGCGACGCACCGGACCGGGGTGGACTACGCCGCGCTCACCGGCGGCGGTCCGCAGGAGCTCTCCTTCGGCGGGCTCCGCTGGTCGCTCCGGCTCTACCCGACGCTCGCGGTCGAGGACGTGCTGCGCGTGGTCGCCGCGGTCGGGCTCACCTCGCTCGTCGCCGCCGCCTGGCCCGCGGCGCGCGTCGCCCGGCTCCAGCCCTCGAAGGCCCTGAGGGGATGATGGCGCTCGTGGCGGGCAAGTACGCGCTGCGGAGCGTCGGGCGAAACGTCCGGCGGACGGCGCTCTCCGTGCTCGGCATCGCCATCG
The DNA here is from genome assembly GCF_022690685.1 of Anaeromyxobacter terrae. GTDB lineage: Bacteria > Myxococcota > Myxococcia > Myxococcales > Anaeromyxobacteraceae > Anaeromyxobacter > Anaeromyxobacter terrae. Next base: position 85,261 of record NZ_JALCYY010000019.1, on the reverse strand, counting down.
GCGTGGCGCTCGCGCTCTTCATGGAGAGCATGAACCGCGGGCGCGAGGGGCTGTTCGCGCGGGCGGCGGCCTACAGCGGCTCCGGTCACCTCCGCGTCGTCCCTCGCGGCTGGCGGCTGCGGCGCGATCCACGGTTGCGGCTCGCAGGGTTCGAGGCCGATCTCGCCGCCGCGCGGGACCTGCCCGGCGTGGCGGTGGTGGCGCCGCGGGCCCGCGCCCAGGTGCTGCTCGCCATGGGCACGCACGTCGTCCCCATCGAGGCGGTGGGCGTCGATCCAGAGGCCGAGCAACGGGCCTACCGCTTCGTGCGGAACGTCGTCGCCGGGCGCTGGCTGCGGCCCGACGACGAGCCCGGCGCGGCGGTGGTGGGCCAGGCCGTCGCCGACCGCCTGGAGGCCGAGCTCGGCGACGACCTGCTCGCGACCGTGGTCGGAGAGGGCGGACGGATCGAGAGCGGGATGCTGCGCATCGTCGGGATCGTGCGGACCGGCAGCGAGGAGATCGACGCGAGCATCTGCCAGGTGACGCTCGGGGAGCTGGAGCGCCTCACCGGGCTCCGCGGCGCGGGGGAGGTGACCGTGCTCCTCTCGGATCACCGGTCGGCGCCGGCAGCGCGGGCGGCGCTCGCCGCGCGGATCGCGCCCGGCGACGAGGTGCTGACGTTCGAGGACCTCGCGCCCGAGTTCAAGGGCCACCTCGAGCAGGACAAGGCCACGAACCGCTTCGTGAACGGGATCATCCTGCTCATCGTGGTCCTCGGGGTGGCGAGCGCGCAGCTCGCCGCGGTGCTGGAGCGCCGCCGCGAGTTCGCCGTGCTCTCCGCCCTCGGCATGCGCGCAAGGCGCATGGTCCGGCTCGTGCTCCTCGAGGCGCTCGCGCTCGGTCTCGCCGGAGGGGCACTCGGGCTCGCCCTCGGGCTGCCGGTGCTGTGGCTCTTCTCCACCCGCGGGCTCGATCTCTCCCGCCTCATGGGCGCCACCTGGTCGTTCCAGGGCATCCTCATCGAGCCCGTCATCTACGGGGATCTCGGCCCCTGGATCGTCCCCTACGTGCTGGCGGTCGCGCTCGGCGCCACGGCGCTCGCCTCGCTCTACCCGGCCTGGTTCGCGGCGCGCACCGATCCCGCCGTGGCCCTGAGGGTCGCACAATGAGCGACGTCATCCTGAGCGCGCGCGGCGTCACGAAGATCTTCCGCCAGGGTCGGATCGAGGTCCCGGCGCTGCGCGGCGTGGACCTCGAGGTGCGCACGGGCGAGTTCCTCGCCCTCGTCGGCCCGTCCGGCAGCGGCAAGACCACCTTCCTGAACCTGGCCGGCGCGCTCGACGTCCCCACCGGCGGCGAGCTCCTCGTGTTCGGCAAGCGCATCGCCGACCTCTCCCGCGCCGCGCGCGCCGAGCTGCGCCTGCGCGAGCTCGGCTTCGTGTTCCAGGCGTACAACCTCGTGCCGGTGCTCACCGCGCTCGAGAACGTGGAGTTCGTGCTCGAGCTGCAAGGGGTCGGCGGCGAGCGCCGCGAGCGCGCCCGCGCCGTGCTCGACGAGCTCGGGCTGGGCGAGCTCGCCGACCGCCGCCCCGCCGAGCTCTCCGGCGGCCAGCAGCAGCGGGTGGCGGTGGCGCGCGCCGTCGCCGCGCGTCCCCGCCTCGTGCTCGCCGACGAGCCCACCGCCAACCTCGACGGCGAGAACGCGGAGATCCTCATGCACCTGATGCGCGACCTGCGCGATCGGCACGGCATGACCTTCGTCTTCTCGACGCACGACCCGCGCGTCGTCGCGCACGCGGTCCGGGTGGTGACGCTGGTGGACGGCCGCGTGGCGCGCGACCAGGAGAAGCCCGGCGAGGCGCCCCACGAGATCCTCCCCGGCGTCGGCAAGGCCGAGGCGGCGGGGCACCTCGGGCCGTGAGCGCCGCCGCGCTGGTCGCCGCGCTCTGCGCGCTCGGGGCGACGTCCGCTCGCGCCGGGCCCGTCGAGCATCGAGCGGAGCTTCCCGGCGCCGCGCCGACCGCGCCCCAGCCCGAGGGCGCGGCGCGCGCCTACGATCTCCGCGTCTCGCTCAAGGCGAGCGGGCTCGTGGAGCGGAACCCGGACGACCCGCTCCTCTTCCCCGATCGGAACACCGGCTCGGGCTTCTGGCGGTTGCGCCTCGATGGGAGCGTGCGCCCGAGCGCGTGGGCCACGATCCTCGGCGCGTGGGAGCAGCGCCTCCGCGTGGACTCCGGCGGCACGGGAGCGGAGGCGGGCCTGGCGCTGTTGCCGCGCAACGTCGCGCCGTCCTGGCGGCTCCGCCCGCTCGACGCGTCCATCGCCCAGGGCGACGGGCTCTCCTGGCGACACGAGCTCGATCGGGCCGCCGTGCAGCTCCAGGATCCGCGCGGCACGCTGACGGTGGGACGGCAGGCGGTCGGCTGGGGCCGCGGCGTCGTGTTCGGCGCCGTGGACCTCTTCAACCCCTTCACGCCCCTGGAGGTGGACCGCGAGTGGCGGCGGGGGATCGACGCCGTGCGCGGCGAGGCCCGGCTCGGGGACACGAGCTCGTTCGAGGCGCTCTGGGTCGGCGCGGAGCGGGCGGGGGACATGGCGGCGGCGGGCCGGCTGCGGATGGGGCGCGGCGAGGTGGATGGCGAGCTCGTCGGCGGGTGGCGCGCGGGTGACGCCTTCGGCGGCGCGGTGCTGTCGGCGGCCGCCGGCGACGCCGAGCTCCACGCCGAGGCGGCCGCCTTCCGCGCGCGCGACCCGCTGCCGGCCGGGGGCGTCCTCGGCAGCGACCGGCTCGCCCTGAAGGGCGTGGCTGGCGCCTCGAACCACTTCACGGTCTGGAAGGGCATCACCGTCGTCGCCGAGTACCACTACGCGACCTTCGGCGCGCGCCGGGCGCGCGACCTCGGGCGGCTCGCCCTCGATCCGGCCTTCCGCGAGCGGCTCCTGCGCGGCGACACGCAGATCCCGGGGAGGCACGCGCTCGCGGTCGTGGCCACCTCGGAGCTGTCCGAGGTGGTCACCGGAACCCTCACCGCGCTCCTGGCGCCCGACGACGGCTCTGGCGTCGTGGCCCCGCAGCTCAAGCTCGATCTCGGCGACAAGGTCACGGTGCTCGCGAGCCTGTACCTGCCGTTCGGCGCGGCGCCCTCCGGGCTCGAGCTGCGGAGCTTCTACGGAACGTCGGCGCTCACCGGGTTCGTGCAGGTGGCGGTGTACGAGTGAAGCTCCTCGCGGTGCTTTTTCGGCACATCTTCCCATCGGCGCACGCTGGGGCGTACAAGTGCGCATGGCCCAGCCCTCGGAGAAGAGAAAGCAGTCGCTGTACTTCCCGGAGGAGATGCTCCGGGAGATCCAGGAGGAGGCGACGCGCCAGGACCGCTCGCTGTCCTGGATCATGCAGCAGGCCTGGAGGTCCGCTCGCGCACAGATCGCGAAGATGCCGGGCATGGACGATCTCGGGCCGTCCAGGAGCGCGTGACGTCCGCCTGTCCGGCACCCGTCCGGCGGCATCATGGGGCCGAGGGCGGCGCGGACAGGTGAATGGTGTTACGAGTGGTAGATGACCGCGACCGCGTTCATCTCAGCGCTGCTGACGAACGCGATCCCCGGGTGGCGCGAGCTGGCGCGCCGGGCGTGGTGCACGAAGCAGCGTAGCCGCCTGCGCGCGCTCGATCGAAAGATCGTGTGGGTGCACGACGGCGAGATGATGCCGTGGGTGCTCTGGGGCGCCAATCACGGCTTCTTCGAGCTGGAGTGGGCGGGGCGCTTGCCGTACCTGCGAGCCGTGGCGACCGTCGTGAGCGCGCCGCTCGCGACGGGCTGAGGCTCCCGGAGCTCCCGCCGCTCCTTCGCGGCTCACCGCAACACCGCAACACGCGCGACGAGCGTGGGCGCCTGCGCGCCCGGCCTGGACCCGTCTGCGCCGAAAGGACGTCGAATGGGAAACCGTTTCAGCAGCAGGACCGAGAACCGCTTCAACGTGAAGCTCCCCGTGACCGAGTATCCGAACGGAAAGGAGGCCGAGGCGCTGCACGTGAAGGAGATCGCCGAGAAGGACTACGAGACCGAGGTGGTCGGGACGGAGCTGCCGGTCGTGCTCGACTTCCACGGCGGCAAGGAGTCCAAGGCCTGCGAGGCGCTCGCCCCCAGGTTCGCGGCGGTGGCGGAGAAGTTCGCGGGGAAGGTGCGCTTCCTGAAGGTCCAGCGGCTGGCGAACGCAGAGCTCGCGGCGAAGCTCGGCGTGACCGCGAGCCCGACGCTCGTCTTCCTCCAGGGCGGCAAGGAGAAGGGGGAGCGGTTGAGCGGTGAGGAGATCCAGCGCTCGGCGCTGAAGGCGCGCGTGGAGGCGATGCTGGGCCCGGTCGCGGCGAAGGCGTCGCCGTGACGGGGCGATTCGGCTGCCCGCCGGCCCCTCACGCACTACACCCCATGTCCACACGAACCCGCGCAGGATCGAGGCGACCATGAGCTTCAAGGAGCTGTCGAAGAAGGGCGTCTCACCGCACGTGGACACGCCCGCCCAGGCCGAGGCGAGAGCCCAGGCCGCCGCCGACGTGAAGACCCGGGCCGACGCCAAGGCCGCGAAGAACGCGACGCAGCGCGAGGCCAAGGCGCAAGTCGCCGCGAAGCCCGGCGCCGCGAGCGAGACGAAGGGCGGGCCGACGCACACGTAGCGGGACGAGCCCCTCGCGGTCGCGACACGCCGCGTCTCACGCGCAGGCGGCTGCTCGCTCGCGCCCCCCGCGCATCGAGGGGAGCGCCGCGGCAGCCGCCGCGTTACATCCAAGGTAAGCCAGCCCCACGCATCGCCCCGATGACGCGCTGACTTCCGTCAGGGAGGCTGCGTGTTCGTTGGGTCGAAGCTCGAGGCGTCGTTCTTTGGCAGCGCGCGCGGCGCGCCGGCGGCTCCGGAGAAGCCATTCCGTGACGAGCTGCTCAGCGTCGAGCGCCTCGACGAGCGGGCCCGCTCGCTCGCGGCCAGGTTCACGCTGGACCCGTCGCGTCGCTCGGCGCGGAGCGTCTTCCCGCGGTTCGACGACAACGTCCGCGTGCTGCGCGAGGCGTACCGCACGCTCGCCGGCGACGTCCACCGCGGCGAGTTCGTGACGGCCGCGGCGGAGTGGCTCCTCGACAACTTCCACCTCGTCGCCTCCGAGATCCGGGACGTCCGCCAGAACCTCCCGCGCGGCTACTACCGCGAGCTGCCCAAGCTCGCCGCCCGCGAGCAGGCGGGGAACGCCCGCGTCTACGCGCTCGCCGTGGAGCTCATCCGCCACAGCGACAGCCGGCTCGACCGTACCCAGCTCGTGCGCTGGCTCGACGCCTTCCAGACGGTCACCCCCCTCACCATCGGAGAGCTCTGGGCCTGGCCGAGCATGCTGAAGCTCGCCCTCGTCGAGAACCTCCGGCGGCTCGCGGACGAGACCCTCGCGGCCCGCGCGGCGCGTCGGGCAGGCGACGCGTACGTGGCGCGGATCGACGCCGAGGGGAAGGGCCTCCCTCCGCCGCTGCCGCGCGCGCTCCACCCCGCGCTCGTCGTGCAGCTCCTGCAGCGCGTGCGCGAGTACGGGCCGCGCCTCTCGGCGGTCCGGAGCGGCCTCGACGCGCACCTCGCCATCGACCGGCAGACCGCGGAGGAGGCGATCCGCGGCGAGCACCAGCGCGAGGCCGCCGCCCAGGTGTCGGTCGCGAACGTCGTCACGAGCCTGCGGCTCTGCTCCACCCTCGACTGGCCCCGCTACGTCGAGGCCGTGAGCCTGGTCGAGCGGGTGCTGCAGCGAGATCCGGCCGGCGTGCACGGGCGGATGGAGTTCCTCTCCCGCGACCGGTACCGGCAGGCGATCGAGGAGCTCGCCGACCGCACCGGGGAGGCCCAGGTCCGCGTCGCCCTGCGCGCGGTGGAGAGCGCGCGCGAGGCCGCCGAGACCGAGGGACCGGCCGCACGCGCCGCGCACGTCGGGCACCACCTCATCGGCAAGGGGCGCCGCGAGCTCGAGGCCGACGTGGCCTGGCGCCCGGGGCTCGGGACGAACCTGCGGCGGCTCGTGTTCGCTCACGCCACGGCGGCCTACCTCGGGACGATCGCGCTCGCGACCGCGGCGCTCGTGGGGGCCGCGGCCGCGTACGCCCGCCACGAAGGCGGCTCGACATGGGCGCAGCTCGGCGTGGCGCTGCTCGTCCTCGTGCCCGCGAGCGAGGTGGCCATCGCGCTCGTCCAGCGCCTCGCGGCCCGCTTCGCTCCGCCGAGGCGGCTGCCGCGCCTCGACCTCTCCGCGGGGGTGCCCGAGGACGCGCGGACCCTGGTGGTCGTGCCCACCCTGCTCACCCACGTCCACGGGGTCGCGGCGCTGCTCGAGCACCTGGAGGTCCTCGCGCTCGGGAACCTCGATCCCCACGTCCACTTCGCGATCCTGGGCGACTTCGCGGACGCGGTGGCGCGCGACATGCCCGGCGACGTCGAGATCCTCGCCGCGGCCCGGAGCGGGATCGAGGCGCTGAACGTGCGCCTCGGCGACGGGCGGGCCGACCGGTTCTTCCTCTTCCACCGCGCGCGCCAGTGGAACCCCGCGGAGGGCGCGTGGATGGGCTGGGAGCGGAAGCGCGGCAAGCTCGAGGAGCTGAACCGGCTCCTGCGCGGCGCGACCGACACGAGCTACGACGTGCAGGTCGGCGACCTGAGCGTCCTCCCGCGCGTGCGCTACTGCATCACGCTCGACTCCGACACGCGCCTCCCGCGCGACGGCGCCAAGAAGCTCGTCGGCATCATCGCCCACCCCCTCAACCGGCCGGTGTTCGACGCGAGCTGCGGCCGCGTCACCGAGGGCTACGGGATCCTGCAGCCGCGCGTCAGCGTCACCACCGCGAGCGCCGCCGGCTCGCGCTTCGCGCGGATCTTCGCCGGGCACACCGGCGTGGACCCGTACACCACCGCCGTCTCGGACACCTACCAGGACCTCTTCGGCGAGGGCAGCTTCACGGGCAAGGGGCTGTACGACGTCGACGCCTTCACGGCGGCGATGGACGGGCGCGTCCCGGACAACACGCTCCTCTCGCACGACCTCTTCGAGGGGATCCACGCGCGCACCGGCCTCGTGACCGACGTGGAGGTCGTCGACGACTACCCCTCGAGCGTCCTCGCCCACGCGCGCCGCCAGCACCGCTGGACGCGCGGCGACTTCCAGATCCTCGGCTGGCTCCTGCCGCTCGTCCCGACGCGCGCGGGGCTCGCTCGGAACCGCCTGCCCCTCATCTCGCGCTGGAAGATCTTCGACAACCTGCGGCGCGCGCAGCTCGCGCCCGCGACGGTCGTCCTGCTCCTCCTCGCCTGGACGGTGCTGCCGGGGAGCCCGGCCCTCTGGACCGCCGCCGTCGTGGCGTCCCTCGCGTTCCCGCTCTACCCGCTCGTGCTCGAGGCCCTCGCCGGCCCGAGGCGGCACCAGCCGCTGGGGGCCTTCCTGCGAGGGCTCGCGGAGGACGCGCAGGGCGGCGCCGCGCGCGTGGTGCTGCAGCTCGCCTTCCTCGCGAACCAGGCCTACGCCATGGTGCACGCGATCCTCGTCACGCTCGTCCGCCTCGCCATCACGCGGCGTCGCCTGCTCGAGTGGGAGACCGCCGCCGCGAGCGCCGCGCGCGGCGCGGGGCTCGAGCGCGGGAAGGGCGCGCGGTCGTTCCTCGTCGCGATGGCGGCGAGCCCCGCGATCGCGCTCGCCGGCGCGGTCCTCGTCTCCGCTTGGCGCCCGGGCGCGCTCGCCGCGGCGGCGCCGCTCCTCGTGCTGTGGGCGATCGCCCCGCTCGTCGCGTACCGGCTCTCCCAGCCGATCGGGGGCAGGGACGCCGAGCTCGGCGCGGAGGATCGGCAGTTCCTCCTCGGCGTCGCGCGCACGACGTGGAAGTACTTCGAGGCGTTCATGGGGCCGGACGATCACTTCCTGCCCGCGGACAACTTCCAGGAGGCGCCCGCGCGGACCGCGCATCGGACCTCGCCCACCAACATCGGCATGGGGCTCCTCGCCACGCTCTCGGCCCACGATCTCGGCATCATCCCGACCGGCGAGCTCATCGAGCGGATCGACTCCACCCTCACCACCATGGAGGGGCTGGAGCGGCTCGAGGGGCACCTGTTCAACTGGTACGACACGGAGAGCCTCGCGCCCCTGCCGCCTCGGTACGTCTCGAGCGTCGACAGCGGCAACCTGGCCGGCGCGCTCATCGCGGTGTCCGAGGGGCTCCGCCGGCTCGGGCGCGAGCCGCCTCCGCGGGAGGCGGGGCCGAGCGATCCGTCCGAGCGGCTCGGGAGCCTGGCGCGGCGCGCCGCCGCGTTCGCCGACGGGATGAGCTTCGGGTTCCTCTACGACCCGCAGCGGAGCCTGCTCGCGATCGGCTACCGCGCGGCGGACGCGGAGGGGCCAGGCCGGCTCGATCCCTCCCACTACGACCTCCTCGCCTCGGAGGCGCGCCTCGCGAGCTTCGTCGCGATCGCGAAGGGCGACCTGCCCGAGAAGCACTGGTTCCACCTGGGCCGGGCCGTCACGGGCGTGCGGGGGAGCCCCGCGCTCCTGTCGTGGAGCGCGACGCTGTTCGAGTACCTCATGCCGCTGCTCGTGATGCGCAGCTACCCCGACACGCTGCTCGACGAGGCCTGCCGGCTGGCGGTGCGGCGGCAGCGGGACTACGCGGCCGAGCGCGGGGTGCCGTGGGGGATCTCCGAGTCGGCCTACGACCTCGTCGATCACCACGGCAACTACCAGTACAAGGCGTTCGGCGTCCCGGGGCTCGGCATGAAGCGGGGACTCGCCGACGAGCTGGTGGTCGCGCCCTACGCGACCGCGCTCGCCGCGCTCGTCCACCCCACCGCGGCCGCGGCGAACCTCCGCCGCCTCGGGCGCGACGGCCTCCTCGGCGCGTATGGCTACTTCGACGCCATCGATTACACGCCGCGGCACCCGGAGGAGCCCGGCGCGGACGCGCCGCGACCCGCCCGCACGCGCGGCACGATCGTGCGGACGTACCTCGCCCACCACCAGGGGATGACGCTCGCGGCCATCGCGGGCGCCCTCGCCGGCAACCGGATGGTGGAGCGCTTCCACGCGGACCCCCGCGTGCAGGCGACGGAGCTGCTCCTCCAGGAGCGCGTGCCGCGCCACGCGGCGCTCATCCGGCCGCGCCCGGACGAGGAGGCGCGCGTCGCGGCCCCGGTGCCGCCGGCGGCGGCTCGCCGCTTCCGCTCGCCGCACACGCTGTTCCCGCACGCTCAGTTCCTGTCGAACGGCAACTACACCACCGTCGTGACGAACGCGGGCGGCGGCACGAGCTTCTGCCGCGGCCGCGCCGTCACGCGCTGGCGCCAGGACGCGACCCGCGACCCCGGCGGCCAGTACCTGTACCTCCGCGACGTCCGGAGCGGGCGGGTGTGGTCCGCGACGCATCATCCGATCGCGAGGGACGCGAAGGACGACGTGGCCGTGTTCACGATCGAGAAGGCGACGTTCCAGCGGAGGGACGACGACATCGAGACGCGGCTCGACGTGGCGGTCTCGCCCGAGGACGACGTCGAGGTGCGCCGGCTCGAGGTGACGAACCACGGGGATCGCGCCCGCGAGCTCGAGGTCACGAGCTACGCCGAGATCGTCCTCGCGCCGAACGCCGACGACCTCGCCCACCCCGCCTTCGGCAAGCTCTTCGTCGAGTCCGAGTACGTCGCGGAGAGCAACGCGCTGCTCTGCCGGCGCCGGCCGCGCGCCCCTGACGACGCCGAGGTCTTCGCCGTGCACGTCATCGGGCAGGAGGGCCGGACGCAGGGGCCGGTGGAGTGGGAGACCGATCGCGGGCGCTTCCTCGGCCGCGGTCGCGGCCCGGAGGATCCGCAGGCGCTCGACGGCCGCCCGCTCTCCGGCACGACCGGCGTCCTGCTCGATCCGATCGTGAGCCTGCGGCAGCGCGTGCGCCTCGCTCCGGGCGGCGTCGTGAGGCTCGCGTTCGTCACCGGGATGGCGTCGAGCCGGGAGACCGCCCTCGCGCTCGCGCAGCGCTACCACGACCCGGCCGCCACCGCGCGGACGTTCGCGCTCGCGTTCGCCCACGCGCGGAGCAGGCTGCACCACCTCGGCATCTCGAGCGAGGAGGCCCTCCTGTTCGAGCGCCTCGCCTCGCGCGTGCTGTACGCCGACGCCTCCCTGCGCCCGGGGCCGGAGATCCTCGCCCGCAACACGCTCGGCCAGGAGGGGCTCTGGGGCCACGGGCTCTCCGGCGATCTCCCGGTCCTGCTCGTGCGCGTCGTGTCGGACGTGGATCTCGCGCTCGTCCGGCAGATCCTCCAGGCGCAGGAGTACTGGCGGCTGAAGGGGCTCCGCGCGGACGTGGTGATCCTGAACGAGCACCCGGTCAGCTACCTCGACGAGGTGAACGCCCAGCTCGCGGCCCTGCTCGACGACGGGCCCTGGCGAACCTGGAAGCACCGGCCGGGCGGCGCGTACCTCCTGCGCGGCGACCGCATGACCGAGGCCGAGCGCCTCCTCCTCGCCGGCGTGGCCCGCGCCGTCCTGAGCGCCGGTGGGGGTTCCCTCGCGCACCAGCTCGAGCGCACCGCGCCCGCCTCGCCCGAGCCGGCGACCCTCGCGTTCGCGCCGCCCGCGGAGCTCGCGAGGGCGGGCCCGCTCGCGCCGACCGTGGAGCCCGAGGTGCCGCCGCTCGCACTCTGGAACGGGATCGGCGGCTTCGCCGACGGCGGGCGCGAGTACGTGATCGTCCTCGAGGGAGCCGAGGAGACGCCGCTGCCCTGGGCGAACGTCATCGCCAGCCCGGCCTTCGGCACGGTCGTCACGGCCTCGGGAGCGTCCTTCACCTGGTCCGAGAACAGCCGCGAGAACCGCCTCACGCCGTTCGCGAACGATCCGGTCAGCGATCCGACCTCCGAGGCCGTCCTCGTCCGCGACGACGACAGCGGCGAGGCGTGGTCGCCCACCCCCGGGCCGCTGCCGCGCGACAGCGCGTCCGGCCGGTTCGTCATCCGCCACGGGGCGGGGGTCACGAGCTTCGCGCGCGCGGCGAGCGGCATCCGCCACGCGCTCGACGTCTTCGTGGACCCGGCGGACCCCGTGAAGCTCTCGCTCCTGACGCTCTCGAACGAGAGCGGCGTCGCGCGGCGCCTCTCCGTCTTCGCCTACAGCGAGTGGGTCCTGGGGCCGCCCCAGGCCGGCCAGAACCAGCACGTCGTGACGGAGCAGGACGCGGCGACCGGGGCGGTCCTCGCCCGGAACGCCTGGAACCACGAGTTCGCGGGGCGGGTGGCCTTCGCCCACGCGAGCGAGGGGCTCCGCTCGGCGACCGGCGACCGCACCGCGTTCCTCGGCCGGAACGGCTCGCTCGCGCGCCCGGCGGCGCTCGGGCTGGATTCGCTCCCCGCTCGCTTCGGGGCGGGGCTCGATCCCTGCGCGGGGCTTCAAGTGACCGTCGCCCTCGAGCCGGGCGAGACCCGGCGCATCGTGTTCCTCGTCGGCGAGGGCAGGGACGTGGCGCACGTCCGGGAGCTCGTCGCGCGGCACGGCCGAGCCGAGGCCGCGGACGCCGCGCTCGAGGCCGTGCGGCGCGGCTGGGACGACACGCTCGGCGCGGTGCAGGTCCGGACGCCCGACGACTCCTTCGACGTCCTCATGAACCGCTGGCTCCTCCAGCAGGACCTCTCCTGCCGGATGTGGGCCCGCACCGGCTATCACCAGCCCGGCGGCGCGTTCGGCTTCCGCGACCAGCTCCAGGACGCGATGGCGCTCGCGATGGCGCGGCCGGCGCTCGTGCGCGAGCACCTCCTGCGAGCCGCGGCGCGGCAGTTCCGCGAGGGGGACGTCCAGCACTGGTGGCACCCGCCGAGCGGACGAGGGACGCGCACCCGCTGCTCGGACGATCTCGTCTGGCTGCCCTACGCGGTGGCGCACTACGTCCGGACCACCGGGGACGCCGCCGTGCTCGACGAGCGCGTCCCGTTCCTCGAGGGGCCGGCGCTCGCGCCGGAGGCGCACGACGCCTACGCCCAGCCCGGCGTCTCCGCGGAGGAGGGCTCGCTCTTCGAGCACTGCGTGCGCGCCCTCGACCGCGGGCTCACCTCGGGCGCCCACGGCCTGCCGCTCATGGGGAGCGGGGACTGGAACGACGGGATGAACCGCGTGGGGAGGGAAGGGCGCGGCGAGAGCGTCTGGCTCGGCTTCTTCCTCCACGCCGTCCTCTCCGACTTCGCGCCGCTGTGCGTGGCGCGCGGGGAGACCGAGCGGGCCGGGCACTACCGCGCCGAGGCGGCCCGCCTCGCGTCCGCGCTGGAGCGGACCTGGGACGGGGAGTGGTACCGGCGCGGCTACTACGACGACGGCGCGCCGCTCGGCTCGGCGCAGAACGACGAGTGCGCGATCGACTCGATCGCCCAGTCGTGGGCGGTGCTCTCCGGGGCGGCCCCGGCGCGCCTCGCGGACCGCGCGATGGACTCGGTCCGCACGCACCTCGTGCGGCGCGGGGCCCAGGTCGTGCTGCTGCTCGCGCCGCCGTTCGATCGCTCCGCGCAGGAGCCGGGGTACATCAAGGGCTATCCGCCCGGCGTGCGGGAGAACGGCGGCCAGTACACGCACGCCGCCGCGTGGATCGTGATGGCGCTCGCGAGGCTCGGGAGCGGCGACGAGGCGGCCGAGCTGTTCCACATGCTGAACCCCGTGAACCACACGCGCACGGGCCCGGACGTCGCGCGCTACCGGGGCGAGCCGTACGTCGTCGCGGGCGACGTCTGCGCGCACCCCGAGCACGCGGGGCAGGCGGGGTGGACCTGGTACACGGGCTCCGCCGGCTGGATGTACCGCGCCGGGCTCGAGAGCGTCCTCGGGCTCCGCCGCCACGGCGAGACGTTCGAGCTCGACCCGTGCATCCCCACCTCCTGGCCCGAGTACGCCATCACCTGGCGCTTCGGCCGGACGCGCTACGAGCTCACCGTCACGAACCCCGAGCGCCGCTGCCGCGGGATCCGCTCGGCATGGCTCGACGGCGTGGAGGTCGATCCGCGAGCGATCGCGCTCGTGGACGACGGCGCGGAGCACGACGTGCGCGTGGTGCTGGGCGGCGCCGGTCAGAAGCTGGCCGGACCGGCGGCCGCTGGCGGCTGACGAGCCGGCGCGGCCTACGCCGGGCGCACGTTCGCAGCCTGCAAGCCCTTCGGCCCCTTGACGGTGTCGAACGACACCTTCTGCCCCTCGGCGAGCGTCCGGAACCCCTCTGCAACGATCGCCGTGTGATGGACGAAGACGTCTTCGCCGCCTCCGTCCGGCGTGATGAAGCCGAATCCCTTTGCGTCGTTGAACCACTTCACGGTGCCGGTGGCCATGTGGATCGCTCTCCCTTCACGTGCGAGATGCACGGGCTCTTGGCCCCAATGACCAGCACCCGGCACGGGGACGCGTCCATCGGACTTTCCGAGAACCACCGAGTGTCGCGCGACCCGTATTCGATTGCGCGAACCCGATCACGGGGACGCAGTCGCGATCATCGCGGGCTCACTGATACGCGATCCCGCGAGAAGCGAGCCCGGCCAGGAGGGCTCGCTCCTGCGCTCCAACCTCCACGGACCCTGCTCGGGCCAGAGCCACCATGGAGCCGATCCCTCGGACAACCGGTCGGGCAACACCTGGCGGATACGGCGTCCGTCCCCTGCTATCCGAGCTTGACGGAAAGCGCCCGCGGATACGCGCGCCCGCCCGAGAGCACGGCGAGCCTGTCTCGCGTCGTGGTCCTACCGTCGAACGCGTCCTGGATGAGCGCGCCGAGCGTCACGAACGCCGCACGATTCGGGCGAGCCTTGCCCGTTTCCCAGTGAGAGATCGTCTCGGGCGTGAGGTCGAGGAGTCGCGCCAGATCCATGGCGCGCAGGCTGAGGGCCTCGCGCATGAGGCGAATGGCCTCGCCGGTGTGCACCCCGGCGTTGGCCAGCTCGCAGCAGATGCCCAATCGCAATCGGTCCCTCACCGCCCCATCGACGTGTGCGCCGTTGCAGCTGCCGCAGCGCCGGGCGGGCACTCGAGCCGAGGCGGTGACACCGGAACGCGGTAGCACGACCGACAGTGTCTCCGTGCATTCGCGGAGATCACTGCTGCCACATCGATCACAACAGCTATGCGGCCATCGCGGCAGACTCTACCTCGTTCCTCGCCTGCTCGAGATAACCGAGAAGGAACCGCTTGGTGGTGCGTTCTACCTGCCGCACCCATTCCCGCGATACCTGCCAGCGCTTCCCGATCTGCTCGAGGGTGTCCGGCGGATCCTGCTGCAGCCGGGTGCGGATGATGTCCCAGCCGAGCTCGCCGATTCGCCCACGCACCTTCTCCAGCGAGGCGCGGAGGCGGCCGTCGGTCTCGGAAGTAGCAACCGCCTCGTCCGGCGTCGGGGCCTCGTCCTCGACTCGATCGAGGCGGGTGACGTCGCTCTCCTCGTCGATCGCGGCATCGAGCGACACGTCTTCACGCGCGACGGTTCCGGTTTGCGGCCTCACCGCCGATCGAGCTTGCTTGAGGTACTTCCACACGTAGGCGCGGATCCACCACGTGGCGTACGAGGCGAAGCGAGTTCCAGCATCTGGATTGAACTTCTCGGCGGCACGCATCAGCCCGAGGTTTCCCTCCTGGACGAGATCGTCGAGCCGCACCGCGCCGCGCGATTGCTTCAGCGCGAACGCGACCACGAGCCCGAGGTGCCGACGAACGAGCTCTTCCCTCGCCGCTGCGTCGCCGTTGCGGGCGCGGATCGCCAGCTCACGCTCCGTCTTCGGCGTGAGCGGCTGCTGTCCGCGAACCGCCTTCATGTACGGGGCGAGGGACACCAGCTCATTCCTGTTTTGCCTATGCATCATCGTTGCTACATATGTAACGGCACTTGAAGAAAATTCAAGTGGCCGGCTACCGCTCGGCCGATTGGCCGGCGGTGATAGGGCGGCCGATCGGGCGTCTCCGGACGAGGTGCTCGCCGCCCGGCCGCCGAGGGGGATCTGGGCGCGTCGCGGTCACGATGCGGATCTCTGGTGTCTGATGAGGCGCCGGCCCAGCTCGTGCGAAAAGGAGTGACCATCGGAGGGACGATCAGGCGCATCGGCCGCCACGCTAGGAGCTCGCCGTGTCGCCGCCTCGCATCCTCGTCACCGGCCCGCCCGGCGTGGGAAAGACCACGCTGGTACGTAGCGTGCTCAGCCTCCTTCGCGGCGCGCGCGCGACGGGCTTCTACACGGAGGAGATCCGCGGCCGCGCCGGGCGCACCGGCTTCCGCATCGTGACGCTCGACGGCCGCGCCACGCCGCTGGCGACCGCGGGTGGGGGCGGCGGTCCCCACGTCGGCCGGTACACCGTCCACCTTGCGCCGCTCGAGGCGGTCGTCGAGGAGGTGCTCGAGCACGCGCCTCCCGGCGACGTCGTCGTGATCGACGAGATCGGCAAGATGGAATGTCTGTCTCCGGCCTTCGTGCGGGCGGCGCGGCGTGCGCTCTCCGGAGAGGTGGCCGTGCTCGGCTCGGTGGCGCGGTCGGGCGGCGGCTTCATCGCCGAGGCGAAGCAGCTGCCCGGCGTGGAGGTGATCCCAATCTCACGGGAGAACCGCGATCGTCTGCCCGCCGAGATCGCTGCGCGGCTGCGGGTGTGAGGCGCCTGCTGCGGCTCGAGACAGGAGGTTCGCTCTCGCGCGGTAGCCCCACCGTGCGCACCCACGGCGAGCCTTGGCTTAACGTGAAGACGGCGCGATCGTCCAGCTTCTCGGATCGGAAACGAGAAACCCCAGGTCCTGCGTCATCCCGGGGCGATCCGCGCGGCTCCCGGCGACTCCAACGCCCGCGGCGCGAGCTCGAGACGGGTGTTCGCCTGCTGGCCGCCGCTCCCCGTCTGGAAGAACCCGACGAGCCGCCTGAGCGCCTCGGCCTGCGCGGCCATCTGCTCGGCGGTCGTCGCGAGCTCCTCCGCCGCCGACGCGTTGCGCTGCGTCACCTGATCCACCGCCGCCATCGCGCGGTTGATCTGGGTGACGGCAGAGGTCTGCTGGCCGGATGCAGCCGCCACGTCCTGCACCAGCGCGGCGGTCCTCTGGATCGCGGGCACCAGGCGAGCGAGCCGCTCGCCCGAGCGCTCCGCCACCTCCATGCTGGACGCGGCGACCCCGCCGATCTCCTTCGCGGCCTTCTGGGCGCGCTCCGCGAGCTTCCGCACCTCGCTCGCGACCACGCTGAACCCCCTGCCGTGATCGCCGGCGCGGGCGGCCTCGATCGCGGCGTTCAGCGCGAGCAGGTTCGTCTGATAGGCGATCTCCTCGACGACGCCGATCCGCTCCGCGATGGAGCGCATCGCCGCGACGCTGTCGCGAACCGCGTCGCCGCTCTCGCCGGCGTCGCGCGCTGCGTCGAGCGCCACCCGCTCCGTCTCGCGGCTCCCGTCGGCGTTCTGCGCGATGGACGCGCTCATCTCCTCGAGGCTCGCGGTCGTCTCCTCGACGGACGCGGCCTGCTCCCCCGTCCCGTGCGAGAGCGCCTGCGAGGTCGCGGCGACCTGACCGGACGCCGCGAGCAGTCCGTCGGCGCCGGTCCGGAGCTGTCCGAGGACGCGCGCCAGGTTCCCCGTCATCCCCTGCATCGCGCGCTGGAGGTCCGCGATCTCGTCGTCGGCCCGCAGCTCGAGCTCGGCCGCGACGTCGCTCGCCAGGTCACCGTCCGCGATGCGCCGCGCGAGCTTCGAGAGCTCGACGACCGGCGTCGCCACGCGGCGGTGCAGCAGGAACGCGAGCAGCGCCCCGACGGCGAGCGCCGCCGCGAGCGCGACCGCGAACAGCGCGCCGCGCTGGCGCGCGGTGTCGTGCGTCGCGGCGAGCGTCTCCTGGACCTCCGTCGCCTCGTCGATCCGCACCCGCTCGAGGCCAGCGACGACCGCCGCGGACGCCGCCTTGAACGCCTTGGCGCGCGTCCCCGCCTCGAGCCAATCCTGCTCGGCGGTGGCGCGCACCATGCGCTGGCCCTCGTCGAGGACTGCAGCGAACAGCCGCTTCGAATCGGCCGACGCCGACGGTGCGCCGCCGGCCGACTCGAACCGGGCCAGCGCCTTCTCGAACCCGTCGCGCGCGGAGCCGAGGCCGGCGAGGTCCGAGGTGCCTGCCGCAGCCTGACCGGCGAGGAGCTGGAGCGCGGTCCGCGCGAACAGCTCCATCTCGCTCGCCGCGACGGCGCGCTCCACGGCCGCGGGGACGGCCGCACCGAGCTGCGCCGAAATGGCCTGGTTCGAGGCGAACCCGAACGCCCCGAGCCCGGCCACGACGAGCAGGAGCGCGGCGAAGGTGACCGCGACGCGTTTGCCGAGGGTGAATCGCACGGGATCCTCCGTCAGCGCGCGAGCGGCAGGCCATCCGCCTGCCAGCGCAGCATCCCGCCGTCGAGGCGCTTCACGTCGGAGCGCCCGAGCTGCCGGAGCAGGCGGGCTGCGATCGGCGCCTGGTGCCCGGCATGATCGACGATGACGATGGCACGCCCGGGCTCGACCTGCTTCAGGCGCGCCTCGATGTCGTCGAGCGGAATGCTCACGGCCCCGTCGAGGTGGAACGCGCCGAACTCCTGCGCGTCGCGGATGTCCATAGCGAAAGGCGGACGGCTCGACGCGAGCGCCTGCTGGAGCGCGGCCGGCGCGATCGTGGGGGCGTCGAACGACGGCATGCGCTTCCCCGCCGTCGGCCGCCCGGACTTCCCCCAGCCCGGCAGCCCCTCCTTGTACTCGAGGACGTTGGAGTATCCCGCCGCGGTCGCCGCCTTCGCCGCCACGACGGTCTTCGTGCAGTTCGGGCCGTTGCAGTAGAAGACCACGAGCCGCGCGCGGTCCTTCACGAGCCGCGGCAGCTCGGTCGCGACCGAGCGCGCGGGCACGAGCACCGCGCCGGGGATGTGCGACTCCGAGAACTCGACGCGGGTCCGCGCGTCGATGAGCGTGAAGTCCCAGCCCGCGGGATCTCCCTTCATCCTCGTGGCGAGCGTCTCGGTGCCGATGACGCGATGGTCCTCTGCCCGTGCGCCTGGGGCGAATGCGGCGAGGACGGCGGCGAGGAGTGCGATGCGCATCGTGCTTCTCCGTGCGTAGGGGATCCGGGACGAGGCGCCGCGGCCGTCCGGGAGGGGCGGCCGCGGCGAGGGTGCGGAAGGCGTCGACGCGCTCTACCGGACGAGCGGGCCGGCGAGCCCGAAGATCGTCTGGACCTGGGTCGGCGAATAGATCTTCTGGTTGGAGCTCGCGTTCCAGCCCATCATCGAGAAGCGCAGCACGTACGCGTTGTAGCCGAGTGACACGAGGCCGCCGAGCGCCATCGAGGCGGTGTGGCCCGTGTGGCAGACGAGGATGAGCGGCGTGCCGTCGGTGGGCAGCTGCGCCAGGTTCTCCGAGCGGAACAGCACCGCGAGCGGCATGCTGATCGCGCCGGAGATGTGACCGGCGGCGTAGTCCGCGGCAGGCCGGACGTCGATGATGAGCTGATTCGTGCCGGCGTCGATCCGGGCCTTGAGGTCGGTGGCGAAGACGGTGCGCGCGCCGTTCGTGGCCGCGAAGAACTCGGCCAGGCGCGCGGCGGTGTTGGCGTAGATGCCGGGCGGGACGTCGAGCGGACGGCCCGCCGAGACGGAGGACGCGTACTCACCCGCGCCCTCCTCCTGGGCGAGCACGGGGCCGGCGAAGGCGAAGACGGCGAGGACGGCGAGGAGCTTTCTCATGGGTTGGCCTCCCTGGGAGCGCGGCTCGCCACGGCGGCGGGCGCGAGCTTCGGTTTGGTGCGCAGTAATGCACGCCGATTGTGTGCGTTGGAATGCGCATCGATGCGGGAGGTTATCCGAGGGTGAAGCACGCGACGTTTGCGCGATCGTTAAGGGGGTTAACAGTACGTTAACGGCAACATGGGGGCGCCCCGCGTCGTTGCACCGCTGCTCGGGCAGGGCACGCACGATCCCTCGCGCTCCGCAGCCCGCGAACCGGTCTCTCGAGCCGCGGCTCGAACCCGGCATGAAGATCGGAATGACGCTGTCGCGCGCCGATCTCGACGCGCCGCTCGCGGAGCACTTCGGCAAGGCGCAGTGGCTGCTGGTGGTGGACCAGCCCGGCCAATGCCAGCTCGTCCGCAACGAGGGCCTCGACGGTCGATCCGTCGCGGAGGCCTTCGCGTCCCGCGGCTGTACCGACGTGATCGCGCTGCATCTCGGCCCGGGGGCGCATGCCCGCGCGAACGCGGCCGGGATGCGCGTCTGGCGGGGCCACGCGGGCGTGAGCGCTCGCGCCCTCGCCCGCGCGCTCGAGCAGGGTGCGCTGCGGTCGTTCCTGCGGGCCGACCTCGAGCCCGGGCACGCCCACCACCGGCACCCGGATCACGGGCACGCAGGTCATACCCCGCGCCGTACGGTCCACTGATCGTCGGCGGAGTGGCGCCGAGCTCTCCTCGTTCCGATACCGGGCGCGGGCCGCGCCACCGGCGGCGCAGGCTGGGTCGGCGCGTTACTTCACCACCCACCAGGAGAGCACATGACCCATTCTCCGAGCGACTTCGATTCCCGGGCGAGGACGTGGGACGAGGACACCTCGAAATGGGAGCGGGCGCGCAGGGTGGCGCAGTCGATCGCCGGCCGCGTTCCCTCGCTGTCCGGGAGAAGGGTCCTCGAGTACGGCGCGGGGACAGGGCTCCTGGGGCTCGCCCTCCAGCCGCTCGTGGCGGAGGTCACGCTGGCCGACAGCTCGCGCGAGATGCTGGCGGTTGCCCAGGAGAAGATCGCGGCGCGCGGCATCCGCAATGCGAGGACGCTGCGCCTCGACCTCGCCGAGGGGTCCGCACCTGAGCTCCGGTTCGACGTGATCTGCACGCTGATGACCCTCCACCACATCCCGGACACGGACGGGATCCTCGGCGCGTTCCACCGGTTGCTGTCGAAGGCAGGAATCGTGTGCATCGCCGACCTCGATCGGGAGGACGGCTCGTTCCACGGCCCGGGGTTCTCTGGCCACAACGGGTTCGACCGCGCGGACCTTCGAGCGCGGCTCGAGCGCAGCGGCTTCCGCAACGTGAACATCGACATCGTGCACGAGGTGAAGAAGGAGACTGCCGCCGGGCCGCGGGTCTACCCGGTGTTCCTCGCCATCGCCGAGAAATCCTGAGGCGCGCCGCTCGTGATCTCAGCCCTCGTCGGGGAGGGCTCCCTTCTGCGCGGAGGACTCGGGCTGGCTCCAGCCCTCCTCCTCGCGACGATCGATGTCCTCCCACCCTTCGGCGCGTCCGCTCGCGCCGCGCTCGCTCGCCTCGCGGCGCTGCTCCCGCGCTTGCTCCGGCTCCTGGCGCTTCGGCTCGGCCCTGTCCTTCTTCGGCGCTTCAGCCATCGCTCACCTCCACGAACCGGCGGCCCGAGACGGCCGCCGCTCTGGCTCACCTCGCCCCGGCGAGCCGGTGCTCACCGCCCTGCGCCTCGCGGAACATCGCGAACGCGCTCGTGTAGCCGTGGAGGAACGTCGTGCCCCCCACCGGCCCGATCTCGCCGTTGCAGAAGAAGCCGCCCAGGGGCGCGGGACCGAGCTGCTCCTCGAAGAGGCCGGTGTCGTGGTCGGCGTGGCCGAAGAGCCCGGCGCCGCGGCCGACGCAGGAGAAGAGGAGCGCCCCCGCCGGTCGCTCGACGCGGGCGCGGCGGTGTCGCGCGAGCATGCGCAGGAGCTCCTGCTCCGCGCTGTGCGCGTCGCGGAGCACGAACTGCGCGACCGTCATCGGACGGAGCTCCGCGCCCACCGCGAGCGCGCCGGTGCTCTCGTCGGCGCCGACGAGGTTGCGGACGAGGAGCTCTCCCGGCTCGAGCTCGACCTCGTCCGACCGCAGCTCCAGCCCGAGGAAGAGCGAGCTCTGCATGAGCTCGCGATCGCGCGCGTCGAGCGAGCCGAACAGCTCGGAGATGACGTGCAGCGGGGGCCGCCCATCGAGCTCCTGCAGCACGCCGTGCTTGCAGCGGGTCACGAGCATCGGCGTGCCGATGGGGCGGCAGCCCTGCGCGATGAGCGTGTCGACCGCGAGGTTGCCGCTGAGGACGACCCCCACACCGCCGCTGCGGTGCACGTCCTCGGCGACGAAGAGCCGGTTCTGGTTCGGGGCACGCCCTCCGCTCGCCAGCCCGCCGAACTTGGGCGCCCCGGGGTAGGCGCGGTCGAGCCCCTCGACGAGTCCGCCGACGTCGACCGTGAACGGATCGGCGAGCAGCAGGAGCTTCGGCCGCGCCACGGGTGGGCAGCCGATGCGCGCGCGCCAGTCAGGCGGATCGGCGGGCAGGGGACCCGGCTCGACCCGGAAGGCCGAGAGGGTGACGCCCGGGAGCTCCGCCGCGGTGAGGGAGAGCGCCGGCCCGTCCTCGACCTCATGGGCGTCTCCGATGACCCCTCCCGCGGTGCAGCCGACGAGGAGCGCGCGCGGGAAGCGCCGGGCCGCCAGGTCGACGAGGTGCTCGGCCTCGCTCGCGTGTTCGGGGGAGGTGAACGCGAGCAGGAGGTCGGGCGTGCTTCCGTCGAGCTGATGCTCGAGCGCCTCCGCCGCCTCACCGAACGCGTCGTCGGCGAGCGGCTGCCGCGAGACTGCCGAGGCCCATCTCATGCCTCGGGATCTAGCGCGACGGCTGCGACCGCACCCCGAAGATGCGCCCGAGCTCGAACGCCGGCGTCACCTCGAGCTGGTCGTAGCGGCACTCGGGCGGCGACCTGTCCGGACGCCAGCGCAGGAAGTGGGTGGCGTGCCGGAAGCGATCGCCCTGCAGGTGGTCGTAGGCGACCTCGCAGACGCGCTCCACCCGCAGCGGCTCCCAGGAGAGATCCTTGCCGCGGTTCCAGCGGCTGCTCGCGCCGGGCATGCGCTGCGCCGGCACGGCCCCGCCGTCGGCGTCGGCCCACTCCGCCCAGTCGCGCCACGGATGGCCTTCCATCGCGTCCTCGCGCAGGGGCGCGAGCTCCTTCACGAGCTCCTTCCGCCGCGCGGTGGTGAAGGCGCTGCAGATGCCGACGTGGTGCAGCTTGCCGGCGTCGTCGTAGAGCCCGAGCAGCAGCGACCCCACCATCGTGCCGGGCCCGTTCTTGTGCCAGCGGAAGCCGGCGACGGCGCAGTCGGCGGTGCGCGCGTGCTTCACCTTCACCATGGCGCGGACGCCGGCCTGGTACGTCGAGTCGAGCCGCTTCGCGACGACGCCGTCGAGCCCGGCGCCCTCGAAGCGCGAGAACCAGTCCTTCGCCGCGGCGCGCTCGGTCGTGGCGGGCGTCACGTGCACCTGCGGCGCCGCGCCGGCCAGGCTCTGCTCGAGCAGCGCGCGCCGCTCCGCGAGCGGCGACGCGCGCAGGTCGCGGTCGCCGAGGGCGAGCAGGTCGAACAGCACGATGCTCGCCGGGCTCTCCTGCGCGAGCAGCTTCACCCGCGACGCCGCGGGGTGGATGCGGAGGAGGAGCGCCTCGAAGTCGAGCCCGGCCCGGCCGGCGATGACGATCTCGCCGTCAACCACGCACCGCTCGGGGAGGCTCGCGAGGAGCGGTTCCTCGAGCTCGGGGAAGTACCGGTTCAGGGGCCGGAGCTCGCGCGACTGGAGGTACAGCTCGGGCCCGTCGCGGAACACCAGCGCGCGGAAGCCGTCCCACTTCGGCTCGAACAGCCAGCCATCGCCCTCGGGCACGTCGTCCGCGAGCTTCGCCAGCATCGGCTCGACGGGGGGCGCGATCGGGTAGGCCATCCCTAGGAGATAACGCCGTCGGCGTGGCGAAGCGCGAGGCTCTCGAGCAAGAACACCCGCCAGAGGCCATGGCACCGCGCAAAGAACACTTTCAGCTCGCCGGACGGGAGGTCGCCATCTCCAACCCGGACAAGCTCTATTTCCGCGAGGCGGGCATCACCAAGCTCGACCTCGTGCAGTACTACCTGAGCGTCGCCGACGGCGCGCTGCGCGGCGTGCGCGACCGGCCGATGGCGCTGAAGCGCTTCGTCGACGGGGCCGAGGGGGAGTTCTTCTTCCAGAAGCGCGCGCCGGCCTCGCGCCCGCCGTGGATCGACGTCGTCGAGCTCAGGTTCCCCTCGGGCCGGAGCGCCGAGGAGATCGTGGTCCGGGACGCGGCGCAGCTCGCCTGGGTGGTGAACCTGGGCTGCATCGACCTGAACCCGCACCCGGTGCGCGCCGGGGATCTCGAGCACCCCGACGAGCTGCGCGTGGACCTCGACCCGATGCCGGGGGTCGAGTGGGAGCAGCTCCGGCGCGTGGCGCAGCTCGTGGACGAGGTGCTGCGCGAGCACGGCCTCGTGGGCTGGCCGAAGACGAGCGGCTCGCGCGGCATCCACGTGTACGCGCGCCTCGAGCCGCGCTGGACCTTCACCGAGGTGCGCCAGGCGGCGCTCGCGCTGGCGCGCGAGGTGGAGCGGCGCGCGCCGGAGCTCGCGACGAGCAAGTGGTGGAAGGAGGAGCGGCACGGCGTCTTCATCGACTACAACCAGAACGCGAAGGATCGCACCGTCGCCTCCGCGTACTCGGTGCGGCCCACGCCCGACGCGCGGGTCTCGGCGCCCATCACCTGGGCCGAGCTGCCGGCCTGCGATCCCGCCGACTTCACGCTGCGCACGGTCCCGGCGCGCTTCGGGCGGCTCGGGGACGTGGGGGCGGGCATCGACGACGCGGCGGGGTCCCTCGAGCCGCTGCTCGAGCTCGCGGCGCGCCAGCGCGCGGCGGGCCTGGGCGACGCGCCGTGGCCGCCGCACTACGCGAAGGGAGAAGACGAGCCCGCGCGCGTCGCGCCTTCCCGGCGCAAGGGCGCGCCGCGCCGCCCGAGCCACCCGCTCGTCATCGTGGCGCGCGCGGCGAGGAAGGAGGACGCGCTCGCCGGGCTCGAGCGCTGGAAGGTGCGCCACCCCGAGGCCGCCGCGCGGCTCGCGCCCGAGGACGTGCTCGTGGACGCGATGCGCGGGCGGTACACGACCTGGACGCGCGTGCGCGTCAACCTGCAGCACGTGCCGGAGGGCGAGCGGCCTCAGGGCGAGCCGCCCGACCCGGACTTCGATCAGGCGAAGTGGGATCCGCGGGAGTGAAGCCGGCGCTGGGGCCCAGCGCGGCCGGTGCGAGCGGTCGTTGCACACGCGCGGCCCATCAGGAGTTCCGGGAACGTGTCGCCGGACGCGACGACTTGTCGGGACGCTCGTCGCCGGCTTACGCTCGCCCCCATGGTCCCCACGACGCTGCTCCTGTTCACGGTGGCGCTCGCGGCGCCAGCGGACGCGCCTCCAGCACCGGCAGCCGATCCGCTCGTCCCCATCCTGTTCCTGGAGGGACGCTGGAAGGGTCAGTCGAGCGGCGAGCCGGGGAAGGGGGTCTCGGTCCGGGAGTACCGCCTCGAGCTGCGCGGAAGGTATCTCGTCGGGCGCAACCGCTCGGTGTGGGACCCGAAGACGCGCGACGCGAAGCCCGAGGTCCATCAGGACATGGGCGTGTTCAGCTACGACAAGGCCGCAAAGAAGATCGTGCTCCGGCAGTTTCACGTCGAGGGCTTCGTCAACGAGTACGTGCTCGACGGGACGAGCCCCGATGGGAAGACGTTCACGTTCGTGACGGTGCGCATCGAGAACATCGGGGCCGGATGGCGGGCGCGCGAGGTGTACGAGCGCGTCTCGCAGGACGAGGTGATCGAGACCTTCTCGCAGGCGGCGCCCGGGAAGGGCTTCGAGACGTACTCGGTCACGCGCCTCACGCGCGTGCATCAGCAGAACTAGCCGACCGCCCATCGGACCGTCCGGGGCGGCGAGCGGCTGGGCTCTGGCTCGCGCCGTGGCACCCGTACCCGCGCGGGCGCCGTCATGCGTTCGTCACGAGCCCTCGCGTGCACCCCACCTGCGGCAGCGCTACGCTCGGTCGTCGAGGCGCATCGTCATCGAGGAGGTCGGATGGAGAGCCCGGCGCAGCCCGCCGTGCCCACGGAAACTCTCAATCCGCGCACGGGCGCCGACGGCGCGCCGGCCGGCGCGGCGCCCGGTGCAGTCGCCGGTGTAGCCGCCGACGCGGCAGCGGCCGTCGCGCGCGACCTCGCGGCGGACACCGCGAGGCTCGACCCTCGCCTGCTCGTGAACCGCGAGCTCTCGCTCGTGGGGTTCCAGTGGCGCGTCTTCGAGGAGGTCCTCGACCCCGCGAACCCGCTGCTCGAGCGGGTGCGCTTCCTCTCGATCGTGTCGTCGAACCTCGACGAGCTCTTCATGATCCGCGTCGCGGGTCTCGAGCAGCAGGTGGCCGCCGGGGTGACCGAGCCGTCATCCGACGGGCTGACCCCCTTGCAGCAGCTCGCCGAGATCCGCCGCGAGACGCTCAGGCTCTCCCGCGCGCTCAACGCGGCGTGGGAGGACGAGCTCCTGCCGGCGCTCGACGCGGCCGGCATCCACGTGCTCGATCATCCCCAGCTCGACCCCCGGCAGGCGGCGTGGGCACGCACCTACTTCGACGAGATGGTGATGCCGGTCCTGACGCCGCTCGCGTTCGACCCCGGCCGCCCGTTCCCCCATATCTCGAACCTGAGCTTGAACCTCGCCGTGCTGGTGGAGGACGAGGGCGTCGACCGGTTCGCGCGCATCAAGGTCCCCGACACGCTCCCGCGGCTGGTGCCGATCGGGCGCTCCAGCGGCGGCTTCGACGCGTCGGGGACGGCGCGCCGGCACCACGCGTTCGTCTGGCTCGAGCAGCTCGTCGCCGCGCACGTGGACCGTCTGTTCCCCGGGGTGCGCGTCAAGGGCGTGCACCCGTTCCGCGTCACGCGCGACGCGGAGATGGAGCTGCAGGAGCTGGAGGCCGCCGACCTGCTCGCCTCGGTCGAGCACGGGGTGCGTGAGCGCCGCTTCGGATCGGTGGTGCGGCTCGTCGTGACGCCCGGCATGCCGGACGCCATCCGCGACCTCCTCGTCCAGAACCTCGAGCTCGACCCGCGCAACGTCCACGCGGTCGAGGGGCCGCTGGGGCTCTCCGGGCTGTCCACCCTGGCGTCCGTGGAGCGCAGCGACCTCAAGTTCCCGCCGCTGTTCCCCGCCGTCCCCGCCGCGTTCGCGCGGGGCGACGAGGACGTGTTCGCCGCGATCCGGCGACGGGACGTGCTCATCCACCATCCGTTCGAGTCGTTCGGGCCCGTCGTCGAGTTCCTGAGGGCCGCCGCGCGGGATCCCGACGTGCTCGCCATCAAGATGACGCTCTACCGCGTCGGGCGGAACTCGCCGGTCGTGGAGGCGCTGCTCGAGGCGAACCAGAACCACAAGCAGGTGGCGGTGCTCGTGGAGCTGAAGGCGCGCTTCGACGAGGAGAGCAACATCGGGTGGGCGAGGGCGCTCGAGGCGGACGGCATCCACGTGATCTACGGGCTGCTCGGCCTGAAGACGCACTCGAAGATCGCGCTCGTCGTGCGGCGCGAGGGCGACCGGCTCGCGCGCTACGTCCACCTGTCCACCGGGAACTACAACCCGGTCACCGCCGCGGCGTACACGGACCTCGGGCTCTTCACGGCGGACGCCGAGATCGGCGAGGACGCCACGCAGCTCTTCAACTACCTCACGGGCTACGCGCACCCGAAGGTGTTCCGGCGCCTGCTCGTCGCGCCGGTGAACCTGCGCGAGCGGCTCGTCGAGCTCATCGACCGCGAGACCGAGCACGCGCGCGCAGGTCGCGGCGGCCACCTCGTGTTCAAGGTGAACGCGCTCGCCGACGAGCAGATGGTGGAGCCGCTCGTCCGCGCGGCGCAGGCGGGCGTCAAGGTGGACCTCCTCGTGCGCGGGATCTGCTGCCTGCGCCCGGGCGTGCCGGGCTTCACCGAGAACGTGCGCGTCACGAGCGTGGTGGGGAGGTTCCTCGAGCACAGCCGGATCTTCTGGTTCCGCAACGCGGGCCAGGAGGAGGTGTACCTCGGCAGCGCCGACCTCATGCGCCGCAACCTGTCGCGCCGGGTCGAGGTGCTGTTCCCCGTCACGGATCCCGCGCTCGTGCGCCACCTGCGCGACGGCGTGCTGGCCGTCTACCTCGCGGACAACTGCCGTGCGCGCCGCATGCGGCCAAACGGCGAGTACGAGCGGATCCGACCGGCCGACGGCGAGCCGCGCGTGGACGCGCAGGCGCTGCTGCTCGCCTCCCCATCGGCCCCCGTCCCGCCAGACGGTCGCGACCGCTGACGGCGGCCGTCGCGGCGGGCGCAGCGCCGGATCAGTCGCCTGTCGCTGCGGCGACTCCGTCCACGGGCTCCACGCGGATGTCGGACACGCGCACGTCCCCGACGTCCGGCTCGAGCTCGTGCGCGAACAGCTCCGCCGCCTCGCGATCGTCCCAGGCGACGACGTGAGCGACGTGCTCGGCGCCTCCGGAGCCATACGAGCAGACGAAGACGGATTCCCGCAGCATGCGACCTCCCGACGTGAGCGCGGTTTCTAATCCGTGTCGGTCCGGGGGCGCCAGCCCTCGAAGTGGCGGGATCGGGCGTCACGAAATCGTCACGCGCCCGTCGCGGCGATGCCATGCCAGCGCGGCCGCCCACCCCGGTCGCGGGCGGCCGGGCGCCAGGTCACCGCTCCCGAAGCCAGCGCATCAGCACGAGGAGCCCGATCCCCATCACGATCTGCATCCCGAGCACGATCCGGTTCACGTCCACGGCGGGCCGCCAGATCGCGTCGCCGCCCTTCAGCACGTAGACGCCTGCGGGCCGGGCGCTCAGCGCGAAGCCGCTCCCCTCACCCGAGCCTTCCCCCTTCGGCCCGACGCCGCCGCCTCCGCCCGCGCCGCCGCCGATGCGCGCGGCCGGGATGACCGTGACGTCCCCCTGCTGGATGGGATCCCCGTACACGCGCTTCACCGAGATTGCGTCCCGCGCCTGCGCGATCATCGACTGGACGTCCATCCTCAGCCTCCCCAGGGCCGACGAGGTGACCCCGACGTTTCCATGGGAGGGCGACCTGGCCCGCGCCGCGCCCTTCGCGGCCCGCCCGCGCGGAGGAGCACGAAGGGGCCACCGCCTTCGAAGACGCTTCGGCTCCGAGGGCTGACCGCGCGCCGCGTACCCGTCGCCGGCCCCGCTCGCGTCGAGAACGACCCCCGCCGCCAGCCCGCGACTCGATTAACTCCTTCATCGCGGTTCGGCTCGGTAGGAGGTCGCCGTGGACGAGGAGGTCGGGGAGGGGACGCGAGTGGAGGCGGCGCGGCCGCGGCTCTGGATCGTGCGCCACGGCGAGACGGAGTGGAGCCTCGCGGGGCGGCACACCGGGCGCACGGACCTGCCGCTCACGCCGGAGGGCGAGCGGCAGGCGTCCGCCCTCGGGCCGAGCCTCGCCGGGCACGCGTTCGCCCTCGTGCTGACGAGCCCGCTGCGCCGTGCGCGCGACACGTGCCGGCTCGCGGGATTCGGAGACGTGGCGCAGGCGGACCCCGATCTCGCGGAGTGGGATTACGGCGGGTACGAAGGGATGACGTTGCGCGAGATCGAGCGGTCGGATCCAGGCTGGACGATCTGGACCGGCGCGGTGCCCGGGGGCGAGGCCGCCGACGAGGTCGCGGCGCGCGCGGACCGCGTCATCGCTCGGGCCAGGTCGGCCACGGGCGACGTGCTCCTGTTCTCGCACGGCCACCTCCTCCGCGTGCTCGCCGCGCGATGGCTCGGCCTCTCGGTCTCCGAGGGGCGACTGCTGGGTCTCGATCCCGCGACTCTCGGGATCCTTGGACACGAGCGCGCGGCGCGTGTCATCCGGATGTGGAACGCCCCGGCGGCGCCGCCGCGCTGAGCGACAGCGAAATGGCCCCGAAGGATTGACGTGGGTCACGAAGCAATGCCGACGCGCAATCTCACGCAGAAACGCGGGCCGCGGCGACCGTGGCCCGTTAAAGACCATGAGAAGCAGGTCCAACCCGCACGAGGAGCGCGTCATGAACGATACGTTTCGTGAGTTCAAGGGACGCATCCGCAAGCTCGATGGGGTCCTCGTCGAGCGCGGCCTCGTGAACCTCGAGTTCGCCCAGGCGGTGAGCCGCGTCCATCGCGTCGTCCGGCGCGGTGATCGCTCGCGCGAGCCCAGCGCCGAGCTGCGCGGCGTCCTCGAGCACGCGGAGAGCCTCGCGCGCGCGTTCACGTGAGCCGCTCCCGCGGGAGGGCTCGCGATCGCATGAGCTTCGACGACCGGGGCCGAGCCGCTCGGCTTCGCGTTCGGGCGGGCGCTGCGCGCCCTCCGGAGCCCGTACGTTGATACGTCGGGCTTCTTGGTCTCGATCCGGTTAGAATCGAGACATGAACCCGCCGCGTGCCAGCTTCGCCGTCCGAGAGCACGTCGTCGGCATCGAGCAGATCGAGAAGAACCGCTACGTCGTCACGGTCGACGGCCAGCGGTTCGCGAGCTTCTGCTCCGAGAGCCGGGCGCGCGCTGCGGGGCGGCTCGAGGCGCGGCGGCTCGACTTCGTCGCGATCGAGGCCTCGGGGTCGCGCCGGTAGCGCGCGGCGCGCCTTTCATCCGGGTCGAGGTGCGGTGGAGCTCCCCGCCGGCGGCGCGTTCCGTTCCGCATCCGGCGGCGGCACCCCGCCCGCGTGGGCGATGAAGCGCCACTGCTCCGCGGTGTCGGTGATGAGGCGCGCGCCCCGCGTGAACGTGAGATACGACCACGCCCACTGCAGGATCACCGCCACCCGGTTGCGGAAGCCGATGAGGAAGAAGATGTGGACGAACAGCCAGGTGAGCCAGGCGAGGAGACCCGAGAACCGGAGCCCGCGGACGTCGGCGACCGCGGCGGCTCGGCCGATGGTCGCGAGCTCGCCCTTGTCCAGGTAGTGGAAGGGGAGCGGCGGCTCGCCCGCGAGCGCGCGCCGGATGTTGCGGGCCGCGTGGCGGCCCTCCTGCAACGCCGCGGGGGCGAGGCCGGGAACCGGGCGACCGTCCTCGCGGAGCACGGCGGCGAGGTCGCCCACGACGAACGCCTCGGGATGACCGGGGACGGAGAGGTCGGCCGCGACGCGCACGCGCCCGGCCCTGTCGAGCGGCGCGCCCAGGGTCCGCGCGAGCGGGCTCGCCGCGACGCCGGCGCCCCAGAGCACCGTGCGCGACGCGATCCTGCTGCCGTCACCCAGGGTGACACCCTCCGCGTCGATGGCGGTCACGGGCGTCCCGGTCCGCACCTCGACGCCGAGCTGCTCGAGCTGCCTCCGCGCGGCGGCGGACAGGGACTCCACGTACACGGGGAGCACGCGGGGGGCGGCCTCGACGAGGAACACCCGCGCGCTCTCGGGCCGGATGTGGCGGAAGTCGCGGGTGAGCGTGCGCCGCGCGATCTCGGAGATCGCGCCGGCGAGCTCGACGCCCGTGGGGCCGCCGCCGACCACCACGAACGTGAGGAGCGCCCGCTGCTGCTCCGGCTCGCGCTCTCGCTCCGCCCGCTCGAACGCGGTCAGGAGCCGCCGCCGGATCTCCAGCGCGTCCTCGACGCTCTTGAGGCCAGGCGCGAGCGGCGCCCACGCGTCGTGCCCGAAGTACGAGTGCGTCGCGCCGGTGGCGAGGACGAGGAAGTCGAACGGCAACGGGTCGCCGTCCGCGAGCCGGACGATCCGCGCCGGAAGGTCGATCGCGGCCACCTCGCCGAGGATCACCTCGGCGTTGCGCTGCCGTCGCAGCACGTTGCGGATCGGCGCGGCGATGTCGGCCGGGTTCAGGGCGGCGGTCGCGACCTGGTACAGGAGCGGCTGGAACAGGTGGTGGTTGCGGCGATCCACCACCGTCACCGCGACCGGCGCCTTGCGCAGCGCGCGGGCGGCCGCAAGGCCCGCGAACCCCGCGCCGACGATGACGACCCGCCGCCGCTCTCCTTCGCTCGCCATGCCGTCCTCCGGCGGATGCATAGCGGATGACGAGGCCCTGCGCAGGCGATGGAGCGACGCCGCAGGTGAGGCGGGACGATGCGAGGCGCCGCCGGGGCGGCCAGGGTTCATTCCTCACTCCAGGTCACGCGGCGCCACGACCTAGATGAAGTGTGCGGGGCGCTGCCGCCGTTGACGCGTGCTTCGCGCGGGCGAGCGTGCTCGCGCTCCCCTCGTTATGTCGGAGCGATGCCGGAGAGCCTCACCCAGCTCGAGGAACACCGCGCGGCGGTCACCGGGCACTGCTACCGGATGCTCGGCTCGGCGGTGGACGCCGACGACGCGGTCCAGGAGACGATGCTCCGGGCCTGGAGAGGCCTCGACCGGTTCGACGGCCGCTCGTCGCTGCGCACATGGCTCCATCGCATCGCGACGAACGTCTGCCTCGACGCGCTGGCCGATCGCTCGCGGCGAGAGCGCCCGGTGGAGGAGGGTCCCGTCGGGTCGGTGGATGACCCGCTGGAGGCCCGTCCCCGCACGCACTGGCTCGAGCCGGTCCCGGACGCGCACGCCGTGCCGGCGGACGTCGACCCCGCGGAGCGGGCGGTGCTCCGGCAGAGCATCCGCCTCGCGTTCGTGGCGGCGCTCCAGCACCTTCCTCCGAGGCAGCGCGCCGCGCTCTTGCTCACCGACGTGCTCGGCTGGTCCGCCGCTGAGGTCGCGGAGAGCCTCGACACGTCGGTCCCCGCGGTGAACAGCGCGCTGCAGCGGGCGCGCGCCACGCTCGCGACGCGCGACCTCGGCGAGGCGCGCAGCACGCTGTCCGCCGAGCAGTCCGCGCTGCTCGATCGCTACGTGGCGGCGTTCGAGCGCTACGACGTGAACGCGCTGACGGCGCTCCTGCACGAGGACGCGACGCTGTCCATGCCGCCCTACACGCTATGGCTCCGCGGCCATGAGGCGATCGGCGCGTGGCTCCTGGGACGAGGCTGTGGCTGCCGCGGATCGCGGCTCGTCCCGACGGCCGCGTCCGGCTCGCCAGCCTTCGCGCAGTACCGTCCCGCGCCGCAGGGGGGCCACGAGGCGTGGGGGCTCATCGTGCTCGAGCTCGTGGGAGCTCGCATCTCCAGCTGGACCTCGTTCCTCGACACCGAGACGCTCTTCCCGAGGTTCGGGCTGCCGCTGACGCTCCCTCCGTAGCCACTGATCGCCTCCCTAAGCGTGCCGTGGCGTGCCGTTCGGGGTGCACCGATGAGTCCGGTGCGTTCGCCGAGTCCAGGGACCAGACGACACGGGTCGAGCTCCCAGCGAGGGCGCGACTCCGGACGAACCCCCTGGAGGCAGACATGGCAACGAGGCGTCCCCGCAAGCTCTTCGTCAACATGGCCGTCCGCGACCTGGACCGCTCGAAGCAGTTCTTCACGAAGCTCGGCTTCGAGTTCGACCTGAGGTTCACGGACGAGAAGGCCACCTGCATGCTCGTCGGCGAGGACGCGTACGTGATGCTCCTCGTCGAGCCGTTCTTCAGGACGTTCACGAAGAAGGGGATCTGCGACACGCTCCTGCAGAACGAGGTGGCCTGCGCGCTCACCTGCGAGAGCCGCGCCGAGGTCGACGAGCTCGTGAAGAAGGCGATCGCGGCGGGAGGCAAGCACGCGATGGAGCCGCAGGATCGCGGCTTCATGTACAGCTCGAGCTTCTACGACCTCGACGGCCATCACTGGGAAGTGCTCTGGATGGACCCCAAGGCGCTCGAGCGCTGAAAGGACGGACGCGATGAAGGGAATCACCCCGTTCCTGTGGTTCGACGGAAAGGCCGAGGAGGCCGCGAAGTTCTACACGTCCGTCTTCAAGGACTCGAAGCTCGGAAGCGTGGCGCGCTACGGAGAGGAAGGCCCCGGGCCGAAGGGCACGGTGATGACCGCGACGTTCGAGCTCGCGGGGCAAGAGTTCATCGCGTTGAACGGCGAGCCGCTGTTCAAGTTCACCCCGGCCATCTCGTTCGTCGTGAACTGCGAGACCCAGGCGGAGGTGGACGAGCTGTGGGAGAAGCTCTCCGCCGGCGGCGCGACGAACCAATGCGGCTGGCTCAACGACAGGTTCGGCGTGTCCTGGCAGATCGTCCCGACGGCGCTGGGGCGGCTCATGTCGGACCCGAACCCCGCGAAGAGGAGCAGCGTGATGAAGGCGATGCTCCAGATGACGAAGCTCGACATCGCCGGGTTGGAGCGGGCTTACCAGCAGGGGTAGTCGTCACTAACGGCGACGTGGCGGGGCGGCGTGAGGGGCATGGGCGGCGCCGCCCCCGCTGTGCGGCGCGGCGGGCGCGATACCGCGCGAGGGGACGCCGCCGGACGGACGCGGGGCCGGGCGAGCACCGGCGTACGGGCCGGGACGAGCACCGTAGTGCGGGCCAGGACGAGCACCGTAATGCGGACCGGGACGGCCACCGTGGGAAGGCCAGACGCCGCGATGTGGCACCGGAGAGTAATGCCACCGCCCCGGGTACCGCCACCAGCCATGCCCGTACCAGCCGAAGCGCGCCGCGCCGTAGAACCCGAAGTACGGCCACGGTCCGAAGCCCCAGACCCACGGCGCGACGACCCATGACCAGCCATAGAACGGATAGTAAACGTACATGTACGGCGCACCGTAACCGGACGGCGGCACGTACGTATAGGTGTCCGCGTACGGCATCCAGATCCAGCCGTACTGCGCCGTGTACACCCATTGACCTTCCGGAACCGACGAGGGCGGAGGTGGGATCTTCGACGGAGCGGGCGGAGGGGCCGCTTCCGGCGGTGCAGTCGGAGGGGAGGGCGCCTCCTGCTCCGTCTGCAGGGCGGACCCACCAGCCTGCGCCCCCTCGGGAACGACTGTGATGAACGGACCCGAGCGTGCTGCCGGCTCGGAGTCATCGATGGCCCTGGCGAGGCCAGGGAGCAACGCGAGCAACGCGAAGAACACGACAGGGTGCTTGGTCATGACCGCCACCCGCCTGGAAGCATAGCGGGCAGTTCCCCTCGCTGCAGTCTTGTTCGGCCAATGAGGCGCAGTTCGCTGCGGCCGGGGAGGGAAGGGCCGCGAGAGCGTGGGCAAGTTGTTGCGGGCAAGGCGCGCGCTTCGCATCTCTCCGCTCCGGAGGCGTGCCATGCGGATCGGAATCATCGGGTCGGGGAACATCGGCGGGACGGCGGCGAGGCTGTTCACGGAGGCGGGCCACGAGGTGGCGCTCAGTCACGCGAGCGGCCCCGATTCGCTGCGCGATCAGATCGCAACGCTCGGACCACGGGCGAGGGCCACGACGGTCGAGGCGGCGGCGGAGTTCGGCGAGGTCGTTCTCCTCGCCATCCCCTGGCGCAACCGGCGGGAGCTCCCCTCCGAGCGGCTGCGGGGCAAGATCGTCGTCGACGCGATGAACCCGTATCGCCCCGACTTCAAGCTCTACGACCTGGGGGACTCGACGTCGAGCGAGGAGGTCGCGCGGGTCATCCCTGGCGCGCGGCTCGTCAAGGCGTTCAATCACCTGTACGCGAACGACCTCGCGACGCGCGGCAAGCGCGACCTTCCGCTCGAGGAGCGGGTCGCGCTGCTCATCGCCGGGGACGATCCGGACGCGAAGCGGGCGGTCGCGAACCTCGTCGAGGAGATCGGGTTCGCTCCGGTCGACACGGGCTCGCTCCGCGACGGCGGTCGCCTCCAGGAGCCGGGCAGCCCGCTCTACGCGCGTACCATGTCCGGCACCGACGCCAAGGCGGCGCTCCGGCGCGGAGACGAGGCGCGCAGCGGGAGCAGGTCGGGAGCCGCGCGGCAGCACTAGGTCTGGCCTGGCGACCTCGTCGCCGCGCCTGATCAGGTGGGCCGCTGCGCCGCAGACGCCTCCGCGGCGAGCGGCTCCGCCCGTCCCCTGCCGCGATGGTCGCGGTAGAGGCGCAGGACGAGGGCGCCCATTCCAGAGCAGAGAGCGGCGAGCGAGACGAGGGCGCCGAGGAACGGGACGAGCCTCAGGACGCGGAGGACGACCAGCGCTCCCAGGAGTCCCAGCAAGAGCTCTCCCCGCGATGGCGCGGGGCGACCGAGGCGCCGGACACCGAGCGTTCCGAGGAACAGCGCCGCGACGAGATACCCCGAGAGAAGCGCGACGGGATAGCCAGCGAGCAGCACGAGGCCGAGCGGGATCCCGATCACGGTGGCGAAGAGCGCCACCACCAGGGCCGGCGCGCCGAGGAGCGCGACGGCGCCGAGGCCGAGCGAGCGCCAGGGATCGGCCTCGAGGGTGTGCGCCGCGGC
The DNA here is from genome assembly GCF_022690685.1 of Anaeromyxobacter terrae. Lineage (GTDB taxonomy): Bacteria > Myxococcota > Myxococcia > Myxococcales > Anaeromyxobacteraceae > Anaeromyxobacter > Anaeromyxobacter terrae. Next base: position 50,156 of record NZ_JALCYY010000019.1, on the reverse strand, counting down.
AGGGGTGAAGCGCGGGAAGAGGAGGATCATCACCACGCCCGTTGCGAAGAGCGCCGCCACGAGCAACGCCAGGCCGAGCACCCCGAACCGGCGCCCGGCTGGCGCCTCGGCAGGCCGGTGCTCGATCCGTCCGCCGATGCGCGCGCCGGGGTCGATCCGTGGCTCCCTGGGCCCGCGATGGACGACGTTCCCCTCGATCCGGGCGGTGGGCCCGATCTCGAGCGCCTCCGCCGCGACCTCGACGTTGCCTCCCACCGTGCCCTCGATGGAGACGCGCTCGCCCACCGCGCGAAGCTCGCGCCCGACCTTCCCGGCGACGACGATCTCGCCTCCAGCGAGCCAGGCGCGCTCGCCGACCACGGCTCCGCGCTCTACCCGGACCGTGCCGCCTGCGGCGATCGCGTCGCCGTCCACGGCGCCGGCGATCCGGACGTTCCCGCCCGCGAGCCGCGCGTCGTCGCGCGAGCGGCCGCGGAGCACGACGTCCCCGCCGACCGCGAGCACGTCGCCTCCGACCGGCCCGTCGATCGCGACGTTGCCGCCCGCGACGATGGCCAGCGCGGCCACGGAGGCGCCGACGCGCACGTCTCCCCCGGCCGCGACGAGATCGCCCGCCACGTCCTCCGTGACGTCGACGCTGGGCCCCGCGAGGTACAGATCCTCGCCCCGCGCGCCAGCGGGCGGCACCGCCTCCTGCTGAGCCTGACCAGAGGTCGGCGCAATCATGACGAGGCTCGCCAGAGCGAGGGACCTTGCCCGTCTCCCCATCATCGGAGCCCCCTTCCTCTGCACGATGCCGGGCGCGCAGCGAGCGCCGCGCGATCTGAGAGCGAGCGTCAGGCCGGCTTGGCGCACGGTCAACGAGGCAGAGAGGCTCACCAGGAGAGGAGAACCCGGTGGTGATCCCTCAGAGCAGTCCCCGCCCGCAGGACCATCGGCGCCGCCGCCGACGCCGAGAATCACTTCGGCATTGCGCTGCGGCGGCAGGACGCTGCGGATCGGCGCGGCGCTGTCGGTTAGGAATCCGCACGAGGTGTGAGCGCGATGGCACGGCCCGGGCGCACCCTTCGCTGTACGCTACTCGGAGTCGGCGCCATGCGCTCACCTCGCTATGCTCCAGCGGGTTTGCTGTTGGAGTACGCGGGGCGGCGGGTGGCGATTGACGGTGGGGCCGGTCCATTGCAGGGCCTCGACGCCTGGCTCGTCACCGACGAGCAGGCCGAGCTGATGGCGCGGCTCCGGCGTCTCGCGCGGCCGTCCGGGCTGACACCCAAGGTGGACGAGTTCAGCGCCGACGACTTGACGATCGAGCCGCGGAAGGTCGTCCACACCTCGCACCCGGCGTTCGGCTACGTGATCCGTGTGCCCCAGGGGCAGGTCGTCTGGGCACCGGAGTTCCTTCGCTTTCCGCGCTGGGCCGCGGGCGCCGAGCTGATGTTTGCCGAGGCAGCTGCGTTCTCGAGGCCGATCCTGTTCGCCAGAGGAGTCGGCGGCCACGCGAGCGCGCTATCGGTGTGCAGGACGGCGCGAAAGCTGAAGGTGAAGCGGCTCGTGTTGGCTCATGTCGGCCGTCCGACGATTCGCGCCCTCGACTCCGGGTGGCACCCAGAGTTTGGCGAGCCGGGCGAAGACGGGGCCGTGTACTTGCTCATGCAGGGAGGACGTACGGTGAAGCGCGCGGCGTGAAGGGCCCGGTGCCCCCCGCGATTTCAACAGGCATTGTCCCTCTGCCTACCCTAGCCGTGTGGCGGCCCGCGGTGCGTTGACGGACTGCTTGCGAGGATCCCTGCCGGCGCTACGGGACCCAGCCGGGCAGGGCGGCCGCCTGCCGGATCCACGTCGCCATCTGCGCCTCGTCGAGCGGGTCGTCCTCGTGGATGTCGAGGTAGCGCACGTCTTTGTGCTTGGACTCGCCGGGGGGGACAGGATGCAGCGACGCGCCGCGGAAGAACGCCACCTTGATGTAGTTCGTGAAGGTATGGAAGTTGAGGAACCAGCCCTGGCCCTCGACTCCGTAGAAGGGCGAGTTCCATTTGACCGCCTTGCGCACGCCCGGGACAGTGCGCGCGATGAGCGCGTCGAGGCGGCGCCCAACGTCGCGTTTCCAGCCCGGCATGGCCGCGATGTAGGCCTGCACGGGGGCGTCGCCGTCGGCCTTCGCGATCTGAGGGTTGCCGCCAGCGAGGAGGGCCGGTTTCGCGGCCACCAAGGGACCCTTGCTCTTGGGTGCGCTGGATCGCTTGCCTTTGCCGGCCACTCCCCTGGGTTTGGACGCGGTGGGCTTCCCCTTGACGACGGGGGACGGGCGCTTGGCCGCCCTGGGCTTGGTCTTGCTGGGCATGCGTTTCTCCTACCCGTTCTGGCTGGCGGACGCCTCGGTGGCGACCTCGCTGGGTGGCGGTCGGCTGTTGCCCGTAGCAGGTGCGTGTCTCATCAGACTCCTCAGTATTGCGGGAGCCGAGCACAGTGATCAGAGAGACGGACCAGGAAGGGAGACGCACGTGGTCCAGGCCGCCACGAAGTCATTCGTCAAGAGCATTCACGGCGTTCGCTATCAGGTGAAAGACGTCGCTCGCTCTGTAGCGTTCTATACGCAACATCTCGGGTTCAAGCTGGAACACCAGCAGCTCCCCGCGTTTGCGAACGTCTCTCTTGGTGACGCGCACGTTCTGCTCAGCGGTCCAGGCGCGTCAGGCTCGCGGCCGATGCCGAATGGGCAGCAGCAGGAACCTGGCGGCTGGAACAGGGTGGTGCTGAAGGTCGCGGATCTTCCGGGTTTCATCACCGAACTGAAGAAGGCAGGGGTTCGCTTTCGCAATGAGATGGAAACAGGCCCTGGCGGTCGACAAATCCAGATCGAGGACGCAGATGGGAATCCCATCGAGCTCTTCGAGCCGGCTCGATGATGGCGGGCGTGATCGTGATCAGCGGAGCGGTCGGAGCGCTCGGGACCGCGCTCTGTCGCTACCTCGTGGAGCGCGGGTACCGGGTGGCCGGCGTCGGGCTCGCCCGTCACGCGGAGCGCCTCGGCAAGCTCGAGCAGGAGCTCGGGGCGAATTTCGCCGGCTTCTCGCTCCAGGAGGACTCGACCGCGGCCTGGGACGCGGCCCTCGGCGCGGTGAGCGCGCGCCTCGGCCCGATCTCCGGCGCGGCGCTGGTCGCGGGCGGATGGCGCGGTGGCCGGCGCTTCCACGAGGAAGCCGACGAGGGAACCTGGCGAAGCATGCTGGACGAGAACCTCGAGTCGGCCCAGCGGGCCCTTCGCGCGTTGCTGCCGAGGCTGGTCGCGCAGCGCGCGGGCAGCGTGGTCGTCGTCGGGTCCCGCAACGTCGAGCGGCCGTGGTCGGGCGCCGGCGCCGCCGCCTACACCGTCGCGAAGAGCGCCGTCGTCGCGCTCGCGCGCGTGATCGCCGCGGAGGTCCTGGACGCCGGCGTTCGGGTGAACGCCGTCCTCCCGAGCACGATCGACACGGCCGCGAACCGCGGCGCGATGCCGGACGCCGACGCGTCGCGCTGGGTCGAGCCGGAGTCGGTCGCCGCGGTCATCGAGTTCCTGCTCTCGGACGCGGCACGGGACGTGAGCGGCGCGGTCGTGCCGGTCTACGGGCGCGCCTGAGGAGCTTTCGCCACGGGCGCAGGGTCACCGCCCATGGCGCCGCCGTCAGGACGAGAGCCAGGAGCGGAGCTTCGCGTACACCTTGGGTCGGCTCAGGAGCTGGAGGTGGCCCGTCCCGTGGGCGATCCAGAGGTGCGCCTCGGGGAACCCGAGCGTCAGCTCCGGCCTCGCGTGCACGCCGAGCGCGCTCTCCACGGGGACGAGGCCGTCGGTCCGGCGCTTCCCCGCGGCACCCTGCACGGCCGTCGTCCCCGCGATCGCGTAGCACCGCACGCCCTGCGGCAGCGCGAGCGGGACGCGGTCGTCGCGACGGTGCGCGAAGCGGTCGTGACCTTCCCAGTGCTCATCGAGGACGTTGCCGTGCCGCATGTCCGTGACGCCGGCGCTCCGGAGCTTGCCGAGGCGCGCGAGCGGCGCGCTGTACCGGCTGACGCCGAGCAGCAGGTCGATCCAGTGGCCGCCACGCTCGAGCGGTGCGCCGTGGTGGGGCGTGCCGAGGCAGACGAGCGCGCGCAGCTTTCGCCGCCACGCGTGGCCCTCCGTCTCGCCGAAGTGGCACGCGCTGCGCGCCACGAGCCCGCCCATGCTGTGCGCCAGGAGGACGAGGTCGTCGATCGGAGTGGGCCACGCCGCGACGAGCTGCTCGAGCAGCCCCGCGAACGCGCGCCCATTCACCGAGGCGTGCAGGCCGGAGTTGTAGTGGAGGTAGATCGGCGTGAACCCGAGATCGCGAGCGAGCGCCGCGCCGTGGTCGTGCCCTTGCCGCGTCCACTGGCGATCGTTCACGCAGGAGCCGTGCACGAGGACGAGGAGCTTGCCGGTCGCGCGCGGGAACGCGAGCCGCAGCGCCTCGGGGTCGAGCTCCAGAGGGCGACCGTCGCTGCGAAAGCGCATCTCGATCGCGAGCGGGTTCCCGCTCGCCGCCAGGTAGTCGCCGAGGACGCCGTTCAGCGCGGCCACCAGCGCTTCACGCCCCGGCCCCGGCGGGCGCTCGCCGAGCAGCGGCGCGGCGAGGGGCTCGAGCCGGGCGAGGGCCGCGTCGATCCCGTCGCCGACGAGCCGCGTCACCCCGCGCACACTCCCGTAGACCGGGCGGGTGAGGAGCCGGACGGGGCGCTCGAGCGGGCGGCCGAGGACGGCCGGGCCGGCGCCGATTCCGTGGTGCATGGCCTCGACGACGTCGGCGATGCGACTCGTCGCCTCGATCACGAGACGACTCGCGCCGCGCAGGTCGAGGATCGGGCTGCGCGGTGCCCTCGGGGATCGTTCGCGCGGCGGCATCGCGAAGACGATAACGCCGGACCGGAGAGGCCGCTCTCGGGCCGCGGGTGCGCGTGGCCGGAGGACTCCTCCGACCGCGCGCCGGGCGTTCCTCAGGGCGCTCGACGCTGCTCGCCCGCGAGCGAGGTGAGCCGCCGCCGGACGAAGCCGATGTGCTCCCGCAGCACGTAGAACTGGTCGGCGAAGGCGACCGGGAGCTTGAGCGTGTCGGCCTGCCGCTCGATGGCGTCGAGCCGATCGAGCAGCCCGGCCTGGTGCTCGGCGGCGTGGCCCAGCACGTCGCGCTCGAGCTCCAGCAGCGCGCCGTAGATCCGGTACACACGGAGCCGCACGCGCCAGGTGTAGACCTGGGGTACGAGCCGGAACACCGGGATGAGGAGGAGCACCAGCGGCACCAGCACCACGAGGAACCGATCGGCGAGGCTCGCCGCCCAGAACGGCAGCATGCTGTACAGCCAGCGCTTGCCGGACTGGTAGTAGCGCCGGGCATCGGCGCTGAGCGGCAGCTCGTGCTCGCGCGGCGCCGGGAACTCGCCGGCTCTCTGCAGCAGGTACGGACGGCTGTGCACCTCGCGCATGGTCTCGAGGAGCAGGTCCGAGATGGCCGGGTGCAGGTCGGCGCGCGCCACCAGCTCCACCGACGAGGCGACCAGCTCGAGGTCGGTGGCGGGCTGGTTCTTGGCGAGATCGTAGGCGCCCATCGGGATGACGAGGCGATCGAGGTCCTGGAACTTCCTCAGGTAGGCCTCTACCTGCGAGAGCTGCAGCACGTGCACGCCCGGGCGCTCGATGATGCTGCGGATCACCCGCGGCGACGCCGAGTCGCCCATGAGGAAAGCGGCGTCGACGTAGCCCTGCTCGAGCGCGTCCCCGACGAGATCGTCGTCGAGATCGAGCAGCGTGGTGGCGCCGCCGGGCTCGACGCCGTTGGCCTTGAGCAGCCGGAGCGCCAGCACCCGGGTGCCGCTGCCCTCCGGCCCGATGACGAGCCGCTTCCCCGCGAGCGCCGAGAGCCGGTCGGGCGGCGCCGAGCCGTGCACGAGGATGTAGAGCGGCTGACGCGAGATGGTGCCGAGGGAGACGAGCTCCCGCCGCTCTTCTTCCGGCGCCGGGTCGGGCAGGTTCACGCCCACCTGGACGAAGCCCACGTCGACGTCGCTCTTCGGGTCGGCGAGCCGCCTGAGGTTCTCGAGCGAGCCGTTCGACGGCCTGACCTTCAGGGTGACGCCGTTCCTGGCGAACGCCTGCGCGTACCGCTCCGCCGCGCGCTGGAAGCTGCTGCCGTCGGGGCCGGTCGAGATGGTGATCGTCGAGGGCGCCGCCGGGCGGACGAAGTGCAGCACCGCCCAGGTCGCCGCCGCGAGCAAGAGCGCGGCCGGCAACACCGTGACGAGCAGGTCGCGCCAGGAGACGCGCAGGAATCGGGCCCGGCGGCGCGGCTTCTTGATGGTGTCCATGGCGTGTCCCGCGCCGTTCTCTCAGAGCCGCGGGCCGCTCGCAAGCCCCGGGGCGCGCAGGGGTGGCGCCGAGCGCGGGGGACCCGGCTCACGCGGCGGCGGTCGTCGCCAGCCGGATGCCGGCGCCGATCAGCACGACGCCCGCGATGAGCGATGGGCCGATGGCCTCCCCGAGAGTCACGGCGGAGAGCAGGATGCCGAGGCTCGGAGCCGCCAGGAGCGCCGTCGACATCGTGCTCGCCCGAAGGTGACGACCCACCTCCACGACCGCCCAGTAACCGAAGGCGGTCGCGACCGGCCCGACATAGGCGAGCGACGCCGCGCCGCCCCAGCCGATCGGCGGCAGCGCGCCCTCGAACAGCGCCGCCATGGGGAGGAGCAGGATGGAGGCGGCGAGCGCCTGCCATGGAGCGAGCGCGAGCGCGGTCGCCGTGAAGCGGTGCCGGCGGACGAAGACGATCGAGATCGCCCAGGCGGCGGCCGCAGCCATGAGCAGGCCGTAGGCCAGGAGCTGGCGGCTCCCGGTGGAATGCAGCGAGGGGGCCGCGATCGCGACGACCCCCAGCAGCCCGAGGCACACGCCGAACAGCCCCGAGCGCGCGGGCCGCTCGTGAAGCCACCACGCGGAGAGCGGCAGGACCCAGATCGGCGTCGAGAACGCCAGGACCGACGCGCGACCTGGGGGCAATACCGTCAAGGCGAGCCCGGTCAGCGCCGAGTACGCGCCCATCTGAAACACGGCGGAGACCGCGATGAGCGGCCAATCCGACCGCGGTGGAACGGCGAGCTCGCGGCGGAGCGCGACGAGGCCGAACAAGCAGGAGGAAGCCAGCACGTAGCGCAGGACCCCGTACCAGATCGGCGGCACGGTCGTGACGCCGACCTTGATCACGGGCCAGCTGATCGCCCAGGTCAGGACGAGCAGAGCGAGCAGCAGGTGAGGGCGAGCCATGCGCTTCGTATCGAAGGCGTCGGAGTGGGTGATGCGCTACCGGGCGGCGAGCCCGGCCGAGCCGGCGGGGAGCCCCGTCACGAGCTCGACCTGCTCGAGCGCGCCGTCGCTCTGGACCTCGTAACCCGAGATGGAGCCGTCGCGCCCGTTGCGCACGTAGAGGTACTGGCTCCCGCGGCTGAAGGCCAGGTCGGCCGGGGCGTCGCCGGCCGAGGCCGTCACGCCGCTTGCGTCGAGGAGCGCGAGCGTGCCGTCGGAAGCGATGGCGAAGGCGGAGATGTCGTCGGCGCCCGTGTTGGCCGAGTACGCAAAGCGGCCGTCGTTGGTGATCGCGATCCAGCAGGCGGCGACCTGGAAGTTGGGAGCGGAGGGAGTGACCACGTCGAGGACGTCGTCGCCCAGCCGGTAGGACGAGACGGTGCTCCCACCCGCCTCGGACACGACGAGCAGGCCCCTCCGCGTGAACGCGAAGCCGAAGGGCGTCTGACCGCTCGACTCGACCACCCGAGGGCCATCGGGGCTGCCGCCCTCGTCGACAGCGTAGACGCTGAGCCGGTTCGTGTTCTTCTCGGTCACGACGAGAAAGTCGCCCCCCGGATCGAACGCGATCTCGGCGGGAGCGGTGTCGGCTGCGCTGAGCGGCCGGGTGGAGCTCGGGATGGGCTGGAGGTCGCCGTCCTGGCCGATCCGGAGCCCCGTCACGCTGTTCGGCACGCCTGCGTTCACCACGAAGACGAGCCCGTTCATCACGGTGACGCTGATGGGCATGTCGCCACCCGACGGGGCGCGGTCCACGAGCCGGAGCGAACCGCTGTCAGACACCGCGAAGATCGAGACGTCGTCGCTGCCGGCGTTGACCGCGAGGGCCCAGCGGCCGTCGCGCGAGAAGGTGAGCGCGCCCTGCGAGCCGAGCCCGGCGCCGGTGCCGGTCCCGCCGGTCGAGAACGAGCCGGCGGGGGAAAGCGTGCCGTCGGGCGCGCGCGCGAACGCCACCACCGCATTGCCGGCCGGATCGTTCGAGAGCGCGTAGACCATGCCGGCCCCGTCGGCGGATGCAGCGCCGGGCGCGTTCCCGGTCGTGGAGCGGGCAGCTCCGGCGGCTTCCGCCTCGCCGCCAGACGCGATGAGGGTGGAGACGACGAGAGCTGCGAAGAGGGAGCTGCGTGGCTGCATGGTGCCGACCTCCGGTTCGGGTTCGGCTGAGCAGTGTGTCCCGGGGGCGGGGCGTTACAGGACGCGCAGCGGGGCGAGGGACACGCCGCGCACGCCGACCACCCGACGACGAGGTCGGGTACGAGACGAGACGGGCCGATGCTGTCGGCTCCCTGTCCTGCAAACATCGCCATCCTCGCGCTCGACCTGCTTCTCGGCCGCGGCGCGCCCAGGCCCGCTCGTGCGCGAGCACCGCGACGAGGGATGTCCAGCCGGTCGTAGGGCTCTGAGGGCTCGAACCGCAGGCCTCGGCCGTCGCCATGGGATCTGTGGCGGCGTGCGGCCAGACGAGCGCTCCGCCGGCGATTCGACAAATGGGCGGCCGGAATTTCCGCACGTCATCCGGCATTTCCATACAGAGCCCGGGCGTTCCGGGACAACTTCCAGGGTGGAGCACGATTTGTCGATCGAGACCAGCCAGACGGAACACGGGACGGAGATGCTCGTCGGTCGCGCGGCCCCGGCCGCGGAGCGGCCTGCGGGTCGGGGCCCGAGGCACGACGAGGAGTTCCCGCTCGAGCTCCAGCCGACGTCGCTCGCGGAGCTGTGCCGCGCCGCGGTGGATGACGTCACGGCGAGGTTCGCCGACCGCGTCGTCGATTACGCTCCGGACCCCGAGCTCGAAGGGGCCGGGGAGTGGGACGCGCGCCGGGTCACCTACGCCGTGACGATCCTGCTCGAGGATGCGCTGAAGCGGACGAGCGCGGGAGAGCGCGTGTCGCTGCGCTGGCGGGAGCACGACGGCGTCGCGGTGCTGCGCGTCCAGTTTCCACGCCCGCTCGAGCGAGGCGATCGGTTCGTGACGTTCTTCGAGGATGGCGTGCGGCCCGACGGCGCCGACGACACGGTCGGCACGCTGAGGATCGTGGTCGCGCGCAAGATCGTGCTGCAGCACCGCGGGCACCTCGCGCGCATCCGGACGCGCGCCGGGACGACCTACGTCGCTACCTTGCCGCGCTCCGTCGCGACCGATGCGCTCGAGGACGAGAGCGATCGCGACTCGAGCCAGGGTGATGCTGGACGGTGAGTCGACGCTCTGGGCGAGAGTGACGGGTTCAGTCGCTCACGGTGTTCGACCGTGAGGTCGCCGTTCGCGCTGCACCCGTCGCCGGGGAAGTAGCTTCATTCGTGGCGTCGTGCCCCGGTCGCGGACCTCTTTATGACGACCTGTCGCCTGACGCGCGGTCTGCGCTGCCCGGCGGGGATCGCCGCGCTCGCGGTCAGCGCCGGTAGGGTCGGGTGGGCGACGCGCGCCTACGACCCCTACCGAGACGCGGCGACTCCACACGAGGGACCTGTTGCCGCGAGGCACGCGCGCAGCGCGCCCCGTCCTCCAAGTGTGCGTTCTTGCTCGGGTGGGCCCGGTGGCCCGAAAGCTGCTGAGCCTCTGGACGAGAATACGCCGCGGTGGCAGCTCGTCGGAATTTCAGGAGGACAGAATGCGCTACCTGCTCGTCGCATCGTCGCTGCTGCTCGGGTCGCTGACCTCGGCCCCTTCGGCCCAGGCTCAGGTCTCCGTGGGCGTCGGCATCGCGATGCCCAGCATCCAGATCGGCATCAACGTACCGGCCTATCCGGAGCTCGTCGCGGTGCCGGGGTATCCCGTCTATTACGCCCCTCGAGCGAGCTCGAACTACTTCTTCTACGACGGCGCCTACTGGGTGCTCCAGGGCGACGACTGGTACGTGAGCAGCTGGTACGACGGGCCGTGGTACGTGGTGCAGCCCGAGCACGTCCCGCTCTACGTGCTGCGCGTCCCGGTGCGCTACTACCGGCAGCCTCCGCCGTACTTCCGCGGATGGCGCGCCGACGCGCCGCCGCGCTGGGGACAGCACTGGGGCCGCGACTGGGAAGGGCGTCGCCGCGGATGGGATCGATGGGACCGCCATGGCGCCCCGCGCCCCGCGCCGCTGCCCGTCTACCAGCGGGGCTACGCGGGTGACCGCTATCCTCGCGCGCCCGAGATGCAGCGCGAGATCCGCTCCGAGCACTATCGGTACCGGCCGCGTGAGGAAGTGACGCGGACGCGGTTCGAGCCGTACGAGGGCCCAGGCCGGGGTCCCCCGCGGGCCGAGCCGTATCCGCAGGGGCCTGACCATCGGCGTTGGTCGGGTCCGCCGCCGCGGGACGACCGTCGCGGAGACGACCGTCGCGGCAACGACGGTCGCGGGAACGACCGTCGCGGGAACGACCCTGGACCGCACGACAACGGCCAGCGGCACGGGGACGAGGGGCGGGGTCGCGGTCACGATCGCTGACGCCTCGCTCGAGACAGAGCCTTCACGCGGCGGGGAGCCCGGAGTAGGGGCTCCCCGCTCGCGTTGGTGAGGGTTCGGGAGGCGAAGCCGGTACCGAACCGACGCTGAGGCGATCCTGGCGGTGCGACCGGACCTGGCGCGGCTCGATCGTGAGGTCCCTCTGCCGCCGGGTTCGCGCTCTCAACGCGCGATGCTCAGCAGGAAGCTGTCGCGACGTGCCGAGGAGCCGACCGGATCGCCAATGCCGAGGTCAGCTTCTCCCGTGAACCAGCCGACCACGTAGATGCGGTCCGCGGTCGCCGCCATGGCAGTGACCCTCGCATTGCAGTGAGGATCGATGGAGCGGTCCCATTGCTGTTCCAGGCCTTCGGAATACAGCCTCAGGAACGCGCAAATTCGTCCGGATGGGATGCGCTCATATTCGAACGTCCGTCCGCCGTGGGTCGCTGCACATCGCTCGCAGAACGGCCCATCCAAGACCGACGATGACGACACGGAACACACTGCGAGACATGTACGCTTGAGACGTGAGATCGCTCGCCCTAGCCCTTTTCGCATTGGCCGCGGCGCCCGCGGTCGCGCGGGATGTGAACCCGGATCGCTCCCCCAGCATCGGCGTGAAGTGCGGAGTCATCCCTCCGATCCTCACCGCGCCAGAGCTTCTCGTTCGCATTGGGTCGGGCCTGGCGTTCGGGTTGTTCGGAATCTACACGACCATCGACGGGGAGGCTCAAACCCTCGTTGCTCCCGAGGTGTTACTCGAGCTGCGCGAGGGGCGACGCTCGACGCCGTACCTGGAGGCGGCGTATCTCCTGTACAGCGAGACCTCCAAGGGCGGCGGTGCAGATAAAATGGACTATTTCGCACTAACGGCAGGTTATGAGTGGAAGTGGAGCTCGGTCGAGCTGCAGCTCGGCGGCGGAATCCAGTTCCTCACCCGCGAGGAGAAGGCACCGTGCGAGTCGCAGCCGGGTGAGTGGTTCGGAGGGTGCGGTCTCGACCTCGAGACGCCTTCGGTGCTGCCGGCCATCGATCTCGCGCTTCGGTATCGGTTCTGGTGAACCGCAGACGTCTTAGCCGTCGACCGCTGACGACCTGGCCGGCGCGACGTCCGAGGTAGACCTTGGCGGGGGCTTGGAGTGTTGGAGGCGCTCGCCCTCGCCCCACGGCGTTGCGCGGAGGATCGCCTCCTCGGCCAGGAGCCGATCGTGTCGGTGTTCAGCTGGGGCGGAACAAGCGCGTCAGGTGCTGACTGCCCCGCTCAGTGCCGAGCGTACCCCGGCGCGATGTCCTTCACGCGGCTCTCGCCCTTGTATTCGACGTTCCCGAGCATCGTGACGTAGTCGCGGAGCACCCAGTATTCGTAGTCGTTCAGGAACTCGGGGTCCTTCGGCTCGATCCCGAACATCTCCCCGAGCGACCGGAACAACAGCGCGTTCGTGGTGACGGAGTACTCCGCGCTCGGATCGAGCCCCTCGTGGCCGATCCGGGCAGACAGGACCCTCTCACCCGCGTCGCGACTCGAGTCGTAGGTGTACTTCATGCCCGAGACCTGCGCGATGAAGTCGTCGTCGCTCAGCGACACGTGGATCGTCGCCTCGAGCGCCGCGAGGACCTGCTCCCCGGTCAGCGAGAACTTCACCAGAGGCCAGCCGAGGATCGGCTTGGAGGGATCGATCCCGAGCGCGACGACGCGATACAGGTCGTCCGCGACAATGGGGCCGGCGAAGAGCCCCTGCGGCGTCTGCCCGTTCACCGTGAAGGCGAGGTCCGTCCCCGTCCGCCAGCGCATCGCGTCGGTCACGAGATTCCCCGTCCCGGTGTCCCGGCGAGTGCTCCGGAAGTTGATCTCGTTCGTCACGTCCTCCGTCGCGTAGGCGATAGGGTCCCAGAAGAAGTCCGGTCCGAGCGCGTTCCCGTAGGTCTGCTGGATCCACGCCTGCCATCCTCTCACCGCTGCCGCGAGGGACGGAGCGGCCGGGATCGAGTCGTCGACCGCGATGACCTCGCGGGAGAGCGCGGTCGTCTCGGTGTCGCCGACCGAGAGGGTCACCTTGCCGACGTGGCGGTAGTACGCGCCGGCATGGACGATGGGGACCCCGTTCCAGGTCTCGGCGAGCACGTAGTGATCGTGGCCGCCCATGATCGCGTCGATTCCGGTCACGTTGTCGGCGATGAACCGGTCGAGCTCGATGCCGAGGTGCGACAGCAGGATCACCACCTTCGCTCCCTCGCTTCGAAGCTGGCTCACCTCGCCCGCCGCGATCTCGCTGAGCTCCGACAGCTCCCCACCAGTGACGATGAAGTCCGTCTGCTCGTTGGTGATCGCGTCGTGAGGCGTCATGAGGCCGAACACGCCGACGTTCACGTCGCCGGCCTGGAGCATCGTGTGCGCCGAGACGAACGGCACCGGCCGCGCGAGGTTGGCGCACAGGAGCGGGAACCCGCCCACGCCCCCGGGAAACGCCGTCGCGTAGCCGAAGAGGAGCCCGTCGACCCCGATCCAGAACTCGTGATTGCCGAGCGCCATCGCGTCGACCCCGGCGGCCTTCAGGAGCTGCAGCTCGATCGCGCCGAGCGTCGCGCCGAAGTAGGCGTCGCCGAAGAACGAGTCACCCGCGTGAAGAAAGAGCGCTCCCGGATTTGCGGCGCGCTCCTGCGCGACGACGGTCACGGCCTTCGCGATACCGCCCAGCGTGCCGTCGAGGTTCGCGTCCTTGGGGCCACCGGCGTGCAGGTTCGCGTGCGTGTCGTCGACGCTCAGGATCGTGACGGTGGTGTCGCTCGCCAGCACGGGTCCGACGAGCAGCGCGATCGCGGTGAGTGCCAGGACCGTCCTGCGGAGCAGCCGTTTCATCTCGTCCTCCTCGGCGCCGGATACGAGGACGCGAGGCGCCTTCGCTTGGAGTGCAATGCTCTCACTCCAAGTACGGGCGGGGAGAGGGGAGAATGGGTGCCCGTCGCTCGTGCACCATCGCGACGTGCGGCACGGCGCAGCCCTCACTCGGGGTCGAAGCGGGAAGGCCGCTGCTGTGGCCATTGAGAATGGCGTTCCTGCATGGGCGCGCGAGGGTCCGGCCGCGAGGGTCACTCGACCGCTCCGGGTGACGCCGGACGGGCCTACGGTGCCTTCGGGTGACACGATCGTGGCCGGGCCATCGTGACGGAACGCCATGGTCGCTCGATCGCGTGCGTCAGATGTGAACGCCGGTTGCCGGTGCGGGTTCGAGACCGGCTCCTTCACGGAGCGTATCCTGCTCACATGCGCGCCGCACTCTTCTTCGTTCTCCTCGCGCCGCTGCCCGCGATCGCGCAGGTGACGGTCGAGCTGGGGCCCGAAGAGATCGTCATGGCCTGGAACGACGGACAGCGGTGCGGGATGGAGGACATCCCCGATCACCCCGCGCGCGCGTTCGTGGACGCGAGCGGCCGGGTCCATCTCATGGCAGGGCACTTCGAGCTGTTTCAATCGACCGGCGACAACCTGAAGGAGGTCATCCGCGACTGCTCCGCGCCGGCGCTATCCTCTCACCACGACCCCGACCCCCGTCGCTACGACGACGCGGAGTGGCTCTTCTCGACGTACACGCTCGACGGCAACACCGTCTACGGGCTCGTACACGACGAGTATCACGGGTGGGAGCACGCCAACTGCAACTCGAGCGACCTCTTCAATTGCTGGTGGAACGCGGTGACGCTGATCGTCTCCCGGGACGGCGGGACGACGTTCCGCCACGTCGACCCGCTCCTGCCGCCGGCGAACGTCATCGCGTCGTCCCCCTACGACTACGACCCAGGCAATACGACGGGGCCGTTCGGCTTCTTCGAGCCGTCGAACATCCTGTCTTCGGACGGGTACTACTACGCGCTCATGCACGTCGAGGCGAAGAAGGCGCAGACGGACTGGGGCGTGTGCCTGATGCGGACGGGTGATCTCGCGGACCCGGCCTCGTGGCGCGGCTGGAACGGCAGCGAGTTCTCGATCGTCCTCGACCGTGGCATCTGCCCGGTCCTGCAGCAGGGCCAGATCGGCAAGATGTCGTCGAGCCTCAGCTACAACGGCTATCTCCGCAAGTACCTGCTCGTCGGCACCGACGGCGGGCCGACCGGTTTCCACTTCACCGCGTCCGAGTCGCTGACGAGCTGGCCACGCCGCGAGGTCATCATGCCGACCGACCTCTGGTGGACGCCAGGCGCGATCGTCATGCGCGGGTATCCGTCGCTGCTCCAGCCAGGGGATCCGAGCCGCAGCTTCGAGCGGACCGGCCGCTCGCCTTACCTCTACTACACGCACTGGGACAGCGCGGCCGGCACCTTCGCCCGCGACCTCGTCCGGAGACGCGTCCGCTTCTCGCTGCCCGGCGACGAGGGGCGCTACCAGGTCCTCGACCTGCCGATGAACGAGCGCCGGGGCACGGTCACGCTCGACGCCTCGTTCTACGGCAACGACGCCATCCTCGAGAACGGCGCCGCGCTCACCGTCGAAGACGCCGCCACCGGACCCGCCGCGGTGCGCTTGCCCGCGGGCACTGGCGCGCAGGTCCGGGTTCCGCACGCGGCGACCCTCGATCGCGCCGGCTCGCTCACGATCGAGGCGTTCGTGCGTGTCGAGGTGACGCCCGCCGCTGACGCGACGATCGTCGAGAAGGGAGCCTCGACGCTTCGCAACTACGGCCTGTACGTCACCTCGCGGACCGCACCAAACCCCGGCGTCCTCGCCTACTCGTTCACGAAGCCCGGCGGCGGCCTGGCGGAGTCCGTGGGGACGCGTCGGATAGATGACGGGCGCTGGCACCACGTCGCCGCCGTTCACGACGCCATGGTGATGACCGCCCGGCTCTATATCGACGGCGCGCTCGACGTGGCGCGCCCGCTGGGCGTTCCGCTCGGCGCCGGCGTGAACGACTCCGACCTGGTGATCGGCGCGGGCATGGTAGGCGCCATCGATGCCGTCGTCGTCCACGACCATGCGCGCACGGCCCAGGAGATCCTGGAAGCGGCCCTCGGCGCCGGCGTGGAGCTGTGCAACGGGAGGGACGACGACGCGGACGGCATCTCCGACGATGGGTTCGCCTGCGTACAGGCCACGACCGAGTCGAGAGCCTGCGCCAGCGCGCCAGGCGGAACCCAGACCAGGAGCTGCGCCGCCGATTGCAGCCTTCCCGAGTGGCCGGCGTGCGC
Organism: Anaeromyxobacter terrae; assembly: GCF_022690685.1. GTDB lineage: Bacteria > Myxococcota > Myxococcia > Myxococcales > Anaeromyxobacteraceae > Anaeromyxobacter > Anaeromyxobacter terrae. The sequence goes on along the minus strand of NZ_JALCYY010000019.1, from coordinate 34,199 downwards.
GGACGTGAGCTCGCCGGCCGGCGAAGCATCGCATCCGAGCGAGGGCTGCGGCTGCGGCATGGGTGGGGAGCCATCGCTTGCGTGGATCCTGCTGGCTGTGCTCGAGCTCCGTCGACGAAGGGGTGGCGACGGGCGCGGTTATCGTATGAAAGTTCGCGACGTGACCGTCGCACGCGGCGTCCGTGCATGAACAAGGAAGAATGTCCGGCGGCGCCCGCTCGATAGAGGGAGAGGTGGACGGCCCGTCTTGCACCTTTTCGATCAGTGAAGCTGACCGGCGGTATCGGCTCCGAGGGCGCAGCGGACGAGGGGTCCATGAGCAACGTGCGTGCCGTCGCAAGAGGAGGCCACGGCACGCTCACGGCGTGAACGTTCGTACCGGCAGCTCGAGGCCGGTCCCTGACGAGCGAACGGGCGCTCCACAGGCAGGACTGCGCACGAGGGCGCATCCCCCTTCAGGAGCCGAGTGGGCGCGTGCGTCCGCGATAGCGTCGCGAAGACGGCACGTACCTCCGGAAGGCGCGGCAACATTCGAGGAGTCCATGGCGAAGAGCCGCGGCAGCTCCGCTCTCCCGATCCCGATCGTCCTGGCGGCCGCCGCCGGCCTCGTGATCGGGCTGACCGCGTATGCGTTCGAATACGCGAAGGGATCGTCGTACCTCGGCAACGACCCCGCGACGTGCGCCAACTGCCACGTGATGGTGAGCTACTACGCCGGATGGCAGGCGGCGCCGCACCACCGCGCCGCGACGTGCAACGACTGCCACACGCCGGCGTTCCCCATCTCGAAGTACCTCGTGAAGGCGATCAACGGCTATCACCATTCGTTGGCCTTCACGCTGGGCGGATATCCCGACACGCTCAAGGCGCGACCCGAGAGCGCCAGGATCGTCGAGGACAACTGCCGCCGCTGTCACGCCACTCTCGTCGAGGACATCGCGCATGGGCGCGACACCTCGTGCGTCCGCTGCCACCGCTCCGTCGGCCACCTCCGCTGATCCACCGCGCACTCGATCGCACGCAAGCAGAGAAGGAGCTCCTCCATGTCGCCCGAAAAACAGCTCACGAAGAACCGCGGGCTCCTCATCGCGCTCGTGACCGGCGTCTTCGCGCTCGTGGCGGTGGCGGTCGCAGCGTTGCTCGTCAACATCAGCGAGCGGAAGTCCGAGGCGAAGTACTCGTTCGTGAAGGTCGCCGAGGTCACCGAGAACGACACCGACCCCGAGAAGTGGGGCAAGAACTGGCCCCGCGAGTTCGACGACTACAAGCGCACGGCCGAGCGGACGAGCACGAAGTACGGCGGCGCTGTCGGCACGACCGAGGGGGAGATGCCGCCGCAGAAGGCGAAGCGCGACCCGTGGCTGACGCGCGTCTTCGCCGGCTACCTCTTCTCCGTCGACTACCGCGACCGCCGGGGCCACGCGTGGGCGCTCAAAGACCAGGAGGACACGAAGCGCAACGTGCGTGCCGAGGCGAAGCAGTCCGGCAACTGTCTCCACTGCCACGCGTCGATCATGCCGCTCTACCGGAAGTACGGGAAGGAGGCCGCGCCCCAGGCGAACGAGGCCGAGCAGATCCAGGCCGGGCTCGCGAAGGTCGCCGAGCTGGGCTACTGGGACGCGCACAAGGCGCTCCAGGATCTCGGCGGCGGGAAAGTGCACCCGGTGTCGTGCGTCGACTGCCACGATCCGTCGTCGATGGAGCTGCGCGTCACGCGCCCAGGCTTCATCGCCGGCATCCAGAAGCTCGCCGCGTCCGGCGCGGACGTGTCGCAGCTGCCGTCCATCGACCGGTGGCGGAAGGGCGACAAGTCGAAGCCGTACGATCCGAACCTCGACTCGACGCGCCAGGAGAAGCGGGCGTTCGTGTGCGGGCAGTGCCACGTCGAGTACTTCTGCGGCAAGGGAATGACGCTGCTGTTCCCCTGGGCCGAGGGGCTCAAGATGGAGCAGGCCGAGCACCTGTACGACAACCTGCAGGTGAAGGGGCAGCGGTTCAAGGACTGGACGCACGCCGAGACCGGGTTCGAGGTCCTCAAGGCGCAGCACCCCGAGTTCGAGGTGTGGAGCCAGGGGATCCACGCCCGGAGCGGCGTCACGTGCGCCGACTGCCACATGCCGTACAAGCGCGAGGGCGCGCTCAAGTACTCCGACCACTGGGTTCGCAGTCCGCTCCTGCAGCCGAACCGCGCTTGCGCGAACTGCCACCCGTACAACGACGACGAGCTGAAGGCCCGCGTCACGGCCATCCAGGACCGCCACTTCGCGCTGCTCACCCGCGCCGGGAAGGCGGCGGTCGCGATGATCGACGCCATCGTCGCCGCGCGGAAGCCGTACGACGACAAGAACCGTGCCGCGGCGGTCGCGAAGGCGAAGGAGAGCCTGGAGAAGCAGGAGAGCTTCCAGAAGCTCGCGAAGGAGGAGCAGGACAAGAAGATGGACGCCGAGGTGAAGGCGAACCTGCTCGCCGCCTGGCGCGACGTCGTCGCGAAGACGCCCGCGCTGCAGGAGCTCGAGCGGCTGCAGCGCGCCGCGCAGTGGCGCCTCGACTTCGTGGCCGCCGAGAACTCGATGGGCTTCCACGCGCCTCAGGAGCTCGGCCGCATCCTCGGCGAATCCATCGACCTCTCGCGTCAGGCGGAGGTGAAGGCGACGCAGCTCCGCGGCACCACCACGGCCCTCGGTCCCACGACGCCGCCCGCCGTCGTCCCGACCTCGGCTCCGACGAGGTAGCGCGAGGCGCGTCGCCGCGAGGAATCGCGCGTCGAGCCCTGGGAGTAGCTCGATCCCAGAGCTGGCGCTCGCGCAGGCGCGACGGTCGACGCGCTCCCCCGCGCCGCGGCCTCCGCTCGCCGGAGCTGCCCCGATCCGGCTCTATATGGCGGGAGCCGCACGAGAGCGCGCCCGCTCCAGCGACTGGCGGACTGATTGCCACGCCCTTCGTGGTCGCCCTCTCTTTCGCTCTTTCGCCGGTTCGTGGCGACCCGCGTGCGATCGAGAATTGCGGCCGAACCGGTCGGGTCTCTTCGGCCGCCGATGTGCGTCGAACAGCGGATCACAGCGAATGTGAGGTCACACATGCGCCTGAAGCATGAAGCAATCGGCATCCTCCTCATCGCCCTCGCCGTGTCCTGCGGGGGCGGACCGGACGAACAGGCCACGAGCGGCGACGCCCAGGCGGTGGCGGCCCAGGGCCAGGACCAGCTCGCTCGCTGGTTCGCGAGGGCCTCGCCGGAAGTCCTCGCGCTCCCCGACACCGTCCTCGCCTACATCGACGAGGCCGGCGGCCGGCTCGTGTTCGGGATCGAGCACGCGCGGGCGGAACCGGCCGCGCGCGCCGCGCTCGCGCGCCTCGGCATCCCCGACACGGCGTTCACGATCGAGGAGACGGAGCCCATCTACCAGCTCGTCACGCTCCGCGATAAGTGGCGCCCGACCATCAACGGTGTCCAGATCCACTTCGGCGGCTATCTCTGCTCTCTCGGCTTCAACGCCGACCACGGCGGGGATCGCTCGTTCGTCACCGCCTCCCACTGCACGGGCAAGCAGGGCGCCGTCGAGGGCACCCGGTACTACCAGCCGACGAGCACCGTCGACTCGACCGTCATCGCCACAGAGGTCGAGGATCCGACCTACTTCCGCGGCGCCCCATGCCCGCGCGGGCGCAAGTGCCGCTACAGCGACAGCTCTCGCGCGCTCTACAGCACGGCCGTGGCGTCGTCTCGCGGCGCGATCGCGCGGACGTCGGGCCCGAACAACGGCAGCCTCACGGTGACGGGGTCGTTCAGCATCACCTCGCAGGACAACGCCACGTCGAGCTTCGCGGTCGGCACCACGGTCAACAAGGTCGGCCGCACCACGGGCTGGACGCAGGGCAACGTGACGGCCACGTGCGCCGACACGAACGTCTCCGGATCCAACATCACGCTGCTCTGCCAGACCCTCGTGCAGAACCCGAACGGCGCCGTCGTCGTCCAGGGCGGCGACAGCGGGTCCGGCGTGTTCCAGCTCACGGGCGCGAGCACCGCGCGGCTGGTGGGGATCCTCTGGGGCGGCAACGGTACGGGCACCCGGTTCGTGTTCAGCCCGCTGAAGCAGGTGGAGGACGAGCTCGGCGCGCTCGTGACGACGCAGTGAAGCGCCTGCCGCGCCGGGGCGGGTTGCCCGTTCGCCCCGGCGCATCCACTGGCCGACCGGCCCTCGTGCGCTTCGTCCTCGTGGCCGCGATGGCGCTCGCGGCGGCGGCCTGCCGCGCCGACGGCCCGGGGCGCACCGGTCAGCATCCTCCCGGAGGCTCGAGCGTGACCCTCGCTGCGCAAGACTCGATCCACGTCGAGCTCCTGCTCGAGCCGCGGGTCCCCGCCGGCGAGCCGGTGCGGCTCCGCCTCCGCGCCGAGAACGTCACGCAGCACGCGATCGATCTCTACCTGCGAGGTCGCGCCCCCACGCTCGACGTCGTCGTCGGGCGAGGCGACGGGACTGTCGTCTGGCACCGCCTCGAAGGCGAGATCATTCCCGCCATCGTGCAGCTGCGTGCGCTCCGGCCTGGCGAGCGGCTGGAGGTCGACGCGAGCTGGGACCAGCGCACGAACGCCGGAGAAGCCGTCGCGCCGGGCGACTACGTCGTCGAGGCCTCCTTGCTCACGGACGGCGAGCCGCTGCGCGCGCCGCCGAGGCCGCTCGCGATCCGAAGTGCCGCAAGGTGAGCGCGCGAGCGACCTCTCCCGCGGACCTACTCGCGCGTCACCGACGCGGCCTACTCCCCGCCGGAAAGCCGCCTCCACGCGGCCAGGTAGCGCGCCATGCGCTCCGCGTCCGCGGCTCCGAAGGCCGAGAGCCTTCGGACGTCCATGTTGTCGAGGAGATCCGCCCGCTTCACCGTCGCGGCGAGCGGGTCGGGGCGAACGCGCTCGATGAAGGTCGCGTAGTCCTCTCCGGTCCGCTTCGTGAGCGCGACGAGCGCGGCCACCTCGCGGTCCGGGTAGCCGCGCCGTTGCAGCTCGTCCGGCGTGACGCCCGCGTCCTCGATGACGTCGTGGAGCACGGCGACGCGGCGCGCCTCGTCGGTGGTCATCGCCAGCATGACCCGCAGCGGGTGGAGGATGTACGGCGCGCCGCCCTTGTCGGTGGCATCCCGGTGCTTCTCGGCCGCGAGCGCGACGGCATCGGCGATGGTGGGGGTGTGCATGGAGATCTTCTCCTGTGCGTGGGTGAACCTGAAGTCGAGGTGAACGAGGTCAGGCGCGGGCTCGCATCCACAGGCTCATCCCTGGTTACCTCCGAACTCGCGGACGAAGCGCTCCTGCGCGGCGGTCTCGATCGCGCGCCCGCGGGCAGCGCGCACGATCGTCATGGCATCTGAGGGAGGCGTGCCGCGCGCGACGAGGCAGGCCGCGGCGATGGTCCCGGCGAGATCCGTGGGCGCCCACATGTCCGCGATGGGATAGTGGATCCACCTGAGCCGCGCCCGGCGCGCCTCGCCGTCGAGATCGCCGAGCTCCGCGATCTCGAAGCGCTCGAGCAGGGTCACGAGCACCTTCGTGCCGTGCACGCGCGCGATCGCCTCCACGTCCGCGCGCAGCCGAAGGTCGGAGTCCAGGGTGAGTCCCGCCGACCAGCGGCCGGGCGCGCGCGTGAGCCCGAGCCGGCCCGGGAGGTCGAGCGCGGAGGGAGGGGGGTAGTCCACGCGAAGCGCATACGAGTCCATGAGGTCTCCTTTCGCCGAGAGTGAGGCGATGCCCGGTCCGTCGCATGGCTCAGGCCGACGCCGGACCGGGGATCGCGAACGCGGGCTCCTCCTGGAGCGCCGCCGCCTCGAGGCGAGCCTCCTCGGTGGCGGCCGAGTCGCCGGTCGCCTTGGCGACGGACGCCTTCGCCTCCCACGCCTCGCGCGAGGCGGGGTGGAGCAGCGTGACCGCGTCCACGAGCGCGCGCGCCTCGGCCGGCTTCCCGGTCGCGAGGTGGTAGCGCGCCATCGCGAGGTGCGACGGCACGTCCACGGTCCCACCGCGCTGCAGCAGCGCGTAGAGGCGAGGCGTGGACGGATCGTCCGAGGCGCGCTCCGGATCCGCGAGCGCGGCCTGGATGCGGCCGGTGATCACCTCGAACGAGTGGCGGAACGGAGGCGCCAGCGGGTCCTTCCCGATGGCGATGCTGATCTGCTCGAAGGCCATCTCCATTTCTCCCGAGTAGTCGCAGGCCACGGCGAACGCCCAGTGGAGGTGGGCGGAGTCGAGCCCCACCTTGCGGGCCTCCGCGACGATCTCGCGGTACACGCTCACCGCCTCGTCTGCCCGCCGCTGTTCCACGAGGTCGTAGGCGCGACGCATCTCTCCCAGCAGGCGGTCTGTCGTCTTCTTCGGTGCCATCTCGTCTCCTCCTGCGCCGCTCCGGCGCCGGGTGGGTTCCGGACCGGGGTCATCCCGGGCCGGGGTTCGGTTCAGGGTCGCGGCGCCGGGGCTGCCGCGAGAGGCTCCGGCCGCGTGTGCGTGGCGGGATGCGGGTGCGCGCGGCGCTCGTCGCGAACGAGCACGGTCGCGCGCGCGAGTGCGGCCTGGGCGCCATCGAGGTCGCCGCGGCGAATGCAGTCGCAGGCGATGGCGAGGTGCGAGGCGACGCCGAGCGGATAGCAGGTCATTTGCGCAATCTCCCTTCTCGGGACGCACGGGTCCCATCCCGCTGGCGAGCAGCGGGTTCGATGGTCTTGGGAAGGACGTGGCTTCGGCAGGAACACCCTACGCGACGCACGGACATGGCGGGGCCGGAGCCGTTGCGGCGGCCCGGGCGACCCGCACGGCTGGCGTGGCATCGCTGCGCCCGCGGGACGCCGCAACGATCACGCCAGGATTCCGGCTACGTCGTTCTCTCGTGGGTCAAGGGGCCTCCATCGCAGGCGGCATTGCCACATCCCCGGGGTGCCGGGAGCTGGCCGAGGGTCATCGGGCCGCCGCCCTCGCCTCGTCTTGATGGAATCGGGCCGAACATCGGAAGAACATTTGTACTGGATTGATCGCAACATGTCAACGTGTGGTTCAATTATGCCCAATAGGGAGGTCATCACCCGGCGTGACTGGCGGGCGTGTCCCTTCGGCGAGGGATGGACTGCTCGTGGGCGCGCTCTGCCGAGGCCGTTTGACTCGTTTCTGTCTTCTGGGCACCCTGTCCCCGTGCCGCCTCCGCGCCTCAATCCCGCCGAAGCGCCCCGTCCCGCGAAGTCCGAAGCAGAGCGAACCGTCTGGAAGGCATTGAAGAACGGGCTCCCCGCCGGCTGGACCGCCTGGCACTCGATCCGCATCCGCGACGGCCGGAACTACCTGGGAGAGGGCGACTTCGTCCTCGCTCACCCGCAGCGTGGCCTGCTCGTCCTGGAGGTGAAGGGCGGCCACATCGAGCAGCGCGACGGGCGCTGGTTCACGAACGGGATCCCGTTCGACACGGCTCCCCTCGACCAGGCGCACGGGTTCGCTCACAAGCTCGAGCGGCGCCTCGAGGACTGGAGGTGCTTTCCCCCGGCGTTCGGCGCGGCCCTGGCCCTGCCGGATACCGACTTCGACGAGCAGCCGCAGGAGGACGTGCTGCGCGGCGTCGTCCTCGGGCGGATGCAGCTGCGCTGGCTCGGGGAGGCGCTCCCCGGCGTCATCGATCGCGCCCTGCCGGCGCCGAAGCCGGGCACCAATGGCTGGATCGACCGGCTCCATCAGCTGTGGGGCGAGACGTGGGTCCCGGCGCTCTCGCTCGGCACCCGGCTCCGCTCGCTGGGCGAGCGGCAGTTCGCGCTCGACGACGTCCAGCTGGCCGCGCTCGAGGGCCTCCTCGAGAACGACCGCGTCCTCGTCCGTGGCGGCGCCGGCTCCGGCAAGACGCTCCTCGCGGCCGAGGCGGCGCGGCGTCACGCATCGGAGGGGAAGCGCGTGCTGCTCCTTTGCTTCACGCAGCCGCTGCGGAAGTGGCTCGAGGTGCGGCTCGCCGGCAGCGGCGTCGAGGTCCAGACGGTGAGCGGGCTTGCCAAGTCCATCGCCGACGCGGCGGACGGCCCGAACCGGCAGGGGGACCTCACGGCGAACGAGTACTGGCAGACGACGTACGAGCGCGCGGCGGACCTCTGCGAGCCGCGCTGGGACGCCGTCGTCGTGGACGAGGGGCAGGACCTCACCTTCGAGGCCTGGTACCTCGTCCGCGGCCTCGCCGAGGGCGCGCGGCTATGGGCCTTCCACGATCCAGGCCAGGGGTTCTGGCCCGACCGTGCGCCGGTCCCCGACCTGTTCGCGACGACGTTCCGGCTGACGCGGGGTCAGCGCTGCCCGGCGGGCGTGGGCGCGCTCGCCGCGCGCTACGCCGGGGAGAGCGGGGACGAGAAGGCGATCGCGGCCGCCGTGCATGACCGCACGCTCGCGCTCGTGGAGTGCGCCGACGCCGCGAAGACGGCCGACCGGGTGGGGGAGGAGATCGACCGTCTTCTCTCGCAGGGGCTGACGCTCGCCGACATCGGGGTCGTGTCCCTGCGCGGCCAGACGGCGCCCGACGCCATCCACTCGCGCGAGCGCATCGGGCGCCACGCGTTCGTGCACGCGGACCATCCGGAGATGGAGAGCGGCCTCGTCGCGGACACCTTCCTGCGCTGGAAGGGACTCGAGCGTCCGGCCATCGTGGTCGCGGACGTGGACCCTGGCCTGAAGCAGTTCGGGACGCGCATGCACATCGCGCTGACGCGCGCGCTGGTGGCGGCGCGGATCGTGGCGCCTCATCACGGGCAAGGGCGCTGGCCGGGGCTGGGGTGAACATGAACGAGACGGAGGGTGGCGCGAATTGCGCCCCCCGCCCGCCGAGGCCTGGCTGGCGTCGGCGGAGCCCCTCCCCGTACTCGGCGTCCTGTTCGCGAATCATGATCGCCGTCAGCACCGCGCGGGCCTGCACCACGGCTGGGTCACGCGAGCCTCGAATTCGCGATATCGCACATCGAAAATCAGGCAGCCCACGCGGGCGCACCGGGCTCGCAAGCGCCCGATAATCGGTTCACTCGCCGCGGGCACGCCTGGTGCTGACGTGACCCGTCCGATCGCACGCCCCCGGGGATCCGCCCCGGCGCGATGTGGTCAGGAGGCGAGGCCTCAGCACACGTCCCCACGCCGCGCCCGCCGCGTTCTCATCCGGACGCGGCGCGCGCGGCGCCCCCTTTCACGGCGCGGCGCGGGCTCCGCAGCGGAGGTCGCGCCGCCAAGATCGGAGACGCAATGCAGATGAACCGGATTCTCAACTCGCTCGCCGTCGGCGCGCTCGTCGCCGGGTTGACGACCAGTGGATGCGGTGACGGCAGCTCCCCGCCCGCCGCCGACGCGCAGGCCACCGCGGCCGTCCGCGCGGCCGCGAGGGAGCTGTCACCCGGGGTCGCGCCCGAGCGGGCGGTGAAGACGTTCATGGACGTCCTGAACGAGCTGCGCACGGTCCCGGCGCTGGCCCCGCTGTTCGAGAACTTCCGGGTCCCGAGGCCCGTGGCGATCGAGGGGAGCACCGGCGTCGTGCCGCTGCTCGGCGTCGTCAAGATCACCCGCGACCGCGAGGGGAACGTGACGATCACCAACCGCGAGACGGGCGGGGTGATCTTCTCGGCACCACTCACGGACCTCGCCTCCGGAGTGTTCCACGCGGAAAACCTTCCGGCGGCGGTGACTCCTCCGACGGCGTGCACGTATGCCTACTCGGACTGGAGCGCCTGCCAGCCGGACGGGACGCAGACGCGGACCGTGATCTCCTCCAGCCCCGATGGCTGTACGGGTACGCCCGTCCTCACGCAGTCGTGCACGTACGGCCAGCCCCCGGTGACGTGCTCGAGCTTCACCTACTCGGACTGGGACGCGTGCCAGCCCGACGGGACGCAGACGCGCACCGTGCTGACGTCCTCGCCCGAGGGCTGCACCGGCGGTAGCCCGGAACTCTCGCAGCCGTGCACCTACACTCCCCCGGCGACCTGCACGAGCTTCACCTACTCGGACTGGAGCGCCTGCCAGTCCGACGGGACGCAGACGCGCACGGTGCTGACGTCCTCGCCCGAGGGCTGCACCGGCGGTAGCCCGGTGCTCTCGCAGGCCTGCACGTACACGCCGCCCGCCGTCGAGTGCACCTCCTTCACCTACTCGGACTGGAGCGCCTGCCAGCCGGACGGCACGCAGACGCGCACCGTGCTCACCTCGTCGCCGGACGGCTGCACCGGCGGCACACCCATCGTCCAGCAGGCGTGCACGTACACGCCCCCGATCGACGGCGCCGCGCTGTACGGCCAGTCCTGCGCGAGCTGCCACGGGCCGCTCGAGACGAGCAACCTGAAGGGCAAGGGCATCACGGTCCAGCTGATCAAGGACCGCAACATGGCGTTCGGCCTGACGGACGAGCAGCTGCAGGCGATCGTCAGCGTGATCGGTCCGTAATCGGCGCGCAGCTCCGCGAGGCGGTCCGGGCGCTCCACGCGCGGCCCGGATCGCCCGCCTTCCGGCCCAACGACCGCTCGTGAATCGCCGTCAGCGGCAACGCCGCGAACCGTCGATACGCGAGCCGCGTGTCCGTGCCCGGCGTAGAACCAGACCGCATGGGCGGACCGAGCCGGGAGTCGTACCTCGCCGCGAAGAAGCGGCGCCAGGAGCGCCTCGACGCGTTGCGCACGGGGCTGGAGGGAGGGGTGCGTGCACGACACGAGAGGAACGAGGACGCGCGCCGCCTTCCGTGGGTGCCTGCTCGGCGGCGCCGTCGGCGACGCGCTCGGGGCGCCGGTCGAGTTCATGAAGCTCGCGGAGATCCGGGAGCGATTCGGTCGTGCGGGCGTTACGGGACTGGAGCCTGCGTACGGCCGGCGCGGCGCGATCACGGACGACACGCAGATGACGCTCTTCACCGCGGAGGCGCTCATCCGCGCCCTGCATCGCTTCGAAGGGCGCGGCATCGTGTCCATCTCCGACGTTGCGCGCGGCGCGTACCTGCGCTGGCTCTCGACGCAGGGCGAGCGGGCACGCACCTTCGGCGACCCCGGATGGCTCGTCGGCGTCCCCGAGCTCAACTCCCTCCGCGCGCCCGGAAACACCTGCCTGTCGGCCCTCCGGAGCGGCGGCAGCGGTACGCCCGAGCAGCCGGTCAACGACAGCAAGGGCTGCGGCGGGGTGATGCGAGTGGCGCCCGTCGGCCTCTCTCGGCTCCATGATCCATTCCGGACTGGGTCCGAGGTCGCGGCCCTGACGCACGGGCATCCCTCCGGCCACCTCGCGGCGGGGTACCTCGCGCTCGTCGTGAGCGAGGTGAGCCACGGCGCCGAGCTTCGCGACGCGTGCTACGGCGCCCTGGGCCCTCTTGCGAAGAAGCGGGGTCACGAGGAGACCACCGCGGCGGTGGAAGCCGCGCTCGAGCTCGCGACGGAGGCCGACCCATCGCCGGAGGCGGTCGAGTCACTCGGCGCGGGGTGGGTCGCCGAGGAGGCGCTCGCGATCGGGCTCTACGGCGCGCTCGTCGCGAAGGACTTCGCGCACGGGGTGCTGCTCGCGGTGAACCATGGCGGCGACAGCGACAGCACAGGGTCGATCGCTGGCAGCCTGCTCGGTCTCCTCGTCGGCGAGCGCGGGATCCCGGCAGAATGGCTCGAGGATCTCGAGCTCCGCGCCGTCATCACGACGGTGGCCGACGATCTCTGGAAACACTTCGGCCCCGAAGGGCAGGGCGACTGCGTCGACGACCTCGACCGCTACCCGCCCAACTAGCCGCTCGAGCTCGACCGCGCCGGAACGTCAGGCGTACAGCCGGTGCAGCGCCTCCACGCGCTCCCGCAGCTGCGCGACGACGTCCTCCGGCGCCTCTACGGTCGCCTCGCCGCCATATCCGAGCACCACGCCGAGCAGGAAGTTCCCGGGCGTCACCTTCGTCGTGACGCTGACGCTGCCGTCGTCGCTCGCCTTCGCGCGCGCCTCGTGCCGCTCGCGGGCGAGCCGCGCGGCGGTGTCCCGGTACCGGACGGTGACCTCGCGCTCGGCGCCCGACTGGAAGTAGAGGGTCTTCCCGTACCGCGCCAGCGGCGAGGGACGAGCTTTCATCCGAAGACTTACATCTCGCTGACTCACGCGGCCTCGCCCGTGGAGCTCCGCGTCGCGTTGACGAACGACGGCCGCGTCTGGCTGCCGTTCGGCGCGACGGGCATCGACGACCTCGGGTTCTTCGACCCGGCGCGCGGGACGTTCACGAACACGGGCCTGCACTTCTACGAGGGGCCATGGCTCGCCGCGAGCGGAAACGGCGAGCGGCTGATGGTCGACGGTCGGACCGGCCGCATGCACCTCGAGCGGACGCGGCCACGCTGTTCATCGCCGGCGGCGACGCGGTCATGGTCGTCCCCGTGCCCTCGACGCTGACCGCACCGTGACGGGCGCTCGCGCCCTTTGTTCATCCGTCGTCAGGGCGTGAACGCGCTCGCCCGCGCCGCGTCGACGAACGCCGGCACGCTCGACTCGTAGTACACGCCGTGCCCCACGGCGACCACCGCGCCGGCGCCGTTCGCGTCGGCGTCGGTGCCCTCGCCGGACCCGATCGCCGTCGCATCCTGCCAGCCGAGTGCGGGATCGTTCCGCCGCGCACGCATCCCGCCCGCCGTGAAGATCGCCCAGCCGTTCCCCGCGCCGTCCATCGCGGCGCAGGCCGCGGAGACGTCCGCGGCCGTCTCGAAGCGCTCCGCCGCGCCCCAGCCGCTCGTCGCGTCGTACCGCGCCGCCGCGCCGTTCACGATCGCCCCGTCCTGCGCGTCGGCCTGCCACACCGCGAACGCGCCGCCCGCGCCGCCACGGCGACCGACGGGAACGAGCGGTGGTCCACGCTCGAAGTGGACGCGTCCAGCACCGCGCGCGCCGACCACCCGCGCGCGGGGTCGAGGCGCGCCGCGGCGATACGGTTCTCGTCGAGCCGGTGCTCCTGCCAGATGGCGAACGCACGACCGACCCCGTCCATCACGATGGCCGGACGCTCGCAGCCCTCGTAGTCCAGCAGGTCGGCGCCGATTCGCTGCGGGGCGGACCAGGCGCTCCCGTCGAACCGGCGCGCCCAGACGTTCGGGTTCGGCGGACCCCCGCCGGACTGGTTCGGGTCGTACGGATTCGTGTGCTGCACCCAGACCACCGCGGCCGCGCCGTTCGCGGCCACCGCCACGTCGGCCGACGCGGCGTAGATCGTGCCGTCGCTCACGAGGAAGGGCGCGCTCGAGGCCGATCCGTCGAAGCGGCTCGCCCAGACCGCGTTCGCAGGCGAGGACGAGACGTTCCGCTGCTCCCAGGCGACGAGCGCCCGTCCCGCGCCGTCGATGCCGACGCGCGGCCGCGACGCGTACAGCTCGTGCGGCGCGCCCGGCGCGTCCGACAGCCGCACCGCCGCGGTCCAGGCGCCGTTCGTCCACCGCCGCGCCCACACCGTGCCGCTCGCGATTCCGCCGCCTTCGAGGTCGTGCGCGATCACCTCGAACGCGACCACCGCGGCGCCCGCGTCGTTCAGCGCCACGCGCGGCGCGACCGCACGCCCGGGCCCGTCGCTCACCTTCACCGGCGGCTCCCACGCCCCCGCGCGGCGCCAGGCGACCCAGGCGCTCCCGACCGCGACGTCGCTCGCGAACCAGCCGTCCTCCTCCCAGGCGGCGAGCGCGGTGCCCCCCTCGTTCAGGTCCACGTCCACCCCGTAGATGTCCGCGTCGCGGACGTCGCGCGGCGCGCCGAGCCCGACCTGCGTGCTCCAGCCGCTCGCGGGAGGGCCGCCTCCGGGACCGCCCCCCGGATCGCCGCCCGGATCGACGGGAGCGGCCTCGTCTCCGCCGGAGCAGGCGGCGAGGGCGCAGAGGAGCAGCGACGGAAGGATGGATCGCGCGGCGGGCATGCGCTCCTTCACAGCACGCCGCGCGCACGCACGCAACGGGACTTGGAGCGTCGCTGGCCGCGTCCCGCCACGTTTCCCTGTCCGTCTGCGCGCTTCCGGATCTGCGACGGCATGAAGAAGACGCCTTTCAGGTCCCCATCCGCGAGAGCACGTCGCCGGCGTCGTCGAGCGCGTGGAGTCGGACCAGACAGCACATGGCGTGCTGGACGCCGACCCGGGCGTCATCTGCTCCACACGCTCCGCAGGAAGAGCTCTCGGTCGCCGAGGAAGATGACGGCGTCATCGATGAAGTCGTGCGACGGCACCGGGACACCGGATGCCTCGAGCCGCGCGAGCCCGCGCTCCAGCGCCTCGTCGATCCGAGACGCCTCGGGCTCGACCTTCGGGGGCCACGGTATCGGCCGCGGGGAGAAGGTGGCGCGCGCTTCAACGGCAGGGGGACTTCCGGCGATGATCGCGGCCGTGGTCCCGTTGAAGTAGAGGACCCGGTCCGCGCATCGAGCGAAGAGTACGCGCCCGCCGCCGGGACCTGAGCAGGGCGGGTCGCCGGACAGGGAGAAGGCCCCATCGTCGACGAACGCGAAGCCGTCCTCCGCCCATGGCGCATCGAGGTCGAGCACGAGCCTGCCCGACGCGCGTTCGAGGGCGAGGACTCCACGTCGGTGCGCGACGAGGATGTACCGGTCGAGCTCGATGACGTCGGAGAAGCCGTGAGCTGCGCCGCTCGAGATCCGGCTCCCTGGCGAGCCCGACCCCTCGCACGGGTACGGCTCCTGGAGGCGGTGGGGGAGCTCTCGGCGCCAGAGGACCTTCTCCTCGAGCGCCTCCATGAAGCCGGGTGCGCCAGCCACCCGGCTCAAGGCGAGCGTGCGACACGTCACTCCGTTCACGCCGGGCCTTCTGTCCTGGATCGTCTCCACGAACACGTACGGATCGCTCGGTACCAACGTGCAAGCGCCCGCCGGCGCCGGATCGAACGCGGCGAGCTCGTCCCCGAGCGGCAGGATCACGCGCGGACGGGAATCGCGCGTCTTTCCCATCGCGAACCAGGACATCGAGTAGACGCGGCCCTGCCATTCCCGGCCGTGCCAGGCGTCGTCGCTGGAGGCCCGTCCCACCGCCGACAGGCACCAGCGCAGCTCGTGCGTCCGCCGATCGAACGTCAAGAGCCTGCCGTCGTGCTCCGTCAGCACGTGGACGGAGGCATCGTCGGCGAGGAGTCGGAGCACGCGGCCAAGCTCGAGCCGCCAGAGGATCCTGCCGGAGGGCACCTCCATGTGGACGGTGAAGCCTCCGGAGGTCGCCTGAGGCGCGTCGAGCGCCAGGACCACCGAGTCGCGACCGCCGGCGAGATGGCGCGCGCTCGCGCCCTCGGGGAGGAAGATCCTGGAGACCTGGACGCCCGTCGCCGCATCGAGGAGGCGGAGGCTCGGCCTGGGCGTCGCTCGGGAGGGCGACCGCGAGCCTTCGGCGGGAGGCGGCTCGCGAGGAGCGAGGGCCACTCGCGATCCTCCGCACGAGACGAGCGGGGCCGATGATCCTTCGACCGGAACGGCCCAGCGTCTCGACCCGCTCGACGGGTCGAGCGCCGCGAGACGGCCCACCGTCCACACGAGCACGAGGTCGCCACAGCCCTCGAGCCGGAACTCCTCTTCGCCGAACTCGGCGCGCGAGCGTACCGGGATGCTCTTGCGCCAGCGCTCCTCGCCGGTCGCGGGATCGAGCGCGAGGATCGATCCTCGGAAGCCCACGACATCGACGGCGCCGGCCTCGACGAGCTGGACGTGGTGCCCGGCCCCATCCTTCTGGATCGCGGGCAACGGCGTGCGCCAGAGCGGCTTCCCGCTCCGCAGGTCGACGGCGGCCACCGAGGTCCCCTTCACCCCGACGAGCGCGTTGCGGAGCACGGCCGTTTCGCCGTAGGGGTCGATGACGAAGCGCGCGCTGTCGGAGGCCCCGTGCGGCGACCCGACGAGGACGGCGAGCCGCTTTCCGGTGGCGAGATCGAAGGTCGCCGTGTCGCCGCCGTGCTGGCGCACCACGACCAGGTCGCCGACGACGTCGACCTTCACCTCTCCCTCGCGTCCGCCGAGCGGCGTCCGCCACGCGTGAGCCGGGCCGGCCTCCGGGGGCGGGGCGGGCGCCGGGCCGGCGGAACAAGCCGTTTGCGCGAGGATCAGCCCGACGCCGATGGCGAGGAGCTTCAGGACTCGTCTCTCGAGCCGCGTGAGCATGTGGGCACCTCGCTGCATGACGGGGTTGGGCCACCCACGGCGCGCCTGTACGTCGCCGCCCGCAGCGTCTCATGGTGAGCACCGCACCGCCATGGACGCGATCGAGCTACACTGTACGTGCGACCCATGTCTGGGGCGACGAGTACAAGCCGTCGATGCCGCGCGGGCCGTCCCCAAGCTCGAGCGCGCCGCCGCGCTGCGCCCCGAGGATCGCGCGATCCTGCAGCTCCTCGCGCGCGCTCATCGCGAGGCGGGAAACGCGGCGGAGGAGGACGAGCTGGAGCGGCATCTCGCTGAGCCTCTTGACCGCCGGTCGCCGTGACGCGGAAGCGGTGACGCGCGGAGGGGTCGGCGCGCTCGCCGGCGGGCGCCAGCGTGCCGCCTAGCATCAGGGGGTGCCTGTCCGGAACGTGCGCGCAGCGGCCTGCGCCGCCGACGCCGCGGGACCCACATCGGCGCTTCGCTCGGGTTAGGGCCGCTTGTCGGCGCCGGTCGGCCGTCGCCGCCAGGTAAGCGCAGTGGCGGCACGGATCGTGTACGTTGACGGAAAGTTCGTGGAATGATGCGCCGGCCGCGCGCGGCGGCGCCGTGAAGCATGCTCGCACCGAACGGTCGCGGCGAGCGACCCTGCCCGGGAGAACACCATGATGCCTCGGTCGAAGCGGTGGGTCGCCGCGCTCGCGACCGCGCTCGCCGTCGCCGGCTGCTCCGGCGGCGGCAGCAGCGGCGGGGGTGGCCCGGGGACGTTCACCATCTCCGGCACGATCTCCGGCGCGCCGGACGTCGCCGTGACGCTGGCGGGCGCGGCCGTGCGGGCCGCGACCACGGACGCGACGGGGCGGTTCGCGTTCGGCGGGCTGCAGCCCGGCACGTACACGGTGACGCCGATGAGCCCCGGCGCGACGTTCAGCCCGACCAGCCGCTCGATCACGCTGAGCACCGCCGACGTCGGCGGAGTCGACTTCACCATCAGCCGGACCTGCAACGACGGCTGGTGCTGGCGGAACCCATTGCCGGCGGGGAGCGATCTCACGGCCGTCTTCGGCACGGCCGCCGACGACGTCTGGGTGGTGGGAGCCCGCGCGACGACGCTGCACTGGGACGGCGCGGCCTGGTCGCTGATCCCGGGCCCGTCCGCCGGGGAAGAGCTGACCGGTGTCTGGGCGAGCGGCCGGAACGACGCGTGGGCGTCCACGCGCGGCGGTCAGCTGCTCCGCTGGAACGGGCACGCGTGGACGGCGGTCTGGGCGAACGCGTCGGGAGAGACGCCGCCCCTCACGGCCGTCTTCGGGAGCAGCCCGGACGACGTATGGACGGTGGGCCTCGGCGGCACGCTGCTGCACTGGAACGGCGCCACGGTCGCGAAGGTCGCGGGTCCAGTCGCCGCCGATCTTCTCGGCGTCTGGGGCCGCAGCGCCGACGACGTCTGGGCGGTCGGCGTGGAAGGCACGATCATCCGTTTCGACGGCAACGCCTGGTCGAGCGTCGCGAGCGGCACGACGAGCGAGCTCCGCGCGGTGTGGGGGAGCGGCCCGGACGACGTCTGGTTCGTCGGCAACTACGTGCGCCTGCACTGGGACGGCACCGCGCTCTCCGCGCCCGAATGGTGCCCGCCCGCGCAGGGCGTCTTCGGCAGCGGGCCGACCGACGTTTGGATGATCGGCGGCCCCGACATGGAGCACTGGGGTGGCGCTGAGTGGTCGAGCTTCGAAGACCCGACCATCAAGACGCTCTTCGGCGTCTGGGTGGCGTCGCCGCAGGACGCGTGGGCGGTCGGAGACGGCGGGGCGATGCTCCGCTGGGACGGGCAGCAGTGGACGAACGCGTCGACGGGGCCGCTCACGGATCTGCACTCCGTGTGGGGGAGCAGCGCGAACGACCTCTGGGCCGTGGGCTCCTCGCACAAGCTCCTGCACTGGGACGGCGGCGTCTGGTCGGAGGTGTTCGCCGGGCTGCCGGTCTACAACGCCGGCCTCCGCGCCGTGTGGGGGACCGGCGCGCAGGACGTCTGGGCCGTCGGGAGCCAGTACAGCTTCGCGGAGAACGTGGTGCTCCACTGGAACGGATCGTCCTGGTCGCCGACCCCGGTGCCGGAGGAGGTCCGCACGATGGACGCGTTCCTCGGTGCGCTGTGGGGTAGCGCTCCGGACGACGTCTGGGCGGTCGCGGACGCGAGCTATCGCGGCGGCCCCGCGGCGCCGTTCGTCGTCCACTGGAACGGCACGTCCTGGTCGACCGTGCCCATCCCGGCGCCCGTCTCGCTGCACGCGATCTGGGGCTCCGGCGCGGACGACGTGTGGGCGGTCGGCGAGGCGGGCAAGGTGCTGCACTACGACGGCGCGAGCTGGTCCGAGGTGACGGTGCCGACGACCGGCGCCGGAGATCTCCTCGCCGTCTGGGGAAGCGGACCGAACGACGTCTGGATCGCCGGCGACGAGGTGCTCCGGTGGGACGGGCAGGCGTGGTCTGCCGTCGACGCGTCCCTCCTCGCGGACCTCGGCGTGATCGACCCGGACGCGTACCCAGGAGACCGCGGCCCGCGCGCCGTCTGGGGACGCGGCCCCGACGATGTGTGGGTGGTCGGCACCGGCGCGGTGCTCCACTGGGACGGCGCCCGCTACACGTCGAGCCCGAACCCGTCGTCCTACTGGCTCAACGCCCTGTGGGGAATGCCGACGGGCGCGATGTGGGTCGTCGGCAACGGCGGCGCGATCCTGGAGCGGCCGCTGTGATCGAGCTTCGCTGAAGCTCGATGCGGTGACTCGAATTCGAGGGCCGCGGCTCGGGGCCAGCCTGGTCGGGCTAGGCCCGAGGGGGCGAGCGCCGCGGCATCGCGGCGCGGCGGCACGGCGGCCGTTATCGTGGGCTTCGCGCGCGGCGTTCTCGAATTAGCCGCTCGAGCTCGACCGCGCCGGAACGTCAGGCGTACAGCCGCTGCAGCGCGTCCACGCGCTCCCGCATCTGCGCGACGACGTCCTCGGGCGCCTCTACCGTCGCCTCGCCGCCGTACCCGAGCACCACGCCGAGCAGGAAGTTCCCGGGCGTCACCTTCGTCGTCACGCTGACGCTGCCGTCGTCGTTCGCCTTCGCGCGCGCCCCATACCGTTCGCTGGCGAGCCGCGCGGCGGTGTCCCGATACCGGACGGTGACCTCGCGCTCGGCGCCCGACTGGAAGTAGAGGCTCTTCCCGTACCGCGCCAGCGGCGGACCCTGGTGCTCGCCGAAGACGCGCGTGCCGAGCTCGACCGAGACGATCCGGTCGAGGCGGAAGAGGTGCTCTCCGCCCTTCGCGACGTGCCAGGCGGCGAGGTACCAGTGGCCCTCGCGGTGGAAGACGAGCCGCGGCTCCACGACGCGCTTCGCCGCCACGCCGTCTCCGACGGAGCGGTATTCGATCGTCGTCTCGACGCGCTTGTCGATCGCCTCTCGCAGCGCGCCGGCCCAGGGGCCGGGCGTGTCGAGCTGCAGGTCGAGGCCGGCGACGAGCCGGTCCGCCTCGGCGCGGAGGACGTCGGGGATCGCCTTGCGGAGCTTGCGCGCGGCCTCCTTCACGGGCCGCCCGCCGTCCTCCTCGAACGGCGCCAGCGCCGCGAGCAGGACCGCGCCCTCGGCGAGCGAGAAGGCCGGTGGCCTGCCGAAGCCGCTCGCGTAGGTGACGTGGACCTCGCCGTCCTCGATGTCGACGGCGATGACGTCCTCGGCCTCCTCGGGAGCGACCCATAGGTCCGAGAGGGCCTCGACATCGGCGATGACCTCCTTCTCGCTCCGCGCGCCGGTGAGCTCCACCGCCCGCGAGAGCGGCAGCCCCTTGCCGCTCCGCGCAGCCTTCGCTGCCGCGGGGAGCAGGAGGAGGAGCCGCCGGAGGCGGCGCAGATCGTAGGGACGGGTCACGGCGCCCTCCGCGTGACGCTCGCGTGCACTGCGGAGAGGATCTCCCGGGCCATGATCCGCCCCTCCTCCGGCGCGACGAGCTCGGCCTCGGGTCCCCACGCCAGGGCCTGCCGGACAAGGCCGCGGAGGTTCCGCACCTCGAGCCGGGCGAGGCGCGCGCCGTCGTCGGCGGTGGAGAGCTTCGCCGACGGCAACAGCTGCCGCGCGATGCGCGCCAGCGAGCCGCGGAAGCGGACCGTCGCCTCGACGGGCGGGTGCACGTCGTAATCCCAGATCTCCTGCCGCGACCAACGGTGAATGTCGAAGTCGCGCGGGATCTGGTAGTCGCCCTTCTTGCCGTCGCGGACGTTCAGCTTCAGGGCGCGCACGCGCGAGAGGTAGAAGATCCGGACGCTCTTCCGCAGGTGGCACCAGCCGACGAAGATCCACTCGCCGCGGCGGCGCGCCCAGCCGTAAACGTCCACCTCGCGCTCGACCACCTCGCCCGTGGACGGTCGCCAGTAAGAGATGGCGATCCGCTTCCGCCGCTCCCAGGCGTCCACGAGCCTGTCGAGGGTCTGCTGCTTCACCGGCTCGCCCTGGACGACGAGGTCCTGGGCCGCGGACGCGCGCGGCGGCAGGCCGCGAGCGCCCACCACGAGCTTGCGAACCGCGCTCTCCAGCTCGTCGCGGAGGGGATGGTCCGAGAAGCGGAGCGCGCCGACTGCCGCCGTCCAGACCGCCGCTGCCTCCTCCTGCGTGAGCTCGATGGGCGGCAGCAGTGAGGCGTGCGCGTCGATGGAGTAGCCCACCTGGCCCTCCTTCACGCTCAGCTCCTCCGTCTCGAGGTTGAACCCGAGCTCGCGCAGCGCGTCCTTGTCGCGCGACAGCTTCTTCTCGGCGCTGGCCGACTTGGGGTCACCGTAGTCGGCCGGAAATTCCGCGCAGATCTGCGCGCGGCTGACGGGCTCGGACTGCGACAGGATCCAGGAGGCGAGGCCGAGGAGGCGCGCCTCGGTGCTCGACTTCGCTTTGGGGCGGGAGGTCGGCATGGGCGACGCCGAGTGTATCGCACTGCCCGTATGGAGCGAGTCGGCGATCGCGGCCACGACGGCCGGGCGCGAGGTCCGCACACGGCACCGCCAGCCGCCGAGCGAGTCGCGCTCGACCCGGGCAGTCGGCAACAGCGCCGGCGCGATCCCGGCGAGGCGTCCGTCGATGCGGAGCACGAGCTCTCGCGGCGGGCCGAGGTCCGGGTCGAGCAGGTGTCGCGTAGAGAAGTCGAGCGCGTCGAAGCCGGCGGGCGGGGCGCCCGCGCGTCGAGGCGTCGGCTTTACGCGCCTTATGCGCGCGAGATCGAGCAGGCGCAGCGATTGCCGGTCCCGAGACCAGGTCGCCACGATCCACCTCGGCGGCTCGAACGCGAAGGCGACGACGTCCAGCGTCCGCTCGGTCACCGATCGCTCGGTGTCCACGAAGCGGACGCGCACAGCCCGCGAGCCCACCGCCGCGCGAGCGAGCGAGCGGAGCGATCGCGCCGCGCCCGGATCGAGGCGCGCCACGGGT
The DNA here is from genome assembly GCF_022690685.1 of Anaeromyxobacter terrae. Taxonomy (GTDB): domain Bacteria; phylum Myxococcota; class Myxococcia; order Myxococcales; family Anaeromyxobacteraceae; genus Anaeromyxobacter; species Anaeromyxobacter terrae. The sequence continues at coordinate 12,649 of NZ_JALCYY010000019.1, read as the reverse complement.
CAGGCGTCCAGCCGGTCCGCGGGGCGTGCCGGCTCGAAGAACGCGCGCGCTGCGTCTCGGAGCGCGCCGATGGAGCGCTGGATGACGGGCAGGGTGGCGAGGTCGTCGAGGAACGCCTCCACGTGGAAGCGCACGCTGCGCTCGGCGGGGTGGACCGTGACCTTCACGGCCTTGTAGTCCGCGTTGAGGTCGTTCGCGCGGCTCACCGCCCCTGCCATGTCGGCGACGCCGTCCCCGAGCTCGTAGGCGAGCGCGAGGTGGAAGAACGATTCGTCGTCCTCATCCACGAAGAGGAGGAATACGGTCCCCTCGGACTTGAACCGGACGATCGAATGGCTGTTCTCGCTGCGGGTCGTCTTCGGGCGGTAGCCCTCCTCCGCGAGCAGGTCGAAGTGGCGCTTCGCAACCGGCGTCGTCGTCGCTCTTTTGGCCATGGTTTCCCCCGGGCTCGAGACCAGGAAATCATCCTCGAGCGACGGACATCTCCACGGGCGCGGAGCGAGGGTCACCTCGACAGCCACGCATCGCGGAAGCGGCCCACGAACGCGACCTGCGCAGGCGTCTCGAGCGCATCCGGGCGGGCGGCCCGGACGAGCTCGATCGCCCTGTCCGGCTCGATGTCGCGCGCCGTGAGGACGCAGGCGGCGATCGTGCCGGCACGCCCGAGACCGCCCATGCAGTGGACGACCACGGTATCGCCTGCCGCAATGTGCTCGAGGACCTCGCCCACGAGCGGGATCGGGTCCTCGGGAGAGCGCGGCGTCGAGACGTCGGCGATGGGGAACCAGAGCGACTTCATCCCGGTGCGTCGCGCCGACTGCCGGAGGGTCGGGATGCTCGCGCTCTTCATCTCGAACGCCTCGATGAGCGTCACGAGAACCTCCGTCCGGTCGCGCAGGCGCGCGAGGTCCTTCGCGAGGCTCCGGTCCCAGTTGGCGTAGACGCCGCGACCGCACTTGCCCGGGTAGGCGCGGCTCCCGTGGAACGCGTCGGCGTTCCCGACCCGGTCGGCCATCTTCCGCGCCGCGCTCGCGACCCGTCGTGGCCACGCGCGGCCATCGCCTCCTGGAACAGCTAGCATCCGGAAGGGCGGCTCGCGGAACGCGACGACGCTCTACCAGGACGAGGCGCTCGGAGACCTGCGCTCCATGGGGCAGAGGGGAAGACGACCGCGGCGCAGGACCGGATGGCAGATTCGTTCGGCGCCAGGCGCGAGTCGCCGAAGCGTACCGCGAGCGTGGGCCGTGGGCTCGCGCGGAGGCGGTCGAAGCGCTGGTGAGGTTGCGGCGGGGCCGGGGTGGGGGGACTGGCAGCCCGGCGCGTCGCGGGGGGCTGCGCGTCGGGCGCCAGTGTTGATGGTCGTTACGGGAGATCCACGTCACGCGCGAGCGCGTCCCAGTCCAATGACGCGGCGACGCGCTGGATCTCGCTCGGTAGCGGTTCAGTGAACGCGTCTTGCCAACACACCGGCGTGAGCTCCGACGCGACCACATCTTCGTCCAGAGGGGGCCGATGTGAGCCGCGCGACGCAGGCCATCCACGGTAGGCGCTCCCGCCGAAGACCCGGGCGCGAGCCTTCCGAGAGCGGCACGATGCCGGGCTCAGACACAACGACTGGCTCGCCGTACCGTCGCGGTGCGAGCGCGACGACCTTGTCGCGCTGCATCGCGTTCGCCTCAGGGAAGAGCCCGTCTCCCAGGATCCCGAAAGTCGACGGCAGCGCCGAGAACTGCGTCACGGACAGCATACGTCCGCTGGGGAGGTGAATCGGAAAGAGGCGGTCGAGCCACGGGCCGGTGCGTATCTGGTTCGAAGCGTCTTTGAGCACGCGGTGACCTCCATTGCGTGATGATACTGCCGTGAGTCCCATCGGCGTCCGAGGCCGATCGGGAATGTGCGGGCAGGTGGGGAGCTACGGGCGGATGCTCGAGGAGTTCGCTGTGGCGGAACCCCGCACCGTCCGTCGCATGCGTCGCATGCGCGTGTCCGCCGGTGGTGCGTCTGCCTTAGAGTCAACCACCACGAGCCGTCCGTCGCGCCCGAGGAGGTCCAGATACCCCTGCACCAGCTTGCCGTCTGCGGCGAGCGCGACCGGCTACTCGAGCTGCCGGTCCGGACCGGGCGCGCCGGGTTACATTCGCCAAGAGCACTTCAGCAGTCGTGGTTTAGGACCGAGATGACGGGTCAAGCGCCGGTTCCTGCTACGCACAGCAAATCAAACGCAGCCCACGACGGGTGGCGCAGGATGTAGCGATGTCGTCCTTGGCGAAAAGGAAGCCTATGGCCGCCTGGCCTTCGGATTCGTAGTCCTCATTGACCACGCGTGCAGGCGTGCGCGAAGACTACGGATGCGAAGGATTCACAATAGTTACGGCGGCAATGTCGACCACAGAAGGCAACCGGACTCGCACGAAATCGACACGGTTCACGGCAAGATTCCGTCAAAATCCTCGGATGGTGAAGTAGCCGTGGTCGGCGACTCCAGGCGTCGGTCAAGCACACGCCCTCGAGAGGGCGCACGCCCGTAGGCTTCGCCAAACGAGGACTGGGCATGGGCCTCACAGATCAAGCGTACCTGCAAAGTTGGACATCGGTGCAGCTTGTTCGGGACACCGTACTCGCCCCCCGTTCGTCGTCTGCAAGACCGGATCAAGCCCATCACACTACATCCTCGGCCTGCGACCTATGGGCGGCATCACTAGCCGCACTCGTACGGTCCGTACGGCACGGAGATCCCGGTCCACAACGCCCCCGTCCGCGGGGCGTTTGACCCACTTTCCATCTCGCCATTCCCCCCCTACTAAGGTTCCGTTCCAATCTCGTATCGATACCGAGACGGTGCTCCGTGGTTGGAAGTAGCGGCAGAACTCGCGGCTGTCCCGGAGGCGCGCCTCCACCACCGTGATTGCCTGCTGCATCGATTCGGACCGCCACGCGTAAATCGGCCACCAGCGGTATGCGGGGCCCGTGATTTCCGCGAGATACTCGCCAGGAGCCAGAGGAAACGGACACCATCCGGCGCGAATACGGATCGTCTCGACCCGCCTTGCTTCCTCCTCTGCAGCCTCCCGTTTGCGCCTTGCTCCTTCTTCAGCAGCCTCTCGCTTGCGCCTTTCTTCGTCTTCCCCAGCCCTCTTCTTGCGCCTTGCCTCCTCTTCCTTCCTGAGAAGGTAGTCGGTTCCTGCGTGGTCACATCGCAGAGGTCGAAGGCCATCTCTGTGCGGGACCCACCGCAGCGGCGAAGCGAGAACCTGGGCTGCCGCGAGTTCGATCCAAGGAATCGAAAGACCCTCCGCCTTCTCCTTGGTCACCGCGTGCGTATGGAGCACCTCAAGAGCGCAGAGAGGTCGCTGGGCGTCGTCCAAGAGTAGAACGTCCGCGCGAAAGCCATCCACCGTTCCCTCTACTCGAGCGTCCTTGACTTTATCGGGCAATGGCTGAGGAACTACCTTGCCGCATTCGGGACAGCGACGATGGATGACCGGTCGCTTCCCCGGCTCTGACAGGGATGCCAGAACGAGCTTCACCAGGAGGTACTTCGCGGCCGCATGCTCAATGCTCTCCTGAGAACACCGACCCTCATCGATATGAGCGAAGTGGCGAACCCGCTTCTCCCCGGCGCGAAGAATCAGGCGACTGCCACAGGCTGAATTCGGGCACCGAATGCCCTCGCTTGACGAAACGTCGTCAGGGGTAACAAGCTGCCCGTTCGCGTCGAGCGCCCATGGAACGCTGAGCAAATCTGGCCTCCGCAAGTCGAATGTTACCGAATGCCAAGGGAGCGCGAGGGGCTACTCATCGCCCAGAGGACGAGATGTTCCGGGCGGCTGGGAGTTCCGGCGTCGGTCGCTTCATGGGACACGGCGAGCACCCTCCCCAGTGCCGCAAGGATACAGTAGGGGACTGACGCTGCGCTGGGTGTACCCGGCCGCCCCAACTACAGGAATACCTCGATCACGGGGCCGATCCCTTCGCTGTCGGAATCACAACTGACGAGCGGCTTCGGAGACTACGGAGACACGGGCCGGTGCGGCAGACTGGTGATGAGACGTATGAGGCCGGTAATCATCGGATCGTGCTTATTGGCGGAAAGATGGTCTACTGCCAGTAGAATAGGGGTCTGTGGAGCCGGGCGATCGGTGTGACGGTCCACAGTTTCCGGCTCAAGACGCAATGCGTCCCACCCGGACGAGCTCCGGCGGCATGGGATTCGCCAGGTCCCACTCGATGGTGATCGGCCTCTCACCCTCTACACGTACCGGCTGGACCGGGCCGAGATAACGGAAGGCCATCGTCACGCCGGGTCGGGCGTCTGCACGCTCGCGGACGAACAGCAAGGGCGTGCATCCCTCGCTCTGCGGACTCAGGTGGCGGCGTCCCTGTTTCGACGCCTGGGTCGTACCCGCCTTCGATTGCCAGTGGAAACGCCGGTCGGAGAGCGGGAAATCCCGGTAGCGGAGGTGCTCCTTCTGCGCGGCGCTCTTCTCGAGAGTGACTAGGAGCATGTCGAAACGGCCGTCCGCCACCGGCTCGACGCCGGTGTAGAAGTCCCGAAACGTGCCGGCCTCGGTGCGACGCTCGAACGCGGCGCTGAGCTCGACGCCGAGGTAGCGGGCGTGCAGGACGAGCGGGTTCGCCGGCTCGAGGCGGAGATCAGGCGCGAGCACCGCGTTCTCGCGGGCGAGGACCGGGATTAGCGCCGCGACTTCTTCGCGGAGGAGTTCGTGACGGGTCCACGCGTTCCAGGCGTCGTTCCTGTTTGCGGCTAGCTCCCGCCCGTATAGGACCGCGAACAGCATATCCTGCGCGCGCTCCTCGAGCGCAACCTGCGGTCGCTCGAGGCGGAGGATCTTCTTCCACGTCTCCAGCCGGAGCCCGTCGCCGACGTGGGTCAGCTTGCAGATGTTCTCGAGCGCCTCACCTTCACCTGCCGCGAGCGGGCGGTCCTCCAGCCCGACGCTACGGCGCAGCTCGGTCCAGGAGCGCTTCTGCCTGTATATGACGTCCAGGCCGACCTCGGTCTCGAGAACGAAATCGTCGAGGGAAAGCCCCGAGTGCGCCGGCTCGCGAAGGAGCGCCCGGAGCTCATCGATGGTGTCCGGAATGGATCGCTCGAGCTGCTCAAGGACGTACGTGCGCGCGATCTCGTCGAGGTGGAGGTGACAGCCCGCCGGGAGCTTTGCAAACCCGCGCTCAAGACCCTCGCGAAGTTCCCGCGGTGTCTTCCCGAGCATGCGGCGGAAGCGCTGATCGAAGCGGAATCCGTCATGCTGGCGACCGGTCAGATCGAAGACGACGAGCTCGGCCTTGTTGCGCGCGAGGCGGAGCCCGCGGCCGAGCTGTTGCAGGAACACCGTCGAGCTCTCCGTCGGACGGAAGAAGAAGAGCGTGTTGACGTTCGGGACGTCGACCCCCTCGTTGTAGATGTCGACGACGCAGAGGACCTGGATCTTGCCGAGGTTGAGGTCGCTCCTGGCCTGGCGCCGTTCCAACGCCGGTGTCTCGCCTGTGAGCACCTGTGCGCGGAAGCCTCGTCTTGCGAACTGTTCCGCGACGATCTCGGCGTGCCGGATGCTGGCGCAGAAGGCGATCGCCCGAAGCTGCTCCGGGCGAGCGACGTACTCGGCGACCGCCTTTACGGCGCGGTGCACGAACAGCTCGGCGGCCCCGATGAGCTTTCCGGCGAGCTCGTCGGATGCGTACCGTCCAGCGGCCCAGCCCACGTCCCGGAGGTCCACGCCCTCAACTTCGAGCATGTAGTAGCGGAACGGCACGAGAGCCTGCGGGATGGCGTTCCAGATCCGGAGATTGCCGATCCAGGGCCGCGGGAAGAGATGGTCGTAGTCGAGGCCGTCGGCGCGCTCGGGAGTCCCGGTGAGGCCGAGGACCTCGGCGCGGTCGCCTACCTTCGCCAGGAACGACTCCCACTTAAACGCCGGCGAGTGGTGCGCCTCGTCGATGACGATCATGTCGAACCGCTTCGGATCGAGCCGGTCGTCACGGAGGGAGTCGATGGACGCGAAGACGTGATGGCCGATGGTGGGCTCCTGCCCCTGGTACAGGAGCTCACCGAACTCCGAGGACTGAAGAGCGGCGCGATACAGCGCTCGGGCCTGCTCTAGGATCTCGCGGCGGTGCGCGACGAACAGGAGCGTGTCGACCGTGCCCGCTTGGCGCAGCGCCACGTAGTCGAGGGCGGCCATCACGGTCTTGCCCGTACCGGTGGCGGCCACCAGGAGGTTACGGCGACGTCCGAGGGCGCGCGCGGCGGCGAGCTCCTCGAGGACGGGCTTCTGGAACGGCTTGGCCTCGAGCTCGATCAGCGCGTCGAGTCCGGGATCTCGGTCGGCGGCGGCGAGGCTTCGCGCGAGCCGTTTCCGGTGCGCCTCCTTCCCGGCTTCGAAGGGCTCGAACAGCGCCTGGTCAGCCCAGTACTGCTCGAAGGTCTCCGCCATTTGAGCCAGCAGCACCGGCTGGTCGCCTTCGGTGACGCGGACGTTCCACTCGAGGCCGTCGGTCTGCGCGGCGTGGGAGAGGTTCGAGCTGCCGACGTACGCGGTCGAGACGCCGCTCTCCCGGTGGAACACCCAGGCCTTCGCATGGAGGCGCGTGGTTTGGTCGTCGTAGGAGACCCGGATCGCCGAGTTCGGTAGCGCAGCGAACCGCTCGATGGCCCGAGCATCCGACGCGCCCATATACGTCGTCGTGAGAACGCGAAGTGGCCGCCCACGGGAGATGCAGTGGCGCTCGATAGCCGAGCGGAGCTTCTCGAACCCGCTCAGCTTCACAAATGCGCACAGTAGGTCGATGCGGTCAGCGCTCTCGAACTCGCTTCGGAGGTGGTCCAGCAGCGACTCGCCCTCGGCGTTGACGATGAGGTTCGAAGTGTGCAGGGACCCGCGCGGGAAGGAGGGCAGGGCGGCCGGCTTCGGAACGATCCCAAGGAGCCGCTCCGGCCGAAGCTGAACTTCGCCGTGCTTGAAGACGCGGGGCGCATGCCGGGCCAGGGTCCCGAGGACGTCCTCGGCCAGCTTGAGCGCTTTCGCGGATTCACCACCGAGCTCGTCCAGTGTGAGGTCGAGCGCGTCGCGGAGGAGCGCCGCAAGGGGCGGCGCCACGTCCGCGGACTTCTCGATATGCTTACGCTCGATCGCGAAGGTGGAACCGTCCAGCTGCTGCAGCTGCGCCTCGACTGCACCGGTAATGACCTCGTCGTAGATCCCAGGCGCGAGCCTGGAGCGGCGGAACGTGCCCATGCGAGCACGTTACTCGAGGAGCGGACACCAGAATATCGATGTGCGCGAAGTGGCGGTCGGTGCGGTCATCGCGTCGTCCCTTGGGGCGGCCCGAAGAGCCAGTCCGAGAGGCTGGCGATGTCCGGAACGGGTGCAAAAGCAGAGCGGGGAATCTGTCGAGTCGCTCTACGAAGGGTCTTCACTCCTTGCGCGTTGGCCTTCACGTGCCGGGCCATTCGGTAGCCGTCGAGCGGCGGCATCGGCCCACCGGGCGGGCCGCCCAGGACTAGGAAGCTCATGCCGACTCGGTGGCCGGGAGCTCTTCGACTAATACCAGACGACACAGCCGGACGGACCGCGGTGTCTGGAAGAACGGGAAGTGGGTTCGTCCGCTCAAGCTCGTCATCGCGCGCAAGCCCCGCGAGCGAGCGTCGTTAACGGCCCGCTGATCCATCGCGGAGCAGGGCTTCGGGCTTGTTTACGCTTTCGAGCTGATGGTGAAGGAACAGCAACGCACCAGCGCCAGCGGTGCTCGAACCCTACGCGCGGAGGTGGTCGCAGTTCAGGCTGCGAAGCCCGCCTTCCTGCCGTGGGCGCCATACGAGCGGGTCGACAAGGACCGCCTCTGCCTCCAGCTCGACCCAAGGAATCATGAACCGTGCTGCCTTGGGTTCATCGACTTCGTGTTCGTCGCGGAGTGTCAGGGCATCGTCCGCCGCGCGAGATCGATGTGGATCTTCTGGCCGCGAGCGGCACCACCGGCGACCGTGCTCTTCAGCTGGATCTGCCCGTGCCCGCCGCGTCGGCGTCCTCGGCGCCAGATCCAGGCTCCTTGGCCAGCCCTGGACTCGCATGGAAGCTCCCGTCAACTGGCCGGCCTCGTCAGGCTGGCGATGAAGTCCCTGTCGGCGACCGTCAGGTCCTCGGCGCATCCCTTCGCTTCCCACACGATGGCCGCGACTTGTGCGCGTTCGCAGTAATTCGCCACAGAGGAGTTCACCTCGGCTTCAAACGCCTCTCCTGTGGGCACCTTCAGCGCTTCCACAATTTGATAGCCGAAGCACCACGCGCGAAGTTCCTCAGAAACGATCGCGTGTCTCTCCGCTTCGGAGAGGGGGTTCGGCCGCCGCGACAACGCACTCTTGAGCGCGTTGTCGTACGCCGGTGCGTAGGTGGCCGACTCACGTGAAGTTGCCAGGACCTCCGGCGAGTTCCGGATATCTGACGCGAGCGAACTCTGCCACTTCGTGAACTCGACTACTGCTCGCATATACGTGGCGTCACGTCGCCCGGTTGAATGCGACCAGAAGTGACCCAGCTCGTGACATAGAGTGAACAGCGTGTCTCGAGGACTCCGGCCTGTCCGGATGTATATGAGCGCCGTGAGCTGGCGCGGATCGCGACTGGGTACGAACTCGCCCGGATGACCGAACGGTCGGTTGATTACGCGAAGGAGTCGCCAGCCATTGAGAGCGGTGGAAGGGGCGCGTTCCCTCAGGAGAGCGAGCGAAGCCTCGAAAGTCATGGGCGGCGTACTCCTCGACTGAATCGTCGCAGGGGCCTCGCGCACATCAGTCGTCCTTCGTCATCCGATGGTGGCAGTAGGAACACAGTCCATCGAAGTCTTGCTCCTCGACGGACAACGAATTCCCGCACAAGTTGCAGTTCTCGTAGCTGCGTCCCTCGCCGCACACCAGGCAGACGTCCGAGGCGACCACAAAGGTCTCGGAGCAGCAGTTGGGGCACACTGCCAGCGGCGGCTCGTCGCCATCCTTGGCCGCCTCGTACGCGTCGCCCGCATACTCGCCCTCAAGGGCCTTCTCCAAGACGCCTGGGAGCTCCGACCGAGCGCCGCAGGCTCGGCAGACAAAGGCTAGGTCGGCGTACTCGGTTCCGATCGCCTGTATCAACTCCGAACTGCATTCCGGACAGCATCGCCAGACCCTGAGCGTTTCCTGTGCCTCGTCAGGTACACCGATCACGCGGTCGATGGACTTTCGACACTCGTCTTCCAGTGCCTTGAAGGTCTCGGCTTGGGCCAGCATCTCCGCCCATGTTTTCTCAGAGAGCTCGTGGGCTGGCTCAAGCCCAAGCTGCTCCAGAATCCTCACAACAACCACGAACGTGTTCGCGATCGCCTCCTGCATCGTTGTGTGGGGATGCACGGATCGATGGTGCTCCACATCGTTCCGCAGGTCTCGCAACCGGAAGATTCGTTGCCATTCGACGTTGAATCCCAGGGGCTCGAGCCGCTCCCTGATATCTTCCAGGTCGACGGTCGACTTGCCCTTCCCGACGAACACAACCGCTCCGCCCAAGGGCTTCGGAACTAACTTCTTGAAGATCAGCGCACCATCGGTTCCGGGCGGCGAGAGTTGGCGGAGATTCTCCTTCAGCAGAAGCAGCACGCCGGCACAGAGGTTCCGAAGCGCCGAAGACACGCGCTGTGGTCGACCTTCTGTGAAATCTTCGATCCCGTTCTCGATGGCCTCGATCGCGTTTGCGAGAAGCGGATCCTTGGGCTGCTGAGGACGTGTAGCCATTCTCTTTTCGCGGTGGTTTGAGTGACGGACCGGCGCCGCGTACCACTGCGCCGTGCTGGCGGCTCCCTGCCGTGGCGCGAGCAGCAAGCGTAGCCTACTGCGGGCGGAGGGGGTGGCGCTGCTCGTCGTCGGCTCTGACCAGGGCTGAGCCCCCCGCTCTCACAGCCGTGGCCAGTTAGGATGCCAAGCCAGTCGGCGGGACACCGTGGCAACGAGCGCGACGTCACCGGTGACGTCGACGAGCAGCGCTCAGCAGCGGCTGCCCGAGAACCACGTAGATGCGTGTTGACATCCATGTAGCGTCCTATACGCTGACATGTAGGTGCATAGCCTACATGGAGGTGCGGGGATGGCTGAGCAGCGAAGGGCAGTGAGGGCAGCGGTCGTGATGCCGAAGGGCGGCGTCGGTAAGACAGCGACGGCAGCGGCGCTCGCGTGGGGTCTTCGCGAGCACAAGAAGCGCACGTTGGTAGTCGACCTGGATCCGCAGATGGCCGACCTGAGCCTGGTGCTCGGGGTCGACAAGCTGCGCGTTAGCTACACGTCGCGAGAGTTGATGCTGCACCCGGAGCGCGAGTTCGCGCCGGTGAAAATCGACGAGTACCTCGACCTCGTGCCGGCCGACCCAGACCCGGTGCTCACGGAGATGCGGCTTGGGAAAGAGACGATGGTGAGCGGCCCCGTGAAGCTGCGGCGCGCCCTCGACAAGGTGGAGGACCGCTACGAGTTCATCCTCTGCGACTGCCGACCGGGTGGCGGGGCGGTGATGGCTAACACGCTGGTCGCGTGCGAGCACATCATCGCGCCCGTCCAACTCACGCGATTCGCGGCGAGCTGCATCGTGGAGCTCAGCACGATCCTGGAGGAGGTGTTCGACGGGCAGGCGCGACCGCTCATCCGGTACCTGCCAACGTTCTGGACCAGCGACAAGGAGTCGGAGGAAGCGCTTGCCTTCGTGGAGGACAAGTGCCGCGGCGCCCTGTACGAGACGCGCATCCCGCGCGCCGTCGCGATCGCGCGCTCGATGGCCGAGGCCGCATCTCTGTTCGATGCGCGATTCAAAGACTCGAAGGGACCCGAGGCGTATCGGGTCTTCGTGCACGAGTTCCTTGCTCGGACGGAGGCGATCCATGTCTGAGGTCGCTCGAGTGTCCGCGGCGCAGCTCACGGATCGCGGAACGCAGGCCGACGCCGGGACAGCGACGCCCAAACCGCGGCTGTCGCTGAATCAGATCTTCGGCGGAACGGGGAAGGAGATATTCGAGGTCCCCATCGAGCTTGTTCGCCGCGACGAGTCTCAGGCGCGCGAAGAGTTCGACAAGGGACGTCTCGAGGAGCTCGCGGCCAGCATCCGGCAGGAGGGGATCATCGAGCCGCTCGAGCTGCGGCCGGACGCGAGCCAGGACGGGCACTTCGTCATCATCTGGGGCGAGCGGCGCTGGCGGGCGGCACAGCTCGCGGGGCTCGCCACCGTTCCCGCGCTCATCAACCGCGAGCCCAAGCACGTTCGGCGCCGGCAGCTCTACGAGAACGTGATGCGGGCGGACCTCAACACCGTCGAGCTCGCGCGAATCGTCGCGCAGACGATGGAGGAGGACGGGCGCGACAGCAAGGGAATGGCCGAGCAGCTTCACTGGCCGCTCCGGAAGGTCCAGCGCCTCGTCGAGATTCACGAAGCGCCGGCCGTGGTGAAGACGGCGATGATCAAGGGAGTCGTCGTGGATGGTGAGCGGCGGATTCTCTCGAGTCGACACGCGCTCGACATCATCCGCGCGTACCGCCACTACGTGCGAGGCGACGACACGGAGGGGAAGGAGAAGGCGCTCGTCAAGCTCGAGAAGCTCATCTCGCGCGTCCTCGCAGACGACTGGTCAGCGAAGAAGCTCCAAGCGTACGTTAGTGCTCTCGCGCGGCCCGAAGGTGAAGCGGCAGCGTCTCCCGAGCTGGCCCGAGGGAGCGATGGCGCGAAAGGCGGAGCGGAGGGAGCCGCTGGCGCCGTGGCTCCAGTCTTCGAGCTGTCGGACCAGACCTTCGTGATCGATCTCGCACAGGCGCGCAATGGTGCGCTCGACTCCGCGACGCGCGAAGAGCTCGTGGGATGCCTGCGGCGCCTTCTCGCGGAGTTCGACATCTCGGAGTAGCACCCAGCCATTCACACGGGTTGACGGTTCGACGCGGCCTCGGCAAACAAAGCCGAGGCCGCGCTCGTTCAGAGTCGCACGGAGGGGTGAGCAGGACCGCTCAGGCCGAATCGCGCACGAACCACGTGGCCCCCCAGGACGGACGGCGCCGTACAACGAGGCTCCCTAGGCACATTCCTGGGCTCGCATCGACTCGGCAACAAACTCGTCGGCCGACGCGCTGAGTTCCATCTCGCCACGCTTCCCACCGAGGTGAAACTCGCGCCTTTCTCGGCCGAAGCTGCTTGGCCCCATGTGCCACTCACCGTTGTAGAAGCGGCAGAAGTAGTTGCGGCCGAACCGGATGGCTGAACGGTGTACTCGGCGAGCTGCTCGGGCTCGAGGACATCCTCGTAGGCGGGCGCGGTCACCTTCACCACGTACGACGTCTCGATCTCAGTCACCCGCTTCAGGGCTTCCCTTTGTGACGGACAGGCTCGAGCCGGTACTCGAGGCCGAGCGGTTGGGCCTTCGTAGCCAGGGACGGGAAGAAGACGTTGTAGTAGCCCTCGCTCTCGAGGAACTGGATGAATCGGTCCATCCTCTCCCGCTGTTCGTTCTAGCCTAGTGTCCTGAGTCAGAAGTCCGCCGGCAGAAACGCGCAACGCTGGCGAGGATCTCGTCGGCGGACTTGGTCCATACGAAGGGCTTGGGCTGGTCGTTCGTGATGGCGATGTAGCTCTCGATCGCC
>NZ_JALCYY010000018.1 GCF_022690685.1 Anaeromyxobacter terrae | reverse complement strand
AGGGCGCGGATGGGCGCCGCCCGCCCCGGGCCGGCGAGGCCGGTCGGTCCGAGCGCGCCTGCGACCCGCGCGTGCGGCGCGGCCTCGCGCGCGAGACGAACGGCCGTCGCGGCGAGCGCCTCGACGCGGCCGGGGTCGACGCGCGCGGCGAGCCTCGGCGCCGCGAGGTTGAAGGTGCAGGTCAGGACGAGCCCGGCGCCGGCCGCGGCGTGCTCGGCGTGGACCTCCCGGACGGCGTCGGGGCGCGTCACGAGCCACTCCTCCGGGAGCGCCTCGAGCGGGAGCCCGCGCGCGATGAGCGCCGTCCCGAGGGCGCCGTCGAGGAGCAGCCCCGGTCCGAGCGTCGGCGTTCTCCCCCCGGCGCCACCGCGGATCACAGCGCGACCTCCTCGAGGTGCCGCGCCACCTGCGCCGGCCAGCCGAGCGCGTCCATGCGCGCCTTCGACGCGGTGAGCGCCGCGCTCTCGCCGTGCACGAGGAAGGTCCGGCGCGGCTTCGAGGGGAACGTCGCGAGCCAGCGCGAGATCTCCGCCTCGTCCGCGTGCGCGGAGAAGCCGCTGATCGTCGCCACGCGCGCCTTCACCGGCACGTCCTCGCCGTGGATCCGGACCGTGGGAGCACCATTCTGGAGCGTGGCGCCCCGCGTCCCCGCCGCCTGGAACCCGACGAGGAGGACGGTGGTCCGCGGGTCAGGGAGCCGGTGCGCGAGGTGGTGGAGGACGCGCCCGCCCGTCGCCATCCCCGAGGCGGCCAGGATGATGCACGGGACGCGGACGTCGTTCACGGCCTTCGACTGCTCCGGGCTGCGGCAGAACGTGAGCTTCGCGGGCCGCAAAGGCTCCTTGCCCGCCGCGATGAGCCTCGTCATCTCATCGTCGTGGTCGTCGCGGTGGGCGAGGAAGATCGGCGTGGCGTCGATCGCCATCGGCGAGTCCGCGAAGACCGGGAGCGCGGGGATCTCGCCGCGCGATTCGAGGTCGCGGAGCGTGAACAGCAGCTCCTGCGTGCGGCCGATCGCGAAGGCGGGCACGACGATCGCCCCGCCCGACCGGACGGCGCGGCGGATCTCCTCCGCCAGCGCCGCCGCGGCCGGGACCTCCGGGTGCCTCTTGCCGCCGTAGGTGCTCTCGAGGACGAGCGCGTCCGCGTCGGCGCCCGGCTCCGGGTCGGGGAGGATGGGCGCGCCGTAGCGTCCGAGGTCCCCGCTGAACAGGAGCCGCAGCGGCCGCGGGCCGTCGAGCTCGAGCTCCGCGAGGGCGCTGCCGAGGATGTGGCCCGCGCGGCGGAAGCGGAGCCGGACGCCCGGGGCGATCTCGCGCAGCTCGCCGTAACGGAGAGGCGACAGCACCGGGAGCGTCGCGAGGGCGTCGGCCTCCGAGTAGAGCGGCGCCGCGTTCGGGGCGTGCTTCGAGTAACCCTTCCGGTTCGCGTAGCGCGCCTCCTCTTCCTGCAGCCGACCCGAGTCGGGCAGGAGGAGGCCGGCGAGGTCGCGCGTCGCGGGCGTGCAGTGCGCGAGACCGCGGAAGCCGGAGCGCACGAGCAGGGGCAGGGCCCCGGTGTGGTCCAGGTGCGCGTGGGTGAGGACCACCGCGTCGATCGAGCCGGGAGGCACCGGCCAGGGGGCGCGGTTCCTGAGCCGCAGCTCCTTCTGGCCCTGGAAGAGGCCCGCGTCGACGAGGACCCGCACCGAGCCGGACTCCACGAGGAAGCGCGAGCCGGTCACAGTACCCGCCGCGCCGAGGAAGCGGATGGACGCCATGGTTTGCCGATTCTACAATTCATGAGGGTCGGCGCGGTGCGCCACCTGCCGGAGCGGGCGGTCGCGCCCGCCTCGCTTTCCGACGAGATCAGGCGAGCGCCGCGCGGGCTCGAGGCCGAACGAGGACAGAAGCGATGCGCCGGAAGATCCGGGTCGTCGGGGCGATGATCGAGCAGGACGGGAAGTACCTCATCACCCAGCGCCCGCCGCGCGCCTCGTTGCCGCTCCTCTGGGAGTTCCCGGGCGGGCGCGTCGAGGCCGGTGAGTCCGACCCAGCCGCGCTCGCGCGCGAGCTGCGCGAGGAGATGGCGATCGGCGTCGAGGTCGGCGATCGCGTGATCCACGTCGAGCACGCGTACGAGGGCTACGACATCGACTTCTGCGTCTACCGGTGCCGCCTCGTGACGGGGCCGATCCAGAACCTGCGCGTCCACGCCCACCGGTGGGTGCGCCCCGACGAGCTCGATCAGTACGAGTTCCCCGCGGCGGACGAGAAGACCATCGCGAAGCTGCTGGGGCTCTGAGGCGGCGGCGCCGTCCGCGTCGCGTCACGCAGCCTCCGCGCTCGGCGCGAAGCCGCCCGTCTCTCGGCCACGCGCCCGCCTGGCCGACCCTCTCGGTCTGCTGCCCTCGCCCGACCTCGGATCGGTGCGCTCCATCGTGAGGCGGCGGATTGCCCGCTCCCCCGACATGCACAGATTCCCTGCGAAGGGGGCGGGAGGCCCAGTGCCAGCGGACGACAAGAAGCCACACGGACAGCGGGGCGAGCGAGGCTCGCGCCAGGGACCGCAGACACGCGTGCCGCTCGCCTCGCCAGCGGCGTGGCTCGTGCTCATCGCGCTCGCGGTGTTCCTCTTCCGGGCGTTCCAGGACGTCGGCGTGAGGCGCATCCCGTACTCACAGTTCAAGGAGATGGTGCGCCAGAGCAGCTTCGAGCGCGTCGTGATCGGGCCGGACTGGGTCCGCGGCATCCCGAAGCCGGTGGAGGGCGGCGCCGCCGACGGCGAGAGGAGCGACAAGGGAGGTCAGGCGCTCCCGTACGTCGCGACGCGCATCCCCGGCGGCGACGACGAGCTCGTCCCGGCCATCGAGAAGGCGGGCGTGCCGTACGACGCGGTCGCCGGCGGCGGCATGGGCGACCTGTTCTGGGTCTGGGTCGCGCCCATCGCGCTCGGGCTGCTGTTCTGGGCGTGGATCATGCGGCGCATGTCCGGGCAGATGGGGCAGGGGCCGCCCGGCGTCATGGCGTTCGGCAAGACGCGCGCGCGCGTCCACATGGAGCCGGACACCGGCATCACGTTCCAGGACGTGGCCGGGATCGACGAGGCGGTGGAGGAGCTCCAGGAGATCGTCGAGTTCCTGAAGACGCCGGAGAAGTACCGGCGGCTCGGCGGCCGGATCCCGAAGGGCGTGCTGCTCGTCGGCCCGCCGGGCACGGGCAAGACGCTCCTCGCCCGCGCCACCGCCGGCGAGGCGGGCGTGCCCTTCTTCTCGCTCTCCGGCTCGGAGTTCGTGGAGATGTTCGTGGGCGTCGGCGCCGCCCGGGTGCGCGACCTCTTCGCCCAGGCGACGCAGAAGGCGCCCTGCATCGTGTTCATCGACGAGCTCGACGCGCTCGGCAAGTCGCGCAACTCGGGCGTGGTCGGCGGGCACGACGAGCGCGAGCAGACGCTGAACCAGCTCCTCGCCGAGATGGACGGGTTCGACGCGCGCGCAGGGCTCATCATCATGGGCGCCACGAACCGGCCCGAGATCCTCGACCCCGCGCTGATGCGGCCGGGCCGCTTCGACCGGCAGGTCCTCGTCGATCGCCCGGACAAGCGCGGCCGCGAGAAGATCCTCCAGATCCACGCGAAGAACGTGAAGCTCGGCGCGGACGTGGATCTCCGCTCGGTCGCGGCGCGCACGCCGGGCTTCGCCGGCGCGGACCTCGCGAACGTGGTGAACGAGGCGGCGCTGCTCGCCGCCCGGCGCAACAAGAGCGCGGTCACGCGCTCGGAGTTCGAGGAGGCGATCGAGCGCGTCGTCGCCGGGCTCGAGAAGAAGAGCCGGCGCATCAACGAGCGCGAGAAGGAGATCGTCGCGTTCCACGAGGCGGGCCACGCGCTCGTCTCCTGGATGCTGCCTTACGCGGACCGGGTGACGAAGGTCTCGATCATCCCGCGCGGCCTCGGCGCGCTCGGCTACACGCTCCAGCTGCCGATCGAGGATCGCTACCTCCTCACGCTCTCCGAGCTGCGCGACCGCATGGCCGGGCTCATGGGCGGGCGCGTCGCCGAGGAGGAGGTGTTCGGCGAGCCCTCCACCGGCGCCTCGAACGACCTGCAACAGGCGACCGGCCTCGCCCGCATGATGGTGAAGGACTACGGCATGAGCGTGGCGCTCGGGCCGATCGCGCTCAACGAGGAGCGCGCGCCGTCCTTCCTCGGCAAGGGGTTCGAGCCGCGCACCTACTCGGAGCAGACGGCGCTCGAGGTGGACCGCGAGGTGCAGTCACTCGTCGTCGAGGCGCATCAACGCGCGCAGGAGGCGGTCCGCCGCCACCGCGACAAGCTCGACGCCATGGCCGCGCGGCTCCTCACGGCGGAGGTGGTCGAGGAGGAGGAGATGACGCGGCTGTGGGGCCCCAAGGTCTTCCGGCCCGGCACGATCCACGGCCCCGGACACGCGGAGGCGCCGCCCGAGAATCCCTCGCGGCCGGTGGCGATGGCGGAGGAGCACCGCGACTCCTGGCAGGGGCCGCAGGCGGTGGCCGGCACGGCGCGCGAGGACGGAGAGTGAAGCACGCATCCGAGAGCCACGAGGCGCGCAAGGTCCTCTTCCAGACCGGCATCCGGCGCGGACACCTGTCGCTGCAGGAGATCGATCGCGCGCTCCCGCACGGGAGCCTGTCCCCGGCGGAGCGCTGGCTGCTGTTCTACAGCCTGCGCGCCGCCGGAGTGGAGATCCGCGACGCGCGCGGCGAGACCCTCGACGAGCTGCCCGGAGACCCGCCGCCGCCCTGAGCCCGCGCCCGGCGGCTCGCCGGCCCCGCCCCATGACCCCGCGGCGCACGCGCGCCGGCGGGGTATCACGCGTTTGACAGCCCCGGGCGTGTGGTTACGTTCGCGGCCGGAGGCACGACAAGGCATGTCCGATGAACGTCGCGGTCCGCCCGGCCCCGAGGCCGGCGAGCCGCAGGTGAAGGTCGTCGACAGGCGGCGGTTCCGCAGCGACGGTGCGCCCGTGGAGAACGAGGAGGGCGGGTCCGAGGAGACCTTGGGCGCGCAGGCGGCGGAGGTGCCCGCGGATCCGCGCGCCGCGCAGCTCGCCGCGCAGGAAGCCCGGATCGACGAGCTGACGCGCGCGTATGCGGCGCTCGTCGAGGACAACAAGGCGTTCCGGCAGCGACTCGAGCGCGAGCGCGCGCGCCTCGTCGAGGCCGAGCGCATCAACGTGGTGCAGGGGCTCCTCGAGGCCGCGGACGATCTCGAGCGCGCGCTGGCGGCGGCGAGCGCCGGTGAGGCCCAGGGCGACGCGTTCAAGAGCCTCGCGGAGGGGGTGCGCCTCTCGCTCGTGTCGTTGCACAAGCGCATCTCCGAGCTCGGGGCGCAGAAGATCCCCGTGCAAGGCCAGCCGTTCGACCCGCACATCGCCGAGGCGATCGACGTCATCCCCGTGGCGGACGCCGCGCAGGACGGCCTCGTGCTGCACGAGATCCGCGCGGGTTACCGCATCGGCGACCGCGTCCTTCGCCCCGCGCGGGTGCGGGTCGGGCGTCTCGCTCAGGCGTAGCATCTCGCGCGGTTCCGCGCCGGCCGCGGCGCGCGCGGCGGGAATAGATCTTCCCGCCGTACGTCTTTCGGCCGGATCAACTTTCCGAGGAGAGCAGTATGCGCCGCATCATCCGTCGAAGCCTCAGCATCACGTTCATCGCGGCTCTGCTCGCGTGCTCGCAGGACGGTCGCGCCGCGACCGAGCCGCAGCGGCCCGCCGCGGCGCCCGCTGGCCGCGAGGCGCCGCTGTTCGTGGAAGCCGCCCAGCAGAGCCCGCAGCAGCAGGCACAGATCGCCGTTCCGGCCCAGGGCTCCGTCGCGCCGCTCATCGAGAAGGTGCAGGGGGCGGTCGTGAACATCTCGACCACCACCGTCGTGAAGCACCCGCCGGTCCGCGGGATGCCGCAGTCGCCCCACGGCCGCGGGCAGGCCCCGGGCGGCCGCGGCGGCGCGCCCGGCCAGGGCGGCGGCGACGACCAGGAGTTCCAGGACTTCTTCGAGAAGTTCTTCGGCGGTCGCCCCGCGCCGCAGATGCCGGAGGAGTTCCGCGGCTCGTCGCTCGGCTCGGGGTTCCTCATCAGCCCGGACGGCTTCATCCTCACGAACAACCACGTCGTCCAGGACGCGACGGACATCCTCGTCCGGCTCACCGACGGCGGCGAGTTCAAGGCGGAGACGGTCGGGCGCGACCCCGCCACCGACGTGGCGCTCATCCGGCTCGTGAACCCGCCGAAGAACCTCCCGAACGTCGTGCTCGGCGACTCCGACGCGATCCGGCAGGGCGACTTCGTGCTCGCGCTCGGCAGCCCCTTCGGCCTGCGCAACACCGCCACGCTCGGCATCATCTCCGCGAAGCACCGCGGCCGCGAGGTGAACCCCACCGGCACGTACGACGACTTCCTCCAGACCGACGCCGCCATCAACTCCGGCAACTCGGGCGGCCCGCTCTTCAACCTCCGCGGCGAGGTCGTCGGCATCAACACCGCGATCGTGTCGCCGCAGCTCGGCTCGGGCGTCGGCTTCGCCGTCCCGATCAACCTCGCGAAGTCGATCCTCCCCCAGCTCCGCGAGAAGGGGAAGGTGACGCGCGGCTACGCGGGCGTTTCCATCACGGATCTGAGCCGCGACCTCGCGCAGGGCTTCGGGCTGCCGCCCGATCAGAAGGGCGCGCTCGTGCAGGGCGTCGTCCCGCGCGGCCCGGCGGCCAAGGCCGGCGTCCAGCCGGGCGACGTCATCGTCGCCGTGAACGGCAAGCCGGTGGCGTCGGGCAGCGATCTCACGCGCACCGTCGCGATGGTCCCGCCGGGCAGCAAGGTGGACCTGACGGTGCTCCGCGGCGGGCAGAAGAAGCAGCTCAGCTTCGCGGTGGCGCAGCGCCCCGACGACGAGGAGGCGATCGCGCGCGGCGACACGGGCGAGGAGGAGCAGAAGGGCGACAAGAGCCCGAAGCTCGGCGTCACGCTCGCCGACCTGACGCCGCAGATCGCACGCCAGCTCGGGGTCGAGCCGGGCGAAGGTGTGCTCGTGCGCGACGTGGCGGCGAGCGGCCCGGCCGCGCGCGCGGGCATCGAGCCGGGCATGATCATCGTCGAGCTGAACCGGAAGCCGGTGAAGACGGTCCAGGACGTCGCGCAGGCGATCGCCAAGATGAAGGACGGCGACGTCGCGCTCCTGCGCGTGCGCCGCGGGCAGGACCTCGCCTACGTCGCGGTGCCGGTCGGCGGCCGCCAGTAGCGAGGGCCGGCGCAGGCGAGGAGGGCCGTCCCGTCCGCGGGGCGGCCCTCTCTCTCTTCGAGCCCGGCGAGCCCTACAGCACTCGCGAGGCGATCTCGTTTCCCGTGCGCGCGTCCACGACGCGGATCGCCACGAAGCGCGCCGCGACGCCCTCCATCTGCCCGCCCTCGCCGCGCCGCGGCAGCTTCCAGATCTTCTCCGGCTTGAAGACGATCTCGAGCTCGATGGCGCCGGTGCGGAACGGGCCCTGGAACTCCATGTCCATCACGCCGGGCGGGAGCTTTCCGCGAATCGGGATGAGGTTCACGAGCGGGTGGCCGGAGGCGTCCTGCCTGGCCGGGGTGCCGTGGGTGAGGGCGAGGCCGCCGCCGTCCACGAACGGCGTCACGAGCAGCACGAAGCCGTCGCCCTGGAGCTCGGCCCGGACCAGCGTCGCCGCGTCGGTGACACGAACCGTGAACGTCTTTCCGGCGAGGGACCGGCGCGCCGCGAGCACGTTCGCCTCGCAGGTCGCGCGCGTGTAGATGTCGGTGCAGTGCCCGATGTAGCGGGCGAGGAAGGGCTCGAGGGCGTCGAGCCGCTCGGCGCTCGTGGCGACGGCGTCGAAGCGCTCGCCTGCTCGGGCGGCAGGAGCGGAGACGAGGAGCAATACCGCGACCCAGAGAAGACGCATGTGGTTGGGATCCCTTCGAAGCGGGCAGGTCGCCCGGGCGGGTGTCCGAGTCTAGCGTGCCGCCGCCCTGTCCGAGGAAAGTTAGCCCTCCAGCGTGCGGCGGGTCGCCCATGAAGGCGCGGGTCGCTTTTTTGACCACATCGACACACCGCCCTAGCCTGCGGTCCCAGGCAGGAGGCGGACGACATGCTGAACAGCCGCAAGGAAGGCCGGAGGCCGGCGCAGGAAGAGCGCCGCGCGACGCCTCGCCTCGACAAGGTCTTCCGCGTCTACCTCGAGGGTGAGCGCGGGATGGGGCTCGGGATCGCTCGGAACATCTCCGAGGGCGGCATGTTCGTCGAGACCCGCGTCCCGCACCCGATCGGCTCGCAGGTCCGCGTCACCTTCCCCTCCGAGGCGGGCGAGATGACGGCCGTGGCGGAGGTCCGCTACGTCTGCCACCTCATGGGCCGGACGCCCGCCGCCGACCAGGGCCCGCTCGCGCTCCGCGGCATGGGCGTGAAGTTCATCTACTTCGAGGACGACGCGGTCTCCGCCGCGCTCCAGTGACCCCGGCTTCACCCCGCGTGGCGCCCGCCTGCCGCGGCCCCGCGCCACGGTGGGTGGCCGACCGGCGCGCCCGGCCGGTCCGCGGTAGAACAGCCCGGTGACGCTCGCGATCGAGACGGAGGGGCTGACGCGCCTGTTCGACGGGCGGGCCGCCGTGGAGGGGCTCGCGCTCTCCGTGCCGGAGGGCGCGTTCTACGGGTTCCTCGGCCCGAACGGCGCGGGGAAGAGCACGACCATCAAGATGCTCACCGGGCTCCTCGCCCCGACCTCCGGGCGGGCGCAGGTGCTCGGAACGGACCTCGCCCACGATCCGCTATCCGTGAAGCGGCGCGTCGGCGTCGTGCCGGACGGCCTCGCGCTCTTCGAGCGGCTCTCCGGCGCGGAGCAGCTGAGGATCCACGGGCAGCTCTACGGGCTCGAGCGCCGCGAGGCGGGACGGCGCGCCGACGAGCTCCTCGGAGCGCTCGAGCTCGCGGACGACGCCGGCAAGCTCGTGTCCGAGTACAGCCACGGCATGCGGAAGAAGCTCGCGCTCGGCTGCGCCCTCATCCACGGCCCCCGGCTGCTCTTCCTCGACGAGCCGTTCGAGGGCATCGACGCGGTCGCCGTGAGCGGGATCCGGCGCCTGCTGCAGGACCTCGTCGCCCGCGGCGCCCTCACGATCTTCCTCACCAGCCACGTGCTCGAGGTGGTCGAGCGGATCGTCACGCATGTCGGGATCATCCGCGAGGGCCGGCTCGCCGCCCAGGGCACGCTCGCCGAGGTCCGCGGCGAGCTCACGCTCGAGGAGGTGTTCATCCGCACGGTCGGCGACGAGCGCGGCGAGGTGCCCGGCCTCTCGTGGCTCGGCGAGGGCACGTGAGCGCGGCGGGGGAGGGCGGCGGAGCGCTCGCGCCGCCCGGCGGCCTCGCCACCCTGCGCGCGCTCGCGGAGCTTCGCTGGCTCCTGCTCCTGCGCCGCCTTCGACGGCCCGGGGGCGTGCCGGAGGTCGTCGCGCGCGTCGCGCTCTACGTCATCGCGATCCCCGCCGGGCTCGCGTTCGCGGCGCTCGCCGGGGTCGGCTCGTTCCAGGCGGTCCGCATCGGCCGCGGGCTGCAGGCGACGGTCCCCGTCGCGGCGCTCTTCTTCGGCGTCTGGCAGACCTGGACCGTCGTCTCGCTCTCGATCTCGGAGCGGGACGCCCTCGACCTGCGCCGTTTCCTGGTCTATCCCATCCCTCCGGCGCAGGTGTTCGGCCACGGTCTCGCCGCGTCGCTCGCGGGCGATCCCTTCGCGGCGTTCTGGTGTCTGCTCCTCGCCGGCGCCTTCGGCGGCGCCGCCGTGGCGCGCCCCGGCGCCTGGCTCCTCCTGTTCGCGCTCGTGCTCGTCGCCTTCGTCGCCACCACGGTCGCGCTCGTGGCGCTCCTCCAGGAGCTCCTCGCGCGGCTGCTCCGCGGCCGGCGCGCGCGGGAGCTCCTCGTCGCGGCGGTCTACGTGGGCGTCGCGGGGATCCTCGCCTGGACCGCCGGCCACCCGGGCGCGCTGCTCCGGCTCCTGCGCGGCGCCCGTGCGCTCCGCTGGCTCGCGTACCCCGCCGCGCTCGCCGAGGGCGCCGCGGTGGAGCTCTACGCGAGCCGGGCACTCGCCGCGCTGCCCTGGATCGCGGCGCTCGTCCTGGCCGGCGTCGCGACCGTGTGGGTCGCGTACCGGCTCGCGCTCGCCTCCGCGCGCGAGGGAGGCGGCGGCGCGCCGCGCGCGGCGGCGACGGGCGGGGGCGGGTGGCCGCTCCCGGGCAGGCTCGGCGCGCTCTTCGAGAAGGAGGCGAAGTACGTCCTCCGCCACCCGGTCGCGACCCTGCTCCTGCTCATCCTGCCGCCGTTCGCGGCGCTCGTCGCGTGGAAGGTCCTGCCACGGCTGCCGCCCGGGACGGGCGAGATCGTGCACGCGCTGCCCGTGCTGGGCTTCGCGCTCTACGCGCACATGGCGGCGCAGATCTTCTGGCTCAACGCGTTCGGCTGGGAGCGGGGCGGCGGCCGCGTCTGGTTCCTCGTCCCCGTCGCGCCGGCCGAGGTGCTCCTCGCGAAGAACCTCGCCGCCTACGCGCTCTCCGCGGCGCTCTTCGCAGCGGCCGCGACCGCGGCGATCGCCGTCGGGGGCCCGCTGCCGTCGTGGGCCCTCCTCGCCGCGGTGGCGCTTCACGCCGGCATCGCCCCGTGGCTGCTCGCGGCCGGCAACTTCGTCTCGGTGCTGAACCCGCGCGCCGCTGCGAGCACGGTCCAGCGGGGCGGGTCGCTCTCGCCGCTCTCGTCGCTCGCCGGGATGGTCATCGTCTCGGGCGCCGCCGGCGCGTTCGCGATCCCGGTGGTCTTCGCCGTCCGGCGGGACGCGCCCTGGCTGCTCGTCCTCGGGTGGGCGGCGCTCGGGCTCGCCGGCGCGATCGTCTATCGCCTCGCGCTCCCCTTCGCCGCCCGGCTCCTCGCGCGCCGCCGGGAGCCGCTCCTCGACGCGATCGCGGGCGACGACGACTGACGAGACGACCGCGCCCGGCGGGCCGGCCTCCGGAGAGGCGCGGCGCGACGCCGGGCGCGGGGTGCAGCGGGCCGCCCGAGGCGGCCACGGGGATCGCTACTGCGAGAAGCCCTCGATGAGGTAGTGCGCCTCGACGCGCTTCAGCGCGAGCACCATCGCCGCGGTGCGGACGTCGACCTCCTGCCCGACGCAGTACGGCCGCGAGTCGTAGTGCGGCGTGCGCTGCGGGCGGTTCCGCGCGATGTCGCGGATGATCGCGTAGTTCTTCTTGATGGCCTGCTCGAGGCGGCGGTTCACGTCGCCCTCCGTCCAGTGCTCGAGCCGCTGGTTCTGCAGCCACTCGTAGTAGGAGACGGTGACGCCGCCCGCGTTGCAGATGATGTCGGGGATGAGGTCGATCTTCCGGCCCATCATCACGCGATCGCCGTCGCGGGTGGTGGGGCCGTTCGCGCCCTCGGCGACGAGCTTCACCTTGAGCCGCTCCGCGACGTCGCCCGTGATCTCCTCGCCGAGCGCGGCGGGGATGCAGATGTCGGCGTCGACCGCCCAGAAGTCGTCCTTGGAGATCGCCTTCGCCCCGGGGAACCCGGCGACGGTGCGCCGCAGGTTCTCCTTGTTGCCGTGGACGTACTGCACGAGCGCCGCGATGTCGATCCCCTTGTCGTCGTGGATCGTGCCGTTCGCGTCGTTCACGGCCACGACCTTGGCGCCGAGGCCGGCGAGGATCTCGGCGGCGGACGAGCCGACGTTGCCGAAGCCCTGGACGATGACGCGCGCGCTCTTGAGGTCGAAGCCGCGATCGCGCGCCCACTCCTCGATGCAATAGACGACGCCCTGGCCGGTGGCGCGGACACGCCCCTCGGAGCCGCCGATGCGCACGTCCTTGCCGGTGACGACGCCGCGGAGCTTGTGGTGCTCGCGCTCACCGTCCGTGAACTGGCGCATCATGTACGCCATGATTTCCCCGTTCGTCCCGACATCGGGCGCCGGGATGTCGACGAACGGGCCCATGAAGTTCTTGAACTTGTAGATGTAGCGGAGGGTGATGTGCTCGATCTCCTCCTTCGAGTAGTTGAAGGGGTCGAGCTTGATGCCGCCCTTCGCGCCGCCGAACGGGATCTCCGCGATCGCCGTCTTCCAGGTCATGTCGGCCGCGAGCATCTTGAAGAGATCGAGCGACACGTCCTTGTGGTAGCGGATGCCGCCCTTGTACGGACCGCGCACCTGGTTGTGCTGGATGCGGTACGCCTTGAACTTCCGGGGTCCGCCCTTCTCGATCCGGAAGAGGCCCATCTTCGGGATGTTGATGACGCCCTGCCGCATGTGGATGTCGGAGCGCAGCAGCGCCCGGCGGTGCAGGATGAAGTTGCCGTTCGCGAGCGGCTCGAGCGCGTCCGCGGCCTTCATGTCCGAGGGCAGGAGGTCCTTGAACTTCTGGGCCTCCTCCGGGGAGAGCGGCACGAGCCGATCCCGGAGCTCCGTCGTGACGTAGAAGATGTGCTCGAAGTCCGGCTCCTCCAGCTCCATCCTGACGCGCGGGTTCATCTGGATGAGATCCGCTGCGCGATGGAACGTCTCCATCGCCTCGTCGTAGAAGCTCTTCTTGCCGTTTCGACCGGCCATCGCTGTCGACCTCGGTTGGTGGGAACTCCGCGCTTCGCCGGGCGGCGAAGCCGGGCGCATGCTAGCCCTCGTTCCGCTCGCGGTCAAAATCTGCGAGTTACCGCGAATCCTCAATATAATGGCGGGGTTGTAGCTCTGCGAGTGCGCGGGAATTCGCGCCTCCGGACCCCGCCTCGGGGGCTCCTGCAGGCGGCGGCAATCTAACGCCGCCTGCGGCAGACCGACAGTCCAACGCGAGGCTCGGATAGGGGTCGAGCGGGCGGACTTCTGACTACAGGAACCGCCCTCTTGACGCGCGCAGGGCGGCTCGCTCCCACCAGCTCGAGAGCGACTGCTGCGGGCCTCGGGGCACGCCTCCTCCCATGCTGGGCGGTCCAGGGTTCGCGCCCGGCCGTTATGGAGCATGGACGGAGCCACGCTCCTCGGCCGCCCGAGTGAGCGTGAGGACTCGGCTCGGCCGACGTCCGCGACGCGCGATACAGGCAGCGCTCGACGCTCTTTCGGCGGTGCCTGAGAGAGTCCGCGGGTCGAGTTGACTGGGCTCTCTCGTCGCGCCTCAGATTCGGCCCACGCGGCAAGCAGTTGGACGCCTCCGCTCGCAGCAGCCAACCATTTGCTCGGAGAGCGCTATGTCCAGGTCGATCCTGAGGAAGGGTGCGGCATTGATCTTTGCCGGTGCAATCGCACTCACCGGCTGCAAGGGCGATCGGGGCCCGGCCGGGCCGCCGGGGCAGGGCGCCGCCGCAGCGCCTCCCGGCGCAGGGCTGCAGGTCGGCATCGTCTCCGCCACCGCTCCGGCCGCGGGGCCGGCGACCGTCACCTTCACGGTCAAGGACGCGGCGGGAACGCCGGTCGACTTCCTCGCCGAGCTCGTCGCCGGCAACTTCGGCGCCACCCGCGGGCCGCGCTTCAGCATCGCGCAGGCCTCGGCCGCGGGCGGTACCTACGACCAGGCGCTGTACGAGACCGACTCCGCGGGCGATCCGAGCGGCAAGCAGACCCGCCCGACCCAGGTGCCCGCCAGCATCTCGCTCACCGACGCCGCCGCCCTGTACACCAAGAACGCCGACGGGTCCTACACCTTCACCTTCCCGACCGCCGCGCCCGCGCTCCCGACGCTCGCCTCCGGCTTCCCGATCGCGCCGGTGCAGTCCGCGCAGACGCTGGTCGGCCTCCAGGCGGCCCGGACGTTCGAGGGCATCCAGTACCCCGCCGGCGCCTCGTTCGAGTTCATCCCGGCCGGCGGCACGGTCACCTCGCGCCAGGTCGTCTCCGACGCGGCCTGCAACAACTGCCACAGGCACCTGACGGCGCACGGCACGCGCCGCACCGTCGGCCTCTGCCTCACCTGCCACACGCCGGGCTGGGTGCTGAAGCCGAGCGCGAACACCACCGCCAACGCCATCGACTTCCGCGTGCTGGTGCACCAGATCCACCGCGGCCAGCAGCCGACCGACGTGCAGAACGCCAAGCCCTACGTCTACAAGTGGAGCGCCACGAACGACTTCAGTACGGTCGCCTTCGCTCCCCCCAACACCGTCAGGAACTGCGTCTTCTGCCACCAGGGAGGCGCGCAGTCCGACAACTGGAAGACCAAGCCCGGCCGCGCCGCCTGCGGCTCCTGTCACTACGCGGTCGACTTCGCCACCGGCGCAGGCCACGCCGGCGGCCTGGCGGCCACGGACGACACCTGCGCCTCCTGCCACCACCCCGACGACACGCCTCCGCTCGGCGCGGCGCCGTCCATCACGAAGGTGCACTCCTTCCTCTACGACGCGCTGACCAACACCTCCTTCACGGGCGCGGACCTCGGCGTCACCATCGACGCGGTCGACGTGACCAATCCGGCGGCCGGAACGGTGAAGTTCACCGTGACGCTCAACGGCGCGCCCGCCGACATCAAGGCCACTCCGCTCGCCAACCTGCGCTTCACCATCGCCGGCCCCACCACCGACTACGGCGGCCCGAAGGGTCCCGTCGCGGGGACCGACGTGCTCAAGCACGCGTTCGGCTACATCCAGACGGGCAACTTCGGCGGCGCGGGCGCCGCGGCTCTGACCGCCACGGGCACCCCGGGACAGTTCACCGCTCCGCTCGTGACCTTGTCGTCGGCGACGCCGCCCGTGGCGACCCCCATCGACCTGACGCCGGCGAACGGCCAGACCGTCGGCGTGGGCGTGGAGGCCTACGTCCTCGAGACCGGCACCTGTCCGACCCCGCCCTGCGCCCAGCGCGAGTGGGCCCAGCGGCCGCTGCCGCCGACGGCGACCTCGCCCACGGGCGTCATCTACGCCCGCGTCGGCGGCGGCACCGCCACCCCGCGCCGGCTCATCACCGACGCCGCGAAGTGCAACGTCTGCCACGAGGACCTCGGCTTCCACGGCGGCGAGGCGCGCAAGGGTCCCGACTACTGCGCGATGTGCCACAACTCTCAGAACGTGAACGACGAGCGCACCTCGCAGTTCGAGGTCGACCCGGCCACCGGCCAGCCGTTCACGAAGACGCCCGGCACCGTCCAGCTCTCCGTGATGATCCACAAGATCCACAAGGGCTCCGAGATCGTCCCGCAGGGCTCGCTCCCGAGCCCGCGGCCCACGTTCACGCTCGGCGCGACGCGTGACTTCAGGGCGGATCCGGCCACGGGCCGGGCCGAGGGCGAGGCGCCCCCGGTCGAGTTCAGCCACGCCTTCCCCGGCGACCTCGAGAACTGCCAGACCTGCCACCTGCCGGGCGGCTACGGCCTCCCCGAGGCGACCGTGCTGCCGACGCGCTTCGTGACCTTCACCTGCAAGGAGGACCCGAGCGCGGACGCGAACGCCGTGTGCGGCACGCTCAGCGCCACGGGCGGCGTCGTCGCCCCCGACACCGCGGCAGGCGACGCGTACTGGAACAAGACGGAGACGTTCGTGGGATCCGGCCGCGCGCACTGCGGGAGCTGCCACGACGGCATCGCCGCCGACGCGCACATCTCGCTCAACACCATCAACGGCGTCGAATCCTGCGACGTCTGCCACGGCGACGGCCGGTTCATGGATCCGATCGAGATCCACCAGCCGAGGCCGTAGCCGAGCGGTCATGGCCGCGGCTCCCGGCGCCTCGCGCGCCGCGGGCCGCGGCCTCGTCGTACCTGCATCGCGAGATGGATCCCGCGTTCGAGCGCCGGCGCGGCACGAGCCCGGCCGGTCAGGTCGTGCCCGATCCGGGCCGGACGTTGTAGCCGCGGTCGCCGTACGGCTGCAGCCGCTCCAGCCACGCCGCCTCGAGCTGCCGCACGGCGTCCCGGGGGTACACGAGGCCCTCGTCCTTCTCCTGCAGCACCTCGAGGATCTCGAAGACGAACGCGTCGGGGCCGAGCGCGCTCACGTCCGCGCGGAGCCGCGCGTTCCTGTGCACCCCGCGCGCGAGCTCCATCCGCCTGCCGTTGAGCGTCTTCAGGTTCAACGTGCTCTCGACGAGGATCATCCCCGTCCGGACGTTCCTGATCTGGTACACGCCGGCCTCGGGCTTCGTCTCGCGCGCCGCGCGCTTCAGCTCCGCTCTCCGATCCATTCGTCTCTCCTCAGCGGCCGCGAGGCTTCGCGGTGGGCTCGTCCGGAGGACGAGGCTCGAGCCGGGCCGCTTCGTCGGACAGGGCCAGCAGGTGGGTGCGGACGTCCTTCGGCCAGGCCCGCACCAGCGCCCGGAGCCGCCTCGTCTCCCCGGCGTACAGGGCGCGCGAGGCCTCCTCGAAGCCGGCGAGATCGCCCGCCATCGCCCACATGAACCGGCCTGCGGCCTCCCGGGCCCGCCGCGCGCGCTCCCGGTCCGGCTCGCGCTTCCTCGCCTCGTCCACGAGCCGCCGGAGCGCCGCAGAGGCCCCGCTCGGCTGCTGCTCCAGCCACTCCCAGTGACGGGGCAAGAGCGAGATCTCGCGGCTCACCACACCCAGCTTCGGCCGGCCCGGCCCCGCCCTGAGAGGCCCCTCCGCGCGCGCGACGACCTCGTCCGGCGTGCCCCGCAGATCGAAGTCGATCTGCCGGCCGGTCGCGTCCGCGAACACCAGCACCGAGCCCCCGCCGGTGTCGTGGTGTGCCTTCACCGCGAGCAGCACCTCGCGTCTGAGGCCGGACGCGAGGAGCCGGTTGCCTGCGAACGCCGTGTATCGGTCCTCGTCGGCCATGGCTGCGCTCCGTACCGGGAAATACATCCGGGTAAAATCCGGGACCGAGACCTAGCGCAGCAGGGGCGTGCTCGTCAATAACACCCGGGTAGAATCGTGCGGAGCGGACCGCGGCCGGGGGCAAGCCGTCGTGGAGACGGGCGACGCGGAGCCCAGCCGGCTCGACGTCGACGACGGCCCGACAGGATCGGGAAGAAAACGATCGGTGGACCTTCGGTGGCCTCACGCGCGCCGCAGCGCCGGACGTCGCGGGCCGAGGTCGCCCGCGGCGAGCCCGAGCGCGAGGAGGTCGGCCGGTAGCGCGTCCCCCACGCAGAGCGCCCTGCACGCGCGGGCGAGCGCCGGCGCGATCTGGATCCCGTAGCCCCCCTGGGCGGCGAGCCAGACGAGGCCCTCGCAGGCCGGGTCGGGACCGATCACGGGCGTCCTGTCGGCGACGAAGGAGCGGAGGCCAGCCCAGCGGCGGTGGACGTGGTTCACGCGGAGCAGGGTGGCGCGCTCGAGGCGGTCCACGGTCACGGCGACGTCGTAGTCCTCCGGCGCGGCGTTGCACGGGTCGGAGGGCGTCTCGTCGCAGGGCGAGACGAGGAGGCGGCCGGACTCGGGCTTGAAGTACAGCTCCTCGTCCACGCTCGCCGCCATGGGCCAGCGGGTGACGTCGCCGGGCGCGTCGACCAGGATCGCAGTGCGCCGGAGCGGCCTGAGCCCGATGGGCGGCGCGCCGGCCAGGCCCGCGACGACGTCGGCCCACGCGCCCGCGGCGTTCACGAGGAAGGGCGCGGAGAGCTCGCCCGCGGCGGTCGCCACGGTCCAGGCGCCGCCGGCCCGCGTCACGCGGAGCGCCTCGGCCTCGGTGCGCACGACGCCGCCGCGCGCGCGGAGGCCGCGAACGAACCCCTGGTGAATGGCGTGGACGTCCAGATCCACCGCGCCCGGCTCGAGGAGCCCGCCCACCCACCGCCCGGGCGCGAGGCACGGCACGTGGCGCGTGAGGTCGTCGCCCGGCACCCACTCCACCGACGGGACGATGCCTCGCACCGCGTCGAAGTGTGCCCGCAGCGCCGCGAGGTGCGCCTCGTCCGCGAAGAAGAGCGCACCGCGGGGCGACGTGAGCGGCTCCTCCGCGAACCCGTCCGGCGGCGCCGCGTAGAACGCGCGCGACGCGGAAGTGAGCGCCCGGACGGCCGCGTTGCCGTAGGTCTCCATGAAGATCGCCGCCGAGCGACCGGTCGCGTGGAAGGAGAGCTGCTCCTCCCGCTCGAGCAGGCACACACGCCCGTCGCGCGCGAGCTCGTACCCGACGGAGACCCCCGCGATCCCCCCGCCGACGACCAGGAACTCGAACCGCTCCATCCCGCACCTCCGAGGCGCGCTCCGCCCGGCGTGACGCGGGCGCGGCCGACTCGCATCGGCACAGGAGTCACTGACGAACGTGACGGCAGGCTCGCCCTCCTCAGCCTAGCGCCATCGTGATGACTCTGCGTCGAGGAAGAGGGTGGGGCGACGGCGACCGCCGCCGCTCCGCGGCGCACGCCCCGTGGCGGCGGCTCCCGGCGCCCTGAGCGCGCGTCGGCCGCGACGGCCCCGCGCGCGGGCCCCGGTCCCGAAAAGAAAACGGGCGCTCGACCGGAAGGCCAGGCGCCCGCGAAGACTGGACGACCTGGGCGTCCCAGAACTCGTCGTCGGGAGGAAGCGGTGCCTCAGCATCCGACGCATGCGGTTCCCGGTGCCGTGGCCACGGCCGCGTAACGGGGATCCTTCTTCGCCGCCCTCGCTCGAGCTGATTGTTGTGCCGTTTAGGGCGCGGCTTTCACTCTCAACAGGGAGCAGCCGACTTGCGGCGCGCGTGCCAAAACGTCGCGACCAAGCTCAGAGCCCCGCCCGCAAACACGAACCACATGTCCGCGGTCACCCGGCGCCCATGCATCTCGCGAGCTATGACCAACGCAGCCAACAAGGTGCCCACGGAAGCCACGAGATGCAGCCAAGCCGCGGGCGAGCGCCCATCGAGAGGATGTTTCCGGAGCAGAATGCCGGCGAGCGCGATGGTTATCGCGAGCACGAGGCCAGCGCCCCACACGGCCAGCACACGATGCCAGACGATGTCCGGGTTGTAGACGGTCTCTCCTGGTCGAACGTTGAACACCACGGCGGCGACCGTGTCTGTATGACCAAAGGTCAGCCAAAGAACGCACGCGGACAACATGATCCCCAACGTGACCCACGAAAATGTACCGCCCTTCGTCGGCATGCGCTCTGAGCGTGACAATGGCATGGCTCGATGGTGCCGGCTCCTTGCCGGTGGGGCAAGCTTGGTGGTTACTGCCCACTTGCCCGAGGCGTACCCCACGGCCGTACGCCTCGGAGCGTGGGTGCGCGGTTCCGGACTAACCTTCGCGCCGTAGTTTGTTCGTGCCCCCGCGCACTCATGAGGCCGCCGCGCGCGATTGCGGTTAGCGTCTCGGGTGATCCGTCGCCGTTCTGGCTGGTGTCGTCACTTGCTCGCTTCGCCATGTCCACTACGGGTGGGTAGTTCCGGACCGTCACCTTAAGCGGGTCGTCTGACCATCGCGCGCGACCGCGAGCGAAACCCACCCAAGAGAGTATGCAGAGACCGTGAGTTGATACCGTTTAGGCGACTGCGTGGCGGTTCGCTCCATCGCGGTCACCCACCACGACTTTGCGTGGTCGATGCTGCAGGGCGTGACCGGGCCGTCGATCGTGAACTGATTTGTGGTGCGAGGGGGCCCCAGGACCCCCAGCTACACCCCCGGCGACCTTCCCGCCGTCGACCGAAAAGAGAAGGGGTCACGCTGACGCGTAACCCCTTCCAATTCCGCTTAAAGTTGGAGCCGACACCCAGACTTGAACTGGGGACCTACTGATTACGAATCAGTTGCTCTACCAACTGAGCTATGTCGGCGCACTCCCGTCGAAACGGGCGCGTTGTTTAGCACCGCCCGGAGCGCCCTGCAAGGGCCGAGTCGCGGCCTGGAGGCGTCGCTCGCGCCCATGACGCTCCGCGCCTAGCTTCAGGGCATGAGGAAGAACCGTCCTGGCTCGGCGAAGAGCGCGATGGGGCAGCAGGAGGCGGCATTCCGCCGCGCCGCGCCCGGCAAGCAGTTCATCGGCGGCGACAGCGCCCGGCAGAGCAAGGCCGCCCGCCAGGCGCAGCGGCGCAAGGTCGAGCGCATGGCCGAGGTCGACGCCGCGACGCGCACGGCCGAGGAGCTCGGGACGCCCCTCTCGGCCATCCTGGCGGAGCTCGTCCAGGACACGACGCGGCTCGCGCGCACGCTCGTCTTCGCGCCCTTTCGCATCGCCCAGGCCCTCATGAGGCGTCCTCGCCCGGCGTGACCGCGCGAGCCGTCAGAAGGAGGCGCCCAGGAGCACGTACGGCGAGACCTCGTCTGGCCCGAGCCGGGCGTCCGCGGCGCGCCAGCCGCCGAAGGGCGCGCCCATCGCACGGGCGAGCCCGAGGCGGAGATCGGTCCTGAGGTAGTAGCCCAGCACGAGCTCGAGGCGCAGCTCCGCCCCGACGCCGAGTCGGAGCGCCTCGCCAGTGAGCCGGTTGCCCGCGAGGATCGGCTCCCCGGGCCGGTCGAACGTCTCCCCCAGGTCCGCGAACAGCGCGCCGTGCACCCGCCGCAGGAAGACCGGCCAGGTGGTGTGGCCGAGCCCGGGCGCGCCGAGCGGGAAGCGCAGCTCGCCGTTCGCGAGGACGTACCCGGTCCCCTCGAACGACCCCACCGCGTAGCCGCGCAGCGCATCCGGTGGAGACCCCGCGAGCCCGAGCGCCGCCCCGAGCGCGACGGAGAGCACGTCCGGCTGCGAGACGCCCCCGAGCTCGAACGGCGCGCTCCCCCCGAGCGTGCCGCGCGCGAGGCCGCCCGCGAGCCGGAGCGCGAGCACCGTCCGCGCGAGCCCGGGGACGCGCAGGTACTGCTCCACGGAGGCGCGGCCGCGGGCGAGGTCGTAGTCGCTGCCGGTGGCCGGCCCGGCGTAGCGCAGCGAGAGCGAGGCGCTCCGGCCCTCCTCGGGCGAGATGGAGCGGACGAAGCGCCGGGCGTCGGAGTAGGAGAGCCTGAGCGACAGGTCCGAGAGGAAGCCGTCGCGGAACGGGTAGGGGAGGCGCGGGTCCGGGCCGGGCTCGCCCGCGAGCGTGTCGTAGCGCGTCCCGCTCCAGCCGAGGCGCAGCGCGGTGGCGCGGGCGAGCCGGGTGAACGTGAACGTCGCCCCCACGTCGGCGAGCGTCCAAACGGAGAGGAGCCGGTCGCCCGGGTCGGGCGAGCTGCCCACGAAGCGCGAGGACGAGAGGTCGAGCCGCGGCCAGGACCAGGCGCCCTGGTACGCGATCGCGTAGCCGGGCTCTCGCGTGGGGACGCTCCAGAAGGCCTGCGCCGCCCATGCGTGGCGGAAGAGGACGTCGGCGCCGCCGGTGACCGCGCCGATCACCGCTCCGGACGCGTCGGCGGAGAGGAACGGGAGCCAGAAGGTCGGGCCGAGCGTGTCGAGCGCGCGGTAGGGGCGGGAGGGGAGCGATGCGGGATCTTCCGGCGGCGCCTCGGTCGCGGTCGGGGTCGCCTCCCCTGCCTGCGTCGTCCGCGGTGACGGCGCTGGCGCCGCCGGGAAGGGCGCCATGAAGCTCGCGGGATCGAGCGGGATGGTGGCGACGTCGTACCCCGCCCGCGAGTAGAGGACGAACGCGATGGTCTTGCCGTCGGGCGACACGTCCGGCTGGAACGCGCCCGTCTCGACATTCGTTACCTGCGAGATCTCGCCGGTCGCCGCCTCCCACGCGTAGAGGTTGTAGAGCCCGCCCCGGTCGGAGTCGAACAGCACGTACCGACCGTCCGGCGTCCACGCCGGCGAGGTGTCGAGCGCGGCGTCGTCGGTGATGCGCGTGACGCGCCCGTCCTCCCACAGGGCGAGATCGCGCCGGCCGGCCTCCTGCAGCTCGAAGGCAATGCGCCGCCCGTCCGGCGAGACGCGAGGGGCGTACACCTCCGCGCCGCGGTGCGAGAAGAGCACCTCGCGGGCGCCGAGCCGGCCGGCGGCGTCGAGCGGGCGCCGCACGAGCGCGAGCACCCCCGGCCCGGTGCGCTGGACGTAGACCAGGAACGCGCCGCCCGGCGCGAGATCGGGATCGGTCGCGCGCTCGCCGCGGGTGAGCGCCCTCCGGCGGCCGGTGCGGAGATCGACGCGGTACAGATCGTCGTACACGCGGTACTCGCGGTAGACCTCGCCGATCGCGCCGATGGCCTCGCCGGGCGAGCGGAGCGCGAACGTACCGTTCGCGTCCACGGTCGCGGCGCGGCCGAGGTCCTCGCCCTCCGGCGAGACGCGGAACAGCCCGGGGCGCCCGTCGAGCGGCCGCCGCCAGTACGCGACGGACGCGCCGTCCGGGCTCCAGCGCGGGTTCTCCGCGCGCCCGCCGCGCGTCGTGAGCCGCCGCGCGACCGTCACGGGGCGCTCGCGCACGGCGGTCACCACGTCCTCGCCGCGCCGCCGCTCCGCCTCCGCGTACTCGGCCCAGAGCTCCGAGAACGTCCGGCCGCCGAAGTACGGCCTCGCCACCCAGGACGGCGCGTACGGCCAGAGCTGTGCGCCCTGCCGGCCGAGGTAGCCCGCGAGCGCGGCGTCGCCGTAGCGCTCCTCGAGGTACTGCATGAAGCGCCCGCCGAGGAGGTACGGCGCGGTCCCGACCGGCCACTCGAGGAGCGGGTTCGAGGCCTCGTCGAGCGGCGGGAACCCGGGCGGCTCGAGCGCGAGGGAGCGCGCGTACATCTCGTGGATCGCGCTCGCGTTGCGCCCGCTCGCGGGGTCGCCGTTCGACTCGTGCAGCACCGCGAGGCCCTCGATCATCCACGACGGGACGAGCCCGTTCGGCACGAACAGCTTGCCGAAGATCCGGTTCGCGACCCCCGGGATCCCGCCCACGTGGTCGAGGTGGAGGATGTGGACGTACTCGTGGAAGACGAGGCTCTCGAGCCAGTCGCGGTAGTCGTTCAGCTCCGAGAGCGACGCCGGCGGGACCGCGTAGAGCCGGATCGTGTCGTAGGGGAGCGGCGAGGCCGATCCGTTCGCGTCGTCGGTGTCGTCGGAGACGACGATCTCGGTGCGGCGCGGCGCGTAGCCCAGCACCGGGGTGAGCGCCGCGTGCGCGCGCTCCGCGACGCGCGCCACGTCCTCGGCGAGCGACTCCTCGCCCTGGTGGAAGTGGACGCGGAAGTGCGCGGTGTCGAGCGTGCGCCAGCGGTAGGCGGGGTCGTAGGGCTGCGCCGCGGCGACGCCAGGCGCGAGGAGCGCCCCGAGCAGCGCGACGGCGAGGAGCGCGCGGCGCACGGACTCTAGCGGACGCGCGGCTTCTGCGCGCGCGGGGTGCGCCGCCGGGGCGACGGCTCCGTCGCGGCCGGGCGCGCGGCTCGACGGCGGGGCTTCTTCGCGGGCGAGGTCGTGGCGACGTCGCGATGCGTCGCGCGGTGGGGCTTCGCGTGGGAGGCGAGGAACGCGAGCGTGCTCTCGGCGACGAGCTCCGGATCCTCGAGCGGCGCGACGTGCGTGCCGCCCGGCACGACGACGAGCTCGCTCCCCGGGACGGCGCGATGGATCGCCTCGGACAGGCGCATCGGCGTGAACGAGTCGTGCTCGCCGGCCACGACGAGGGTCGGGGCGGCGACCTGCGGAAGGTGCGGGCTCGCGTCGTGCGCGGCGGCGGAGGAGAGCAGGCGGACGAACAGGGCGGGATCCACCGCGGCGAGATCGTCGAGGTAGCGGGCGAGGTCGGCGCGCCGGACGCGGGCGCCGTCGACCTCGAACGTCATCGCGTAGGCGAGGGCGAGGTCCGTCGGGACGATCGTCCGGAAGGCGATCCGCGCGACCTCCGGGTAGCGCAGGACGAGCTGCTTCGCGAAGGGGAACGCGTAGCGGAGCACCGCCGAGTCGTGGAAGGTGTCGAGGAGGTTCCCCGGGGCGCCACAGAGGAGGACGAGCGCCGCGACACGCTCGGGGTGGCGGCGCTGGAGCTCGAGCGCGACCTGCACGCCCATGGAGTGGCCGGCGAGCACCGCGCGCTCCTCGCCCGCCGCGTCGAGCACCGCGACGAGGTCCGACACGCAGTCGTCCATCGTCATGCGCTCGGGGTCGTCCGGCGCGGCGCTGCGCCCGTGCGCCCGGTAGTTCCAGTGGAGCACGCGGCGCTCGCGGGCGAGCGCCGGCTCGAGCGCCCGCCAGACGTAGCCCGCGCACCCGATGCCGTCGGTGAGGACCACCGACGGACCGCCGGCGCCGGTGCTCGTCCAGTGGAGACGGGTGCCGTCCTGGCCCGTCGCGCGATGCTCGGTCTTCTCCATGACCCTCCGCCAGCCCGGCGGCGCGTCGGACCGCGCGGGAGCGATGCGCGCCCGGGTGCCCGACCGTTGCTCCATGGCGTAGACTGAGGGACGCGGAGGTTCAAGCGGAATGTCGCACGGCCACTCCCACGGCCACGGAGCGCACAGGCACGAGCACGCGGGCCCGCACGGTGAGCCGTGCGACGGGCACGAGGGTGAGCACGCGCCCGGCGCCCACCCGGCGCACGAGCACGATCACGGCCCGCACGCGCACGGCATGGGCGGCCACCACGCCGGCGCGAGCCTGCGCCGCCTCGGCGCGTCGATGCTGATCACGGGCGGCGTGATGATCGCGGAGGCGATCGGCGGGTGGCTCTCCGGCTCCCTCGCGCTCCTCTCCGACGCCGCCCACATGCTCACCGACGCCGGCGCGCTCGGGCTCGCGCTCGTCGCGGCGTACCTCGCCACCCGGCGCGCGGACGACAAGCGCACCTACGGCTACCGGCGCGCGGAGGTGCTCGCGGCGCAGATCAACGTCGGCGCGCTGCTCCTCCTCTCGGCCTGGATCGTCTGGGAGGCGGTGCAGCGGCTGCGGGAGCCGCACGGCCCGATCGACCTCCGCCTCATGGCGATCATCGCCTCGATCGGCCTCGCCGCGAACCTCGCCATCCTCTGGTTCCTGCACGACGAGCACACCCTCAACGCGCGGGCGGCGTTCCTGCACGTGCTCTCGGACACCGTCTCCTCCGTCGCCATCCTCTGCGGCGCGGGTGCCATGGCGCTCCACCCGGAGGCGCGCTGGCTCGACCCGGTGCTGTCCCTCGCGATCTCCGGGCTCATCCTCTGGGGCGCGCTGCGGCTCATCCTCGAGATCACCGACATCCTGATGGAGGGCGTGCCGCGCCACCTCGACGTGACCGCGGTGACGCGCCAGATGGAGTCGGCGGCGGGGGTGTCCGCCGTCCACGACCTCCACATCTGGACGATCTCCTCGGGCCTGTACGCGCTCTCCGCGCACCTCGTCGTCCACGCCGAGTCGATGGGGCGCAACGACGACATCCTGAACGAGGTGAAGCGCGAGCTCCGCAGCTCGTTCGGGATCGACCACACGACCCTCCAGATCGAGTCGGTGGAGTACGAGCACCTCCACGACGTGCACACGCACTGACCGGGGCCGGCGCGCGACGCGGGGCCCGCGGGCCCGGCGACCGCGTGCTATACCGTGCCCGTGATCTCGCGCCTGTCCGCGTTCCGGCCCGCGCGCACCGTTCAGCGGCTGCCCCCGCGCAGCGCCGCGTGCCCGCTCTCCTTCCGCGACCTGCTCGCGCCCGCCGCGGAGCTGGGCCTCGTCCTGCCGCTCGTGCGCGCGCCCTCGGCGGCGGTCGCCCGCGGCGCCCTCGTCGCCGCGAAGGCGCTCGGGAGCGCGCTCGGGCTCGCGCTGCCGCGTGGCGGGCGCCCCGATCGGTGGTTCGCGGAGGTCACCGCCGCGGCGGATGAGGTGGCCGCCGGACTGCCGCTGCTGCTCGCGGGAGAGGTCGTGGTCGCGGGGGAGGGGGCGCTCGACGTGGAGCGCGCCGTCTCGGAGACCTGGGCGCTCGTGGACGCCGGACTCACCCACGTGTCGATCGACGGGGGGGCGGTCGCCGCGCCCGAGCGCGGCCGCGTGCTCGCCGAGGTGGCCGCGCCGGCCGTCGAGCGCGGGCTCGGCGTGGACTGGATCGTGCCGCTCGAGGACGCGTCCGGCGCCGCGCCGCGGGCGATCGCGGGGCTCCAGGCGCTCGTGCGCCGCGGCTTTCGCCCGGATCTCGCCGCGGTGCGCTGCCCTGCGCCGGCGGACGAGGCGGCGGCGCGCGCCCAGGCGGACACGCTCGCCCGGCTCGCCCTCGCGCTGCGCGGGACGCCCGTCATGCGCTGCGGGCCGGTGACCCCGGCGCTGCTGGGCGCGCTGCAGGGCTCGCCGGTGCGCGCCTGCGAGGATGGCGGCGCGGCCGAGGAGCGGGCCGCGGTGGAGCCGGGGGCCACGGCGCCGGGCGAGGAGGCCGAGCGCCGCGAGGCGCGCGCGTTCGCGGAGGTCACCGATCTCGTGGAGGGCCTCGGCGCGGCGGGCTCCGCAGCGGCGCTCGTGAGCGGGATCCTGCGCCGGCACGAGGAGCGCGGGCCGTGACCCGGATCATCGCCGGCAGCGCGCGCGGCCGGCGGCTCGCGACCCCGCGCGGCGTCTCGACCCGACCGACGAGCGACAAGGTCCGCGGGGCGGTGTTCAACGTGCTCGGCCAGTTCTTCGACGGCGGCGACGTCCTCGACCT
Organism: Anaeromyxobacter terrae; assembly: GCF_022690685.1. Taxonomy (GTDB): domain Bacteria; phylum Myxococcota; class Myxococcia; order Myxococcales; family Anaeromyxobacteraceae; genus Anaeromyxobacter; species Anaeromyxobacter terrae. Next base: position 64,024 of record NZ_JALCYY010000018.1, on the reverse strand, counting down.
GTACGCGGGGACGGGAGCGCTCGCCCTCGAGGCGCTCTCCCGCGGCTGCGCCCGTGCCGTCTGCGTCGAGGCGGACCGCGCGGCGGCGGAGCTCATCGCCCGGAACGCCGCGGCGTGCGGGCTCGCGGGGCGGGTCGACGTCCGCCGCGGGCGGGTCGAGGAGGTCGTCCCGCGCCTGCCGCGGGGCCACTTCGCGCTCGCCTTCGTCGATCCGCCGTACGCGGAGGGTCCGGAGGCGGCGCTCGCGCTCGCCGAGGGGTGCCTCGCGCCGGGCGCCCGCGCCGTCGCGGAGCATGACGCGCGGCGTCCACCGCCGGATCGCGTCGGCGGGCTCGCGCTCGCGGACCGGCGTCACTACGGTGGTACCGGGATCTCGATCTACGTGAGGGAGTGAGGGATACTCCGCGCCCGCATGCCTCGTCGCACCGCCATCTACCCCGGCTCGTTCGACCCGCTCACGAACGGTCACCTGGCCATCATCAACCGCGGCCTCAAGGTGTTCGATCGGCTGATCGTGGCGGTGGCGAACAACCCCCAGAAGTCGCCGCTGTTCACGGCGGAGGAGCGCATGGCGCTCATCTCCGAGGCGGTCGGGGACGACCCGCGCGTGGAGGTGGACTCCTTCAACGCGCTCCTCGTGGACTACGTGCGCTCGAAGGGCGTCTACACCGTCATCCGCGGGCTCCGGGCGGTCTCGGATTTCGAGTACGAGTTCCAGCTCGCCAACATGAACCGCAAGCTCCTGCCCGAGTTCGAGGCGGTCTTCGTCATGACCGGCGAGGACTACTTCTTCGTCTCGGCGCAGCTCGTGCGCGAGGTTGCCACCTTCGGCGGCGACGTCTCCGGCCTCGTCCCGCCCAACGTGGCGGAGGGGCTCCGGCGCAAGCTCGGCACCCCGGGGCGCCGCTAGCCGTCCGCTCCCGCGTTCGGGGCGCGTTGCACACATCGGTTCTGCTATCCTCGGCCCTTTGGCCGCCCCGGTGGGCGGCCACGACACCTCGCCCGAGGAGACACCGATCATGAAGCTCGCGAAGCGCCTCGATGCCGTGAAGCCGTCGCCGACCCTGGCCATCACCGCCAAGGCCCGGGAGATGAAGCAGAAGGGCATCGACGTCGTCGGCTTCGGCGCCGGCGAGCCCGACTTCGACACGCCCGCGGTCATCAAGGACGCGGCGAAGAAGGCGATCGACCAGGGCTTCACGAAGTACACGCCCACGAACGGCATCCCGGAGCTGCGCGAGGCGATCGCCGCGAAGATCCAGAAGGAGCACCGGGTCACCTACAAGGCGACCGAGGTGCTCGTCTCCTGCGGCGGCAAGCACGCCCTCTACAACCTGTTCCAGGCGCTGCTGAACGAGGGCGACGAGGTCGTCATCTTCACGCCGTTCTGGGTCTCGTACGCCGACATGGTCCGCGTCGCGGGCGGCGTCCCGGTGCTCGTCGAGACCACGATGGACACGGGCTTCGACCCGGCGCCGGAGCAGATCAAGAAGGCCATCACGCCGCGGACGAAGGCGATCATCGTGAACAGCCCGTCGAACCCCACGGGCGCGATGCTCTCGCGGCGTACGCTCGAGACGGTCATCGCCGCGGTGAAGGGCACGGAGATCCTGATCGTCTCCGACGACATCTACGACAAGCTCGTCTACAAGGGCCGCTTCGAGAACGTCCTCGACCTCGATCCCTCGCTCCAGCCCCAGGTCGCGCTCGTGAACGGCGCGTCGAAGACGTACTCGATGACCGGCTGGCGCATCGGCTGGACCGCGGGCCCGCAGGCGCTCATCTCCGCGATGCAGAAGCTCCAGGACAACTCGACCTCGAACCCCGCCTCGATCTCCCAGAAGGCGGCGCTCGGCGCGCTCACGCTGCCCGGCGTGGACGAGGAGGTCGAGAAGATGCGCAAGACGTTCGACGAGCGGCGCAAGCACATCGTCGCGCGCCTCAACGCCATCCCGGGCGTCCGCTGCTTCGATCCGGGCGGCGCGTTCTACGCCTTCCCCGACGTGAGCGCGCTCCTCTCGCGCAAGGCGCCCGGCGCGACCGGGCCGCTCGGCACGGACGGCAAGCTCATCGACCTCCTCCTCGAGAAGCACCTCGTCGCGGCCGTCCCCGGCTCGGCCTTCGGCGCGCCCGGGTACATGCGGCTCTCGTTCGCGACGTCGATGGAGCAGATCGACAAGGGCTGCGATCGCATCGCCGAGATGGCGAAGAGCCTCGAGTAAGATCGCGCGCTCCGCGCCTCTCGACGCCCCGCCGGCCTCGCGCCGCGCGGGGCGTCTCCGTCTCGACGCCCGCCGCGTAACGCACCGGCGCGGCGTCTCGCCGCGCACGGCCCTTTTCTTCGGCGCCTCGTCGTCCGGGACTACAGTCCGGCGAGTCCACGACGCACCGAGCGTGCGTGAAAGGAAAGGAGCCTCATGAAGAAGCTCGTGTTCGCCCTCGCCGCCCTCGCGCTCTCCGCCGCCGCCCACGCGCAGGAAGCGCGCCGGCCCTTCGGCCTCGGCATCTCCATCGTCCCGCTGGAGGGCGCCGGCTCGCGGACGATCGAGGTCTACGCGCCCATCTCGGTCGCCCCGACGCTTCGCATCGAACCGTCGCTCGGGGTGCTGACGCAGGACCGTCCGGCGGCTCAGCCCGACCGGAGCGACGTCACGGTGGGCGTCGGCCTCTTCTACGTCCAGCGCCTCGCCGCCCCCTTCGACCTCTACATGGGCGGCCGGCTAAAGCTCAACTTCGCGAGCGTCGACGACGGCGTCAACGACCACAGCGGCACTGACGTCATCCTCGCCGCGGCGATCGGCGGCGAGCACTACCTCACGACGAACTTCTCCCTCGGCGCCGAGGCGCAGCTCGGCTTCCGCTCCGACTCCGACGCCTCCGGGGACAGCTCGGGCGTGTTCACGACGGGCCTCGCCTTCCTCCGGTTCTACTTCTAGCCCGGCCGCGCGCGGCCCATCGCCGCCGCAGCCGCGACGCGCCCCGCGGGATGGGGCGCACCGAGGGTCACGACGCCCCGCCGGCTCCGCGCCGCGCGGGGCGTCGTCTCTTCGTGGTAGCGTCCGGCCGCGCATGGCGACCGGGCCGCGAGAGGTATGGGGGGACCTGGCCACGACGGCGTTCGTGGAGTCGAGCCCCCTCTTCCGATCGCTCGACGACTCGGCGCGTCGCGACCTGCTCCTGGTCGCGCAGCTCGTGACCTTTGCGCCCGGCGAGCTCGTCAGCGGGGAGGGCGGGGAGGGCGTCTTCCTCGTCGTCGAGGGGACCGCGGTGGCGTGCGCCGGGACGCCGGCAGGCCCGGCGGACGTGTCGACGCTCGAGCGCGGGGCCTTCTTCGGCGCGCCCCGGGTGCTCGGCGGGTCGTCGCGCGCCTGGTCGCTCGTCGCCCGCACGGAGCTGACGGCGGTCGGCTTCCCGACGCCCATCGTGGCGGTGCTGGCCGAGCGCTTCCCGAAGGTCCGCGCGCTGCTCGCGGCGCTCCTCGCCGCCCGCGAGCGCGAGGCCGCGGCCCGCCTCGGCGCCTAGGGGCCGCGGTCGCCCGGGGGACGCCGGGCGGCGCTCCGCCGGCGTGCGCCGAGGGGGGTCGCCGGCCGTGTCGAGGTCGGCCCGAGGTGTGCTAGGTTCCCGGCCCCATATGCCGCGTCGCACCGACATCCGGAAGATCATGATCGTGGGCTCCGGGCCGATCGTCATCGGCCAGGCCTGCGAGTTCGACTACTCGGGCACCCAGGCCTGCAAGGCGCTCAAGGAGGAGGGCTACGAGATCGTCCTCCTCAACTCGAACCCCGCCACGATCATGACGGACCCCGGGTTCGCCGATCGGACGTACGTCGAGCCGATCACCCCGGAGGTCGCCGAGCAGATCCTCGCCCGCGAGAAGCCGGACGTGCTCCTCCCCACGCTCGGCGGCCAGACGGCGCTGAACCTCGCGGTCGCCCTCGCGCGGAACGGAGCGCTCGCGCGGCACGGCGTGCAGCTCATCGGCGCCCAGCTCGAGGCGATCGAGAAGGCCGAGGACCGGCTGCTCTTCAAGGACGCGATGCAGCGCGTCGGCGTCGAGCTGCCCAAGTCCGGGTACGCGACGAGCTGGGAGGAGGCGCGCGCGATCGCCGAGGACATCGGGTTCCCCGTCATCATCCGCCCGTCCTTCACGATGGGCGGCGAGGGCGGCGGCGTCGCCTACAACCGCGAGGAGTTCGAGCCCCTCGCGAAGCGCGCGCTCTCCCTCTCCCCGACGCACACGATCCTCTGCGAGGAGTCGATCATCGGGTGGAAGGAGTACGAGCTCGAGGTGATGCGCGACAAGCACGACAACGTCGTCATCATCTGCTCGATCGAGAACTTCGACCCGATGGGCGTCCACACGGGCGACTCCATCACCGTCGCGCCCGCGCAGACGCTCACGGACAAGGAATACCAGCGGATGCGCGACGCCGCGGTCCGCATCATCCGCGAGATCGGGGTCGAGACCGGCGGCTCGAACATCCAGTTCGGCGTGCACCCGCGCACCGGACGGATGGTCGTCATCGAGATGAACCCGCGCGTGTCGCGCTCGTCCGCGCTCGCCTCCAAGGCGACCGGGTTCCCCATCGCGAAGATCGCCGCGAAGCTCGCCGTCGGCTACACGCTCGACGAGCTCAAGAACGACATCACCCGCTACACGCCCGCGTCCTTCGAGCCGACGATCGACTACGTCGTGACGAAGGTGCCGCGCTTCGCCTTCGAGAAGTTCAAGGGCGCCGACGACAGGCTCACCACGCAGATGAAGTCGGTGGGCGAGGTCATGGCGATCGGCCGGACGTTCCAGGAGAGCCTGCAGAAGGCGCTCCGCGGCCTCGAGATCGACCGCTGCGGGCTCGAGTCGCCGCTCGGCAAGCGCCCGGGCGACGCGTACTCGGCCGACGAGGTGGAGCGCATCAAGGCGCAGGCCCGCGTGCCGCGCGCCCACCGGATCTTCTGGATCGCGGAGGGGCTCCGCGCCGGCCTCTCGGTCGACGACCTCTACGCGCTCACCTACGTCGACCCGTGGTTCCTGCGGGAGATGGAGGAGATCGTTCGCGCCGAGGCGGGACTCGCGAAGGGCGTCCCCGCCGGCGCCGAGGCGTTCCAGGCCGTGAAGCGGATGGGGTTCTCGGACAAGCGCATCGCCCAGCTGGCGGGGACGACCGAGAAGGCGGTGCGCGACGCGCGCTGGAAGGCGGGGGTCCGGCCGGTGTTCAAGCGCGTCGACACCTGCGCCGCCGAGTTCGAGGCCTACACGCCGTACCTGTACTCCACCTACGAGGAGGAGTGCGAGGCGGTGCCGACCGATCGCCGCAAGGTGATGATCCTCGGCGGCGGCCCGAACCGCATCGGGCAGGGCATCGAGTTCGACTACTGCTGCGTGCACGCGTCGTTCGCGCTGTCGAAGGCCGGGTACGAGACCATCATGGTCAACTGCAACCCGGAGACGGTCTCGACCGACTACGACACCTCCGACCGGCTCTACTTCGAGCCGCTCACGCTCGAGGACGTGCTCGAGATCGTCCACGTCGAGAAGCCGGAGGGGCTCATCGTCCAGTACGGCGGGCAGACGCCGCTCAAGCTCGCGGTGCCGCTCCACGAGCTCGGCGTGCCGATCTACGGCACGACCCCCGACGCGATCGACCGCGCCGAGGACCGCGAGCGCTTCTCCCAGCTCATCGAGAAGCTCGGGCTGCGCCAGCCCGAGAACGGGGTCGCGCGCAGCGCCGGCGAGGCGTTCGCGGTCGCCCGGCGCATCGGCTACCCGGTGATGGTCCGCCCCTCCTACGTGCTCGGTGGCCGCGCCATGGAGGTCGTCTACGACGACAAGGACCTCGAGACCTACCTGCGCGAGGCGGTGCAGGCCTCGAACGAGCGGCCGGTGCTGGTGGACCGCTTCCTCAAGGACGCGGCCGAGGTGGACGTGGACGTCGTCTCCGACGGCCGGGACGTGGTCGTCGGCGGCGTGATGGAGCACATCGAGGAGGCCGGCATCCACTCCGGCGACTCCGCCTGCGCGCTGCCGCCGTTCAGCCTCGCGCCGGAGAAGGTGGCGGAGATCGAGCGCCAGTCCGTCGCGCTCGCGAAGGAGCTCGGCGTCGTCGGCCTCATGAACGTCCAGTTCGCGATCCAGGGCGACGACGTCTACGTGCTCGAGGTGAACCCGCGCGCCAGCCGGACGGTGCCCTTCGTCGGCAAGGCGACGGGCCTGCCGCTCGCGAAGGCGGGCTCGCTCTGCATGGTCGGCAAGAGCCTCGAGGAGGCGGGGGCGCGAGGGGCCGAGAAGCCGCGGCACGTCTCCGTGAAGGAGGCGGTCTTCCCCTTCGCGCGCTTCCCGGGCGTCGACACCATGCTCGGGCCGGAGATGCGGTCCACCGGCGAGGTGATGGGGATCGATCTCGACTTCTACCGCGCGTTCTTCAAGGCGCAGGCGGCGGCGGGGAACACGCTCCCCGGCTCGGGCGCCGGGCGCCGGGCGTTCGTCTCGGTGAAGGACTCCGACAAGCCCGCCATCGTCGACGTCGCGCGCCGGCTCGTCACCCTCGGCTTCGAGGTGCTCGCCACCGCCGGCACGAGCGCCTTCCTCGGCGCGCGCGGCATCCCCACGACGCCCGTCCTCAAGCTGCACGAGGGACGTCCCTCGATCGTCGACCGCATCAAGGACGGCGACGTTCACCTCGTGTTCAACACGACGGCCGGCAAGGCGGAGATCGCCGACAGCTACTCCATCCGGCGGGAGACCCTGATGAAGGGGCTGCCCTACTTCACCACCCTGACCGGCGCGCGGGCGGCGGTGGGGGCGATGGAGGCCGCGCGCGGCGGCAGTCCGAGCGTGCGCTCGATCCAGGAGTACCACGGCGACGGCCGGCAGGCGTCCCGTTGACAGCAAGCCCCGGGCGCTCTACTGAAAGGTCTGGAAGCGGCCGCCCCGGGCTTCTCGGGCCGGCCGCAGTCATTTTTTCGGAAGGTGGAAGATGTCCGAGCGCGTCCCCATGACGAAGGGCGGCCTCCTCCGGCTCAAGGAGGAGCTCAAGCGCCTGAAGAACGTCGAGCGCCCGAAGATCGTGAAGGAGATCGCCGAGGCGCGGTCCCACGGCGATCTCTCCGAGAACGCGGAGTACCACGCGGCCAAGGAGAAGCAGAGCCACATCGAGGGTCGCATCCTGCAGGTCGAGCACTGGATCGCCAGCGCCGAGGTCATCGACGTCTCGAAGCACGTCGGGGACCGCGTGGTGTTCGGCGCGACCGTGGCGCTCGAGGAATCCGACTCCGGCGATCAGGTGACCTACCGGATCGTCGGCGAGCTCGAGGCCGACCTGAAGCAGGGCCGGATCTCGGTCACGAGCCCCATCGCCCGCGCGCTCATCGGCCGCGAGGAGGGGGACACCGTGACGGTGCGCACCCCCGGCGGCGAGAAGGAGTACGAGATCCAGTCCATCGCGTTCATCGAGGAGGAGCTCCCGGCCGAGTCCGGCGAGTAGTCGGACCGCGCTGGTAGCCTCGCCCCCGTGGAGCGGAGGGGCCGCCAGGGCGATGCGCCCGCCGCCGGGGAGTCCGTCCCCGGCCTCGCCGCCGCGCAGCAGGCGCTCGCGGCGCTCGTGCCCCCGCTGCGCTTCGCGGTCAAGGACGGCTTCGCCGGCGCGCCCCGCCTCAAGGGGTTCGGCGAGCTGGCGCGCGGCGCCATCGCGCGCGCCCGCGCCGCGGGCGCCCCCGACACGCCCGCCCTGCAGCGGCTCGCCGCCGAGGCCGACGGCTTCGACGCGCTCCCCGCGGAGGGTCGCCGCGCCTCCCTCGCGCGCATCGCAGGGGGGCTCTCCGCGCTCATCCCCGTGCCGGACGAGCTGCGCGAGGTCGCGAGGCTCGGGCGGACCGAGCTCGGTGGGGGGAGGAGGACCGCGGCCGCGCCCGTGGCCCCGACATCGACCGCGACGACCTCGACCTCGACCGCGACCGCGACCCGGACCCCGACCGCGACCCCGACCGCGACCCCGAACGCGAGCTCGAGCTCGAGCCCGACCGCGCCGACCCCTCCCACTCCGGTCATCGACCGCTGGACCGAGGCTCCCCCGCCGCGCTCGCCGGAGGAGCGCGCCGCCCGCCGCAAGCAGCTCGCGATGCCGCTCGCCTCGCTGCCTCGCGTCCACCCGGCGACCCGCGCGCAGCTCGAGGAGCGCGGGCGCGCCACCGTGGAGCAGGCGCTCGAGTTCTTCCCGAAGGGCTACCAGGATCGCACCCACGTCCGGCGCATCGCGGAGCTGCGCGCCGGCGACGAGGGAATCGTGCTCGGCACGGTGAAGCACGTCCGCGTGCAGCGCATGCGCAACGGGCGGCCGCTCCTCAAGGTCGGGGTCTCGGACGCGTCCGGCGCGCTCGAGCTCGTGTTCTTCAACCCGCCGCCGTGGCGGCTGCGCCAGTTCGCGGCCGGCGAGGGGCTCCTCTGCTCCGGCAAGGTGACCGAGGGCTTCGGCCGCCGGTTCCAGATGAGCCAGCCCGAGGTCGAGAAGCTCGCGGCGGGCGACTCGGCGAGCTTCGGACGCATCGTCCCCATCTACGCCGGCCCCGCCGACTACCAGCACCCGGCGCTGCGCAAGCTCGTGAAGCGGCTCGTGGACGAGCACGCCCCGCTCGTCGTGGACGACCTGCCGCCCGCGGTCCGTGCGCGCCGGGAGCTCGTCTCGCGCGCCGTGGCGCTGCACGACGCGCACTTCCCGACGCCCGGCACCGACCTCGCGCTAGCGGCGGAGCGGGCCACGCCCGGCTTCCGCCGGCTCGTGTTCGAGGAGCTCTTCTTCCTGCAGCTCGCGCTCGCGCTGCGCCGGCGGGGCGTGCGCACCGAGCCGGGCATCGCCTTCGACGCCTCGCCGGCGGCCATCGCGCGCGCGCTCGCGCTGCTCCCGTTCCAGCTCACCGGCGCGCAGGCCCGCGCGCTCGACGAGATCGCCCGCGACATGGGCCGGCCCGAGCCGATGAACCGGCTGCTGCAGGGCGACGTGGGGAGCGGCAAGACCGCCGTCGCGTTCGCGGCGATGATGCTCGCCGTCCGCTCCGGCCACCAGGCCGCCCTCATGGTCCCGACGGAGATCCTCGCCGAGCAGCACGCGCGCACGCTCGCGGGATGGCTCGCGGGGACCGGCATCGAGGTCGCGCTCGTCGCGGCCGCCGCGCGTGGCAAGGGGCAGAAGGAGACGCGCGCCAGGGTGGCCGACGGGACCGCGCGGATCGCCGTGGGGACGCACGCGCTCCTCGAGCAGGACGTCGGGTTCGACCGCCTCGGCCTCGTTGTGGTCGACGAGCAGCACCGCTTCGGCGTGCTGCAGCGCGCGAAGCTCATCGGGAAGGGGCGGCGCCCGGACGTGCTCGTGATGACGGCGACGCCGATCCCGCGCACGCTCGCCCTCGCGTTCTACGGCGACCTCGACCAGTCGAAGATCGGCGAGCTGCCCCCGGGCCGAACGCCCGTCGCGACCAAGGTCTACGGCGACTCGCAGCGCCGGGCGGCGTACGAGCTCGCGCGGCGGGAGCTCGAGGCGGGACGGCAGGTGTACGTCGTCTACCCGCTCGTCGCCGAGTCCGAGAAGACCGACCTCGCCGACGCGACGACCGGCGCGGAGGAGCTGCGCCGCGTCTTCGCCGGCCACGAGGTGGGGCTCCTCCACGGCAAGCTGAAGGCCGACGAGAAGCAGGCCGTGATGGACCGCTTCCGGGCGGGCGCGATCCGTGTGCTCGTCGCGACCACCGTGATCGAGGTCGGCGTGGACGTGCCGAACGCGAGCGTGATGATCGTGGAGCACGCGGAGCGGTTCGGTCTCTCCCAGCTCCACCAGCTCCGCGGGCGGGTCGGTCGCGGCGCAGCGCGGAGCCACTGCCTCCTCATCGCGCACTTCAAGCGGGTGGGGGACGAGGCGCGCGAGCGGCTCCACGCGATGGAGGAGACGCAGGACGGGTTCGAGATCGCGCGCGTTGACCTGCGCATCCGCGGCCCCGGCGAGCTCCTCGGCACGCGCCAGTCGGGCCAGAAGCTCTTCGAGGTCGCCGACCTCTACCGCGACGAGGCCATCCTGGAGGAAGCGCGCGAGGACGCGTTCTCCCTCGTCGACGCCGACCCAGAGCTCCGCCGTCCCGAGCACCGGGCGGCCGCCGAGGCGCTCGGGGAGCGCTGGTCCGAGCGGCTCTCGCTCGCGCAGATCGGGTGACCGGCCGCGGAGCGTCTCCGCGCGCGCCACCCGGGCCTAGGATGAGGGAGTGAGCGCCGACCTGTCGCGCGCCCTCGAGGCGATGGGCATCCGCGATCCCGCGGTCCTGCGCGCCGTCGCCGAGGTGCCGCGCGAGCTGTTCGTGCCCCCGCACCTCCGCCGCTCGGCGGACGCCGATCACCCGTTGCCCATCGGCTTCGGGCAGACCATCTCCCAGCCGTTCGTGGTCGCCTACATGACGGAGCAGCTCCGCCTCGCCGGCCGCGAGCGCGTGCTCGAGGTCGGGACCGGCTCCGGATACCAGACGGCGATCCTCGCGCGACTCGCGGCGGAGGTGTTCTCGATCGAGATCGTCCCGACGCTCGCGGATCGCGCGAGAGAGATCCTGCTCGGCACGCTCGGGCTCGGGAACGTCCGCCTCCGCACCGGCGACGGTGGGGCGGGCTGGCCGGAGGCCGCGCCCTTCGACCGGATCATCGTGACCGCCGCCGCCTCCGAGGTGCCGCCCGCGCTGGTCGCGCAGCTCGCCCCCGGCGGCCGGATGGTGCTCCCGGTGGGCGAGGCGCCGGACTGGCAGGTGCTGCGCGCCGTCGAGAAGGGCAACGACGGCGCGAACGCCTCGACGGACCTCATCCCGGTCCGCTTCGTGCCGCTCACCGGCGACGCCGGCTGATGCGCTACACTCGTCAGCCGATGATCGTCTGTCCGGTGTGCGACCACTCCCAGGCCGAGGGAGGAGTGTGCGAGCTGTGCGGGAACCCGCTCGCGGCGGAGGCCGAGCTCGCCGCGGGCCTGGCGCCGCTCGAGGGGCTCGAGCCGACCCGCCACGCCGCCACGTCGGCGCCGGAGGCGTCCCCCGTGGACGGCCTCGAGCCGACCGCCCACACGGCTGCCGGCGCCGTGACCCCGCCGCCGCTCGAGATCGAGCAGACGCGCATTGCCCCGCAGGACGTCGACGCGCCAGCGCTGGACGGCCTCGAGCGGACGGCGCAGCAGGGGACGGGCGACGACGACCCGACGCCGCTCCCGGTGTTCGTCACCTGCCGCTACTGCCGGAGCCCGGCGCTCCCCGGCGAGCGGATCTGCGGGCAGTGCGGGATGCGGCTTCCGGTCGCGCCCGGGGCGAGCGGTGAGCCTGCCTCGCCGGGAGGGCGCGTCTGCGGCTGCGGCGCGCTCGTCCGCGGCAGCTCGTGCCCGTCCTGCGGCGCGCGCCCGTCTCCGTGAGGCGCCCCGACCCCTTGAAATACGGGGCGGCTCCCGGCAAATTGGCGGGTCCTCCATGAAAACGTTCCACGACCCCGAGGTGTTCGCCCGCGTCAAGCGGCTCCCCACCTACGTCTTCACGATCACCGACCGGCTCCGCGACGAGGCGAAGGCGCGCGGCGTGGACGTCGTGGATCTCTCGATGGGGAACCCGGACCGCGGCGCCCCGGCGCGCGTCGTCGAGCGGCTGAGGGAGGCGGCGGGTGACGCGCGCCTCCACCGGTACCTCGACCCGCGCGGCCTGCCCGAGCTCCGGGCCGCCGCCGCGCGCTGGTGGAAGCGCCGGCACGGCGTCGAGGTCGACCCCGAGCGCGAGGTGCTCATCACCATCGGCTCGAAGGAGGGCATCGGCCACGCGCTGCTCGGGCTCCTGTCCGAAGGCGACGCGGTCCTCGCCCCCACGCCGACGTACCCCATCCACGCCTACGGCGCGGTGCTCGCCGGCGCGGAGACGATCCCCGTCCGCGTGGGGCCGGGCCTCGACTTCTTCGACTCGCTCGTCGAGGCGACGGAGAAGGCGGAGCGGCGCCCGAAGGGGATCGTGGTGAACTTCCCGGCGAACCCGACCGCGTCGGTCGCGACGCCCGAGCTCCTCGAGAAGGTCCTCCGCTTCGCCGAGGCGCGGCACCTCTTCGTCATCTCCGACCTCGCCTACTGCGACCTCGTGTTCGACGGCGGGCGTGCGCCGGCGATGCTCACCATCCCTGGGGCGCGCGAGCGCACGCTCGAGTTCATGTCGCTCTCGAAGAGCTACGGGATGGCGGGGTGGCGCGTGGGGTTCTGCGTGGGGAACGCCGCGCTCGTCGCCGCGGCCGCGCGCGTGAAGAGCTACCTCGACTACGGCCTCTTCGGCCCGACCCAGCTCGCGGCGGTGACGGCGCTCGACGAGTGCGAGGACGACGTCGCCGCGAACCGCGAGCGGTACCAGCGCCGCCGGGACGCGCTCGTCGCCGCGTTCGGCGCGGCGGGGTGGCGGATCCCGCAGCCCGCGGCGAGCATGTTCGCCTGGGCGCCCATCCCGGAGCCGTTCCGCCCCCTCGGCTCGCTCGAGTTCGCCCGCCGGCTCGTCGAGGAGGCGGGGGTGTGCGTCGCGCCGGGCGTCGGGTTCGGCGCAGCCGGCGAGGGCTTCGTCCGGATCGCGCTCGTGGAGGACGAGGCGCGCCTCGCCCTCGCCGCGGAGCGCGTCCACGGCATGCTGCAGAAGGGGAGGTGACCCGATGTCCGCCCCGGCCCCCTCGGCCTGGTTCCGCTGCGCGCAGGGCTGCGACTTCCGCGCGGAGCTCGTCGACGTCGTCTACGAGTGCCCGCGCTGCGGCGGCCTGCTCGAGGTCGAGCACGATCGCGCGGCGCTCGCCGCGCGCTCCGGCGCCGAGTGGAAGGCGCTCTTCGACTCCCGGTTCAAGCTCGGCGCGTGGCCGTACGGCTCCGGGGTGTGGGGCAAGAAGGAGTGGGTCTACCCGCAGCTCGCGATCGAGAACGTCGTCTCGATGTTCGAGGGCGGCAGCCCGCTCCTCCGCGTGGACCGCTACGCCCGCGAGATCGGCCTCGACGACGTCTGGGTGAAGGAGTGCGGCGTCACGCACACCGGGTCGTTCAAGGACCTCGGCATGACGGTGCTCGTCTCTGCCGTGAAGGAGATGCGCGCCCGCGGGCAGGCGGTGCGCGCGGTCGCCTGCGCCTCGACGGGCGACACCTCCGCCGCGCTCAGCGCCTACTGCGCCGCCGCCGGGATCCCGAGCGTCGTCCTCCTGCCGCGGGGCAAGATCTCGACCGCCCAGCTCGTCCAGCCCATCTCGAACGGCGCGCTCGTGCTCGAGCTCGACACCGACTTCGACGGCTGCATGCGCGTCGTGCGGGACCTCGCCCACACCAAGGACATCTACCTCGCGAACTCGATGAACTCGCTGCGCATCGAGGGGCAGAAGACCGCCTCGATCGAGATCGCGCAGCAGCTCGGCTGGACGTCGCCGGACTGGATCGTGATCCCGGGCGGCAACCTCGGCAACGCGAGCGCGGTCGGCAAGGGCTTCCTCCTCATGAAGGAGCTCGGGCTCGTCGACCGGCTCCCGCGCCTCGTGGTCGCCCAGGCGGCGCAGGCGAACCCCCTCTGGCGGGCGACGAGCGGCGCGGGCGTGAAGCCGACCGCGGCGGTGGACGTCGCTCCGGTCCCGGCGCAGCGCACGCTCGCGTCGGCGATCCAGATCGGCGCGCCCGTGTCGGCGAAGCGCGCGCTGCGGGCGCTCGAGGCGCTCGACGGCGTCGTCGAGCAGGCCACGGAGCAGGAGCTCGCGGACGCCGCGGCGCGCGCCGATCGCGCGGGGCTGTTCACCTGTCCGCACACCGGCGTCGCGCTCGCCGCGCTCGAGAAGCTCGCCGCGCGCGGCGCGATCCGCCGCGGCGAGCGGGTCGTGGTGATCTCCACCGCGCACGGGCTCAAGTTCTCGGACTTCAAGGTCGGCTACCACGACGGCACGCTGCCGGGGATCGCCTCGCAGCTCAGGAACCCCGGCGTCCAGCTGCCGGCGACGCTCGGGGCCGTTCAGGACGCGATTGCCGCCCGCTTCGGTCAGCGGTAGAAACGGCCCCGATGGAGACCGTCCCCCCCGCCCAGGACACCGCCGCGCTCCGCGCCGAGCACGACGCGCTCGCGGCGCGCCTCGAGATCCGCCGCTCGATCGACCACGTCCGGCGCGGCGCGTACATCGGCTTCGCGGCGCTCATCGGCGTCGGCCTCGCCGTGAAGCTCGGATGGGATCGCTGGGGCACCCTGGCGCCGGGCGTCGTCCGGAAGATCCCGACCGGCCCGCCGGTGTTCTTCTTCCTCGCCGTCGTGCTCACCGCCGTCCTCGTGATCCTCACGCTGCGCGAGGCGCTCCGCGCGCGGCGGCTGATGCGCGACGAGGACGCGCTCTTCTCCCGCATGCTCGCGCTCCGCGGCATGCTCGGGCTCGATCACTGACATGCCGGCGAGGCGCGACCGGCGCGGCCGCTTCATCGTCCTCGAGGGGCTCGACGGAGCCGGGACGACGACGCAGGCGCGCCTGCTCGGCGATCGCCTCCGCGCGGCCGGCCGCACCGTCCACGTCACCGCCGAGCCGTCCGGGGGTCCGATCGGGAGCCTCGTCCGCCAGGCCTTGTCGCGCCGGGTCGTCGGCGGGCGCGGGGAGGGTGAGCTCGACCCGGGCGCGCTCGCGCTGCTCTTCGCGGCCGATCGGCTCGACCACGTCGCCGCCGAGATCGCACCCAAGCTGGCCGAGGGCGTGGACGTCGTCTCGGATCGCTTCACCCTCTCGTCCCTCGCCTACCAGGGCCTCACGACCCGCGATCTCGCCTGGGTCGAGGCGGTGAACGCCCACGCGGCGACGCCGGACGTGACGCTGTTCCTGCGCGCGCGGGCGGCGGTGGCGCTCAAGCGGCGGCGCGCCGCGACGATGGACCCCGAGCTGTACGAGGTCTCTGACTTCCAGCGCGCGGTGGCGCGGAGCTACGACCGCGGCATCGAGCGGCTCCGCGCCGCGGGGCAGCGGGTGGTGGAGCTCGACGGCGAGGCGCCCGTCGAGGCCGTGGCGGACGCGGTCTGGGCGGCCGTCGAGAAGCTCCGCTGAGCCTCGCCGGCACGCGCGCCGGGCGCCCCGCCCCGTCGCGCGATTTGCGGATCGCGCGCGCGCCCTCTAGTTAGAGGGGATGCCCGGTCCCACGGCGATCCTCGTCGTCATCGGCAACGAGGTGCTCTCGGCGAAGGTGCAGGACGAGAACGGCCCGTGGGCCGCGCGGCGCCTGCACGAGCTCGGCGTGCGGCTCGACGCGATCCTGACCCTGCCCGATCGCGTCGACGAGGTGGTCGAGGCGGTGGACCGCGCCCGTCGCCGCGCCAGCTGGGTGTTCACCTCGGGCGGGGTCGGCCCCACGCACGACGACGTGACGGTCCCGGCGGTCGCGCGCGCCCTCGGGCGCCGCCTCGTCCGGTCGGGCGCGCTCGTCGAGAGCCTCCGCGCGATGCACCGCCGCCACCACGGCGGCGCGGAGCCGCCCGAGGCGACGCTGCGCATGGCGGACGTACCCGAGGGGACGCGCCTGCTCGGCGACCCGTCGTTCCCGACGATCGCCGTCGAGAACGTCGTCATGCTCCCGGGCGTGCCCCAGTTCTTCCGCTGGCAGTTCGACCGGATCGCGCCGCTGCTCGCGGCCGCGCCGTTCCACCTCGCGTGCGTCTTCCTCGCGCTCGGGGAGGAGGAGATCGCGCCCGCGCTCGCGCGCGTCGCCGACGCACACCCGGCGGTGGAGATCGGCAGCTACCCGCGCTTCGACGACGCAGATCACCGCGTGAAGGTGACGATCGAGGCGAAGGACGGGACGCGGGTGGACGCGGCGCTGGCGGCGCTGCTCGCGGCGCTCCCCGCCGGCGCGGTGGTGCGGACGGAGCCGGGGTGAGGCCGCGGGCGCGCCCCTCTGGCGGCGGGACCGCGCGACGCGGCGGCGGGCCCGGCTGCGGCTCAGAGCTCGAAGCGATCGATCTTGCCGGCCTTCTGCAAGACCTCGAGCGCGCCGAGCGTCGCCTTTTCCTTGTCGTTTCCCTGGATCTTGACGACGAGCGGCGCGCTCGACGCCTTGCCGGAGGCCGGCGGGTACACTGCGACGGCCCAGCTGTCGCCGAGATCCTTGTCCACCAGGACCCGGCATTCCATGCTTCCGATGAACGCGCGTGCCATTCGGGATCGCTCCTTTAGGGTGCGCGCAAGATATCCCGAAAGGCAGCCGATGAGAAACCTGCGCTTCGTCCTCCTGCTCGCCTTCGCCGCTTGCTCCTCCGGACCGCGCCTGCCGCGTACCGCGCAGGGAGAGAAGGTGATCGAGATCCGTGGCGCGGTCGAGGGCGGCCCGTACGCGGTCGGCGAGAAGGACCTCGCCGCCATGCCCCGTCGCGGCGTGCGCGGCGTCGACCCGGTCACCGGGCGCGAGGCGCTCTGGGAGGGCACGCCGCTCGCGCTCCTCGTCTCGGATCGCGTCGCGCCGAAGAAGGGGACCGACACGGTGATCGTGCGCACCACCGAGGGCACGGCGGTCCCGATCCCGCTCACCGTGATCCGCCAGCTGCGGCCGGTCCTCGCGGACCGGACCGACGGCGCGCCGATCGCGATGCGCGTCCTGGCGTGGCCCAACCTGGAGCAGGCGGGGCTGACGACGGACCCCCGGCAGGCGTCCTGGTGGGCGCACGGGGTGCGCGCGCTCGAGATCGTCTCCTGGCAAGGCACGCTCGGGACGGCGCTCGCCGCCCCCCCGGGCGCCCCTGACCGGGCCCGCCTCGGATCGGGCGAGTTCGGCGCGCGCTGTGTCGCCTGTCACCGGCTGCGGAGCGCCGGCGGCGAGCGCGGGCCGGATCTCACCGCCGTCGCGGACCGGCTGTCGCACGATCGCTTCCGGGAGCTCATGCGAAACCACCCTGCTCGCAGCGACGGGATCGAGCCGCCCGGGGCCGAGGCGAGCGAGGATCTCTGGACGTTCCTCCGCGCGGTGGCCACGGCGGGCGAGGGCGGCGGTCCGTCCGCGCCCCCCACGTCCTCGGCCGCGGCGGCGCCGTAGCCGGCGGGGGCGAGCCTAGACCGTCCAGATGAAGCCGATCCGGACGCCGACGAGCTCCGCGATCTGCTTCGCGATCTGCTTCCCGTCGCGGCCTGCCACCCAGCGCGGGATCACCACGTGGAACTCGCCCCCGGTGAGCTCCGCGGCAGAGGCGAAGAGCTGCCAGCGGCTCGCGACGTCCTCCAGCGTCACCGGTCCAGGGGAGAGCACGTCGAGGAACACCGGCTTCGGCGCGTCGCAGAAGAGCGCGGGGCGGTGGTCGCGCATCGCGCCGTGGATCACCTCGGGCTGGTCCCAGCCCGGCAGGTCCGCCCGGACGCCAGAGTAGCCCGCGAGCGGAAGCGTCTCGGCCATGAGGCGGATGAACGCCTCCTTCTGGACGTCGTTCGGCGCCTCGACCGCCGCGGGGGTCTCGAGCATCTCCATGGCGCAGCCAGGGGGTCGGCGGGGGAGCTCCCCGCCGTCCCCGGCCCTCCCACACGAAGGGTGGTCCTCGATCGCGTCTGGCGCATCCCCCGCGCTCCAGCGAGCGTCCGGGGGCTCCGTGCTCGCGGTGACCCGCCCATGACTGCCGCTCGTCAGATCGCCAGGAGATGACGACCACGCCCCCTCGGAACCTCGACGCGATCCACTGGACGCGCTCCGTCCCGTTCTTCGCCGTTCACGCGGCCGCCCTCGCGACGCCGTTCCTCGCGCCCGTCGAGGGGCGCTGGATCGCCCTCGCCGTCGGCCTCTACCTCCTGCGGATGTTCGGCGTGACCGCCGGGTACCACCGCTACTTCTCGCATCGCGCGTTCCGCACCTCGCGCCCCTTCCAGCTGATCCTCGCGGTGCTCGGCGCGTCGGCCGTCCAGAAGGGGCCGCTCTGGTGGGCCGCCCACCACCGGGACCACCACCGCTACTCCGACGGCCCCGAGGACGTGCACTCGCCGCTCGAGCGCGGCTTCTGGTGGAGCCACGTCGGCTGGATCCTGGCGCGACGTCACGACGAGACGAAGCTCGAGCGGGTGAGGGACCTCGCGGGCTATCCGGAGCTCCGCTTCCTCGACCGCTGGCACCTCGCCGTGCCGGTCGCGCTCGGCGGTGCGCTCTTCCTCGCGGGCGGCCTCCCGGCGTTCCTCTGGGGGTTCTGCGTCTCGACCGTGTTCCTGTGGCACGGGACCTTCGCCATCAACTCGCTCGCCCACGTGTTCGGCCGCCGGCGCTACGACACCGGCGACGGCTCCCGGAACAGCTTCGCGCTCGCGCTCCTGACGCTCGGGGAGGGGTGGCACAACAACCACCACTTCTACCCGTCGACCGCGCACCAGGGCTTCTTCTGGTGGGAGATCGACGTCTCCTTCTACGCGCTCCGGCTCCTGTCCGCGGTGGGTGTCGTGAGAGACCTGCGGATGGCGCCGGACCGCGTCCGCCTCGCCCACCGCACGGCCGTGGGGGCAGCGGCGCCACGCTCCGCCGTGCTCGGACAGGGGAGCTAGCCCCGCTCACCGTCGGGGCCCCCGCGCCGCGAGTCCTCGCCAGGCCGGGGGACCGTCGCTAGAGTGGCGGCGCACCGGGAGGGGAACCCATGGAACGCCTGTCACTCGACGTGAACGGTTGCTTCGACGCCGCCGCGGACGGCCTCGGCGCGGACGCGCTCGACGGTCTCGCCCCCGCCGCGGCGGCCGCCTTCGAGGGGTTCGAGGCGCGGCGCCGCTCGGGCGAGCTCGGCTTCGCCGATCTGCCCGCCGACGCGGCCACCGCCGACGCGAGCGCCGCGCTCGCCCGCGACCTCGCCGCCCGGTTCGAGAACCTCGTCGTGCTCGGGATTGGCGGCAGCTCCCTGGGCGGCCGCGCGATCCTCTCCGCGCTCACGCACCCGTTCCACAACCTCCTGCCGCGCGACCGGCGCGGCGCCATGCGCGTCTTCTTTCCAGACAACTCGGATCCGGCCACCTTCGAGGCGCTCCTCGGCACCCTCGATCTCGAGGAGACCTGCTTCGCCACCATCACGAAGTCGGGTGGCACGGCCGAGACGATGGCGCAGCACCTCGCGCTGCGGGAGCGCTGCCTCGCTCGGTTCGGCGAGGAGGGGTACCGCGCGCGCTGTGTCCTCGTGACCGACCCGGCGAAGGGCGCCCTCCGCGCCATCGCCGACGCCGAGGGGCTGCGCGCGCTGCCGGTCCCGGCCAGCGTCGGCGGCCGCTTCAGCGCGCTCAGCGCGGTGGGGCTCCTGCCGGCCGCCGCGGGCGGGGTGGACCTGACCGCGCTCCTCGCCGGCGCGGCCGCGATGGAGGCGCGCTGCCGCTCCTCCGCGCTGCGCGAGAACCCCGCGCTCCTCTACGCCGCGGTGCTGCACCTCATGGACCGGCGGAAGGGCCGGCGGATCCACGTGCTCATGCCGTACGCGGACGGGCTGCGCGACACGGGCGACTGGTTCGTCCAGCTCTGGGCGGAGTCGCTCGGGAAGCGTCCCGACGTCGGCCCGACGCCGTTCCGCGCGGTGGGCGCGACCGACCAGCACTCCTCGCTGCAGCTCATGATGGAGGGCCCGCACGACAAGCTCGTGACGTTCGTCCGGGTCGTCCAGCCGCGCGCCGACGTCTCGATCTCGGTCCCGGAGACGTACCGGCGCCACGCCGAGATCGCGTACCTCGACGGCCACACGATGGGCGAGCTCATCGAGGCGGAGCGGCGCGCGACGGAGGCCGCGCTGCGCAAGGCGGGGCGCCCCACGATCTCGATCCAGCTCCCGCGCCTCGACGCGCGCGCGGTGGGAGAGCTCCTGATGCTCCTCGAGCTCGCGACCGCCTACGCGGGCGGCCTGTACGGCGTGAACGCGTTCGACCAGCCCGGCGTCGAGGCCGGCAAGCGCTACGCGCAGGGGCTCCTCGGGCGGCCCGGCTACGAGAAGGCCCGCGACGAGCTGCTGGCGCAGGCCCAGACGGATCCGGCCCTCGTGCTCGGCTAGACGACGGCTCGCGACTCGCGAGATCTCACGGGGGCTGCGCCCCCGCCCCGCCGACCCTGAGCCCGTCGAAGGGCCGTCGGGGGCCCACCCCGCTCGCCGGGTCTCGCTTCGCTCGCTGATTCACAGGAACACGGAGCGGCGCGCGGCGAGGTCCTCGTCGAGCATCGCCTGGAGCGTCGAGCGGGTCCGCTCGGTGAGGGCGCTCACCGTCGACGGATCGTCGGCCGCCTCAGGACCCGCTTCGCCCAGATCGATCGGGTCTCCGAACCGCAGCGACCAGCGCGAGGGGAGCGGCAGGAGGGCGGCCGCGCCGACCCTGAGCGAGTCGGTGGGCAGGGCGGCCAGGCCGAGCGCCGCGCCGAGCCAGCCTGGCCTGGAGATCGCCGGGGAGGCCTCCTCGCTTCCGACGATGGCGCAGGGGATGACGGGCGCGCCGGTGCGGAGCGCGAGCTTCACGAAGCCCCCGCGGCCGAACCGCTCGATGTGGTAGCGCTCGCCCCACGCCTTCCGCGCGACGGCGCTCCCCTCGGGGAAGACGCCGACGAGCGCCCCGTCACGCAGGATGCGCTCGGCGGGCTCGGGCGCGGCGCGGACCGCTCCGAGCCGGATCGCGAGCGGGCCGAACAGGGGCAGCCCGGCCTCGCGGTCATCGAGGAGCGGCCGGAGGTCCCGCCGGGCGGGGTGGTCGCGGTGGAGCGCGTGCCGGAGCACGAGCGCGTCCCACGGCACGACGCCGGCGTGGTTCGCCACGACGATGGCGGCGCCGGCCCCCGGCACGCGCTCGAGGCCGCGCGCCTCGGTGCGCCACCATGTCGCGTACAGCAGGTCGAGCAGCGGCTGGGCCCGCTCGTGGAAGCGCGCGTCGAGCCCGTAGCGGTCGAGCCGCTCGGGCGGCTCGAGGAGGCGCGCCAGGTCGATGGCAGTGCCGAGCGCGTGCTTCACCCGCGGCAACAGCCGCGCGACGGTCTCCCGAAGCTCGCCTGCGGCGGACGCGAGCCCCGCGCGCGCGGCGACGTCGCCGAGCCGGTGCTCGAGCCCCGCGAGCGTGCTCTCGACCCGCTGCTCGAGCGCGCCGAGCCGCTCCCCGGCAGCGCGGATGCGATCGGTCGGGGCGTTGGGGGAGGGGGAGGGGGCGTGACGCGGAGTCGGAGTCGGGGTCGGAGTCGGGCGGCTCCCCGCGACCCGCGTCACCTCGGGCGCCGGCTCGCGCGGCGCGGCCCCGCGCGCGAAGGGGTCGTTCCCGAGCACGGGACGGGCGGGCTTCGGCTCCGGGCGCGCGCGGGCTCCCGCCTTGCGCGCGCGCGGCGTGCGCTTCCCAGCTCCGGCGCGGCCGCGCCTCTTCCCTCCAGGCATCGGGCACCTCATAGACGGGTACACCCGGGGCGTCAAACGGACGGACGGGGACCGGGCGGCCCGGCGCCGCGGGTCCGGGGTGTGTGGTACGACACCGCGATGCCGCGCATCCAGGTCCTGCCTCCGGGGCTCGTGAACCAGATCGCCGCGGGCGAGGTGGTCGAGCGCCCGGCGTCGATCGTGAAGGAGCTCGTCGAGAACGCGCTCGACGCGGGCGCGACCTCCGTCGCGATCGACGTGGAGGAGGGCGGCCTCGCGCTGGTGCGGGTCGCCGACGACGGCTGCGGCATGGCGAGCGACGACGCCCTGCTCGCGCTCGAGCGGCACGCCACCTCGAAGCTGCGCGACGCCGCCGGGCTCGCGGCCATCGCGACGATGGGCTTCCGGGGCGAGGCGCTGCCGGCGATCGCATCGGTGGCGCGGTTCCGGCTCGATACTTCCCCGGCCGAGGACGGCGCCGGGACGCGCATCGAGCTCGAGGGCGGGACGCGGGTCGCCGCGGGGCCCGTCGCGCGCCCGCGCGGCACGACCATCGAGGTCCGGGACCTCTTCTTCAACACCCCGGCGCGCCGCAAGTTCATGCGCGCGCCGGCGACCGAGGCGGGTCACGTCAGCGAGGCGGTGGTGCGCCTCGCCCTCGCGCGCCCGGACGTCGGCTTCACGCTCCGCTCGGCCGGGCGCCTCGTGATCGGCTCCCGCGCCGGCGCGGACCTCACCGATCGCGCCGCGCAGGCGCTCGGCCGCGATGCGCACCGGCACCTCGTGGCGGTGGACGCCGCCCGCGGGGCGGTCCGCGTGCGCGGCCTCGTGTGCTCTCCCGATCACTCGGAGGCGACCGGCCGCGCCCTCTACCTGTTCGTGAACGGCCGCTACATCCGCGACCGTGGCGCCGCCCACGCGGTGCTCCGCGCCTTCGCGGGGACGTTGCCGCCCGGCCGGCACCCCGCGGGCGCGCTGTTCGTCGAGCTGCCCCTCGATCGCGTCGACGTGAACGTGCACCCGCAGAAGCTCGAGGTGCGGTTCGCGGAGGCGCGCGAGGTGTACGACGCCCTGTTCCACGCGATCGCGGGGACGCTCCGCACCGCGCCCTGGCTCGCGCACGGGCGGGCCGCGGCGGCCTCGGGCGGCTCGGGACCGGCGCCGCTCGCGCTCGTGCCGGCCGACGGGACCGCCGGGGGCGACGAGACGGCCGCGGTGCTCGCCTGGGCGCGCGAGGCTCACGCGCCCGAGGGGAGCGGCGCGCTCGTGCCGCCCCCGCGGCCGACGCCGGGCGCGACGGCGACGTTCGCCTTCCCGATCTCCGACGAGGCGGGGACGGCGCGGCCCGGCGGCTACTTCGCGTCGCTCCGCTACGTCGGACAGCACGCTCGGACCTACCTCCTCTGCGAGGCGCCCGGCGGGACGCTCGTGGTCATCGACCAGCATGCGAGCCACGAGCGGCTGCTGTTCCAGCGCCTGCGCGAGGCGTTCCGGACACGCCAGCTCCCCGTGCAGCCATTCCTCCTGCCGCAGGTCGTGACGCTCCCCCCGGCGGTCGCCCGGGCGCTCGAGGGGGGGCTCGCGGAGCTCGGCCGGCTGGGGTTCGACGTCGAGCCGTTCGGCGGCGACAGCTTCGCGGTGAAGGGCTCGCCCGCCGCGCTCGCGGGGGTCGATCTCGAGGGGCTGCTCCTCGATCTCGCGGGTCAGCTCGAGCTCGTCGGCAGCGGCAGCGCCGTGGACGAGGCGCTCCACGATCTCCTCGCCACGATGGCCTGCCACGCGGCGGTCCGCGCGAACCAGGACGTCGCGCCGGAGGAGGCGCGCGCGCTGCTCGACGGGCTCGACGCCATCGACTTCAAGGCGCGCTGCCCGCACGGACGTCCGGTGGTGTTCGAGCTCCCGCTCGCGGAGCTCGAGCGGCGGGTCGGTCGGCGTTGAAGGGTGGGAAAAGGGCAGCTCTCGGCGCCGTCTTCAGCGTTGAACGAGCGACGGTGTGAGCGACCGCGCCGAGAGCTCCCAAGTGGACGCCCAGCTGCCGGCTCGGAGTGCGGGGGGGTTGACCCAGAGCCGGTGCGGACTTCCCGTCAGGGATGACATTCAATCAACGTGCCCGGCCGGGTCCTGAAAATATCTCCTCGAATCCCGGAAGGTTCCGGACGACCTCGAAAAATTGACGGGCTTCGACCTTTCAGGGTTGAAAGACCTCGATTCAGGACTGCAATGAGCCGGGCGTCTGTCCCTACCGGCTGTAATTCCGTCACGCTGGTGGCAGGAAAGTTCACGGTCTCCCCAGGCCCGCCCAAAGGGAGACCCGTCGAATCCCTCGCAGATCGAGGAGGTTCGCCAGGGCTCCGCGCCGCGCCGCCCGGCACCGCCGATGCAAACGCAGCCGGACGTGCAGGGCGCGATCACAGGCAAGGACGTGCTGGTCCACTCCGTGACCATCGTCCGGCTGTTCGGCCCGATCTTCTACGTGCGATGCCTGCGCGCGATGTGGAGCGGTCGCGTCTGCACGTTCCTCGAGGTGCTCGCGGAGCACCGCTAGAAGCGCGCGGGCGCTCAAACACTCGACGCGGCGCCGCCCGTTTGGCAGAGTCCCGCGCGTGCCACGGGACCCCCGCTACAAGCCGTACCGGACGGCGCTCTGGCTCCTGTACTTCGCCGTCATCGCCGTCGCGCTCGCGGTGGTGGTGACGAGCGTGGTGCGAAACCTGCGCGGACCCCACCGTCCCCCCGCAACGGGCGCGCTCCCCACGCGGGCCGCGCTGCGCGTGTGCGTGACCGAGCTCGAGGCGCTGCACGCCGAGCAGAACGAGCGGGCCTGGCGTCTCGGGGACGAGATCGGCGAGAAGGACGCGATCCAGCGCTGGGAGATCTGGGCGCGGGAGTGGGAGCAGCGCGTCGACGACCTCGCCGATCGCTGCCGGCTCGACGCGGCGGATCCGGATCCGCAGGGCTTCGGCGGGCGAAAGGAGCTCGCCCGTGCCCGGGACGCGGTGCTGGAGCTCCACCGGGCCTACCGGGCCCAGGTGAACCGGTTCGCGCAGGAAGAGGCGAACCTCGCCCGCCAGGCCGCGGGCTCGCTGCGCGAGGCGCGCGAGGCGCTCGCGCGGCCGCCCGAGCGGAGATGATCTGATGGGGCTGCCCCCCGCGCCCCGCCTCGCTCGCCGCTCAGCCGGCCGGGACGACGGGCGGCGCCGGGCAGGTGACGCACCCCGCGCCCGTGCAGGTGTCCGGGGAGGGCGGCACCGTCAGGAACACCCAGCGATAGACCTGGACCTCGAACCCGAGCTTCGGCTTGCGATAGGGGAGCGCGGCGGTCGCCGAGTCCGCGTTGGGATCGAAGCCGTTCGACACCACGAGCTCGACGACGTGCAGCGCGCCCGCGCCGCCGGTCGCGCCGCTGCCGCCGGCGCTCGGGTACTGGTAGGCGGGGAACTCGAACGCCGGGGTCTCGCGCAGGGTGGGATCGACGCTCCCGTCGGCCGGGGCGAGGATGTCGTTGTCCTGCTGCGGCGTGAGGCTCGGGCGGTTCGTGGGGTCGTAGTTCACGAACCAGCGAGCGACGACCACCTCGTTCGTGATCGCGTCGCGGAGCGTCGCGCCGAGCCGGTAGACCGGCTCGCGCGGGCAGCCCGCCGGCACGCGCACGATCGAGTCGGGCTGGAGCACCGCGCGGACCGTGTCGTCGACCACGATGCGCGGCGGCGTCACCGGCTGGCCCTCGGGGTAGTCGGGCAGCGGCTGCGGCAGCGGGCAGCCGGAGAGGATCACGGCCGCGAGCGCGGCCGCCCTGGCGGTTCGCCTCACGCGTCGTCCTCCTCGTCGGGCGGGAGCTTCTGGCCGCGCCGCTCGGCGTCGAGCTTCTCGAGGTGCCGGAAGATGGTCCGCGGATCGACGCCGAGATCCTTGGCCGTCTTGGTGCGGTTGCCCTGGTTCCGCTCGAGCACCTCGTTGATGTAGCGCTTCTGGAACTCCTCCTTCGCCGCGACGAGCGGGAGGATGGGCTCCAGGTTCTCCGGCCGCAGATCGAGGTCCTCGGCCGACACGAGCGCCTTGTCGGCGAGGACCACCGCCTTCTTCAGCCGGTTCTCGAGCTCGCGGATGTTGCCCGGCCAGGCGTACTTGCGCATCGCGACCACCGCGCTCGGCGCGAACCCGCGCACCTTCGCGCCGAAGTCCTTCGCGTACTTCTGCAGGAAGTACTTCGCGAGCACGACGAGGTCCTCGCCGCGCTCGCGGAGCGGCGGCAGGAGGATCGAGACCACGTTGAGCCGGTAGTAGAGGTCCTCGCGGAACGCGCCCTTGCGGATCTCGTCCTCGAGCACCTTGTTCGTCGCCGCCACCACGCGGAGGTCCACCGGCTCCGGGCGCGTGTCCCCGACCTTCGTCACCGAGCGCTCCTGGAGCGCGCGCAGGAGCTTCACCTGCAGCGCGGCGGGCATCTCGCCCACCTCGTCGAGGAACAGGGTGCCGCCGTGGGCCGCCTGGAACTTGCCGGGCCGCGTGGCGATGGCGCCCGTGAACGCACCGCGGACGTGGCCGAACAGCTCCGACTCGAGGAGCGCCTCGGGGATCGCGCCGCAGTTCACCGCGACGAAGGGGCCGCTCCCGCGCCCGCTGCGGCGGTGGATCTCGCGGGCGACGACCTCCTTGCCGGTGCCGGTCTCGCCGGAGACGAGGACGCTGATGTCCGTACCGGCGACCTTCTCGATGCGCCGGAAGACCTCCCGCATCGACGCGCCCGACCCGATGAGCTCGCCGTATTGCTTCGAGCTCACCGCCTCGCGCAGGGCGACGTTCTCGCGCCGGAGCGAGTCGAGCAGCATGCCGTTCTGCACGAGCAGCGACGCCTGCGCGGCGAAGACGGTGAGCGCCTCGAGCGCGCGGTCGTCGAACAGCGAGACCACGCTGTCGTTCCCGAGGTAGATGACGCCGCAGACGTCGCCCTTCTGCATGAGCGGCGCGCACATCACCGAGCAGAGCTTCAGGTTCACGACCGACGTCGAGCCGGACCACTCCGAGTCGTGCAGGGCGTCCGCGACCACGATCGGGCGGCGCGTGTCGATGACGCGCTGGATGATCGAGTCGGAGACCCGCGCCATCGCCCCCTCGATCGTCTCGCGAGCCACGTTCCGCGCCGCGCGGACGGTCATCTCGCCGTCCTCGAACAGGATGAGGAAGCCCTTCTCGGCGTGGGTCACCTCGAGCAGCGCGTCGATGAGCTCGTCGAGGAGCCGCGCGAGGTCGTTCGCGCCGAGGAGCCGCTCCGAGAACCGGACGAGCGACTCGAGGGCGAGGAGCCGCTGGCCGGCGCTCTGGCCCGGCCGGGCGGGCGCCGCGCGCGGAGCGGGGTCGAAGAGGAGCTCCGTCCCGGCCACGCGGATGCGATCCCCGGCGCCGAGCCGCCACGCCGCGCGGCGCTTGCCGTTCACGGTCATGTCCGCGCCCTCGTGCGCGGCGGCGTTGTACTCGCGGCCGTCCCAGTGGATGTGCACGGCCGTGCGGGGCATGGCGGGATCCGGCACCGCGACGTCGTTCTCCTCGTCGCGACCGACGCTCGTGATCCGCTTCACGAGCGCGATCTCGCGCTCCACGCCGTCCGGGCTCTTCACGATGAGGGTCGCCACGGTGCCTCGCTAGAACGCCCACTCGAGCTTGACCGAGCCGCTGCCGCCGCCGGGCGCGACCTCCGTCTCGACGATGGGCACGAAGTGCTTGTGCGCGTCCCACACGCCGTACGCGTAGAGCGCCCAGAACAGGCCGGCGGAGACGTACTTCACCGCCTCGACGCGACCGAGGAGCACGCGGTCCGAGTCGGAGTACGGCGGCCGCGAGCAGCCCGGCTGACCGGAGATGCAGGTGCGGGTCCGGTCCTCCGCGAGCTGGTTGTGGAAGATGATCGCCGAGAGGTTCACGACCCCCGCCACGATCTGGCCTGCGGCGATGGCGGTCCCCTTCGCGCGATCTCCGTTCTGGAACTGGCCCGCGCCGAGCGGCATCCAGTTGAACAGGTAGAGGCGCTCCTGGACGCGCACGACCTTCGTCGGCGGCCCGGTGCGCGACTGCTCCTCCGCGAGCAGCCGCCGCTTCGCCTCGTCCGCGAGCCGCTCCTGCTCGCGCAGCGCCCGGCGTCGCTCGCGCAGCGGCGCGAGCGCGGGCTCGTGCTCCCGCTTCACGCGGTCGAAGAACTCGACGATGGGCGGCGGGACGAGGAACGGATCGAGCGCGTAGTCGGGATCGTGCGAGAGGAGGTTCACGAACGCCGCGCGCGCCTGCGCCTGATCGCCGAGGTGGTACTCGGAGATGCCGAGGATCCGGTAGGCGTCGATCGCCTCCTCCTCGCTGAGCGACGGGCTCGTCGCGAGGTAGCGCCGGAGCGTGCCGGCCGCGTCGGCGTACGCGCCGAACTCGAAGCGGTCCTTCGCGCGCTTCAGCTCCGGCGGGGCCGTGAGCACGAGCGCGATGAGGAGGGGTATCACGGCTTCACGGCTCCGTCGGAGTGGGGCGCGGCCGGCGGGGCCGCGGCGGGCTGGGGCCCGCCGAAGGCGGGGGGCGGCTGCGGCGCGGGCGTCGGCGCGGCGACGATCACCTCGCCCCCGGCCCGCAGCTTCACCTGCACGTCGCGCGTCGCGGCGCCCGCCGCCTCGAGGCCGATCCGGGCGGGCGCCTCGTACGGGCTCTCCGCGCCGGACGGCACGGGGATGGCGAAGGCGGCGCGCTGCGACTCGCCGGCGGTGCCGATTAGCTTGCCATCCACGTACACGCGCGTCGCCGGATCCCCCTCTACGCGCAGCCGGGCCGGGCGCGGCTCGAGGGGGACGCGCAGCTCCACGATCCGCTGCGCCTCCTCGGCGGTGATCTCCCGGACGAACGGGGCGCAGCAGGCGTGCTCGAGCTGGATGACGTGCGGGCGGCCCGGCGGGATCGAGAACCGGACGAGCTGCTCCCCGCGCGCCACCTCGATCCCGTCGAGCAGCGCGCGCTGCGCGTACGGCCGGACATGCACCGAGAGCGAGGCCGGGGGACCGCCGGGGCTCTCGTGCTGCCGGGCGGACGCGTCACCGCGGGGGACGCGGGGGCGCTGGCCGGCGTGGGCCTCGCGGGCGGGCGCGGCGGCCGGATCGCCTTCGCGGCGCGGCTCCGGATCGCGCACGGGCTCGGGCTCGGGCTCGGGCTCGGAAGGGAGCGCGCCCGCTCCGGTATGGGCGGTCGAGGCGCCGGCACCGGGCTGGGCGGCGTCGCGCGCATCGGCGGCCGCCGATGCGGGCGGCGCGATCGCGGGGCGAGGCACGAGGACGACGACCGCGGCCGTCGCGGCGGCGACGGCGAGCGCCGCGCCGGCCCCGAGGGCGATCCGCTGGAGGCGCCGCCGCCGCGTGAGCCGGGCGAGCTTGGCGGGGATCTCCGCGTTCTCGGGATCGATGGCGAGGACGCGCGAGTAGAACGCGAGCGCGCGCGCGGAGGCCCCCTCGGCCAGGGCCTCGTCCCCGCGGGCGGAGAGCGCGACCACCGCCCGCGCCGGGAACGCCGCCTTGAACGCGGCGGGGTCGCGCAGGAAGGCGACGAGCTCGTCGGGCGCGCGCTCGAGCCCGCTCTCGGCGAGGAGGCGATCGAGCACCTCGCGCACCTCGGCGGCGCTCGACGGCCGGCGCTCCGGGTCGAGCGAGAGGCAGCGGACGACCAGGTCGGCGAGCGCGTCGGGCACGCGCGCGTCCACCGCGCGCGGGTCCTCGAAGTCCGCCTCCAGGACGCGGCGGAGGATCGCGGTGGGGTTCGGCGCGGCGAACGGGAAGTTCCCCGTCGCGAGCCAGTAGAGGATGGTCCCGAGCGAGAAGAGATCGCTGCGCGCGTCCGCCTCGCGCCCCTCCACGATCTCGGGCGCCATGTGGTGCGGCGAGCCGACGAGCGCGCCCGTCATCGTCATGCGCTCGTCGGACGCGAGGATGCGCGCGATCCCGAAGTCGGCGAGCTTGACCGCCGGTCGATCACCCTCGTGCACGAGGACGTTCTCGGGCTTCAGGTCGCGGTGGATGACGCCCGCGGAGTGCGCGTGCACGAGCGCGTCCACGAGCGCGCGTCCGACGAGCGCGCCGATCTCCGGGAAGCCGAACCCGACCTCGTGTGCGAACACGCGGAGGGTGCAGCCGCGGACGAACTCGGTCACGAGGTAGCTGTCGGCCGCCCCGTCGCCCGCGTAGTCGTAGATCTCGACGATGCCGGGGTGGGAGAGGCGCGCGACGGCACGGGCCTCGCGAGAGAAGCGGGCGCGGGAGTCCGGCGCGGAGGCGAGGTGCGGGTGCAGGAGCTTCACCGCGACCTCGCGATCGAGGGCGGTGTCGCGGCCGCGGTACACGACGGCCATGCCCCCGCTCCCGACCTGCTCGAGCAGCTCGTATCGTCCGAGCCTGCGGATCACCGACCCCTCGCCCTCGAACGCCTCGCGCTCGCGTGGGTATCCTCGTGCTGCACGACTCACCCGGCACCCCGCGGCGCACCCCGCCGCGGCTCGTTCCGGATCGCGACAGCGGTGACCGGATCGGGCGTTGAACTATGACACGGATGCCCCGCCGCAGCCATTCTTGCGGCGGGGGACGGCGCGCGCCCGCTCGCCGCCGCCGTGGCTACCCGGCGGGGAGGGCGCCCGTGCCCGAGCCCGGCAGGAAGCGCCGCGCCGCGAGCGCCTGGATGGTCGCGGGGATGGCCTCGGTGGAGACCGGATGGAGCGACCGGAACCCCAGGGCCGCGAGGCGCGCGGTGTCGTAGTAGTGATCCGCGGTCATCCAGTGTAGCGCCTCGCGCTCCACCCTCGGCGCGAGCGCCGCCGTCGCGCCGTTCCGCCCCGCAAGCGTTCGCCACGCGCGCTCCAGCCGCCGGTTCATGGGCCCGAGCAGCGCTCGGTCCGGGACGTGCTGCACGAGCCAGAGCAGGGACGCGGTGAGACGAGGCAGCGCCGGCAAGAGGCGGCCCGGCTCGTAGCCGAGCGCGGCCAGGGCGGCCGAGAGGTGCTCCGCGAGCGGCAGCGGCGCCTCGTCCCCCACGTTGAACGCGCGCCCCACCACGTCGCCGTCGTCCGGGTGCTGCACCACGTGGACGACCGCGCGCGCGAGATCGTCCAGGTGGACGAGGTGCGCGACCGGGCCGCGGCGGATGATCGGGATCCGGCGGTTGCCCGGATCGAGCAGCGCGAAGAACGTGAGCGCGCGGACCGGTCCGCCGGTGAGGGTGGGGCCGTACAGGATCGTGGGGCGCAGGACCGTGAGCGGCGCGCCGCGCCGGAACTCTGCCCAGCTCGCCTGCTCGGCGCGCCAGCGGATCCGCTCGAGCGCGGTCCGGGGCGCCTTCAGCTCGCCCTCGCGGCAGGGGAGGTTCCGCGGCCTCCCGTAGACCGCGGCGGTCGACACGTGCACGAGCCGCCGCGCGCCGGCCTCCCGGGCGAGCGCGGCGGCGGCGCTGGCCGCCGCGGCCTCGGCGTCCGCGCGAGCCCGCTCGTCGAGATCGCGCGGCGTACGGACGCCGAGGTGGACGACCGCCTCGACGCCGCGCGCGTCCACCTCTAGGCGCGGGCGACCGTCCGCGCCGATGGGTGCGTGACGGACCGAGAAGCCGGCGCGGCCGAGTGCCGCCGCGACGGCGTCCGGGACGGCGCCGGCCGAGCCGGTGAGGATCGCGAGCCGCTCCACCCCCGCGAGTGTAGCAGCGGGGCTTCCCTCAGGCCCTGACCTCCTCGGGCTTCTTGGCGGCTGCAGCCTTCTTCTCGGCCTCCGACTCCGGCGTCGGAGGCGCCTGCCGCCCGACCGGGTTCTCCTCGAGCGCGGCCTTCAGCACCTCGTCCATGTGCGCCGCGAAGACGAAGTCGAGCTCCTTGCGAGCCTGCTCGGGGACGTCCACGAGGTCCCGCTCGTTGCGGGCGGGCATGATGATCCGCTTGATGCCCGCGCGGTGGGCCGCGAGGACCTTCTCCTTGATCCCGCCGACGGGCAGGACCAGGCCACGCAGCGTGACCTCGCCGGTCATCGCGACGTCGGAGCGAACGCGGATCCCGGTGAGGAGCGAGACGAGCGCGGTCAGGATCGTGACGCCCGCGCTCGGGCCGTCCTTGGGGATCGAGCCCGCGGGGAAGTGGATGTGGATGTCGGTCCGCTCGAGGAAGTTCGCCGGGATGCCGAGCGAGTCCGCCTTCGAGCGCAGGTACGAGAGCGCCGCCTGCGCGGACTCCTTCATCACGTCGCCGAGCTGGCCGGTGAGGGTGAGCGACCCCTTGCCGGTCATCTTCGTCGCCTCGATGAAGAGGATGTCGCCGCCCGCCGCCGTCCACGCGAGGCCGGTCGCGACGCCCGGGATCTCGGTGCGCTCGGCGGTCTCGTTGTAGAACTTCTCGGGCCCGAGCATCGACTCGACGTCGGCCTCCTCGATGTCGCGCTTCGCGCCGGCCTGGAGCTTCCCGCTCGCGACCTCCACCGCGACCGCGCGGCACACGTCGGCGATCCGGCGCTCCAGGTTACGGACGCCCGCCTCGCGCGTGTACGCCATGATGATCTTGATGAGCGCCTTCTCGGTGATGGCGATCGCGTCCGCCGACAGCCCGTGCTCCCTGAGCTGCTTCGGGATCAGGTGGTTCTGCGCGATGTGGACCTTCTCCTCGAACGTGTAGCCGGGCAGCTCGAGGATCTCCATGCGGTCCTTGAGCGGGCCCGGGATCGGATCGAGCAGGTTCGCCGTCCCGATGAACATCACCTTCGAGAGGTCGTAGGCGAGATCGAGGTAGTGATCCGAGAACGCGTGGTTCTGCTCCGGATCGAGCACCTCGAGCAGCGCCGCCGACGGATCGCCGCGGAAGTCCGCGCCGAGCTTGTCGATCTCGTCGAGCATCATGACGGGGTTCACCGTCCCCGCCTTCTTCATCGACTGGATGATCCGGCCGGGCAGGGCGCCCACGTACGTGCGGCGGTGCCCGCGGATCTCCGCCTCGTCGCGCACGCCGCCGAGGGACAGGCGCACGAACTTGCGGCCGATGCAGCGCGCGATGGACTGGCCGAGCGAGGTCTTGCCGACGCCGGGCGGCCCGACGAAGCACAGGATGGGCCCGCGCATGTCGTTCTTCAGCTTGCGGACCGCGAGGTACTCGAGGATGCGCTTCTTGATCTTGTCGAGGCCGTAGTGGTCGGCGTCGAGGATCTGGTGCGCGTTCTCGATGTCGAGGTTGTCGTCGCTCTTCTTCGACCAGGGGAGGTCCGCGATCCAGTCGAGGTAGGTGCGCGCGACCGTGTACTCCGAGCTCGCCGTCGGGATCGACTTGAGGCGGTTGAGCTCCTTCTGCGCGACCTTCTCCACCTCGGAGGGCAGGCCGGCCTTCTTGAGCCGCTCCTGCAGCTCGTCGAGCTCCTCCTCCTCCTCGCCGAGCTCGCCGAGCTCCTCCTTGATCGCCTTGAGCTGCTGGCGCAGGTAGTACTCGCGCTGCGTCTTCGACATCTCGCCCTTCACGGCGGAGTCGATCTTGTTCGAGAGCTTGAGGATCTCGCGCTTGCGGTTGAGTAGCTCGAGGACGAGCTTCATCCGGGACTTGAGATCGGTCGTCTCGAGGACCTGCTGCTTCTCCTCGATGGGCACGTCCACGTTGGCCGCGATGAGGTCGGCGAGGTGGCCCGGGTGCGTGATCGACTCGACGAGCTCGGTCGCCGCGGCCGGGAGCTCGGGCATGAGCTCGATGACCTCGCGCGCCAGCTTCTTCAGGTTGATCGCGAGCGCCTCGACCTCGACGTCGTCGGTGACGGGCTTGTCCTCGACGGGATCGACCCGCGCCTTGAGGTACGGGCTCTCCTGGACGAGCTCGAGGACCTTGAAGCGCGCGAGCCCCTGCACGACGAGCGAGTAGTTGTCCTCGCCCATCTTGAGCAGCTTCACGACCCGTGCGACGGTGCCGACGCTGTAGAGATCGGCCGCGCCGGGATCCTCCTCCTCGGCGCGCCGCTGCGTCACGACGCCGATCACCTGCTCGTCGCGGACCGCGTCCTTGATGAGGGCGATCGTCTTCTGCCTCCCGACCGCGAGCGGGAGCACGCCGCCGGGGAAGAACACCGAGTTCCTGAGCGGCAGGATCGGGAGAACCTGAGGGATGTCCTCCTTGGCGATGAGCCCCGGAGGCCCCATCGCCGGGGCGACCTGCGCACCGGCTGCGCCCTTCTTTTCCTTCTCAGACATCGCCGTCTCCTTGCCGAATTCGGATGGGATGGGATACCCGCGCGAGCAGCGGATATCAACGAAAAGCGTTTGACCTGTCGGGCGTTACGGGTGCGGCGTGCCGAGCAGCAGCGGCACCCTGCGGCCCCTGCTGCCGAGGCGTCAGTCCTCGTTGAGGGCGGTACGACCGGGGCGCGGCACCGTGCGTCCGTCGGGTTCGCCCCCGGCTCCGCCCGGGTCGGTTCGAGCCGGACCGTTCGATGGGGCCCACAGCCCGGACCCCGGGATTCGCCCGTCGTCTCCGCTCCCGGAGACGTATCCGGCGCGGTGGGAGATCTGCTGGGGGGCGGCGCCGGGACCCTCCGCCGGGGACCACGCGTGTCTGCGGATCATGCCCTCTGCATAAGGACTGCTTCCGCGAGAGCAAGCGGGTGGACACCTTGGGCGCCGTGTTGCCCGGTGCGCATGCGCTCGCGCTCCTGGCAGGCGCCGCGCTCGCCGTCGCCGCCGTGGCAGCGCTGCGCGCGCTCGCCGCGAGGCGACGCGCGGGGCTGCCCGAGGCGGCGGAGCGGCTCGTCGCGGGCGCGCTCGAGCGGCTCGGGGACGGCGTCCTCGTGGTCGGCCGGGACGGGCGCATCACCCGCGCCAATGCGGCGGCGGAGCGGCTCGCGGGCTCGGACGCGGCGCCGCTCGCGGGCAAGGACCTCGCGACCGTCGCCGAGGCGCTCGCCGTCCTGCGGCACGGGCTCCGGCGGGCGGACGCCACGTCCGGGGCGGTCTCGCTGCGCACCGGCGTCCGGGCGACCGCCGCGCTCGTCCGCGTGTCGGATGCACCCACGGTGGATGTCGTGGTCCTCCGGGCGGAGCCGGCGCGCGCGGCGCCGCCGCCCTTGCCCGCGTCGAGGCCCGCGACCGGGCCCGCGCCGGCGCGGCTCGGCGACGTGCTGGCCGGAGCCGCCGCGTGCGTGAGGGCGCCCATCGCGCGCGCCGCCACCGCCGCCTCCTATCTGCGTCTCCTCGCGCCGCCGCTCCCGCCGCGCGCCGCCAAGCAGCTCTCGCTGCTCGACGAGGCGCTGGAGGAGGCCGCGCGCCGCGTGGGGACGCTGCACGACGCGGCGGAGAAGGCCGCCGGCACGCCGCGCGCGCTCGAGCTCGCGCCGCTGGTGGCGGATCTGCTCGCGGCGTGGGCGCCGCCGCCGGGCGTGCGCGTGCGGAGCGCGCTCGAGCCGGCGCTCGCGATGGGGGACGACCGGCCGCTGCGGGCGGCGATCCGCGAGGCGCTCCGCGCCGTCGGCGCGGGCGCGGGCCGAGGTGGGGAGATCGCGGTGAGTGTCGGGCGACGTGGCGCAGCCGCGGTGGTGGAGATCGCGGGCGGCGCCGCGGCGGACGACGGCGGCGCGGCGGCGGTCGCGCGCGCGCTCGTCGCGCCGCACGGCGGCCAGGTGGAGGACGAGGCGGTGCCGGGCCGCGGGAGGACGCTGCGCATCCTCCTGCCGCGCGCCGCGGACGCGGTGACGCCGGACGCGCCGCAGGTTTGACCTGGGCCGGGGCTGAGATAGCATCGCCGCCGCCCCGGGAGGCCGCATCGTCCGACTCGGCCACATCAGCGATCTCCACGTCTCCGACCGAAGCCGCTATCCCCGCAACGGCTTCTCGGCCCGGGACTGCGAGAAGCACTCCGCTCGCCTCGCGAAGGGGCTGCTCGACGCCCTCCGCGAGATCGGCGTCGACCACCTCGTCGTCACCGGCGACCTGACGTTCTCGGGCGAGCCCCGCGAGTTCGAGCGGGCCGCCGACCTGCTCCGCCCGTTCGCGGAGGCGCGCAAGCTGACGGTCGTCCCTGGCAACCACGATCTCTGGACGGAGGACTCCGTCGAGACCGCCCGGTTCCTGCGGGCGCTCGGCCCGGACGGCCTCGGCATGAAGAAGGCCGTGCCGAGCTACCCGCACGTCGTGCCGCTCGGGGACGAGGCGGTGCTCGTCGCGCTCGACAGCGCGCGGTGGGGCGAGGACCCGTGGACGACGCCCGGCCGCATCGGCGGCGACCAGCTCCGCGCGGCGCGCGAGATCGTCCGCGAGCACGCGAAGCTCGGGCGCGCCGTCGTGCTCGCGTTCCACCACCACGTCGTCCTCCCACCCGAGCGCGTCCCATCCGACGTCCACGTCGCCCGGATGCCGCTCGCGGACGCCGACCAGGTCGTCCGGCTCGTCGCAGACCTTCCGGTGGCAGCCGTGCTGCACGGCCACCGTCACACCGCGTTCCGGGTCGACCTGCCCGGCGCCGCCGGCGCGACGCCGGTCCTCTGCGCGGGCTCTGCCTCGCGCGTCGCGGACGAGCCGGTCCGGCGCGCGCGCGCCTACGTGTACGAGATCGATCGTACCGGGGTGCGCAGCGTCGAGGCGCTCGTCTCCGGCTCGGAGTGAATCCCATGAAGAAGCTCTTCCTCGTCGCGGTGCCGATCGGGCTCGCCGTGCTCGCGATCGCCTTCCTGCTCACCGGCTCCCGCGAGAAGGCCGACGCCTACGAGGCCCGGCTCGAGCGCGCCCGGCTGAAGCGCGACTTCTCGGAGCGTGCGGGCGCGGCGCGCGCGATCCCCGCCGACCGGCTGCCGGAGTGGCGCGACGAGGTCGCGGCCCTGTCGCGCTGGTACTTCGACGAGCTGCAGGCGATCCGGAACCGCCATCCGGGCGAGCCGGCGCGCTCGACCGGCGTCCAGGCGGCCGCCGCGGATCGCAAGGGGAAGCTCGAGGAGAAGGATCGGACCCAGCTGGAGGACTTCCAGAAGTACGCCGACGGCCGGCTCGCGCTGCTGCGCGAGGGCCGCTACGCGCCGGTCCAGTCGATGATCGCCGAGGGGTTCCGCCTCGATCTCCTCGCCGTCGAGCCGGGGACGCCTCCGGAGGGCGGCTCACCCGGGCTCCGCATCGACTTCGCGCTCTGGGGCAGCCCCCGGTTCCTCGAGCGGGAGCGGGGCGGGGAGCGCACCGTCGTGCGGAGCGTCGTGCCCGTCGCGTTCCGGCGCATCGCCTTCCACTTCCTCGACGCGGCCGGCAAGCCCTACGGCGAGATGAGCGGGGGCGGGGAGCCGTACCAGAAGCTCAGCGACCCCGAGCGGTTCCAGGACGACTTCCCGCCCGGCGCGCTCTTCGGCACCTGGTGGGTGGAGCTCCTCCCGCGCGAGGCCGCGACCGTCCAGCTCGAGATCCAGACCGACGTCCGCGGCGCGAGCGGCGCCGTCCGGCCCGCCACCTTCCAGGCGCAGATCCCGGTCCCGGACTCCTGGAAGCTCCCGCCCGGCGCCACCTTCCAGGCGGAGGTGCGCGAGGCGGCGGCGCCCGCGCCGTAGGGCCCCGTGACGACGCGGAAGGCGAGCGGCAAGGCCAAGAAGGGCGACGCCGCGCCGGCGCGGAGGCGCGCGCCGCCCAGCCGGAAGGCGCCCGGGCTCCCGGACCCGGGCGGCGACGCGCCGCTCGAGGAGCTGTCGCGCGACGCGCTCTCCGTGTTCCTCTACGTCGCGCTCCTCCCGGAGGAGACGCGCGCGCTCGTGAAGGAGCTCGGACTGTCCGTGCCCGGGTTCCGCACCGAGGCGCTCTCGGACGTGGAGCGGAGCGACGTGCTCGCCGACGAGATCCGCGCTCGCCCGGAGGCACGGGCCCGGGTGCTCGACGCGCTCCGCAAGGCGTTCGGCGCGCCGCCGCTCGCCCGGACGCCGCTCGACGCGATCGCGGCCGACGATCTCCTCACCACCGGCGCCTCGGACCACGGCCTCACGCTCGCGCTCTGGCGCGTCCTCGCCGATCCCGCCGCGGACGTCCGCGCGCGCGCGGCGCCGCTCCTCGACGAGCTCGTGAAGGAGTACTACGGCCCCCTCCCCGAGGCGGCCGGGCGCGGGGCGGCGAAGGCCGCGCCGCGCGAGGAAGGCCCGGACCTCGCCGCGCGGGTCGCGACGCTCGAGAAGGAGCTCACCGAGGCGCGGGCGCGCGTCGAGTCGGGGCGGAAGAAGGCGGAGGAGCAGCGCGACAAGCT
The DNA here is from genome assembly GCF_022690685.1 of Anaeromyxobacter terrae. GTDB lineage: Bacteria > Myxococcota > Myxococcia > Myxococcales > Anaeromyxobacteraceae > Anaeromyxobacter > Anaeromyxobacter terrae. Next base: position 26,499 of record NZ_JALCYY010000018.1, on the reverse strand, counting down.
CCAGGAGTGGCTCAAGGACGCCCGCGCCCGGGCGGCGCAGGCGGTCGACGACGCGGCGCGCGCGCGGGAGGCGATGGAGGCCGCGCAGCGCGCGCGAGAGCGGTCCGACACCGAGCTCGCCGCGGTGCGCGCCACCGACGCGGCGGCGGAGGCGCAGAGGGCCCGCGCCGCGGCGCGGGAGCTCGAGGCGCGCGCCGCGGCGCTCGAGGCGAAGCTCGCGCGGCAGGAGGAGCGGGAGCGAGAGCTCGAGGCCGCGCTCCGAGAGGCGCGCGCGCGGGCGGAGGCGGAGCGGCCGCCGTCGGGCCAGGTCTCCGCGGCGGCGGAGGGCGCCGAGGAGCTCGAGGAAGCGCCGGCCTCGTGGCTCATGCCGGTGTACACCCGCGAGTTCTACGACTCCCTCGAGGGCTGGGATCGGCGCATCCAGCGCGCCGCCTTCAAGCAGGCCAACCTGCTCGCGCAGGATCACCGTCACCCCAGCCTGCGGGCGCTCCCGCTCGAGGGGCTCCCGGGCTACTACCGGGTGCGCGTCGCGACCGACGTGCGGCTCCTGTACCGGCGGGGGGAGAGGCAGAACGCGATCGAGGTGCTCTCGCTCATCGACCGCGAGGACCTCGATCGCTACGTGCGCCAGGCGAAGACTCGCTCCTGACGAGAAGAGGCGCCGGGCACCGCGAGCCGTGGCCCGCCGCACCCGGCGCCCCTCACGGCACGTGGCGCTACTCCGCGCCTTCCAGGTTCTGCAGATCCGGGGTCGGCCCGGGCGGCTCGTCCACCGCGGGGACCGCGGGCTTCCGGCCCCGCCGGCTCCGCGGCGGCGGCTCCGCTGCCGCCGAGAGCTCCTTCCCCGCTGCGAGCAGCCGGGCCCACGCCTCCGCGGACGGGGTCGCACGGGCCGCCTCGAGGGCCTCCCGGTACGCCGTCCGCGCCGCGTCGAGCCGGGGGTTCACCTTCGCCATCCTCGCCTCCCTCCCTACGAATCGAATCTCCGGCCGGGAATCCGGTCCGGACTCAGCGGCAAGATAGGCGCAGAGGTGGGGGGAGGTAAGCCGACCCGCGGAGCACCACGTGGGCCGCAAACAGGTTGCCTACGCGGCGTGACGCGCTGATGAACGCGTGGTCAGGCGGGCGCCCGGCCTGCGCTCAGCCGAGCTTGCGGTAGACGCCCACCACGACGCCCAGGATCATCGTCGTGCGGAAGTCGGAGGCGCGCACGTAGATGGGCGCCATCCGCGGGTTCGAAGGCTGGAACCTCACGCGGTCGCCCTCGAAGTAGACGCGCTTCACGGTCGCCTCCTCGTCGATCATGGCGACCACGATCTCCCCATCCTCGGCGTGGAGCTGCTTCTTCACGAAGATGTAGTCGCCGGGGAGGATCCCGTCGCCGATCATCGAGTCGCCCTGCACGCGCAGGCCGTAGACCTTCTTGTTCGTGCCGAGCAGGAACGAGTCCACCTGCACCGTGTCCTCGACGCGCTCCTGCGCCAGGATCGGCTGACCGGCGGCGACGCGGCCGATGATCGGGATCTCGACGAGCCGGCCCATCGGCTTCAGGGCAGGGGCGGGGGTGCGGGTGAAGGGGACCACGTTCGACGTGCGCGCGCCGCCGTTGCCGCCGAGCGTCTCGCGCCCCTGCGGCGTCGGGATGAGGGCGCGGGACTTCACCGGGTCGCGGGTGAGGTAGCCCTTGCGCTCGAGCGCCTTCAGGTGGTCGTTGACGCCGTTCGTCGAGCGGATGTCGAGGGCCTCGCCGATCTCGCGGATGGTCGGGGGGTAGCCGCAGTCCTCGATCTGCCGGGCGATGAAGCGGAGCACTTCGAGCTGCCGGTCCGTGAGCGCGTCCATCGGTCCTCCTGGAGCTGGACTGAACACCGGTATACTGGCCCCACGTTCAGAAGGCAAGAACGCGGCCACGCGGTTGCCCGCGGCGCGCGCGACGGCTACCGTCCGCCCGTGCCCCCGACCTTCGGCGCCGCCCTCGGCCTCGGCCTCTCCGCGCTGCGCCGCGAGGCCTGGCTCCTCGCCCCAGGGCTCGTCGTCGCGATCGCCCGGCGCGCGCTCACCTGGCCCGCCCTCGTCGTCGCCTGGACGCTGGTCGTCCGCGGCGCGCTGCTCGCCCTCTCGCACCGGCCGCTCGATCCCGGCGCGGCGATCGCCGGCGCGGTCGCGACCGCCACCTCGCCCCGGTTCCTGGCGCTCGTCGTCGGCCTGTGGCTCGCGGGGGCGCTCTGCGGCGCGGCGCTGCGGGTCGTCTGGCTCGCGGGCGCGCTGCCGACGCTCGCGGGCGCGGCGGCAAGGGAGCCGCGCGCGCCGCGCTTCGCGGCGGGGGTCGCCTACGGGACCCCGCGGGTGCTCGCCACGGCGCTCCTCGGCCTCGTGCTCGACCTCGCCGCGGGGCTGTTCGCCGTGACGCTCGCGATCGCGGCGCTGCGCATCACCCTCCAGGCGGCGGGCGGGCACGGCTCCGCGGCGCTCGCCTTCGCGGTCGCCGCCGCGCTGACCCTCGCGATCGCCGTCCCGCTCGCGCTCTCGGTCGTCGCGGACGCTGCGGTCGCGCGCGCGGCGCTGCGGGCGGAGGGCCCGGGCTCCGCGTTCGCCTCCGCGGCGCGGCGGTTCCTCGCGCGCCCCGGGACGTTCGTCCTCGCGGCGATGGTCTTCGGGTTCATCGCGTCGCTCGCGCCGGCGACGGTGGAGGCCTTCGGGGGCGCCGCGACGGGCTTCGTGAGGGACGCGCCGGCGCTCGTGCTCGCCGGGCCGAACCTCATGCTCGCCGTCGCGGCGGCCGGCGTCGCGGCCGCCGTGGACCTCGCCTGGCTCGGCTCCCTCGCGGCGCTCGTCTGCGCCGACGCGGGCGATTGAACGGGGACTGCGCGAGCGGACGCGCTGCCCGCGTTCGACGATCGACGCGCGGCGAGCCCCAGCACCGGGCGTTCGGTCAGCGGCGGAGGAGCTGCCGGACGGAGATCTTCTTCATCCGCACGGTCGCGACGTGGTACCCGGCCGCGGAGAGGGAGAGGAGCACGGAGCCCGCGAGCGCGAGCCAGCCGAGGAGGTGGGCGGTCGGGCTCGCGAGCACCACGAGGCCGCCCACGGTGAGCCCCGCCGCGAGGAGCCCGAGGAAGACCATGACCCCGAGCGCGCGGACCTGCGCGCCGATCCGGTCCATCGCGTCGCCCGCGACGTTCACCCGGAACTTACCGCCCTCGAGATCGACCAGGATCTGGCTGAGCTGGCTCGGCACGTCCTCGGCGAGCCCCTGCAGCTTGAGGAGCGACTTCATGAGGACGCCGGACGCGTCGGAGGGGTTGAAGCGCGCGAGGAGCAGCTCCTTCGCGTACGGCAGCCCCACCTCGAGCACGTCCAGCTTCGGGTGGAGCCGGCGGATGATCCCCTCGATCGTGATCGCGGCCTTCGCGAGGACCGCGTACTCCTTCGGGATCCGGATCCGGTGGCGGATCGCGAGATCGAGCAGATCCCGCAGCAGGGTCGCGGTCCGGATCTCGTCGAGCTTGAGGCCCAGGTAGCGGTCGAGGATCCCGCGGATGTCCTCGCGGAAGTCGGCGATGGGGGTGTGCGCCTCCGGGACCCCGATCCGGTTGAGGAGCCGCGCGACGGTGTCCGGGTCGCGCAGCGCGACCGCCACGATGAGCGTGACGAGCGACTCCTGCTGCTGCCGCGTGAGCCGGCCGACCAGGCCGAAGTCGAGCAGGGCGATCCGGTCGTCCGGGAGGACGAGGATGTTCCCCGGGTGCGGGTCGCCGTGGAAGAGCCCGTCCTCGAAGAGCTGCCGGAACGCCGTCTCGATGACGTTCTTCGCGACCTGCTCGAGGTCGTGGCCGTCCTCGGTGCGGACGTCGGAGATCTTCTTCCCCTCGACGTAGTCGAGCGTGAGGATCGTCGAGGAGGAGAGCTCCGCGTGGACGCGGGGGATGACGACGACCTCGCGCCCCTCGGCGGCGTCCCGCATCTCGCGCGCGTTCCGGGCCTCGTTCCCGAAGTCGAGCTCCTCGTGGACGGTGCGGTCGAACTCCTCGATGATCCCGGTCGGCGTGTAGATGCCGGTCTCCTCGACGACCGCCTCGAGCAGCCGCGCGAGGTAGTGGAGGAGGGCGAGATCGGACTCGATCTGCTCGCGGATCCTGGGGCGCTGCACCTTCACGACGACCGTCTCGCCCGCGTGCGTCACCGCCCGGTGCACCTGGGCGATCGACGCGCTCGCGAGCGGGACCTCGTCGAGCGAGGCGAACAGCTCCTCGACGCGGCGGCCCAGGCCGCGCTCGATCTGGTGGAGCACCTCGGCGATCGGCAGCGGCGGGCAGTCGTCCTGCAGCGACTCGAGCTCGTCGATCCAGTGCGACGGGAGCACGTCCGGCCGGGTCGAGAGGAGCTGCCCGAGCTTCGTGAACGTGGGCCCGAGCTCGGCGAGGAGCTGGCGGAACCGCGCGGCGGTCTTGCGATCGGGCGGCGGCAGCGGCGCGCCCTCCGCCGGCGGGGCGTCGCGCCCGAGCACGTCGCGGAGCCGCGTCTTCTCGAGGTAGGAGCCGAAGCCGTGCCGCGCGACCGCGTAGGCGATCTGGCGGAGCCGGTTCAGGTCCTGGAGGGTTCGCTCGAGCATGAGACGGGCGGACTCTAGCACCGCGATCCCGGCCTCGCCACGCGGCGTGCGGGTCCGTCCGCGCACCCGCGCCGCGCCTCCGGCGGCGCGCGGGTGGGTGCCCCGTGGTAGAACCCACGGCCCGATGCCGGAGATCGCCCAGGCCACTCCGATGATGCGGCAGTACCTCGAGACGAAGGCGAGGTACCCGGACGCGCTCCTCTTCTTCCGGCTCGGCGATTTCTACGAGCTCTTCTTCGAGGACGCGCTCACCGCCTCCGAGGCGCTGCAGATCACCCTGACCGCGCGCTCGAAGGGCGACGACAAGGTGCCGATGTGCGGCGTGCCGCACCACGCCGCGCGCGGCTACGTCGCGAAGCTGCTCGAGAAGGGCTTCAAGGTCGCCATCTGCGACCAGGTCGAGGAGCCGGGGAAGTCGGCGCTCGTGAAGCGCGAGGTCACGCGCGTCGTGACCCCGGGCATGGTCTTCGACGACCAGGTGCTCGATCCGCGCGAGGCGAGCTACCTGGGCGTGGTCGCGCTCGGCGAGAACCGCGCCGGGCTCGCGCTCCTCGACGCGTCGACCGGGCACCTCCAGTGTGGCGAGGTGCGGGACGACGCGCGGCTCGTCGACGAGCTCCGGCGCGCCGGCGTGCGCGAGCTCGTGCTGCCGCTCGGCGCGGACGACGCCCGCGTCGAGCGCGTCCTGCGGGCGGTCGGGGTCCCCGCCGCGCGCCGGCCGGCTGCGGACTACGAGCGGGCGGAGGAGAAGCTCCGGCGCCACCTGGGCGTCGCGAGCCTCGACGGCTTCGGCGTCGCGGGCGAGCCGCTCGGCCTCTCCGCGGCGGCGGCCGCGCTCGCCTACCTCTCGGACACCCAGCGCGCGTCGCCACGCCACGTCGATCGGATCTCGCGCCTGCGCACCGACGACGTCCTCCTCCTCGACGAGGCGACGCGCACGAACCTCGAGCTCGAGCGCACGCTCGTGGGCGCCCGCAAGAAGGGCTCCTTGCTCGCGCTCCTCGACCGGAGCGTGACCGCGCCCGGCGGCCGGCGGCTCGCGGAGTGGCTCCGCTACCCCCTCACCGATCTCGCCGGCATCCACGCGCGCCTCGACGCCGTCGAGGAGCTCGTGGGCTCCTCGGTCGCGCGCGAGGACCTCGCGGCGGCGCTCCGCCCCGTCGCCGACGCGGAGCGGCTCCTGTCGCGCCTCGTGCTGGGGCAGGGGAACGCCCGCGACCTGCGCGCCCTCGCCGGCGCGCTGCTCGCGCTCCCCGCGCTCGCGGACCTCCTCGGCGCGCGGACCGCGGCGCTGCTGCGCGGCTCGGGCGAGCGGCTGCGCGGCCTCGAGGAGCTCGGCGCCCACCTCGATCGCGCGGTCGCCGAGGAGCCGCCGGCGACGCTCAAGGAGGGCGGGCTCATCCGGCGCGGCTTCTCGCCCGAGCTCGACGAGATCGTCGCCGTCGCCGAGGACGGCAAGGGGTTCATCGCCCGCCTCGAGGCGCGCGAGAAGGAGCGGACCGGGATCGGCTCGCTCAAGGTCCGCTTCAACAAGGTCTTCGGCTACTACATCGAGGTCACGAAGGCGAACCTCCACGCGGTGCCCGCCGACTACGAGCGGCGCCAGACCACCGTCGGCGGCGAGCGGTTCGTCACCCCGGAGCTGAAGCGCTTCGAGGAGACGGTGCTCACCGCCGAGGAGCGGCGCTTCGGGATCGAGGCGCGCCTGTTCGAGGAGCTGCGCCAGCAGGTGATCGAGGCGGCGCCCCGCGTCCGCACCGCCGCCGAGGCGGCCGCGACCGCGGACGCGCTGCTCGGCCTCGCGCGCGTCGCGGCGGAGCGCGGCTACGCGCGGCCGGAGGTGGACGGCTCCGAGGTGCTCGAGATCGTCGACGGTCGCCACCCGGTGGTCGAGGCGGTGCTCCCCGAGGGGCCGGCCGCGTTCGTCCCGAACGACGTGCTCGTCGCCTCGCGCGGCGCGCCCGACTGCGAGAAGCTCGGCGCGCTGCACGTGATCACCGGTCCGAACATGGCCGGCAAGAGCACGGTCATGCGGCAGGCGGCGCTCGTCACGCTCCTCGCGCAGATGGGCGCGTTCGTGCCGGCCCGCCGGGCGCGCGTCGGGGTCGTCGATCGGATCTTCACCCGCGTGGGCGCGTCCGACGATCTCGCCCGCGGCCGCTCGACCTTCATGGTCGAGATGACCGAGACCGCCGCCATCCTGCACAACGCGACGCGCCGCTCGCTCGTGGTGCTCGACGAGATCGGGCGCGGCACCTCCACCTTCGACGGCGTCTCCATCGCGTGGGCGGTCGCGGAGCACCTGCACGACGAGGTCGGCTGCCGCACGCTCTTCGCGACGCATTACCACGAGCTTCAGGACCTCGCCCGCGAGCGCCCCGCCGTCCGGAACCTCACCGTCGCCGTGCGCGAGGTGGGTGATCAGGTGGTGTTCCTGCGCAAGCTCGTCCACGGCGGCGCGTCGCGGAGCTACGGCATCGAGGTCGCGAAGCTCGCCGGGCTGCCGGCCGGGGTGCTCGCGCGCGCGAGAGAGATCCTGAAGAACCTCGAGGCCCTCGAGGTCGACGAGGGCGGCCACGCGGCGCTCGCCCGCGGCCGGAAGCCCCGGCGCCCGGAGCCGCAGAGCCAGCTCGGGCTGTTCGCGCCGCCCCCCGCGCCGGTGGACCCCGCGCTCCTCGAGATCGCCGCCGCGCTCCGCGCCACCGAGCCCGACACCCTCCGCCCGCTCGACGCGCTGAACCTCCTCGCGTCCTGGCGTGCGAAGCTCGACGGCCGGTAGCAACGGTCGAGAGACCGCCGGAAAAAAAAGAGGGGCCGCACTCGCGGCCCCTCCGTCCCTTAAGCCTGACTTCTATCCCAGGAGCGCTGCGGCGCGCCCTACGCCTTCTTGTGGCACTCCGCGCACTTCGCCGGGCCCTTCGCCTCCTTCTTGTGGCACTCGACGCAGAGGGCGTGGGCCTTGTCCTTGCCGAAGCCCTCGATCTTGCCGCCCGCGGCAGTCGCGTGGCAGGTCTCGCACTTCACGGCGGCGTGCGTCTTGTGGTTGAAGGTGACGTTTCCGTTCTTCGCCTGGAGCGTGACCGGCGCGGCCGGCGCGTCCGCCGCGAAGGCGGCACCCGCGAAGAGGACGGCGGCGACGAGCGAAACGATCCGGATCTTCATCTGCGTGACCTCACGTGTTCGCATGCACGGCGGGTGGATCCCGCCGCGGCGTGGCGTCGCAATGTAGAGCGACGCTCGGTGAGAGGTCGCTGCGGTTTGTCGGCGCGCGGCGGGCCGCCGCAGTGGGCGCGGATGGCTTTGGACAAAATGAAAGGGGCCGGTCTCCCGGCCCCTCGTCACTGCGAACGACTCGACGAGCGCGTTACGCCTTCTTGTGGCACTCCGCGCACTTCGTCGGGCCCTTCGCCTCCTTCTTGTGGCACTCGACGCAGGTGCCGTGGGCCTTCTCCTTGCCGAAGCCCTCGATCTTGCCACCCGCGGCGGTCGCGTGGCAGGTCTCGCACTTCAGCTTCCCCTGGTGCGCCTTGTGCGGGAAGGTGATGTTGCCGTTCTTGGCCTCGAGCGTGATGGTCTCGGGGCCCGTGTCAGCGGCGAAGGTGGCGGTGGCGACGACGACGGCGAACAGCGCAGCGAAGAACTTGGTCACTTGTCGTGCTCCTGAGATCGGGGCGGACCAGCCCGCCCGGCTTAGGGACGGCGGAGCCTACTCGATATTCAAGAAGCCGAGACATAAATGCGCAGGGTCGTCGCCGCCCAGATTGGTCGATTGAGAAAGCGTCTCATTTGCGCGCGGGACCCCATTCGGCGGTCTCGATTCGCTTAGCGCTCAGGCCATCTCCAGCACTGCCGAGACGAGCTTGTCGATCCCCGTCGCGACCGCGGAGATCCATGGACCGAGCATGTAGGCAGGCGTCGACACCACCTTCAGCCGATCGTCCACCGCGATCTCGTCCACGCGCCGCTCGACGTGCTGCGCGCCCCACGACGCGATCGCCGCGGCGGTGTCCGCGTCGTTCCCGATGGTGACCTGCACGCCCTCGGCGCCGAGCACGCGCGCCGCGATCACGGGCGAGATGCAGATGAAGCCCATCGGCTTCGAGGCGGCTCGCATCTCGCGCACGAGCCGCTCCACCTCGGGCAGGACCCGCATCGAGCGCCCCTCGACGGCGAACGAGCAGAGGTTCTTCGCCACGCCGAAGCCGCCGGGGAAGACGAGCGCATCGAGATCGTTCGCGGACAGCGCCGCGAGATCGCGGATCTGCCCGCGGACGATGCGCGCGGACTCGGCGAGGACGTTGCGCCGCTCGCCCTGCGCCGGCGCCTGGCGCCTGTGATCGATGACGTGCAGCTGCTCCACGTCGGGCGCGGCGGCCACGAGCTCCGCGCCGCGGCGATCGAGGGACAGCAGCGTGCACGTCGCCTCCTGGATCTCGGCGCCGTCGAGGAAGCCACAGCCGGCGAGGACGACGCCCACGCGCTTGGGATTGGCCAAGGGACACCTCCGCAGAGGAACAAGGGCGCCAATCGTACGCCGGGGCGCGGGGGTGGGACAGCGCCCCACCGCGGGCGCCGTGCGGCCGAAAAGTGGACCTCGATATCGCCGTCGCCGAGACTGGTCGTCTCATGGGCCGCGGGTCGCTTGCCCTTCTCCTCCTCGCTCTCGCGGCCCCGCTCGGGACCTCTGCCGCGACGCACCGCGCCAAGCCCGCGGCGGCGTCGCGATCCGTCAAGCCCGGCCCACGCGCCGCTCGCGCCCCCGCGAAGGCGCGCCAGTCGCCGCGCGCGAGGCAGAGCGGGCTCGAGAGCGCGAAGGCGGCGATGCGCGCGCTCACGCAGGACCGCGAGAAGCGCCGCTACCGGCACCACTGGGAGCACGCCATCGCGGGGCTCGTCCGTGCCGCGAAGGGGAAGGACCGGGCGCCCGCGTTCCTCGAGGCGGCGCGCGCGAGGTACGCGCTCTACCGCTGGTCGGCCGACGAGGCGGATCGCGAGAAGGCGCTGCTGAACGCGGGGCGGGCAGCGAAGCTCGGCTCCCGCGAGGCGGGCGTGCTCGCGGCCGCGATCCGCCGGGAGGCGGGAGACGACCGCCCTGCGCCGAAGCCGTCGCGCGGTCGCGGCGGCGCCACCTCGCCCGCGCCCGAGGAGACGCCGCAGGACTCCGAGCCCGATCCCGAGCTCGACGCCGCGCTGGCGGACCTCACCGGCGCCGGCTCCGCCCCTGCGCTCGCGCTCGGCGAGTCGGGCGGGGAGGGGCGCGCGCGGGTCACCGACGTGCGCACCTGGTCGACCGACGACTACACGCGCGTCGCCATCTACCTGTCGCACTGGGTGGGCTGGCAGAAGCTCGAGCTCGCGCCGGCGGTCGGCCTTCCGCGCCGGCTCGCAGTGGATCTCCGTCCCGCCTCGCTCGCAGGACGCGCGCTGGCGCGGCCGGTCGCGGGCGAGCGGGTGGACCGGGTGCGCGCCGCGCAGAACGACGCCGACACGGTCCGCGTCGTGCTCGACCTGCCCGGCACCGATCGCGTGCAGCTCTTCGGCCTCGACGACCCGCCGCGGCTCATCGTGGACGTCGGGACGGTCTCCGCGCGCCGGAGCGTCGCCGAGGCGCCGCCGCCCGCCGAGCCGGCGCGCCCGGCACCCGAGCCGCCCTCCGCCGCGACCGGCCGCACCGCGGCGGTGCCCGCGTCCTTCAAGCGCGTCGAGCGCGCGCCGGAGCACGACCTGCCCACGCGCATCCGGCGCATCGTGGTCGACGCCGGTCACGGCGGGCACGACCCGGGCGCCATCGGCCCGCGCCGGGTGCGCGAGAAGCAGGTGACGCTCGCCATCGCCAAGCGGCTCGCGACCCGGCTGCGCGCCGCGGGGTTCGAGGTCGCGCTGACGCGCAAGGACGACCGGTACCTGGCGCTCGAGGAGCGCACCGCGATCGCGAACACCGCGGGGGGCGACCTGTTCGTGTCGATCCACGCGAACGCGCACCCCCGCCGCAACCGGAGCGGGGTCGAGACCTACTTCCTCAACGTCGCCGACGACCGCTACGCGGCCCGGCTCGCGGCGCGCGAGAACGGCATCGACCCGTCCGACCGTGGCGCCGGGGACGCCGGGCGAATCCTCACGGATCTCGACGCGAAGGCGAGCGCCGGCGCATCGGAGCGGCTCGCGGGCCTCGTGCAGCGCGAGCTCACGACGGGCGTCCGGGCGCGCGTCGGCGAGGTGCGCGATCTCGGCGTGAAGAGCGCGCTCTTCTACGTGCTCCTCGGAGCGCGGATGCCGGCGGTGCTCGTGGAGACCGCGTTCATCTCGAACCGCGTCGAGGAGCAGCGGCTCGCGTCCGATCGCTACCAGGACGAGGTCGCGGCGGGGATCACGCGGGCCGTGACTGCGTTCGCGCGCAGCGAGGCGCGGGTCGCCGCCGTGCGGTGAGCCGTCGCCCAGCTATATTCGCGTGATGCGCCTGCCCGACGTCCACCCGACCCTGCCGGCCGCGGCGCCCTTCGAGTTCGAGGCGCGGCTGGCCGAGCTGCCGCCGCTCACCGGCGACGTCAAGGCGGACTTCGCCGCGCAGCGCCGGTTCGTCGAGGAGGTGCACCGCGCAGGGGGGAGCGGCCACACGGTGGTCCGCCTCCAGAGCGCGGCGATGGACCGGATCGTCGCGGCGCTGTGGGAGCGCGCCTGCGTCGCGGCCGGCGACGAGCGGGCGCCCACGGCCGTGTCGCTCGTCGCGCTCGGAGGTTACGGGCGGCGCGAGCTCGCGCCGTTCAGCGACCTCGATCTCCTCGTGCTGCACGGCCCGGGCGAGCCCGACGCCTTCGTGAAGGCCGCGAGCGAGCGGTTCCTCTACTCGCTGTGGGACCTGAGGCTCGAGGTCGGCTACGGCGTGCGCGACCTCCGGGCCTGCGACGAGCTCGCCACCGAGGATCACACCGCGCGCACCGCGCTCCTCGACCTGCGCTGGCTCGCCGGCGATCGCGCGCTGTACGCGGAGCTCGAGCGCGAGGAGCTGCACGGGCTCTCGGCCCAGAAGGTGGAGAAGTTCCTCGCCGACAAGCTCGACGAGATGCGCGCGCGGCGCGAGCGGTTCGGCGACTCGATCTACCTCCTCGAGCCGAACGTGAAGGAGTCGGAGGGGGGCCTCCGGGACCTCCAGTCCGCCCTCTGGCTCGCCCGCGTCCGCTTCAAGGTGGCCGGGATCACCGAGCTCCTCGCCCGCGCGCTCCTCCCCGAGCGCGAGATCCGCGAGATGCGGCGCGCGCGCGACTTCCTCTGGCGCGTCCGCAACGAGATGCACTACCTCGCCGGCCGCAAGTGGGACCAGCTCACCTTCGACGTCCAGCCCGAGGTGGCGCGGGCGATGGGCTACCTCGACCGCGAGCACGGCTCGGCCGTCGAGGAGTTCATGCGCCACTACTACCTGGCGGCGAAGACGGTCCTCGTCGCCAGCGACGCGATCGTGGACCGCTGCCTCGAGCCGCAGGCGGCGATGGGCTGGCGCATGGTGCCGCCGCCCGCGGCGACCCTCGGCGCCGAGCGGGCGGTGCCGGTGATGGGCGGGCGGCCGGCGCGCTCGACCGAGCGGCTCCTGCCCGGCGGGGAGTTCAAGGTCTTCCGCGGGCGGCTCACCGTGGTCGACACCGACGTCCTGCGGCGGTCCCCGGCCGCGCTCGTGCGCCTCTTCGCGACCGCCGATCGCGAGCAGCTCGATCTCTACCCCTACGCGCGCGACCTCGCCGCGCAGGCCGCGGAGGAGCTGGCGCCGGAGGCGGCGAGCGATCCCGAGCTGAACCAGGAGCTGCTCGCGTGCTTCACGCGCCCGGGGACGCGCGGGCGCTTCCTCACGCTGATGCACGAGATCGGCGTCCTTCCCCGCGTCCTGCCCGAGTTCGCGCGGGTGACGGCGCGACGCCAGATCGACGTCTACCACGTGTACACCGTGGACGTTCACACGCTGTTCGCGGTGCGGCGCCTCCTCGCGCTGCGCTGCGGCGACGTGACGGAGGACGGGCTCGGCGACCTCGCGCGGACGGTGCAGCGGCCGCTCGCGCTGTACCTCGGGACGCTCTTCCACGACATCGGCAAGGGGGCGGGGAAGGATCACTCCGCGCGCGGGGCGGAGATCGCCGCCGAGGCGTGCGTGCGGATGGGGCTCGACCCGGCCGACGCCGCCGACATCGAGTGGCTGGTCCTGAAGCACCTGCGCATGAGCGCCATCGCGCAGCGGCGCGACCTGTCGGACCCCGACCTCATCCACGCGTTCGCCGAGGAGGTGGGGACGAAGGACCGGCTCGACAAGCTGTACCTCCTCACCTACGCGGACATCGCGACGGTCGGGCCGCGCACCTGGACCGACTGGAAGGCGCGGCTCATCCGCGAGCTCTACGGGAAGACGCGCGAGGTGCTCGAGAGGGGCGAGCGCCGCCCGGAGCCGGGCACCGCGGAGGCGGCGGGCCGCGAGCGCGTCGCCGCCGCGCTCCGCGCGCGCGGGGGCGCGGTCGACGCGGAGCACGCCCGCTTCGTCCAGGCGATGCCGGCGCGCTACTTCGTCACCGTCGATCCCGCGCTCGCCCCGCGCCACCTGCGGCTCCTGCGGTTCGGGCGGGACCTGCCGGTCGCGACCGCGCTCCGGCACCACCCGCCGCTCGGCTACTCCGAGCTGTCGCTCGCGGCGCGGGATCGGCCGGGCCTGCTCGCGACCGTCGCGGGCGTGCTCGCCGCGCACCGCATCGACATCCAGGCCGCCGAGGTGTTCTCGACCGCGGAGGATCCCGGCCTCGGCTGGCTCGCGGGGCGGGCGCTCGACGTGTTCGAGCTGCGCGGGCCTGAGGAGGGCGCGGTCGAGCCGGCGCGCTGGCGGGCGGCGCGGGCCGATCTCGCGCGCGTGCTCGCAGGGGAGGAGTCGCTCGACGCGCTGCTCGCGCGCCGCCTGCGTGCCTCCTCGCTCCCCGAGAAGCCGCTCCCGCGCGTGCCCACCAAGATCGTCATCGACAACGACAGCGCCCGCACGCACTCGGTGGTGGACGTGTTCACCGCCGATCGCGTGGGGCTCCTGCACACGCTCGCCCGCACGTTCTACGAGCTGAACCTCTCCGTGGATCTCGCCCGGATCTCCACGGAGGGGCACCGTGCGTCCGACGCCTTCTACGTCCGCACGCCCGACGGCGCGCCGCTCGAGGGCGAGCGCGCGGCGCGCGTGGTCGCGGCGCTCACCGCCGCGCTCTCCCGCCCCGAGCAGGGCTCGCGCTAGGCCCGCTCCCTAGGCGTCATCGCGGAGCCCATCCGCGCCGGCTCGCGGCGCGCGATCTCTCACGACCCGGTGCTTGCGTCCTCCGCGTGGGGAGCGCAGCGCGGCTCGTTCGGGCACCACCGAAAAGATGCGGGATGGCGCGCTCTTGTCCAGCCGACCGGGCGTGGACACCGTGTTGCGCGGGCGGTCGGGGTAGGGGAAGGGAAGCAAGCGTCGCATGAACGATGTCATCCGAATCGGGATCGTGACCGCCTGGCCCGAGGACGATTGGCACAGCAAGCGGCTCGTCAGCGCCTGCGCTCGCCACGGCGAGGCGGCGGTGATCGATCCGGCGGAGCTCTCGGCGATCGTGGACAGCGACGGCGTCGTATCGGTGACCGCGGAGGGTCGCGAAGGCGAGACCTTCGACGCGTTCGTGCTCGCCCGGGGAATGGGCCGCGCGGGGGACGCCGACGTGCAGTTCGAGATCTACCGCGCGCTCGAGGACGCCGGCGCCGTGGTGGTGAACCGCATCGACCCGCTCCTCGCCGCCCAGGACAAGTTCCGCACGTCGTGGCTCCTGGCGCGCGCCGGCGTGCGGACGCCCCGCGCCGCGGTGGCGCAGACCGCGCGTGGCGCGGAGGGCGCGCTCGCGGCGCTCGGGGAAGCGGTCGTGAAGCCGATCGCGGGCTCTCTCGGGGACGGGGTCGAGCGGCTCCGCGCGGACACCAGCGGGCGCGCCGTGGTCCGCGAGCGGCTCGCGCGAGAGGGCGCGGTCTACCTCCAGAGCTACGTTCCTCATCCCGGGCGCGACGTCCGGGTGTTCGTGGTCGGGGGGCGCGCACGCGCCGCGATCGAGCGGCACGCGCCTCCCGGGGATTGGCGCACGAACGTGGCCACCGGGGGCCGGGCCGAGGCGGTGCCGCTCGGGTCCCGGCTCGCGGCGGTGGCCGAAGCTGCGGCGTCCGCGATCGGGCTCGACTACGCGGGCATCGACGTCGTGGTGGGACCCGAAGGGCCCACCGTCATCGAAGTGAACGGGAACCCCAGCTGGCAGGGGATCCTCGAGGCCACGGGCCTCGACATGGCGGAGGCCATCGCCGAGCACGTGCTCGGTCGGGCGCTGCGCCGGCGCGTGGCCAGCGACCACATTGTTCCTGACTGGACGGGGGCGACAAATGGCTGAGGAGAAGAAGGGCGGCAGCAAGGGAGCGATGACGGTCTCGGAGGCCGGTCGCAAGGGCGGCGTGCGGGTCCGCGAGACGCGGGGTCGCAAGTTCTACGAGGAGATCGGCAAGAAGGGCGGCGAGACCGTCAAGGCCGAGCGGGGTCGCAAGTTCTACGAGGAGATCGGCAAGAAGGGTGGCGACACCGTCAAGGCCGAGCGCGGCCCGCGCTTCTACGAGGAGATCGGGAAGAAGGGGGGCGAGACGATCAAGGCCGAGCGCGGGACGCCGTTCTACGAGGAGATCGGCCGGAAGGGCGGCCACAAGGTCCGCGAGCTCATCGAGAAGGGGAAGGCTGGGGCGGAGGAGGACGCTGGCGCCGGGCACACGGGCGGCGAGCGTTGATGCACCGATGAGGTGCTCTTGAGGGGGGGGTACGATGGCGGACGAAGAGAAGGGCGGCGCGCGGCGCGGTGAGCCGGAAGAGGGTCGCCGTGGGATGACGGTGTCGGAGGCGGGGCGCAAGGGCGGCATCGCCGTCCGCGACGAGCGCGGCCACTCGTTCTACGAGGAGATCGGCCGCAAGGGCGGGCAGAAGGTCCGCGAGCTCATCGAGCGCGGCAAGTCTCGCAGCTGACGGTCGGCGAGGAGTTGAACGCGGCGGCGACGCCGCGAGGCGCCCGTCCGGGGATCCCGGGCGGGCGCGCTCGTTTCGCCGAGAGTGCGTGACCACGCACGGGCCGGCTGGAAAGGTGGGGCGTTCCGAACCTCCCACCGGGCCGAGAAAACTGCTAGTAAGGAGGCGCCCATGCCGGTCGCCCCCATCGTCGAGATCGATCCGCTGCACCCCCAGCCCCGTGTGGTCGAGCGGGCGGTGTCGGTGCTCTCGTCCGGCGGGCTGCTGGCCTTCCCGACCGACACCTATTACGGGCTGGGCTGCGATCTCTTCGACAAGCGCGCGATCGAGCGGATCTACCAGCTGAAGCAGCTGCCCCGCTCGCACGAGCTGTCCTTCATCTGCCAGGACCTCGCCGAGATCTCGCGCTACGCGATCGTCGACAACGCCGCCTACCGCGTGCTGCGCCGCAAGGTGCCCGGGCCGTACACGTTCATCCTCCCGGCGACGCGGCTCGTCCCCGACCTCGTCCTGCGCCGCCAGAAGACCGTCGGCATCCGCATCCCCGACAGCCCCATCGCGCTCGAGATCGTCCGGCGGCTCGGCCACCCGCTCATCTCCACCTCGGCGGCGACCCCGGACGGCGAGGTGCTCATCGACGCGCACGACATCAAGGAGAGGCTCGGGCACGGCCTCGAGCTCGTGCTCGACGGCGGCTACAAGCCGAACGAGCCGTCCTCGGTGATCGACCTCTCCGGCGCCGAGCCGCAGGTGCTCCGCGTCGGCAAGGGCGACGTGTCCGATCTGCTCGCGTAAGCGCGAGCGGGCCGCGAACTGGACCGCGCGGCGCCCCGCGCTATCGTCGCCCCATGTCGCCGCTCGAGCCCGCGCTCGACCTGTTCATCGCGCACGTCCGCGTCGAGAAGGGCCTCGCCGAGAACAGCGTGGAGGCGTACCTGCGCGATCTGCGGCGCTACGTCGAGCACCTCGACGCGCTCGGCGTCACCGCCTGGGAGCGGGTCGGCCGGACCGAGATCCAGGTCCACCTCGCCGAGCTCGTCCGCCGCGGGCTCTCGCCGCGCTCGCAGGCGCGAGCGCTCTCCGCGATCCGCTCGCTGCACGGGCTGCTGTTCGCGGAGCGGCTGACCGCGCTCGACGCGGCCGACGAGATCGACTCCCCGGCGCCGGGCCGGCGCCTGCCGGAGCTCCTCTCGCACGACGAGATCGCGCGGCTCCTCGCGGCGCCCGACCCGCGCGGCGCGGCGGGCCTGCGCGACCGCGCCATGCTCGAGCTCCTGTACGCGACCGGCCTGCGCGTCTCCGAGCTCGTCTCGCTCGGCGTCAACGACGTGAACCTCGAGACCCGGGTGCTCATCGCGCGAGGGAAGGGGAACAAGGAGCGGATCGTCCCGGTGGGCGCGCCGGCGGCGGAGGCGGTGAAGGCCTACCTCGCCATCGCCCGCGAGCGGCTCCTGCGCGGGCGCCGCACCAAGGACCTCTTCGTCACGCCGCGGGGCGGCCGGATGACGCGGCAGGGGTTCGCCAAGCTCCTCGGGCGCTACGCCCGCGCCGCGGGCATCCGGCGCCGCATCTCGCCCCACAAGCTCCGGCACTCGTTCGCGACCCACCTCCTCGAGGGCGGGGCCGACCTCCGCGCCGTCCAGGCGATGCTCGGGCACGCGGACGTGTCCACGACGCAGATCTACACGCACGTGGATCGCAGCCACGTGAAGCGGCTGTACGACCGCTTCCACCCGCGGGCCTGAAGCGGCCCGGCCGCGCGCGCGCAGCTTCGGCTCCGAGGGGGCGAGCGGCCGTCGTCCGCGTTGACCGGCCACCCCCGTGCTGCTAAAGAACCCCCTTTCCCTGCGAGGCTTTAGGTTGGACAACGCCCTCATCCTCGAGCGGGTGCTGAACCTCATCGTGCTCCTGCTCTCCCTGACGTTCCACGAGTTCTTCCATGCGTGGTCCGCCTGGCGACTCGGGGACGACACGGCAGCACGCCTCGGTCGACTCACCCTGAATCCGGTGCCGCACATCGATCCCATCGGGACGCTCCTGCTGCCGCTCCTCGGCGCGCCGATCGGCTGGGCGAAGCCCGTGCCGGTCAACCCGGCGCGGTTCCGGCGGGGCGTCCGTCAGTCGACCGGGGACATCCTCGTGAGCGCGGCGGGGCCGCTCTCGAACCTGCTCCTCGGCACGATCGCCGCCATCGCGCTGGGCCTCATCTTCCGGTTCTCTCCGGAGACGGTCCGGCCCGGCGGCGGCGCGCTCGAGTTCCTGCAGCGGCTCATGATCGTGAACGCCGGGCTCGCGATCTTCAACCTGCTGCCGGTGCCGCCCCTCGACGGCAGCCACGTCGCCGAGAACCTCATGCCGTACCGCTTCAGGCCAGCGTGGGAGCAGTTCGCGCGGTTCTCGCCGTTCATCCTCCTCGGCCTCATCGTCTTCGGCCGCGGGCTCATCTACCCGCCGGTCGTGTTCGTCTTCGGCCTCCTCCAGCAGCTGACCCTCTCGATCGCCACCTAGGTCCGATGTCCGAACAGCGCCCCATCGTCGTCAGCGGCATGCGGCCCACCGGCCGCCTCCACCTCGGCCACCTCCACGGCGCCCTCGCGAACTGGGTGCGGCTGCAGGAAGAGAACACCTGCTACTTCTTCAGCGCCGACTGGCACGCGCTCACGACGAACTACCACGACCCCGGCGTCATCAAGCGCGCCGAGCGGGAGATGTTCGTCGACTTCATCGCCGCCGGCGTCGATCCGCAGAAGGTGACGCTCTTCGTGCAGAGCGAGGTGAAGGAGCACGCGGAGCTGTACCTGCTCCTCGGCATGATCACGCCGCTCGGCTGGCTCGAGCGCTCCCCGTCGTACAAGGAGATGCGCGAGAACATCACCGACCGCGACCTCGCGCTGTACGGCTTCCTCGGCTACCCGGTCCTCATGACCGCGGACATCATCACGTACAAGGCGACGCGCGTGCCGGTGGGCGTGGACCAGGTCCCGCACCTCGAGCTCTCGCGCGAGATTACCCGCCGGTTCAATCACCACTACGGCGAGGTGTTCCCCGAGCCGCAGCCGCTCCTCACCGCCGCGCCGAAGATCCTCGGCACCGACGGGCGGAAGATGTCGAAGAGCTACGGGAACACCATCGACCTGGGCGAGAGCGCCGAGTCGACGACGAAGAAGATCATGGGGATGGTGACCGACCCCGCGCGCAAGCGCCGCCAGGATCCGGGCAACCCGGACGTCTGCGGGATCTTCTACCTGCACAAGGTGACGAGCGAGCCGGAGACCGTCGCCTGGGTGGACGTGAACTGCCGCACGGCGGGGATCGGCTGCGTCGACTGCAAGAAGAAGCTCCTCGAGAAGCTCCTGCCCGAGCAGGAGCGGATGCGGGAGCGGCGCGAGGCGCTGCTCGCCCGGCCGGCGGACGTCGACGCGCTCGTCCAGCTCGGGACCTCCAAGGCCCGCGCGGTGGCGGCCCGCACGCTGGACGAGGTCCGCGGGGCGATGAAGCTGAAGCTCGCCTGAGGAGCACGGGGGCGTCCCTTAGCGATGGCAAGGCACCACCCGGAGAGCGACGCGGCCGCCGGCGCCGAGCAGGCGGCCGAGGAGGCCTCCGCGCGCGCCGCTGCGGACGCGTTCCGGGTCACCCTCCCGCCGCTCCGCGCCGGGGAGCCGCCGTTCGAGGGCCCGCTCGACCTCATCCTGCACCTCGTCAAGGAGCACGAGGTCGATCTCTTCGACATCCCCATCGCGCGGATCACGGAGAGCTACCTCGCGACGCTCGAGGCGATGCGCGAGCTCGACATCGACATCGCCGGCGAGTTCCTGCACATGGCGGCGCAGCTCATGCTGATGAAGTCGAAGCTGCTCCTGCCGAGGACCGAGGTCGCCGAGGACGCGGCCGGCGTGGAGGACGTCGGGGTGGACCCGCGCGCCGAGCTCGTGCGGCGCCTGCTCGAGTACCAGAAGTACAAGGCCGCCGGCGAGGAGCTCGGCGAGCGCGACATCCTCGAGCGCACGGTGTTCGCCCGCAGGGCGCGGGTCGAGCGGCCCGCGGCGGCGGACGGGCCCGAGGGGCTCGCCGACGTCTCCGTCTTCAAGCTCATCGAGGCGCTCGATCGCGCCCTCAAGCACGCGCGGCCCGAGCACACGCACGAGGTGGTGACGGACCGCCTCACCATCACCGACGCCATCGCGCGCGTCGCCGACGTGCTGCGCCTCACGCGCCGCGCGACGTTCGAGGAGCTCCTCTCCGGCCCGGCCGAGCGGCGGCACACGCGCGCCGACGTGATCGCGACGTTCCTCGCGATCCTCGAGATGGCGAAGCTGAAGCTCATCCGGATCTTCCAGGCCTCGCTCGACGAGGCCGGCCCCGGCGCGGAGATCCTCGTCGAGGCGAAGGACACCCTCGGCGACGACGCTCCGGCGCCCGGGGGAGAGGACTATCGATGACCGTGGATCACGACGACTCGACGACCCCCAGCGCGCCGCCCGCCGAGGCGGAGCCGAGCGCGCCGGCCCCGGAGGCGGCGGAGCCCGCCGGCCGCGGCGGCGCGGGGGCGCGGGCCGGCGCGCCCGCGGGAGGGGTGTCCGAGGCCGAGCTCCAGGCGATGCAGGCCGCGGAGGATGCGAAGGCCGGCGACCCGGAGCTCGAGGAGGTCGAGTCGGCCGCCATCGACGCGCCCGGCGCCGACGAGGAGAAGGAGGAGCCGTTCGAGAAGCTCGCCGCGGCCGCGAAGCGGCTCAGCGCCGACCGCGTGCGGACGATCCTCGAGACCCTGCTGTTCCTCGCCGAGCGCCCGCTCACCTCGGAGGAGCTGCGCCAGGCGACCGGCATCGAGCTCGATCGCGTCGAGAAGGCCCTCGACAAGCTCTCCGGCCACTACCGCGAGGGCGTCTGCGGGATCGTGCTGCACGAGGTCGCCGGGGGCTGGCAGCTCCGGAGCTCGCCGGACAACGCCGCCTTTGCGCGCCGCTGGCTCAAGGTGAAGCCGCAGCGGCTCACCCGCGCCGCGCTGGAGACGCTCGCCATCATCGCCTACCGCCAGCCGGTCACGCGGCCCGAGATCGAGGAGATCCGCGGCGTCGACTGCGGCGCGGTCGTGAAGGCGCTCCTCGAGAGGAAGCTCATCAAGATCCTCGGCAAGAAGGAGGAGCCCGGGCGTCCGATGCTCTACGGCACGACGCGCGAGTTCCTCGAGTTCTTCGCGCTAAAGGATCTCGCCTCGCTGCCGACGCTGCGCGAGTTCCACGAGCTCTCCGAGGAGCACCGCGAGATCGTCGAGAAGCAGCCCGAGCCGCAGGACGGCGGGATCTCCGGCATCGTGGCCGACCTCGCCGACGAGAAGCTCCGCGCCGATCTCGAGGCGAAGCGCGCCGAGAGCGACGCTGCCCTCGAGGAGCTCGAGCGCGCG
Organism: Anaeromyxobacter terrae; assembly: GCF_022690685.1. Lineage (GTDB taxonomy): Bacteria > Myxococcota > Myxococcia > Myxococcales > Anaeromyxobacteraceae > Anaeromyxobacter > Anaeromyxobacter terrae. The sequence goes on along the minus strand of NZ_JALCYY010000018.1, from coordinate 5,460 downwards.
ATCGAGGCGGCCGACGAGAAGAGCCAGGCGGTGCAGGCCACGCTCGACGACCAGAAGAAGGGCGACGAGGACGAGGGGCCGGAGGCGCAGCGATGACGGGCGGCGCGAGCGGAGACGGCGTGCGCCTGCAGAAGTTCCTCGCGGAGGCGGGGGTCGCCTCGCGCCGCAAGGCGGAGGAGCTCATCCTCGCCGGACGCGTGAAGGTGAACCAGCAGCGGGTCACCCAGCTCGGGTCGAGGGTCGATCCGGACCGCGACCTCGTCACCGTCGACGGGAAGCTCGCCTCGCGCCGCGACACGAAGAGCTACTACCTGCTCTACAAGCCGCCCGGCTGCGTGACGACGGCGTCCGACCCCGAGGGCCGCCCCACCGCGCTCGAGTACCTGCGCGGCGTGAAGGAGCGCGTGTTCTCGGTCGGGCGGCTCGACTACGACGCGGAGGGGGCGGTCCTCTTCACCGACGACGGCGAGCTCTCGAACCGTCTCGCGCACCCGCGCTACGGCCATCGCCGCACCTACCTCGTGAAGGTGCGCGGCGAGCCGCCGCCGGGCGCGCTCGAGCGGATGGTCTCGGGCGTGCGGCTCGAGGACGGACCCGCGCGCGCCCTCGAGGCGGTCCCCCACGAGCGCGCCGAGAAGAACGTCTGGATCCGCGTGGTCGTGGGGGAGGGGCGCTTCCACCTCGTGAAGCGGCTGTGCGAGGCGGTGGGTCTCTTCGTCCAGCGGCTCTACCGGCCCGAGTTCGGCGGCGTGACCGTGGAAGGCCTCAGGCCCGGCCAGTTCCGGGCGCTCACGCCGGTCGAGCTGCGCGCCCTGAAGGCCGCGGTCGGGCTCGGCGGCGGCGCCCCCGGAGCGGCGACGGCGCCGCCCCGGGACCTCCCGCGTGCGGCGCGCCGGCATGGCCACGGGCCGCCGGCTCCGCCAGAGGCTCCCGCGCCGCGCGGGGAAGGCGCGCGCGGCGGTGGGGAGCGGGCGGAGGCTGGGGAGCGCGCGGCTCGTCCGGAGGGTGGCGAACGCCGCGACCGGGCGGAGCGGACCGGCCGTCCGGACCGTGGCGACCGGGCGGAGCGGGTGGATCGTCCGGACCGCGGCGACCGAGCGGAGCGGACGAATCGTCCGGACCGGGGTGACCGCAGGGATCGCGCGGGGCGGGCAGATCGCCCGGACCGTGGCGACCGCAGCGACCGGGCGGAGCGGACCGGCCGTCCGGACCGGGGTGACCGCAGGGATCGCGCGGGGCGCACGGATCGTCCCGAGCGGAGAGACCGTCCAAACCCTCCGGAGCAGTCCGGCCGGAAGGACCGCCGCGCGCAGGGTGCTGGCGAGCGTCCGCCGCGCGGGGACGCGCGAGAGGGCCGCGGTCGGACCGGGGCCGCTGGCCGCCGCGAGCCGCGGGGCGGATCCCGGCGCGGCCGCTGAGGCGCGTCGCCGAGGCGGTCGCACGCGCACCTCCTTGCGCCTGGGCGGGCTCCTGACGGAGCATGCCCGGCCATGCTCACGCGACGCGCCCTCGTCCTCGCCGCCGCGCTCGGCGCCCTCGCCTGCACGCGCGGGGATCTCGATGCATCCGATCCGGAGCGGCGCGCCGCCGCCGTGCGCGCGCTCGGTCGCGGCGGCGACCTCCCGGTCCTCCTCGTCGCCCAGCGCGACCCGAGCGCGCTCGTCCGCCGCGCCGCCGCGGAGGCGTTCGCAGCGCGCGGCGGCCCCGGCGCGGCGGAGGCGCTGGGCGCGCTCCTCCTCGATCCGGCGCCGGACGTCTCCGCCGCAGCGGCCCGCGGGCTCGTCGGGCTCGGCGCGGAGGGCGGCGGACGAGAGGATCTCGTGCGCGCGTACGGGACGACGGGACCGGCGGCGCGCACCGCGATCGCCGAGGCGCTCGACGCGCTCGGGGTCTCGCTGCGCGAGGCCGTCGAGGCGGAGGCGCGTGCGCTGTGGGAGCGGAACGTCGCGGCGCTCGCGGCGAACGCGGGCCCGGCGCGCGCCGGCGCGGCCGAGGAGATCGGCGCGAGCGCGCGCGCCGACGCGGTGAAGCGGCTCCTCCCGCTCGTCGATCCGAACCGGAACCCGGATCCGCCGCTCGCGGCCGCGGCCGCGCGCGGCCTCGCCGAGGCGGGCGACTGGAGCGCGCGACCGTTCCTGGAGGCGCTCCTCGCGGAGGGCGACGTGGCCACCGCGGAGGCGGCGGCGGCGGCCCTCGCACGGCTCGGAGATCCCGCCGCCGCGCCGGCGCTCGCGCTCGTCGCTGCGGACGGTCCCGCGCGGATCGCCGCGGCGGCCGCCGACGCGCTCGCGGTGCTCCCGGCCGCGCCGGAGGTCGGCGTGGCCCTCTGCGGCGTCGCGCAGCGGACGCGGGATCCCGTCATCGCTGAGCGGGCGGCGGAGGCGGCGGCGGCGCGCGAGGCCGAGTGCCAGGTCCGCCCGTTCGTCGCGCGTCTGGGGCGCCCTGGGGCCGCGGCGGCGATCGCCGCCCTCGCGGCGCTCGGCGCGCCCACGGCGGAGACCGCGGCGCGCATCGTAGCCTCGCTCGATCCGGGACGCGCTGACGTGGCGACCCGCACCGCGGCCGCACGGTTCCTGGGGCGGACCAGCCAGACCTCGGCTGGACCGGCGCTCATGCGCCGGGCGGCGGCGATCGCCGCGCGCGCGCCGGGGACTCTCGCGGCGGGCGAGCCGGAGGAGCTCGGGGCGGTGCTGGCGGCGGCAGGGAAGCTCCGCGCGGACGGTGCGGACGGCCTCCTGCGCGAGCGCGCCTCCGATCCGCTGCCGCCGGTGCGGGCAGGGGCGGTGGAGGGGCTCGCCCAGCTCGGGTCGCCGGGCGCGATCGAGCGCGTGATCGCGGCGCTCGAGGACCCGGATCCGAGGGTGAGGCTCGTCGCGGCCGACGCGCTCGGCCGCCAGGGGACGCGCGGTGCCGGCGCGCTCGCGAAGGCGGCCGCCGCCGGGAAGTTCGACGAGCCGGAGTGGTCGGACGCCCTCGCGCGGGCGCTCGGGGAGGCGGGAAGCGCGGAGGCGGTGCCCGCGCTCGCGGGGCTGCTCGACGGCCCGGCCGCGGCGACCGCCGCCGCGGCCCTCGCCCGGACCGGCGCGCCCGGCGCAGCGGCGCCGCTCGCGGCCTACCTCGCGAGACCGGACGCGCCCGCCCGAGCGCAGGCGATCGACGCACTCGCCGCGCTGGGCGCGAGCGAGGCCGCGCCCGTCATCGCGGCGCAGCTCACGAACGATCGGCCCGAGGTGCGCGCCGCCGCCGCGCGCGCCCTGGGGAAGCTCCGCTACGAGCCCGCCTCCGGGCGGCTCGAGGCGCTGCGGAGCGACTACTACGGCCGCGTCCGCCGCGCCGCGGTCGAGGCGCTCGCGAAGCTCCCCTCCGGAGCGCCGCGGCCGCGGCCTTAGACGGCCGATCGTTGCTCGCGCCCGGCAAGCGCCGTGCTCCGCCGGGGCCGCCACCGCGATGGCGGCGAGAGGCACCGAGGCCGCCCGGGGCGCGGTGCCCGAGGCCGAAACAGCCGACTGGGTTCGCGAACAGGACAGCAAAGCGAGCCCGCCGGAGCGCGCCGCGTTCGCGGCGAAGAGGTCACGCGGCGGCGCACTGGACAAGGCGAGCACGGAGCGAGCCGGGGGGCCCGTGTGCGTCCCCCCCGGCAAGAAGCCGGGGCGCAGCGCTTGAAGGGCTCGTGGTCATGCCCCCGCGAGCAAAGCGAGCCCGCCGGGGCGCCGACGCGTTCGCGGCGAAGCCGCCACGCGTTGGCGCACGGGACCCGGCGAGCAGGGGTGGGGCCCCGACGACGGCGGCCAGCCGTCGGCGGGGCGGGGGCGCAGCCCCCGTCTAATTAGACACTCGGCGCGACCGTGGTCGGCAGGACCGGCCCCTGCTGCCCAAACCGCGTCCGGATGGCAGCGCCGAAGGTGATGAGGGCGGCGGCGATCCAGGCGAGCCCGCCCAGGATCGGGATCTGCGTGACGAGCACGACGATCGCGGTGCCGATCGCGAGCTGCAGGACCCACGCGCCGCGCTGCGGGAGCGGGAGCGAGCGGCCGACGTGGAAGGCGAGGGCCGTGAACCCGAGCACCCCGGCGGCGAGGACGAGCAGGGCGAGCACCGCGACGAGCGGGATGCCGATGATCGTCACGACGAGCAGGAGCGCGAGCACCGGCGTCGCGACGATGCCCAGCAGGCCCGTGAGGATCGACTTCCACGGGCTCGCGAGCATGGTGCCCGCGACGGAGTCGACGCGGCGCGGGAAGAGCGCGACGACGAGGAGCCCGAGCGCGAAGAAGAGCGCGAACTTCGCGAGCACCTGGCCGATCGTCCAGAGCACCGAGTCGCCGCCGCCGAAGAGCAGGCTCGACCCGAAGATCCCGCCGATGCCGGGGAGCCCCGGGACCGAGACGCTGGTCTGCTCGCCGCCGATCGCCGCGTGCGGATCGGGCTTGACCGATCCGCCGACGCTCGTCGCGTTCCGCTCCACCACCGCGCCGGGGCCGACCTCGATGCTGCCGAGCACCGCGGTCGCGTCGCGCACGTTCGCGCCGCCCTCCAGCTTGATGCTCCCGAGCACCGCGACGACGTCGCGCGCCGTCGCGCCCGGCTCGAGGCGGACGTTGCCGCGGATGGCGACGACGTCGCGGACCTCCTCGCCGCTGCGGATGGTGACGTCGCCGTTCACGACGCGGTCGCGGGCGTCCTCGCCGGTATCGCGCCCGTCGCCCCACTGGCGCTGGGCGTCGCGCATGGCGCGGTCCGCGTCGCGCAGGGCGCGCTCGGCCGACCTGCGCGCCTCCGCGCCGATGCCGGCGAAGCCGCCGAAGGGCTGCTCGCGCACGACCACGACGCCGCCCTGGAGCTCCGCCATGAGCCCGGCCTGGTCGAGCACCGCGCGCAGCGCGTCCTCCACCGGCGTCGCGTTGAACACCCCGGACACCTCGCCGCGCACGCCGGGCGGGATGACGATGGAGAGGCTGCCCGCTGCAGCGACCTGACGGAGCGCGTCGTCGACGTCGGTCTCCTGGAACTCGCCGGTGAAGCGCTTCCCGCTCGGCTTCTCGAACCCCACGAGCGTGGGCTGCCGCGCGACCGGTCCGCTCGACGGCGCGACCACCACCGTGTTGCGGCGCCGCGACGCCTCGAGCTGCGTTCCGCTCAGGGCGGCGCGGAGCGCGTCCTCGACCGGCACGTCGCGGAGCTTCAGGACGAGCTGGATGTTGCCGGTCCTGCCGGTGTTGAGGACGAGGTTCCAGCCCGCCGCGTCGGCGATCTTCTCGAGCGCGTCGTCGAGCGAGACCGTGTCCGAGAGCGTGACGTGCTTGCCGGAGGGCTCGGCCGGCCAGTCGCCGACGAGCGGATAGCTCCCGAGCGCCGGCGGCGGCACGGGGGGGAGGGGCGACGGGGCCGGGCGGGCCGCCGGGTGCGCCGCGCTCTTCGGCGGCGCGCCGCCCGGCCGGGCCGGCGGCGCCTGGCGGGCCG
>NZ_JALCYY010000017.1 GCF_022690685.1 Anaeromyxobacter terrae | reverse complement strand
ACCCCCGGCGCTCGCTCCGGCGCAGCCTCATCCGGCTGCGCCTGCGCTCGGGGTGCTACTGGGACGAGCGAAGTAGCGGACGCGAGGGGCCACGCCAGCGCGGGTGGCGCGTCTCCACGGTGCGTGCCGGTTAGCTGTCCGTCCATCGGCGACTCGTCGTGAAAGGTGGGCACCGCACCGCCGCGCGCGCCGACCACGCCCCGAACTGGTTTCGCGACGCTGGGTGAATTAACCTGCCGCGCGCTCGTGCGACGTTCACCCGCGAGCGAAGGGGGAGAGGCCCATGGCGTCGTCGTCTCGTAGGTCCGGCTCGGCCGGCGGCCATCGCGTCGCGCTCGGCGCGGCCCTGCTCGCGCTCTCGCTGGCGTGCAGCGGGGGCGGGGGCGGCGGCACCGCGTACTCGCTGCAAGTGAGCACCGCCTCGCTCGTCTTCGCGGCGGAGCGGAATGCTCCGATCCCCGCGGCCCAGACGCTCACCGCGACGTTCAGGGGCGACGGGCTCCTCGCCGGTTATCCCCCGGGCATCTCGCAGCCGGGCTGGCTCAGCGTCGACGTGGTGAGCTCGACCGCGTCCTCCGCGACGCTCTCGGTCCGCGTGAACACCACCTCGCTCTCCGCCGGCACCTACCGGACCACGCTGCGGCTCGTGACGGGCAAGCAGGACGGGAGCGCCGTCGTCTACAAGGACGTCGCGGTGCAGTACACGGTCACCGCCGGCTTGGCGGCCTCCGCGACCTCGCTCGCCTTCACCGGCTTCGACGGAACGGCGCCGGCACAGAAGTCGATCACGCTCACCTCCGACGTCCTCCCCAAGGACTGGACCCTCGCGGTCGAGCCGGCCGGCTCGGGCGCCACGGACTGGCTGGTGCTCTCCGCCACCTCGGGCACGCTCGCCACCGCGACCACGGACGTGCAGGTCGGGGCCGCGGTGCGCCCGCCGGGGAGCTACTCCGCGAGCCTCGTCCTGCGCGACGGCACCGGCTCGGTGCGGTCGCGGATCTCCGCGTCGTACCAGGTCGCGCCGGCGTTCGCGCTCGGCGGCACCCTCACGACCCGCGTGACGGAGGCGGCGACCTCGGCGAGCCTCGACCTGCCCCTCCTCCTCGACTCGAAGCTCGACGCCGCGAGCGGCGCGACCCACCTCTGGCAGGCGACCAGCACGGCCGACTGGCTCTCGGTGATCCCGGCCACGGGCGATCTCGCCGCGGACGCGTCGCTGACGGTCCGGCTCGACCCGGCGAAGCTGTGGGCGCTGGCGAACGGCACGTACAGCGGGACGATCACCGTCGCGACGACGCAAGGAGGCGTCACCACGGCGTCGGTCCCGGTGTCGCTCACGGTCGCCCTCGCGCCGAAGCTCGGCGCCCCGGCGAGCGCCTCGTACACCGTCGGCGTCGCCGCCGCGCCGGCGGACCTCACCCGCACCGTCACCGTGACGAGCAACCTCGGCGATGCCTTCGCGAGCCACGGCGGCTGGACGGCGTCCAGCTCGGCGGCATGGGTCCAGCCGACGCCCTCGAGCGGCGCCGGCGGGGGAGACGTCACGCTCGACCTCGTCCCCGCCGCGCTGGCGGGCCTCGCCAACGGGGCGCAGACGGCCAACGTGACGGTCCAGGCGGCCGACGCGCGCGTCGCCGGTGCGACGGTGAAGGCGAACCTCGCCCTGGCGCTGCCGGACGTCGCGCACGTCGCCCCATACACCACCTGGGTCGGCCGGAGCCCCGACGTGATCGTCCGCGGCAGCGGCTTCGGGAGCGGCGGCACGCTTCCGGTGCTGTTCGGCTCGCAGGCGGTCACCGGCACGGTGGTGAGCGACACCGAGCTCCGCGTGACCGCGCCGACGCAGGCCGCGGCGGCGCGGGTGCCGGTCTCGATCGAGAACTCCCTCGGCCTCGCGCGGGCGACGTCCGAGCTGGTGGTCCTGCCCGCGCCGACCTACGCGGCCTACTCGGCGACGCTCACCACCTCTCCCACGCGGATGACGCTCGACCCCGAGCGGCAGGCGGTGCTCCTCTCAGGTGCCGGGGACGAGGTCCGCCGGTTCAAGTTCGCCTCCGGCGCGTGGAGCCAGGACGCGTTCCAGGCGCCGGCGGTGACGGGCGGGTACGTCACGGCCGATGGGAAGACGCTCCTCGTCACCTCCGGCAACACCGGGACGCCGTCGGCCGTCTTCTACGAGGTGGACCCGGCCACCTTCGCCATCCGGAAGCAGACCGGATACCCCACCTCTTACGCTCGGTACGACCTGGCGGCGTCGTTCAACGACGGGCGCATCCTGTTCCTGGACTCGGAGCAGTGGGTCGACACCCTCTGGTATCCGGACCTGACGCGTGGGGTGTACTTCGATGCGCACAGCCCGAAGATGCTCCTCACGCGCGACCGGAGCCGGGTGCTGCTCTATGACGATCGGTACAAGCTCACCACGTACGACGTCGTGGACACCGCCTCGAAGGTCCAGAACGTGACGCAGACGCTCTTCGGAGCGGACAAGTGGACCGTGAGCGGGGACGGGAGCCGAGTCGTCTTGGGCTCATCCGTGTACGACCGGAACTTCAACTTCCTGGGGGCCGTGAGCCTCCAGGGCGACCGCGGCACGCCCACCGTCGCCCTGTCGCCCGACGGCACCACGCTCTACACGCTCGCCCGCAACGCGACCGACACGGCCTTTGTCTTCCGGCGCACCGATCTCGGTACGACGCCGTACACCGCCGACGCGACCGCGCTCTCCTTCACCATCGGCGCGGGCGAGTCCCCGGTCGCGATGGCGGTGAGCGAGGACGGGAGCACGCTCTTCCTCCTCACGCGAGGGCCGACCGGGACGGCCGGCACGTTCCGCGCGTTCCCGCTGCCCTGACCGGCGGCGCGGCAACACTCTGGAAGAGCAAGCCCTCGGAGACAAGGACCGCACGGCCCGGCGGCCGTGCGGTCTTGCATTCGGGGCGTCTACTCGGGGACCCTTCAAGCGACTGCGGCTGATGCGCCGTAGTGCGAGGACCTAGGGATCATGAGACCGGCGGCGGCGCTTCGCGCCTGCGCTCGCCTGCGGCGAGCAGCCGCCGGTTCCCGACTTCGAAGTCGGGGGGGCCGGCCCCCCGACTCCCCCGGAAAGACAAAGGCCGCCTCGCGGCGGCCCTGGAGAGTGGTGAGGGAGAGAATCGAACTCTCGACCTAGGGATTATGAGTCGCATTTCGGGGTCCTGTGGCTCAGGCGGATCGTGTGATTTCGCGAGGATATGGGGCCGTCCGTGGCCGTCCCTGGCGGGGAGGGTGGGGAATAGCTGGGGAATGGAGGGGCCGCCCGTTCCCGAGCGGCCCCTCCTCCTCGGCTCGCGCCGCCTACGCGCGGGCGCGTCCGGCGTGGCGACCCCACTGCGCGATCTGGACCCGGCGCGCCGCCGAGCGCAGGCGCTTCGCGTCAGCGATCATCTCGTCGGCCCGGTCCAGAAGGGAGCCGGCCGAGAGCATCGGGACGTTCTTCGGGTCGGGGAACGGGTGCCGGCGCTGCTCCAGGTCGCGCAGCACGCCGGCGAGCTCGCGGTAGGCGTCGGGCAGGTCCGCGGCGTGCGCGAAGGGCTGGCGCGTCTTCCTGGCGGCGGTCACGACCGGACCTCGTTCGCCCACGTGGCGATGATGTGGGGCTCCGGAGTCCACTCGTCCCGCGCCTCGTCCGGCACGCGCCAGCCGCGGACGATCGCGACAGAGAAGACGTCCCTCGTCACGGCCCACGTCGCGAGCGCGGGGAGCGTCACGCCGCGGTTGTTGCTGTTGAGCACTGCGGCGCCGGCGGGGCTCGCCGCCAGAATGAGCTGCGCCGTCAGGCGATCGGCGTCCTCGTCGTCGAAGTCACGCCAGCGCCGCCCCACCGCGATCCCGAAGTACTCGGCGCAGAGATCCTCGAGCCGGTCCATCGGGAGGCGCACGTCCCTGCCGGCGCCGTCATCGAGCTCGTCGATGTAGCCCCGCAGCTCGCCCGCCTCGAACCGAGGCCGGAGCGTCTCCGCGAACCGCTCGAGCTCCGCGATGTACAACGGCCGGAACCGCTCGATCAGCGCCTCGTGCGCGGCGCGCCAGCTCGCCCGCGTGTCGCTCCACGTCTCGGTTCGGGTACCCTTACCGGTAGCCATCGCTGCACCCTCCTGTGCTGCCGTGGTTAGGGCGCTTTCGGTGTTCCCGCACCGGAGGCGCCCGCTTCGCTCACTTCCCGCGCTTCTTCGGCCTCGACTCCTCGATCCACCGGGCGATCAGCTCCCGGATGATGGCCGACGCGTCGGCCTTGCCGCCGGCCTGGATCGCACGCCTCGTCGCCTCCTCGCGGAGCGCGGCGTACTGGTCCCGCGTGATGCGCACCGTGATCACCTTCGGCTCGTCGACCATGAAGCGCACGCTAGAACGTGCGTACGCACGTTGTCAACGCGGGACGCTTCTTTTAGGTGCGTGCCGGCGCCCACGCCTGCGGCGCAGCGGTTTCCGTGAGGGTGGTCCTCAACTGACGTCGCCGAGCTCGTCCTCCATCGGCGGCGCGTCGAGCGTGGGCGCGTCGTCGAGCATCCCCGCGAGCTCGAGGCGCCGGCGCGCCGCCTCCTGCGCCGCGCCGTCCTCGCGCTCGCGCGCGAACCGGCCGCCCGGTCCGGCACCGCGCCATCGGAGCGCGGCCGCGCCCTCTGCAGCCGCGCGAACCTCGACGCCCTGCGGGCACCCGTCGCATGAGGGGTACAGGGGCCCTTGCCCCCTCGACGTCTGGCGCGTGCGGCCGCTCGCGGCGACGAGCTGGCGGAGCACGCAGCATCGCGCGGAGAGGACGCCGCGGAGCCGCTCGCAGCGGATCGGAGAGTCGAGGGTGAGGCGGGGCGGGCGAGGCTCGTCGGCGGTCGAGGCGCTCACGCCTCGTCGTTCCACCGCCCGGGCGCGCTCGTCGACGTGCCCGCCCGAGTGTTCACCTTGCCGCGCGGCACGCCGCTTGGCGCAGCTCCTCGAACAGCTTGGCGCCCTCGGCGCCGCGCCGCGCGAGGGCCCCGGGCGACGACTCGAGCGCGGCCCACATGCGGGCGGGGAACGACCGGAAGTAGCTCTCGCGATCCGCGACGAGGGCCGCGATCTCGGCGTCCGCATCGACGATGCCGACCTCGCCCAGGATCTGATCGAGCTCGTCCCGGGCGGCGGCGGCACTCGACGGGCGCTTCGCCCGATCCAGCGACAAGGCGCGCTCGACGAACCTCGCCAGCGCGGGCGAGCCGAGAAAGCGCATACCTCCGGGCCCGCCGAAGAGCCTCTGTCCACCGAAGCGCGGGTAGAAGCCCGAGATCAGGGTGGACAGCAGAGCGCCGATGCAGAGAACCTCGGTCCGCGCGTCACCACCCGCGAGATCGGCTCCCCAGTCCTCGAACACGGCCCGTTGTAGGGCCTCCCGGTGAGCGAAGCCGGCGCCCCAGCGATGCAACTCCTGTCGCCGCAGGTGCTCTAGCTTGGGCGCGGCGGGATCATCGTCGAGGATCATCGCGAGCCGGAAATCGACGAGCTTGCACCCTCCGTCGTCGCCGAGCCTAACGCCGTCGGAGGTGGGCACCAGCCGAAACACTCCACGGGAGTGCGCGTGCTCAAGGACGTCCGCCACCTGCCGCACGATGAGTGCAGCGATCTCGGGATGTCCACCAGTGAGGGCGAATGGTCTGTCGAGGCTGGGGGCCCAGAGTCGCTCCGTCGCATTGATGCCCGGACCCGAGGCGCGCAGCGAGTAGATGCGAGGGTGGTCGAGGCGCGACAGAGCCCTCGCCTCCCGCGCAAGGACGGCCTCCGCCCATTTCGTGGGCGTCTCGAGCCCGGGGACGTCCGTTCTCCAACGATCCCTGCTGGCATCGGGGTTGGCGATCCGCAGGACGACCGCCGAGCCGTCGCGGACGTCGCGGCCGCCGTACGTCAGCCACGGCATGTCGCAGTAGCCGATCGACTTCACGACCTGGTAGTGGCCGAGCACCACCTCGCCGACGTCGGGCGTCAACGCGTGAACTCCGGGGCAGAGAAATGCGCCAGCGGTGCTTCCCCCTGGGCGCGCAGGGGCTCATGCCTGGTTCACCGCGTCCACGTGTCCGCTGCCGGCTCCCGCGACACGAGCGGGCAAGCCAGGCCCGCCGGCCGGGGCCAAGGGTTGCGGCCTCGCGCACAGGTCCGACAGGAGAGAAGGACGTGGGCGCGTTCGAGGTCGGGCCGCGCGGCCTCTTCGCTGGCTCGTCCGGCACCGGAACCATGGTCGGTGCCGGACGGGCGGAGAGCTACGGCGAGATCGGCATCTTCACCATGCCGCGGTGGTCGAGCGCCTTCACGCCCGCGGTGTGCCGGATCTTCCAGCGCGACTCGTCGGTGCCGAACCCCTGCTCGGTCTCGATGTGAGGGCCGGCGACGTTCTCCTCGAGGAGGCCCAGCTCGATCGTGTCGATCTGCGCGGGGTCCGCGGCGAGGAAGGCGGCGGTGTTCGCCAGGCGAGGCTCGACGACGAGCTCCAGGTTCGCGATCCACTCGCCCGTCGCCTTCTCGGCGGTCACGCGTCGGGACGCGTTCGCGAGGAGAACCTCGGCCGCGGTCTCGCGCTCGGCGGGGACGATCAGGAACTTCGGCACGAGGCTCAGGTAGCCGCCCGTGCTGCCCACGGCGGCGAGGGACTTCTGCTTACGCAGGAGCGTCCGCCCGGCCCCGAGGAGCGCCGCGTCGAACGCGCCGGAGCTCGTCAGGTTCGCGTGGTCCGCGTGGAACAGCGCCTTGGTGTCCGGCATCGCCGGGCCGGCGCCGCTGTTCAGCGCGAACAGGCCGTAGGTGAGATCGGCCTCGAGCCGCCTCGCCGCGGCGCCGAGCGCGCCCTGGACGCGGAAGAACGCGCCCAAGTTGTCCGCGAGGAGGCTTTCCCAGCTCAGCGCGACGATCTTGCCGAACTTGGAGATCGAGTAGCCGGTCCCCTCGTCCGAGAAGTAGCCGTGTCGGTACTCCGCGTGCTCCCCGAGCTTGTCGAGGTCCGGAGCGCTGGAGAGGATCGGGCGCTTGGCCTCGCGGAAGTCGGCGAACGGCACGACTCGCACCCACGCGCGGTGCGACGACGGCTCGTCCTCCCAGCCCTTGCGGATGGTCGCGTGCAGCGCGCCCTCCAGGATCGCCGGGAAGTCCGAGGTGGTCGCGGCGCGCTTGAGCAGCTCGGGGCCGCGGGCCTCGCCGCCGAACCAGCGCGAGGCGCTCTTGCCGGACCGCGAGAGGCACGTGCGCGCGATGTCGTAGACGCTCGCCGAGACGTCGCCAGCCGCCGCGTGCGGCTTCTCCACCCGGATGCCGGCGCGCAGGAGGAGCGCGTCGACCGTGGCGCGGCGGAAGTCCTCGGCGTAGTCGTTCCCTGGCGTGATCGCGGAACGCCTGCTCTCTCCGCGGCCGAACAGCTCGCCCGCGCTGAGGTGCGACGCGATCGGGTTCGCCTCGTCCCGCGCCGCGAGGCGCTCGAGGATGAGCCCGCGCGCCTGCTCGAGGGTGACGCCGCGCGCGATCAGGTCTCGCGAGAATGCGTCGCCGAGGGCGTGCCGGGTCGCGAGGGCGCTGATCTCGGTGATCCGCTCGCGCTCGGCGAGAGCCTCGGGAGCGGGAGCGGCGGCGCGCGTGGCGTCGGGCGCGGGGGTCGTGGTGGTGGTCTGCTCGTCCATGTGCGTGCTCCTTGCGGCGCTTCGGCCGATGCCGACGGTCACGTCGGCGGGGGTAGAGACAATCGAGACCTCGAGTGGTCGCCACCGGGTGACGGTGACCCGCTTCGCCTTCTCGTCGCGCTTCTCCTCGAGGATCTCGGCGCCGATGCTGAGGCTCCGCACGATCCCATCGGCGATGTCCTGCGCGAGCTCCACGGCGCGCGCGCTCGAGCCGAGGACGAGCTCGCCGCGGAGCTTCCCTCCGTCGACGCGGAGGCCCTCCACGATCCCGATGTTCGTGCGGCTGCGATCGTGGCCCTCGATGAGCGGGAGAGGCGCGCGGGCGAGGTCCACCGCGCCCTTCGCGTGGCTCAGGATCTCGGTCCAGTCGCCATCCCAGGTTCGGCGCGAGATCGGGACGTCCGAGGAGATGCTGGCGGGGAAGCGCTTCTGGGGCTTCCCGTCCTTCGTGGCGCGCTCGATCTCGAGCGCGAACGTGCGAGTCAGCATGCTCCCTGCGTGGCACCGAGCCCCGCTGACATGTCCACCGCGCATGTCAGCGCGCCAGAACGCGGTACAGGTGACGGAGCGATCGGGGTGTCTCGGGGTCCGCCTCGAGCGCCCGTGCAAGGACCTCCCGGATGCCGTCGTCGTCCGAGGCGCGTGTGCGCCGCCGCGGCAAGGCGTCGAGCTCGGCGAGCTCGCGCTCGAGCCGCCGCGCCCGAGCCCAAGTCGAGCCCGAGAGGCGCGCGGCGGCGGCGTGCAGGAGCTCGTTGCGCCGCTCGACGCGCTCCGCCGCGGGCTCGAGCTCGGCGAGCAGGTCGAGCGCCCAGATCCCGAGGTCGCGCGGCAGTACGCCCGTCGCCGTGGCGGTGCGCAAGCGCGCGAGCTGCTGGACGTGCTCGCCCATCACTGCGCGCGGCGCGCGGTTGGCGCCTTCCCTTCGATCGCGAGCTTCGCTTCCTCAAGCGAGTAGAAGCGCCTGCCGAGGTGGCGCACGTAGTAGGGCGGCGCACCGTGCCGAACTCTGCCCGCGTCCTCGATGACGAGCAGCACGATCGTCACCTCGTTGTGCATCCACCGCCTGGCAGGCACTTCGTAGCGCCAGCCGCCCCGGAGCTCGTCCCAGAAGTCGATGCGCATCGTTCCTCGCCTCCGGTCAGTGCGCCATCGGCGCAGGCCCGAGGACCTCGCGGATCAGCGCGTGCGTGCCGAGCTCCGCGGCATCGTCGATCTCGACGTCGTCGGGGAATGGAGATCCGCCGTGCACGTCGTCCGCGATGATCTTCCCCATCGCGAGCGCCGTCCGCGTCACCTCCCTCGAGAGCTGCGCGAGCTGCTCCGGCGCCGGCGCGTAGCCGCCGCAGCGGAGCGCCTCGATCGCCATCCGCAGCATCGTCGCGGCGATCTGCGCGCCCAGCGCCTCGTCAGCGCTCACCTGGACGAGCTGCACCTTGCCGTTAGCCTTCGTCGCCATCGCTGGCCTCCTTGAAGATCCTGGGGTACCCGAGCACCGCCTCGCGGCCTTCGGCCCGCGCGAGCTCGCGAATGGACTCGTGCTCCAGGTCCGTCGAGCCCACCGCCTCGAGCATCGCGGCGGAGAGCATGAGCACCGTCCCGTCGAGCCCCTCGTCGAGCCGGAGTGCCTTCGCGATCTCCGCCGCCGTCCCCGGGCGGCCCGCGGCCTGGATCGCCTCGGCGGCGCCCTCGAGCACGTCCGGGAGGTAGCGCACGACGTGCTCGAGGGTGTCGGCCTGTAGCTCGGCGACGAGCTCGGCCAGGCGGCGCGTCACCGCGGCGGCGGCGCGCTCCTCCTCCGCCGGGCTCGCCGGGCCGGTGGCGCTCGCGGCGGTGCGCTTCCCTTTCAACTCGGCGTGCGAGAGGCGGCTCTTCGTGCTCCGCCACTCCTTCGCGCCCTCGACGGGGTCGATGTCGACGACGCGGCCGCGAGCGTCGCGGCTGATGGAGCGCTCGGTCAATCTGCCGTTGCGGCACGCAATCGAGATTGCCGCAGGGCTCACACCCATTTGCGCGGCGAACTTTCCTGGCTTCACGTACCCTCCGCGCCCGTTAAACGGGCCTCGTTAACACAAGAAAAGCCGGGTACTTAGTCGGTTCGGGCGCGTCTGCGCACCCGCGTACCGCTCCCCGCTCAGGAAGTACCTTCGGCACCCCCCGGCACGGTGCGTGCGCTTCGCACGTCGATGCGAGCGGCTGACGGCGCACGTCATCGCGGATCCCTCGCCCGGTACCACCACACGCGCCTGCCGTTGTGCTCCCGCACTTCGCTCTCGACCTCGAGCGGCGGCCCGCCGTCCTCGCCGCGGCGGAGCTCGTGGAGCCGGCCGCCGTACCTGAGCCCGCCGGCCTCGACGAGCTCGAGCGCGCTCCGCCACGCGCCGCCAGCGAGCAGCGCCCGCAGCCGCGTGCACGCCGTCTCCCTCGCCCGAACGTCGCCCATCTCGAGGGAGAGCGCCGCGCGGCCTGGCTTCGCCTCTGCGGGGCGATCGCCTTCCGGCGAGGGGGGCGGGCGCGGGTCGTCGAGGATCGCCGCTCCTGCGGCCTCCTGCGCGGCGCGCGCGGTGATCGCCCTGATGCGCTCGAGCGCCTCGGTCGTCGTGCCGTGGCTCACGCAGCCTCCTGCGCTTCGCCGGCGGCGATGAATCGGATCGCGACCGCGCCGCCGAAGACCTCGCGAGCGAGGCCGACCAGGAGCGGCGTGCAGTTGTCCGCGACGAACGCGCGATGGAACTCGTCCGGAGCTTCGAGTTCGAGGGTACCCTCGCGCAGCCGGCCACGGAGCGGAGCGAGCCAGTGCTCGACGAGCTCACGCGGCCGCTCCTCCTGCAACGTCGCCAGCATCGTTGCCCACTCCGCGCAGCCAACTGGCTCGGCGGGGCGCTCTGGCGGCGGTGGCGGCAGGTCCCGCAGAACTTCCACGCACCACGCGATCGACCGGGGACGATGCTTCTCCGGACGGCTCTCGAGCGTCGCGACGGTCCAGGCTGCGGCGCGCTCAACGCCGCGTGTCTCGAGCAGCGCCTCGAGTGCTTCGGCCTCCTCGATGCTCCCGAGTGCGAGACCTCTCCCGAGCGCCCTCTCGATGCAAGCGCGGTAGTCGGCGCCCATCGGCCCGAGCTCCGCCGCTCGCGCGCGCGTCGGCTGCGGCTGGCTCTGCGCCTGCGCCTGGAACTTCGACTGCAACTGCGGCTGCGGCTGAAGCTGCGTAACCGGGAAAGACGCGGCTCCCGGTTCGTTCCCGGAAGTTTCCCGCGCGGGAACGGAATCACTCGCCATTTCTGTCGACGGCGCTGCGGCCGAGTCGCGCGCCCTCCAGGTCGTGCGCGTGACGGGGTCCCACCCGGGCGGCCGCGGCGTCTTCCGCTTCGAGCCGCGCGGCGCCTTCTCGTGGTGGTACTCGTCGCGCGGCTTCTGCCCGTGCACGCCGTGCCAACCCGTGAGGTAGCACCACCGCCGCCCGGCCTCGTCCCAGAGCAGCGCCATCCCGGCGAGCTCGTATTCGTCGAGCCACGCCGCGACGTCGTCAGCGGTGACGTCCTCGCGGTACGGCCAGCCCTTGCCCAGGAGGACGCGGGGGTTCGCGTCGAAGCATCCGAAGTCGTCCGCCAGCAGGATGAATCGGGGGAACGCGTCCTGTGCCCGCGGCGACACGGCGGCGATCGAGGGGGAGCTGAGGAACGAATCGTCGAGCAGGCGCTTCGGCATCACGGCTCCCGTCGACGCGTCGCCGTCGCGTGCGCGCAGCCCGGACGAGGGTGGCCGCTCGGGAGGAGGCGCGCGATCGTTCCGTCCGTGAAGACGAGGAACACCCCGTCATCGCCCACGAGTACCGCGCGAACCCGCTTCACGACCCCACCTCGATCGCTCGGATGCGAGCTCCGACGCCCGCGGCGGGCGCACGGCGCGGGGTCGAACGAGCGCGGGAAGGCTTCCCGCTCACCGTGAAGCCGGTCCGGGCGAGCTCCTGGATCTGCTCGAGCGGGATGCGCTGCCCCTTGCCCCAGGGGACCGGGCGGAGGCGGCCGGCGCGGATGAGCTCGTGCAGCGTCGAACTGCGGTCGATCCGGAGGAGTGCTGCAGCCTCGCGGAAGGTGAGCGCGAGGCCGGCGACGGCGACCTTGCGCGCGTTCATGGCCGGAGCTCCGCCGGCTCGAGGCCCAGCACGGCTGCGACGGCGCGCAAGGTGCGGTCCGACATCCGGTGCGGCGCCTTCTCCGCCCAGTACAGCGTGGCGCGCCCGATGCCCGCCTTCACGGCGAGCTGTTCCATGCTCATGCCGGCGCGGAGCCGCGCGGCGCGCAGCGGACTCGGAGCGTCCGGGGTAGCGTTAGCGTTCATGCTCCCGATACTGCCGGGAGCCGGGCGCCACTACAGGGGGCGCAATTCGGGCGGCACGATCGAATTATGCCGGCCGCACCATTCTCAGGTGGCCCGCGCTCCACGGCAGGTACCGACGAGGCTCTGTTCGCGGATCGTCAACCTGCATGATGAACGGTGAGTGAGGCTTTCGCGCCAGCGTGCGGACGATCTGCACGTGGAGATCCTCGAGCTCCTCGCCCAAGTACCCGAGCAGCAGCTCGATCGTGTTCTCGAAATGCCCGTATCGCGTCGCTGTGGCCTTGCCGCGCGGGTAGTGCGCGTGCACGAGCGCGATCAGGTCCTCGCGCCACTCGACCGGAGGCGCGCCGCCCCTTCCACGCGGTTGCGGTCCCTCCGCGAGCCGCGCCGCGCTTTGGCTGATTGTTTCGAGGAACTTCTCGATGTCCGGCCACTCGATGCCGGCTGCCCGACAGAGCCCCGCACGGTCGATGAGGGTCTCGCCCCGCATCGCGTCGCGAAGTCCCCGCGCGTGCACCTCCATTTCCGCGCAGCAGCGGCGCGACGTCTCGGCGTCGTCCTGCACCTCGGGCGTGTAGACGCCCAGCGCCGCGAACCAGTGTTCGATCGCGTAGAAGACCTGCGCCGCTTCTAGGACGTCGAGTGCTCCAGCGAGGTGGTCCGCGAGTTCGATCTGCCGCGCCTGGCTGAGCGCCGCCGCGCCGCGCGACGGCACGATCGCGGGTGGGCGCGCGCGTGGGCGTCGATCCGGTTTCCGATCGCGACTCATACCGCCTCCCGAGAAGCGGTCCCGAGCGAGGATGAAGCGGGCGGGGGCTGGCGCCTCGGGAAAGCGCCGGGCTGGCCGGCCCTGCCCCCTGCCGTCCCGGAGCCTACTCCGGGAGCCTGTCACGCGAGCGTCGGCACCTTCGTCGGCGCCGAGTGCGTCGCGTAGAACTTCCGCGTGGTCCGCGGCGAGCGGTGCCCCAGGAACGCGGCGACCTGCGCCGGGTCGGCGCCGGCGTCGATCGCCCACGACGCGACCGAGTGCCGGAGGTGGCCCGGGGTGAACGCCGGGATCCCGGCCTCGCCGTCCGGGCGCTTCACCACGGCGCACGCGCCCTTCACGGCGCGGTCGTACCACTCGCGCGAGATCGCCCCGTGCTTGCGGAGCCGCTTCGCCGCCTCAAGCACGTCGGGGGAAACGCGCGTCCGCTGCGGTTCGCCGCTCTTGCGCATCGGGCAGACGACGACGCCCGCGACCCCCTCTTGCGCGGCGTGCTTCGGGAGCGGCTCGATCGACCCCTCCGCCGCGAACCGCTGGATCTCGGTTGTGTGCCAGCCGGTGCCGGCCTGGAGGAGGAGAGCGTCCCGCCACGGCGCGGCGAGGTGCTCGACGACGAGCAGCACGTGATCGCGCGGCACCACCTTGGACCTGGTGAGCTGCGCGATCTTCGCCTGCGGCACCTTGAGCTGGCCGAACACGGGGTCCTCGGCGGTCGTGATCCGGTGCGCCTCGGTCCGCAGCCACGTGAAGAGGCCCTTCAGCACCGCCACCCGGTGATGCCTCGCGGTCGCGTCCTTCCGCTTCAGCGCCGGCAGGATGTGATCGTGGAGGCTCGCGCGCCGGAGGTCGATCCGCTCGAGGCGGTCGCCCCACCACGCCAGGATGTGCTTCTGCTTGCGGCGCCACGGTGCGGAGTTGCCCTCGCCCTTGGAGTAGGCGAGGTACTCCGTGACGAGCTCCTCCGTGAGGAAGACGCCCTCTCGCGCGTCGCCCCGCGGGTCGTACCGCTCCGGGTCCACCTCGAAACGCCGGAGGTGCTCGATCGCGGATTGGATATTCGTCGCGCCGGTCGCGAGCTCGTACCGCTTCCCGCCGATGCTCTTGCGGATGTGGTAGCTCCGCCGGCCGTCAGCATCGCGCCAGATGCGCAGCCCGCGGACCTCGCACGCTTCCCAGTGACCGCCCTTCGTCTCGTTCGGCATGGCCTCTCCGCGCCTGGGGAATGGCTGGGGAATGAGGTTACTGCGCCGATCGGACAAAGACAGACGGGCGCCAGGGGTGTGCCCTAGGCGCCCGTCTTTCCTGTCGAATTCGCTTGGTTCGGAGTGGTGAGGGAGAGAATCGAACTCTCGACCTAGGGATTATGAGACCCTCGCTCTAGCCGACTGAGCTACCTCACCGAGAGGCTTTCGAGAACGCGGGTTTATAGGGCCTCGCGCGCGAGCGGTCAAGCGCGTACGGCGCGGTGGGAGAGGCAGCGAAGCGGCAACGGGGCCGCGCCACCTGCTACCATCCGGGGCATGCGCCTCCTCGCGATCGTGACGCTCCTCGCCGCCAGCGCCTGCGCGGCCCCGAGCTTCGTCGGCAACACCGGCCGCGTCGCGCCGAAGGGCGCGTTCCGCGCCGAGCTCGGCTCCGGGTACCAGGTGAACACCCAGGCTGCCGCGATCGTCCGCGACGGCCGGGAACTCGCCGAGAACCTGCGCTCCAAGGCGACGGCCTGCCCGGACGGCAGCGGCTCGTGCTGGACCGCCGCCGACGTGGAGCCGGTCGTCGACGCCGCGTTCCGCTTCGCGCTCGTCGCTCCGCTCTCGTCGCACACGGAGGTGTCCGCGCGCTATGGCTTCGCGCCCGGCTTCGACGGCGGGGTCCACTGGGGCCCGGACTCGAAGGGGCTGGACCTCGGCTGGCAGGCGTTCGGCCCGCGAGATCCGACGACGGAGGGCTGGGCCGGCACGATGCTCGTCGGCTGGGGAACGCGCGACCTCGGCACGTTCGGCGACGTCATCGAGAACGTGCTGCACGGCGAGGCGGGGCTCACGGACTACCAGCTCGCGTTCGTCGCAGGCCGCCAGTGGCGCGAGATCGCCCACACCTACGTGGGCGCGCGCTACACCCTCACGCGCTGGAAGGTCCAGGTGATCCCGGATCTGCCGATCGTCTACGACGGCGGCGCCGCGCAGGCGAAGCTGCTCGGGACCGACTCGAGCGGCTTCGTGCAGACGACCGGCGGCGTCCTCGGCGCGGCGCTCGGCTACCGGCACGTCTTCGTCGGCGCCGAGCTGAACCTCCTCTACACGGCGGGCAAGGCCGACGTGCTGTTCAAGGAGCGCGACCTCGATGCGTTCGGCGTGATGCCCGCCGTGTACCTGTACGGCCAGTATTGACGCGCCGCGGCGCGCCGCCCTAGCCGCCGCCTCGCTCGTCTGGCGCCCCCGCCGGGCTCCCTGCGTCTCTCCCGCGCGCCGGCTAGATGTCCGGGGCACCCGCGCTCGGAGGTCGCATGGCGAAGGCGGCAAAGGATCTCGGCCAGAAGGCGCCCACCCACCGGAAGGACACACCGTCCGCGCCCACGCGCGCCGAGCACCCGACCTTCGCGCGCGAGGAGCTCCAGAGGATCCTCGCCGAGCGCGAGTCCTGGACGCAGGGCGAGCTCTCCGAGGTCCTCGGGAAGCTCGCGCACCGGAGGGCGCGCTTCGAGACCGACTCCGGGATCCCCATCCCCGACGTGCTCGACCCCGCGAGCGTGCGGGAGACCGACTACCTGCGCGACGTCGGCTACCCGGGCCGCTACCCGTTCACGCGCGGCCCGCAGGCGACCATGTACCGCGGGCGGCTCTGGACGATGCGCCAGTTCGCCGGCTTCGGGAGCCCGGAGGACACGAACGGTCGCTTCAAGTACCTGCTCCAGCACGGGGTGAACGGGCTCTCGACCGCCTTCGACATGCCGGCGCTCATGGGCTACGACGCGGACCACCCGATGAGCCGGGGCGAGGTCGGCAAGGAGGGGGTGGCGATCTCGACGCTGCGCGACTTCGAGCTGCTCTTCGACGGGATCCCCCTCGGCGACGTCACGACCTCGATGACCATCAACGCGACCGCGGTCATCGCGCTCGCGATGTACGTCGCCGTCGCCGAGAAGCAGGGCGTCCCGCGCGCGAAGCTCGGCGGCACGCTCCAGAACGACATGCTGAAGGAGTACATCGCGCAGAAGGAGTGGATGATCCCGCCCGCTCCCGCGGTGAAGGTGAACTGCGACGTCATCGAGTTCTGTGCGAGGGAGATGCCGCGCTGGAACCCGGTGTCGATCTCCGGCTACCACATCCGCGAGGCCGGGGCGACGGCGGTCCAGGAGCTCGCGTTCACGCTCGCGGACGGCATCGAGTACGTGCAGGAGTGCGTGGACCGCGGGCTCGACGTGGACGCGTTCGCGCAGCGGCTGAGCTTCTTCTGGGACGTGCACAACGACTTCTTCGAGGAGGTCGCGAAGTTCCGCGCCGCCCGGCGCATCTGGGCGCGCACCATGAAGGAGCGGTTCGGCGCGAAGAAGAAGGAGTCGCTCCTCCTCCGCACCCACGCCCAGACCGCCGGCGTGTCGCTCACCGCGCAGCAGCCCTACAACAACGTCGTCCGCACCGCCCTGCAGGCGTTCGCGGCGGTGCTGGGGGGCACGCAGTCGCTCCACACGAACTCGCTCGACGAGACCTACGCGCTCCCCACCGAGGAGGCGGTGACCATCGCGCTCCGGACGCAGCAGATCATCGCGCACGAGTCCGGCGTGGACCGCGTCGTGGACCCGCTCGCCGGGAGTCACTACGTCGAGTGGCTCACCGACGAGATGGAGCGGCGCGCCCTCGAGCACATCCGGCGCATCGACGAGATGGGCGGGATGCTGCGCGCGGTGGAGGAGGGCTACCCGCAGCGCGAGATCGCGGAGAGCGCCTACCGCTACCAGCGCGACATCGAGGCGGGCGAGCGGATCATCGTCGGCGTGAACGCGTTCAAGACCGAGGGGGAGGAGCCGATCCCCATCCTCAAGATCGACGAGACGGTGGCGCGCGGGCAGGTGGAGCGGCTCCGGGAGGTGAAGGCCTCGCGCGACGCGGCCCGAGCCGCCGCGGCGCTGGGCGCCGTCGAGCGCGCGGCGCGGGAGGGCACGAACGTCGTCCCGCCCGTCATCGACGCGGTGAAGGCGTACGCGACGCTCGGCGAGATCTCGGACGTCTTCCGGAAGGTCCACGGCACCTACCGGGAGGACGGTCGGTTCTAGGGCGGACGGCTCGCGGGGCTGCGCCGTCGAGCAGAGCGGTCTTCTTCCCCCGCGGGAGCCCCGGTGGCGGCCCTGCTGGAGTTGCGGTACACCACTCAAGCCGCTGGAACTCGTCGTTTTCCCGATGGAGACGAAGGCATGAGCCCCGCGAAAGAGCGCCCCCTCCGCATCGTCGTCGCGAAGCCCGGCCTGGACGGTCACGACCGCGGCGCCAAGATCATCGCCCGCGCCCTGCGCGACGCAGGCTTCGAGGTCATCTACACCGGCCTGCACCAGACGCCGGAGATGATCGTCGCCGCCGCCATCCAGGAGGACGCGGACGCGATCGGCCTCTCCATCATGTCCGGCGCGCACATGACGCTCTTCCCGGCGGTGGTCGAGCTGCTCGGGGAGAAGGACGCGAAGGACGTCGTGGTCTTCGGCGGCGGGATCATCCCGCAGGACGACGTGCCCAAGCTGAAGGAGAAGGGCGTCGCCGAGGTGTTCCTGCCGGGCTCGCCGACGCAGGGGATCATCGACTGGATCAGGGCGAACATCCGCCCGCGCGTCGCAGCGTAGCGGCGCACGAGCCCGTAGTTCTGGGCGAGCGGAGGCGAGGCACACGATGCCGTCGCCGAGCCGGGCACGCGAGGAACGAGCAGCGCAGGCGTACTGCTTCCGTACGCCGAGCAGCGCAGTGACGAGCCTGCCCGGCGCAGGCAGGCAGCGTGCGCCGCAGCGCTAGCCGCCGGATCCGATCATCGGCAAAAGCCCCGCGCCGCCCCTCAGCATCTCGTGCTTCTCGCCCTTCGCGAGGAGCGCCGTCCGCACCGCCCGGGCGATCTCCTCGTCGGAGGCGCCGCCGCGGACGAGCTCGCGCAGCGGCACGCGATCCCGGCCGCCCAGGCAGGCGCGCAGGGAGCCGTCGGCGCCGACCCGCACGCGGTTGCAGCCGTCGCAGAAGTTCTCGGTCATGGCGCCGATGAAGCCGACGAGGCCGCTCACCGGCACGCCCCCGGCGTCCGAGGTCCCGCGCATGTGATAGGCGGGCCCCCAGCCGCGCGTCGCGTCCGGCTCGAGCCGGATGCCCTGCGCCTCGAGGAGCCCCTTCACCTCGGAGGTCGGCACCGGCTTCCCCGGGCCGAACGGCATGAGCTCGATGAAGCGGGCCGTCGCGCCGAAGCGCCAGGCGAAGCGCGCGAGGTTCCCGAGCTCGTCCTCGTTCTCGCCCCGGACCACGACGACGTTGAGCTTCACCGAGTCGAACCCGGCGCGGAACGCCGCCTCGATGCCGGAGACGATCCGCTCGAGCGTCGCGGCGCGGCCGGAGATGCGCTGGAGCTTCGCCGGGTCGAGCGTGTCGAGCGAGACGTTGAGGCGGGAGACGCCCGCGTCCAGCAGCAGGGTCGCGTGCGTCGCGAGCGCGTGGCCGTTGGTCGTGAGGGCGATCTCCTCGATCCCCGGCGTCGCCCTCACGTCGCGCACGATGTCGAGGAGCTCGCGGCGGAGCGTCGGCTCGCCGCCCGTGAGCCGCACGCGCCGGATGCCGAGCTTCGCGAACACCCCGACCACGCGGGCGAGCTCCGGCCTCGTGAGCGGATCCTCTTGCCGGTCCGGCCCCATCGGCGCGCAGTAGGAGCAGCGGAAGTTGCAGCGGTCGGTGAGGGACAGCCGCAGGTACTGGATCCTCCGCCCCTGTCCGTCGACGAGGGGCCCGCTCACCGGCTGCGCGCTGTCGGGCTCGGACACGCGCCCGTTATACCCGATAGGCGCGGTCCAGATCACCGGTCGTCTGACGGGGGCTGCCGCCCCCGCCCCGCCGACGGCTGGCCGCCGTCGTCGGGGTCCCCACCCCTGCTCGGCGGGGCCCGTGAGCCTTCGCGCCGGCGTTCGCCGGAACGCGAAGGCTCCCCGCCGGGAGGGACTGCGTCCCTCCCCGTCGCTTCGCGACGGGGCCCCTCCCTGCTGACGCGTTACAACCCGCTTCCGTCACGTGCTTGATCAACTCAAATCGGCCGGGCTTGCGTCGTGCGCGCCAGGTCGGCGAGCTCGTCCGGGGACATCGACAGGAACGCGTCGGCGCAGCGGGGGTCGAACTGCGTCCCGGAGTAGCGCGCGATCTCGGCGCGCGCCGCGTCCACCGTCCCGCCCTTGCGATAGGGCCGGTCGCTGGTCATCGCGTCGAAGCAGTCCGCGATGGCGAAGATCCGCGCGCCGATGGGGATCGCGTCGCCAGCGAGGCTGCGCGGGTAGCCACCGCCGTCGTAGCGCTCCTGGTGGCAGAGCACGATCTGCGCGGGCACGTCGAGGAACTCGACCGACTGCAGGATGTTGAAGCCGATCTGCGGGTGCTTGCGCATCTCGGCCCACTCGGCCGGCGTCAGCTTGGCGGGCTTCAGGAGGATCGCGTCGGGCACGCCGATCTTGCCGATGTCGTGGAGGAGCGCGCCGCGGCCGATGTCCGGCAGCTCCTTCTCCGCGAGGCCGAGCCGCTTCGCCACCGCGAGCGTGTAGCGCACGACGCGCTGCGAGTGGTCGCTCGTCTCATGCTCGCGCGCGTCGAGCGCTGCGACGAGGGACCAGAGCGTCTGCGAGTAGGTGGCCTGCAGGTCCCCGAGCGTCCGCGACAGCTCCGCGGTCTTCTCGCGCACGCGGTTCTCGAGGCTGCGCCGGTAGCGCTGGCGCGCGAGCTCGAGGCGCCGCCGCCCGAGGGCCCGCTCGATGGCGCGGATGAGATCGGTGACCTTGGGCGGCTTGAGGAGGTAGTCGGCCGCGCCGTTCCGCAGGCACTCGACCGCGGCCTCGGTGTCGCCGAAGGCGGTCAGCATGATGACCGCGGTGTCCGGGTGGAGCTCGCGGATCCGGTCGAGGAGCCAGAAGCCGTCCTTGCCCGGCATGCGCACGTCGCTGATCACGAGCGAGAACTCGCTCAGCCGAGCCGCGTCCAGGGCGGCCTCCGCCGAGGACACCGCCGTGACGGCGTAGCCCTCCTCCCCGAGCAGGACCGCGATGACGTCACGCACCGAGGTGTCGTCGTCGACGATGAGGATGCGGGTGGGTTCGCTGGGGGACTCCGCCATTCGAGCGCTTCTTCCTTCGGCGAAGAGGGGGCGCCCAGAAGGGGCGGGCCGGGAAACTATAGCATGCAGGTTGCACCCCCAGTGCCCAGGATTCGCCCGGCGGTCGCCCGTTTGAGCGCCGCGTCTTGACCCAGCGCCAGTCCACCGCTACATCCCGCGCGGCAACATGTCCGACACCCCGCGCAGCAGCCTGCCCGTCCTGGGCTCCGCCGGCGAGCCGCCGCAAGACCCGAGATCCATCCTCCAGGCCTTCCGGGAGCAGGGCGTGCCGATGAGCGCCCGGAAGCCCGGCTGGCTGCGGGTCAACGTGCCGGGCGGCGAGCGCTATCAGAAGGTGCGCGAGACGGTGAAGGGGCTCGAGCTCCACACGGTCTGCGAGGAGGCGCACTGCCCGAACGTGGCCGAGTGCTGGGGCGGCGGCACGGCGACCGTGATGCTGATGGGCGACGTCTGCACCCGCGGCTGCCGCTTCTGCAACGTGAAGACGGCGGCCCAGCCGCCGCCGCTCGATCCGGACGAGCCGCGCCACCTCGCCGAGGCCATCGCGAAGCTCGGGCTCGACTACATCGTCGTGACGAGCGTCGACCGGGACGACCTGCCGGACGGCGGCGCGGGCCACTTCGCCGACGCGATCCGGCGGCTCAAGGCGATCCCGCACCTCCTCGTCGAGGTGCTGACGCCGGACTTCCGCGGCGACGCGGCGGCGGTGCGCGCGGTCGGCGAGGCCGCGCCCGACGTGTTCGCGAACAACCTCGAGACGGTTCGCCGGCTCACGCCGGTCGTGCGCGATCTCAAGGCCGGCTACGACCAGACCCTCGGCGTCCTCGCGCGGATGAAGCGCGAGTTCCCGCGGATCGTGACGAAGTCCTCGATCATGGTCGGGCTCGGCGAGACCGAGGACGAGCTCCTCCAGGCGATGAAGGACCTGCGGGCGGCGGGCGTGGAGATCCTCACGCTCGGTCAGTACCTGCGGCCGAGCGCCTGGCACCTGCCGGTCGTCGAGTTCGTGAAGCCCGAGAAGTTCGCGGCGTGGCGGGAGGCGGGCCTCGCGCTCGGCTTCCGGTACGTGGCGAGCGGACCGCTCGTACGGTCCAGCTACCGCGCCGCCGAGCTGTTCCTGAGGGGCGAGATCGCCTCGCGAGCCCCTGGTCCCTGACCGGAGCGACGCATGCGCCGAGAGCACGAGGTGGGGGCGGTACCGAGGCGGCAGCGCGGCAACCACCGAGAGTGGGAGCCCGGCCGCTTCGTGAAGGAGTTCCCGCTGTACCGCCTCGTCGCCGAGGACGGCGAGCTCGTCGGGCCGCCCGACGAGGTGACGCTGTCCGACGCCGAGGTGCTGAAGCTCTACGAGCTCATGGTCCTCAACCGGGCGCTCGACGAGCGGATGATCACGCTCCAGCGCCAGGGCCGGATCGGCTTCTACATCGGGTCGATCGGCGAGGAGGCCTCGATCCTCGGCTCCGCCGCCGCGATGGACGAGCAGGACTGGATCTTCCCCTGCTACCGCGAGCACGGCGCGGCGCTCATGCGGGGGATGCCGCTCGTCACCTTCCTCTGCGAGCTGTTCGGCAACGCCGGCGACGCGATGAAGGGCCGGCAGATGCCGTGCCACGAGGCGTGGCGGCCCGGCCGCTTCACGTCGATCTCCTCGCCCATCTCGACGCAGATCTCGCACGCCGTCGGCGCCGCCTGGGCGGCGCGCCTCAAGGGCGATCCGATGGTCGCGATCACCTACTTCGGCGAGGGCGGCACGAGCGCCCACGACTTCCACACCGGCCTCAACTTCGCGGCGGTCCGCAAGCTGCCGGTCGTGTTCATCTGCCGCAACAACGGCTGGGCGATCAGCGTGCCGCGCGAGCGGCAGACCGGGTCGGAGACGATCGCGCAGAAGGCCATCGCCTACGGGATGCGCGGCGAGCGCGTCGACGGGAACGACCTCCTGGCCGTGCACGCGGCGACGCGGCGCGCCCGCGCCCGCGCCGCGGCGGGGGAGGGGCCCACCCTCATCGAGTGCGTCACCTACCGCGTCGAGGGCCACTCGACCTCCGACGATCCGCGCGCCTACCGCCCGGCCGAGCTGGTCGAGCCCTGGAAGCAGAAGGACCCGCTCCTGCGCATGCGCCGCTTCCTCGCGCGCCGGGGCGCGCTCGACGACGCGGCGGACGAGCGGATCCGCGCGGGCGTGCGCGAGGAGCTGCAGCGCGTCCTCAAGGAGGCGGAGGCGTTCGCGCCGAAGCCGCCGCTCGAGAGCCTGTTCGAGGACGTCTACGCCGAGCCGACCCCGCTCCTCCGCGAGCAGCTCGCCGAGCTCGAGGCCGCGGTCGCCGCCGACCCGCGCGTCGCGAACCCGCGCCACTCCGACGCCTGAACGCCCGAGAGGTCCGCATGCCGACGATGAACATCATCCAGGCGGTGAACGACGCCCTGCGCCTCGAGATGCGCCGCGACCCCGACGTGGTGGTGCTCGGCGAGGACGTCGGGAAGTTCGGCGGCGTGTTCCGCGCCACGCAGGGGCTCTACGACGAGTTCGGCGCCGATCGCGTGATGGACACGCCGCTCGCGGAGGGCGGCATCATCGGGACGGCGGTCGGGATGGCGCTCTACGGCCTCCGGCCCGTCCCGGAGATCCAGTTCGCGGACTTCATCTACCCCGCGTTCGACCAGATCGTGAACGAGGTCGCGAAGTACCGCTACCGCTCCGGCGGCCAGTACGCCTGCCCGATGGTGATCCGCACGCCGTACGGCGGCGGCATCAAGGGCGGCCACTACCACTCGCAGTCGCCGGAGACGCACTTCGTCCACACCGCCGGGCTCAAGGTGGTCGTCCCCTCGAACCCGTACGACGCGAAGGGCATGCTCATCAGCGCCATCCGCGATCCGGATCCGGTGCTGTTCTTCGAGCCGAAGCGCGTGTACCGCGCCGCGAAGGGCGAGGTGCCCGAGGGCGAGTACCAGGTGCCGATCGGCAAGGCGAAGGTGACGCGCGAGGGCTCGGCGCTGACGCTCGTGGCGTGGGGCTCGATGTGGCACGAGGTCGAGCAGGCCGCGCGCGAGGCGGAGGCGGAGGGCATCGACTGCGAGGTCATCGACCTGCGCTCGCTGCAGCCGCTCGACACCGACACGCTCGTCCAGTCGGTGAAGAAGACCGGCCGCGCGATCGTGGTGCACGAGGCCCCGCGCACCTGCGGCTTCGGCGCGGAGCTCGCCGCGATCCTGCAGGAGAAGTGCTTCCTCCACCTCGAGGCGCCCATCACGCGCGTGACCGGGTTCGACACGCCGTTCCCGTACACGCTCGAGAACGAGTACCTGCCGCGCGCGCCGCGCGTGCTGAAGGCGATCCGCGAGGTCGTGTCGTACTAACGCCGCCCCCCGGGCAAGCGAGGCCGAACCCATGGCGTACAAGCTCGAGCTCCCGGACATCGGCGAGGGCGTCGTCGAGGCCGAGGTGCAGCAGTGGTTCGTGAAGCCCGGCGACGTCGTCGCCGAGGACCAGCCGCTCGTCGAGGTGATGACCGACAAGGCGACGGTGGTCATCCCCTCGCCGAAGCGCGGGCGCGTGGTGACGCTGTTCTGGAAGGTGGGCGACGTCGCGAAGGTGCACGCGCCGCTCATCGAGCTGGAGCTCGACGGCGCGGCGCCGTCCCCGTCCGCCCCCGCCACGGCCCAGGCGAAGGCCGGGACGGAGGCGCCGGCGGCCCGCAGCGCCGCGCCCGGCGTGGACGCTCCGGCCGCGAAGGCCGCCGCGCCGCGCCCCGCGGGCCAGAAGGCCCTCGCGACACCGGCCGTGCGCGCGCTCGCGCGGGAGCTCGAGATCGACATCAACGCGGTGGCCGGCTCCGGGCCGGGCGGGCGGGTGACGAAGGACGACCTCGCCGCGTTCCGGAACGGCACGAACGGGCACGGCCGGCCGGAGCGCCCGGCCGCTCCGGTGACGGAGCTCGCACCGGCCCGGGCGGCGGCCCCGGCGCCCATCCCGCTCCGCCCCGAGGGCGGCGGCGTCGAGGAGCGCGTGCCGCTCCGCGGCGTGCGCAAGCGGATCGCCGAGAACATGGCCCGCTCGAAGCGGACCGCCGCGCACTTCACCTTCGTGGAGCAGTGCGACGTGACGGAGCTCGCGCGGGTGAAGGACCGGATCGCCGCCGCCGCGAAGGACGAGGGCGTGAAGGTCACGTTCCTCCCGTTCATCGTGAAGGCGGTCGTCGCCGCGCTGAGGAAGTTCCCGAGGCTCAACGCGACGATGGACGACGAGCGGGGCGAGCTCGTCGTGCACCGCCGCCACGACATCGGCATCGCCTCCGCGACCGACGCGGGGCTCGTCGTGCCGGTGGTGCGCGGCGCCGATCGGCGCTCGCTCGTCGAGCTCGCGCGGGAGATCGAGCGGCTCGCGCAGGACGCGAAGGCCGGCCGCGCGCGCCCCGAGGACATGGGCCGCTCGACGTTCACCATCACGAGCCTCGGCGCGCTCGGCGGGATGTTCGCGACCCCGGTCCTCAACTACCCCGAGGTGGGCATCCTGGGCGTGCACCGCATCCGGCCGACGCCGGTCGTGCGGGACGGGCAGGTGGTGGTTCGCGACGTGATGCACGTCTCGATCACGAGTGACCACCGCGTCATCGACGGGCACGAGGCGGCCGCGTTCTGCTACGAGATCATCCGGACGCTCGAGGACCCGAACCTGCTCTTCATGCACATGGCGTAGGCCCGCGCTGATCGACACCCACTGCCACCTCGACAAGCTCGAGTTCGCGCCCGATCGCGATCGGGTCGTCGAGCGCGCGCGGGCGGCGGGCGTCACGGAGCTCGTGGTCCCGGCGATCGGTCCGGACGGCTGGGCGGGGCTCGCGGGCTGGGCGCGCAGCACCCCGGGTGTCCACTTCGGGCTCGGCGTCCACCCGCAGCTCCTCCCCGAGCTCGACCCGCGGGACGACGCGCGGCACCTCGCGGCGCTCGAGGCCGCGCTCGCCGAGGGCGGCGCGGTGGCCGTGGGGGAGTGCGGCCTCGATGGGCCGAGCGTCGCCGCCGGCGCCCCGCTCGAGCGGCAAGTGCGCGTGCTCCGCGCGCACCTCGCCCTCGCCCGCCGGCACCGGCTGCCGGTCGTGCTCCACTGCCTGAAGCTCCACGAGCCGCTCCTCGCGCTCCTCGACGAGGCGCCGCTGCCGGCGGGGGGCGTGCTCCACAGCTTCTCGGGGAGCGCCGACCAGGTGAAGGGCTACCTGCGCTTCGGCCTCCACTTCTCGTTCGCCGGCCCCGTGACCTACGAGCGCGCGCGGCGCCCCATCGCCGCCGTCCAGGCGGTCCCGCCGGAGCGGCTGCTCCTCGAGACCGACGCGCCGGATCAGACGCCGCGGCCGCACCGCGGCCGGAACGAGCCCGCCTTCCTGCCGGAGATCGCCGCCGCCGTGGCGAGCGCGACCGGGCGCACGCTCGCGGAGGTGGACGCGCTCACGAGCGAGAACGCCCGGGCGCTCTTCCGGCTCGGGCGCTAGGGGCGTAGAACGACGCGCGCATGGACACGCGTCATCTTGCCGGGGGGACGCAGACGGCGCGCCCCCCCGGTCCCCCCGCTCGCTCCGGCGCAGCCTCCTCCGGCTGCGCCCCCTCTCGCAGTCCTGTCTCGCCCCGCCACGACCGCACCGCCCGCCTCCTCGGGCCGGAGGCCATGGAGCGGCTCGCCGCGGCGCACGTGGTCGTGCTCGGCGTCGGCGGCGTGGGGAGCTTCACCGCAGAGGCGCTCGTGCGCGCCGGCGTCGGGCGGGTGACGCTCGTCGACGGCGAGCGGGTCGACGAGACCAACGCGAACCGGCAGCTCCACGCGCTCGAGGGCGCGTTCGGCGCGCTCAAGGTCGAGGAGATGGCGGCGCGGCTCGCCCGGGTGAGCCCGGCCGTGCGGGTGGACGCGATCGCCGAGTTCTACTCCGAGGCGAGCGCGGAGCGGATCGTCCCGCCGGGCGTGTCGTTCGTCGTCGACGCGATGGACACCGTGGTCGCGAAGCTCCACGTCATCCAGCGCTGCCTCGCGCTCGGCATCCCGATCGTCACCTCGCTCGGCGCCGCGCGCCGGCTCGATCCCACCGCCATCCAGGTGACCGACCTGTGCGAGTCGCACACCGATCAGCTCGCCAAGGACGTCCGCAAGTACCTGCGCCGGCGCCATGGGATCTCCGCCGCCCAGCCCACGGGCGTCCTCGCCGTCTGGTCGGTCGAGACGCCGCGCGAGACGCTCGCGCTGCCGGGCGATGGGGACGGTGTCCCCGGGGCGCGCCCGCGCGGGACGGAGGAGCGTCGCCGTGGCCCGAAGGTCTACGGCAGCGCGGCGTTCGTCACCGGCGCGTTCGGCCTCGCCGCCGCCGCCGCCGTGGTGCAGCGGCTCTCGGGCATCGCGCCCGAAGTGCACTGCGTCCTCTCCGAGAAGGAGGAGGCGCGGCGGCGCAAGCGGTCCCGCACCCGCTGAGCGAGCGCCCCGTCCCTCTCGGGGGAGCCGCTTTCGTGTTGACCGTCGGCTCGCCGCCGATAGAGTCCCCGCGCGCGCGAGCTCGCGCGGTTACATCTCACCCGCGGGACTTCACCAAGGAGAGCGCTCCATGGCCACCAAGACCTTCGACGCCGTCGTCATCGGCGCCGGCGTGGGCGGGTACCCCGCCGCCATCCGGCTCGCGCAGCTCGGGAAGAAGGTTGCGCTCGTCGAGAAGGAGACGCTCGGCGGCGTGTGCCTGAACTGGGGGTGCATCCCCTCCAAGGCCCTCATCGCCGCGGCCAACCTCGTGGACGAGATCAAGGGCGCGGCCGAGCGCGGCATCATGGTCGGCGAGCCGAAGGTGGACGTCGCGAAGCTGCGCGAGTTCAAGAACGGCGTCGTGAAGAAGCTCACGAGCGGGGTCGGCCTGCTCGAGAAGGGCAACGGCGTCGAGGTGGTGAAGGGGACGGCGACGTTCGTGTCGCCCACCGCCATCGACGTCGAGCAGAACGGCGAGCGGACGCGCATCGAGGCGCAGGCCTTCATCGTCGCGACCGGGGGGCGCCCGGTCGAGATCCCGGGCTTCAAGTTCGACGGCAAGGACGTGTGGAGCGCGAAGGAGGCCGTCGATCTCCCGGAGGTGCCCAACCGGCTCGTCTGCATCGGCGGCGGGATCATCGGGATGGAGCTCGGCACGGTCTACGCGAAGCTCGGCTCGCAGGTCACGTTCCTCGAGGCGCTGCCGAACATCCTCACCGGCATCGACCCGGAGGCCGTGCGGCTCGTGCAGAAGAACCTCCGTCAGCGCGGTGTCACCGTGCACGTGAACGCGAAGGCCAAGGGCTTCGAGCGCAAGGGCGCCGCGCTCGCCGTCAAGGTCGAGGTGGAGGGGAAGGAGACGACGATCGAGTGCGACAAGATCCTCGTCGCCGTCGGGTTCCGGCCGAGCCCCGAGGGCCTCGGGCTGGAGAAGATCGGCGTGAAGGTCGGGCCGAAGGGCATCGAGGTCGACGCGCAGTACCGGACGAGCGTGCCGTCGGTCTTCGCGATCGGCGACGTGACGGGCGGGCCCTTCCTCGCGCACAAGGCGTCGAAGGAGGGCGAGATCGCGGCGGAGGTGATCGCCGGGATGAAGTCCGCGCGCGACTGGGTCGCGATGCCGGGAGGAATCTTCACGGACCCCGAGATCGGTACCGTCGGGCTCTCCGAGGAGGAGGCCCGCGCGCAGGGGCACGATCCCATCACCGGGAAGTTCGCGTTCGGCGCCCTCGGCCGCGCGATCGCGATCCACCACACCGAAGGGTTCGTGAAGGTGGTCGCCGACCGCGCCTCGAAGCTCATCCTGGGCGTGACGGCGGTCGGGCCGGAGGCGGCGGATCTCATCGCCGAGGCCACGCTCGCGCTCGAGATGGGCGCTTACCTCGAGGACGTCGCGCTCACCATCCACGCCCACCCGACGCTCCCGGAGGCGTTCATGGAGGCCTGCAAGACGGCGCTCGGCGAGCCCATCCACATGCTGAAGCCCCCCGAGCGCAAGAAGAAGGGCGAGGAGCCCGCGCCCGCGCGGGCATGACGGGCGCCACGAACGTGCGCACGCTCCTCGTCCACAGGCTCGGCCGCGTCGAGTACGAGGACGGCCTCGCGCTCATGCGCCTCGCAGGCGACGCGGTGCGAGCCGCGACGCCGCCCGGGATCGACCACCTCTTCCTGCTCGAGCACCCGCCGGTCGTGACGCTCGGGCGCGGCGCGGACCGGGCGAACATCGTCGCCGCGCCGGCCTGGCTCGCGAAGCAGGGCTTCGAGCTGCACGACACCGACCGCGGCGGCGACGTCACCTACCACGGGCCCGGCCAGATCGTCGGCTACCCCGTCGTCGATCTCAACGACCGCCCCGACGTCCGCCGGTACGTCACCGCGCTCGAGGAGGCGATGATCCGCACCTGCGGGGACTACGGGGTCGAGGCGGGCCGGCACGCGGAGCACAGGGGCGCCTGGATCGGCCGCAAGAAGGTCGGCGCGATCGGCGTCCACCTGTCGCGCTGGGTGACCTCGCACGGCTTCGCGTTCAACGTCCGCACCGACCTCACGCACTTCCAGGTGATCGTGCCGTGCGGCATCGCAGATCCGAGGCTCGGGGTCACGAGCCTCGAGGCCGAGCTGCGCGAGCGGGGCAGGGCGGTGCCGGAGCTGCCGGAGGTCGAGGAGCGGCTCGCCGCCCACGCGGCCGAGGCCCTCGAGCGCGCGCGCGCCGACGCGGCGCCGGATCTGCGCACGATCTCGGTCGTGCCGATCGGCGCCGACGGACGCGTGCTGCTCCTGCGCCGCAGCGAGGCGCGCGGCGGCTTCTGGCAGCCGGTGACCGGGCGCATCGAGCCGGGCGAGCGCGAGGCGGAGGCGGCGCGGCGCGAGCTCCACGAGGAGACCGGCGCGGACGTGCCGGTCGAGCCGCTCGGCTACCGGCACGCCTTCGGGATCGATCCCGCCCTGGCGCGGCTCCCCGAGGGCGCGCTGCGGCTCGCGGAGGAGACCGCCTTCGCCGCCCGGCTCCCGCCGGGCTTCGAGGTGCGCATCTCCGACGAGCACGCCGAGCACGCGTGGCTCGCGCCGGAGGAGGCCGCCCTGCGGCTTCGCTTCCCGGGGCTGCGCAAGGCGGTGCGGCTCGCGACCGGCTCCTCCGTCGTGCGTTGAGCCCACCTTCCTCCTGCCTCGCGCTCGCGCTCGCGGCGCGAAATGTGGTTGGAGGTGGTTCCGGGCTGCGCGTTCGCGCCACCCCCCGGTCATGGCATGATGCGCGCCGTGGTCGTCACCGAGCGCCATCGCCTCCGCGAGAAGTACCCGGACCTCGGCGCCGCCGCGCGCACGCTCGCGCTGCGCGGCGTGCCGCGCGAGGTCCGCATCCCGGGCTGGACCGGCCCGACTTTCTTCACCTCCGAGCTCGCCGACGGGCGGCTCCGCACGCTCGAGCAGTTCGCCGGCGGCGCCGCCGAGGGGGCGGGGGTGGTGGCGGGCTGGGTGCTCGGCTCCATGCGCGACCCGATGTCGTGGGGCGACGAGCCGGCCGCCGCGGTGTTCGTCCTCGAGCGGGGGAGCGGCCGCGTGCTGCTCGTCGATCTGGAGCAGGGGCAGCGGCCCGTGTTCGTGAGCTCGAGCGCGGGCCTGTTCCTCGACGCGATCGACGTGTTCCTGCAGTGGTGGGGTGACGAGGAGTCGGTCGCGCAGCGGCTCAAGCGGATCCGCACGGATCTCGCGCGCATCGACCCGCCCTCGATGGCCTCGCCCTCGAACCACTGGCCGCAGTGGCTCGACGATCTGAACGAGCTGTAGGGCCCGACGGAACGGTCTCACCTGGCTCCCGGACCCCGGCGGTCGGCCGCTCGCGCCCCAGGGGGGTCGCCATCCCGGCCACAGTTGGTATCATCCCGGCTTTCGCCCGGAACCCAACACCTTCCAGCCCCGCGGGACCCGTTCGATGATCAGCGTCGAGAAGATCGGTGGAACCTCGATGTCGGCGTTCGAGGATGTCCTCCGCAACATCATGCTGCGCGACCCGAAGCGCGTGCACGGACGCGTGTACGTCGTGTCCGCCTACGCCGGCGTGACGAACCAGCTCCTCGAGCACAAGAAGACCGGCGAGCCCGGCGTGTACGCGCGCTTCGCGAACGGCGCGGACTACGTGGGCGCCCTCGAGAAGCTCACCGGGCAGCTGAAGGAGATCAACGCGGGCCTCGCGCCGCTCGGCCTCGATCTCGCCCGCGCCGATGGCTTCATCGAGCGGCGCATGCGGGAGCTGCGCGCGTACCTCGACTCGATGCGCCACGTCCTCGCGAGCGGCTACCTCCGGCGCGACAGCGTGCTCCTCGCCGCGCGCGAGATGCTCGCCGCCATCGGCGAGGCGCACAGCGCCTTCAACAGCGTGGAGATCCTGAAGGCGAAGGGCGTCGCGGCCTCGCTCATGGACCTCACCGGCTTCGACGACGACGAGCCGTTCACGATCGACGAGCGCATCCACGCCTCGTTCAAGGGGATCGACCTCGCGCACCAGGTGGTGGTCGTCACCGGCTACACGAAGGGCGTCGAGGGGATCATGCGGGAGTTCGACCGCGGCTACTCCGAGGTCACCTTCAGCAAGGTCGCGGTCGAGATCAAGGCCGACGAGGCGGTCATCCACAAGGAGTTCCACCTCTCCTCGGCCGATCCGCAGCTCGTGGGCGCGGAGAACGCGGTCGTGGTCGGCATGACGAACTACGACGTCGCCGATCAGCTCGCCGACGTGGGCATGGAGGCGATCCACCCGAAGGCGGCGAAGCCGATGGAGCTCGCGGGCATCGCCATCCGGCTCAAGAACACCTTCGAGCCCGACCACCCCGGAACGCTCATCACCAAGCAGTACGTCGGCAAGCAGGCGCGCATCGAGATCATCGCAGGGTCACCGAAGGTGACCGCCGTCGAGATCCACGATCCGTCGATGGTCGGGACGGTCGGCTTCGACTACGGGGTGATGGAGCTCTTCCACAAGCACGGGGTCTCGTACATCCTCAAGGCCACCAACGCGAACTCGATCACCCACGTCGTCTGGGACAAGTCGGTGAGCGCGGGCTTCGTCGAGGAGCTCGAGAACGCCTACGAGGTCGTGACCGCCGTGCCGTCCGCGATCGTCTGCGTCATCGGCACGAACATCGCGTTCCCGGGCGTCCTCGCCCGCGCGACCGCGGCGCTCGCCGAGAACCGCATCAACGTGAACGCCGTCTCGCAGTCGCTGCGCCAGACGAGCATCCAGTTCGTCATCAACCGGGACGACTACAAGCGGGCGGTGGTGGCGCTCAACTCGGCGCTCTGCCTCAACCCGCCGGTCGCTGCGTAGCCCCCGGGCGACGTCCGGCGAGCGTCGCCACCCACCTCCGCGCACCCCCCTCGCGGCACGGGCTCGCCTGCCCGTTTCCATTCCGAGGGGGGTAGCGTGTCTCTCTCCGTAGACCGCGCCGGAATGAACCGGCCGACCACCGAGGTCTTCGAGATGAGAAAGACGATCGCCACCCTGGCCCTCGCCGTGCTCGCGTCAGCCTGCGGCAAGCAGGACATCACCCCGGACGAGGCGCGGAGCGCCATCCCCGCGGCGAGCGCCATCCGCATCGACACGCCGAAGGACAGCGCCGACGCGTCGTCCACGGCCGCCTCCCCCGCCGCGCTGACCGCGACGACGGCGGCCGACGCGACCTTCGACGCCCGGTTCCCCGCCGTCACGACCTCGGACTACGCGCGCTGGTCCTACGTCACCGCCTGGACCGTGAACGGCGGAGCGTGGTGGACGCTCGCCACGATCCGCTTCATCACGCTCCTCCCGCCGACCGGCTGCAGCGGCGACACCTGCACCTGGGGGCCCTGGGACGAGGAGAGCAAGATCACCGCGGGCCTGAAGGTGAAGCGCTGGCAGCTCGTCGTCACGAAGGTCGAGGAGGGCAAGTTCCGCTACGAGCTCTCGGCCATGAACCTCGTCGAGCCCGGCCCGTTCCTCCCCATCGTGAGCGGCGTGGCCGAGCCGGCCGCCGCGGGTCGCGGCAAGGGTGAGCTCACCGTCTCCTTCGAGAACGCCCGCCAGCTCCCCGAGTCCGAGCTGCGCTACGGCACGCTCTCCCTCCAGTACGACACCACCGCCGCGACCCGCATCGACGCGCAGCTCGTCGGCTCCCGCGACGAGCAGAACGGGAACCCGCTCGACGCCGCGTACGCGTTCGTGGCGACCGGCGCCGGCGGCGACCTCCAGGTCGCGTTCCGGGGCCAGGACCCGGCGGCGAACCCGGTGGGCCTCTCGCTCCACACGCGCTGGGACGGGACGGGCTCGGGCCGCGGCGACGCCCGCGTCTTCGCCGAGGGCGTGAACGGGAGCTGGACGTTCGACTACGGCGCGAGCGAGTGCTGGGCGGGCAAGGCGGGCGCGTTCGCGCTCACCTACGACACCGACCCGGTGTTCGGCGACGTGTCGGCCTGCGCCGCCGCGTTCCAGGGCGAGCCGCAGTACTCGACGCTCGACGTCCCCTGAGCAAGAGTCCGGATGGCGCGGCTCGAGGTCATCGCGGGAGGGAGGGCCGGCCCCGCCGGCCCGCTCCCCGCGGCCTCGCCGGCGGCCGGGCTCGTCGAGGAGCTCTACCGCCGGCACGCCGCGGGGGTGCTCGCGCGCTGCCGCTACCTGCTGCGCGACGAGGAGGGGGCGCGCGACGCGGCGCAGGAGGTCTTCGTCCGCGCGCTGCGCGCGCTCCCCGAGCTGCGCGCTGCCGCCTCGCCCACCGCCTATCTCATGACCGCCGCGACGCACCATTGCCTGAACGTCCTGCGCGCCTCGCGGGCCGCG
This sequence comes from Anaeromyxobacter terrae, assembly GCF_022690685.1. Lineage (GTDB taxonomy): Bacteria > Myxococcota > Myxococcia > Myxococcales > Anaeromyxobacteraceae > Anaeromyxobacter > Anaeromyxobacter terrae. Next base: position 59,203 of record NZ_JALCYY010000017.1, on the reverse strand, counting down.
TGGCAGGACGAGCTCGCGCGGCTCGCCCAGGAGCGGCGCAGCGCGGGCATCCTGCCCGAGTCCCGGGAGCTGGTCCGTGTGCTCCTCGGCGCGGCGCCGGCGGAGGCGCAGGAGGTCGCCGTGCTCTACTTCGTCGACGAGCTGACGCAGGCCGAGATCGCCGAGGCGACCGGCCGGAGCCTCCCGACGGTCCGCAAGCGGCTGCGCGAGTTCCTGGGCGCCGCGCGCGGCGCGCTGCGCGAGGCGTTCCCCGACCTCTCCCTGCCCGACCCGGAGGAGCTGCCATGAGGACCGAGCTGGGCGGCCCCGGCGTCGCGTGCTCGATCACACGGATCCGCCGCCTCGAGGCGGGCGAGCTCGCGGGGGACGAGCGCTCCCGCACCGAGGCGCACCTCGCAGGCTGCGCCCGGTGCCAGGCGTCGGCGCGCGAGCTCGCGCGCGAGCGCGAGGCGCTCCACGCGTCGCTCCCGTTCGAGCGGTTCGCCGCGGGGGTCGCGGAGGGGCTCGCCCGCGCGGACGCGCCGGTGGTCGCGCCGCGCCTCCGCCTCCTCCGCGCCGGGCTGGCGCTCGCGGCCGTCGTCGTCGCCCTGGCGGCGGTGCCGCTCCTCCTGCGGATCGTGCCGGGGCCGGACGCGCAGGGCTGGCGCGCGAAGGGCGCGATCGAGCTCACGCTGTGGGCGAGCGAGGCCGGGAGCGTGCGGGCGCTCGCGGCGGGCGAGCCGGTGCCGCCCGGGGCATCGCTGCGCGTCGGACTCCCTGCGACGGGGCACGCCCACGCCGCGGTGGCCCTCGTCGACCGCGATGGCGTCGCGGTCCTCTACGCCGGGCCGGCCACGGCGGGGGCGGTGGGGGACGCGTTCGCGTGGACGGGCGCCGGGGACGGCGCGCTCGTCGCGGTGCTCGACGATCGGCCGGTCGACGTCGGCGCGCTGCGCGCCCGGCTGGCGCAGCGGGGCGCGAACGGAGCCGCCGGGGCCGGCGCCGAGGTTATCGTCCGGCCGCTCGCGCGGGGACGAAGGTGATCCGGGCCCTCGCAGCCGCCGCGGTCCTCGTCCTCGCGATCCCCTCCGGGCGCGCCGCCGAGCCGCACCGCTTCGCGCTCGTGGCGGGCGCGCCCGACGGCGGGGCCGGCACCGTGAAGCTCCGCTACGCCGAGCGCGACGCGCGGCGCATCCACGGCATCCTGACCCGCGTCGGCGGCGTCCGCCCCGAGGACGCGCGCCTCCTGCTCTCCGGGACCGCGGGCGAGCTCATGCGCGCGCTCGCGGAGCTGTCGGACCGGGCCGGCGCGGCGCGCGCCCGCGGCGAGCGCACCGTGCTCCTCGTCTACTACTCCGGCCACGCGAAGGACGGCGCGCTCCGGCTCGGGAGCGGGCGCGTGCCGTTCGAGGCCCTCCGCGCCGCGCTCGAGGCCGCGCCCGCCGACGTCCGCGTGGGGCTCGTCGACTCCTGCCGCTCCGGGGCCATCGCCCGCGCCAAGGGCGTCCGGCCCGCGCCGGCCTTCGACGTCTCGGCGGCGGAGGAGGGGCCGCGCGGGCTCGTGCTCATCGCCTCGTCCGCCGGGGACGAGGACTCGCAGGAGTCGGACGCCATCGGCGCGAGCTGGTTCACGCACCACCTCGCCTCGGGCCTCCTCGGCGGCGCCGACGCCTCCGGCGACGGTCGCGTCACGCTCTCCGAGGCGTACGCGTACGCGTACGCGCGCACCGTCGGCTCCACCGCCTCGAGCGCGGGCGGCGTCCAGCACCCGGTGTTCCTCTACGATCTCGGCGGGTCCGGGGATCTCGTGCTCACCGACCTCGCGCCCGTCACGGGCGGGCTCCTGTTGCCCGCGGCGGCGGAGGGGCTCTACGTCGTGCTCGACGGCGCCGGGCGCGCGGTCGCCGAGGTGGCGAAGGGCGCGGGTGCCGAGCGGCGCGTGGCGCTCCCCGCCGGCCGGTACACCGTGAAGAAGCGGCTCGCCGACGACTCGGCGCTCCTCGTGACGCCGGTCTCGGTCGGGGGCGGCGCGCCGGCCGTCGTGGACGACGCGCGCATGGACCGAGTCCGGCTCGATCGCGATCCGCAGAAGGGCTTCTCGGGCACGCGCTGGGCGCTCGTGGCCGGGCTCGGCGCGCAGCGCTTCTTCGATCGCGCCGCGCGGGACGGGCTCTTCCCGCCCGCGACGCTCGGCGGGCTGGAGCTCGCGGTCCGCGACGACCTCGGGCGCGGGCTCGCCTGGGGGATCGACGCGGCGCTGGGCGGCGGCGCCGGCACGCTGCGGCTGCCCGGCGTCGAGCCCATCCCGGTGAAGTTCGCGGAGGTTGCGTGCGGCGCCTCGCTCTGGAAGGACCTCGTCCTCGGGCCGGTGGTGCTCTCGGCGGGCGCGCGGGTCGGGCTCACCTTCCTCGGCCGCAGCTTCCCGGCGCGCGAGGAGCTGCCGAGCCAGACCTTCTTCACCGTGACGCCCGGGCTCGTGGGCGGCGCCGCCTGGCGCCTCACGCCGCGCCTCGCCGCCCTCGCGCGCCTGCGGGTCTCGTACCTCTTCTACAACGTCGACGAGAACCGGAGCCTCGGGTTCGTCGAGGGGATGCTGGGGGTGGAATATGCGCTCGGTGAATAGGGCGATCGTTCCCGCGCTGTGCCTCGGGCTCTGCGCCGCCTGCGGCGACTACTCGACCGAGGACCTCCGCTTCCTCGCCGCCGTGCCGAGCCGCGCCGACCTGCGCGTGGAGGTCCCGGCGGACGCGCAGGCCAGCGCCGGCGCCTCGGCGCAGGTCGCCGCCTGCCCCACGCGCCCCGCCGCCACGTGGCTGCGCGCGAAGCCCGAGTCGGACCGGCTGAACGGCGCGATCGAGTTCCTGCTCGGACTCGTGGACGTCGTCCGGAAGGAGCCGCCGTCGTGGCGGCAGGTGGACGCCCGCGGCTGGGGGCCGTTCCCGGACGATCGCCACCCGGGCCGCGAGCTCCGGGTGACGATCCTGCGGCAGTTCCCGAACGGCGCCGAGGCGCCGCCCACGTTCGCGTACGCGTTCGACGCCCGCGTCACGTCCGGCGGCGCCTGGACCACGGTGCTCGCCGGCTCGTTCGAGGGCGCGTCCGCCTCGAGGGGGAAGGGGACGCTCGGGCTCGACTTCGACGCGCTCTGGACGCTCGGCATGGCCGACGCGACCACGCCGCGCGGACGGATGGGGGTGGAGTACGACCGGTCCGCCGATCCGGTGACGATCGGCCTCGTGCTCGACCAGGACGGCTTCGGGCTCGCGCAGTTCGGCTACCGCTTCGAGGGTTACGCGGACCGCAGCGGCAAGTTCACGTACGCGTTCCGGAACGCCCAGGGCGACCTGCTCGTGGTGACCGCCTCGTTCGACGCCGCGTCGGCGGGCCGCGCCGCGGTCGGCTTCCGCACCGTGGGCGGGGTGACGGGCGGCTTCCGCGAGTGCTGGGACCCCACCGCCTGCCTCGTCTACGTGGACGACCCCGCCGCGTTCAGCTGCGGCGGCGCCTTGCCCTGCTCGCTGGGCGACGTCTCGGCGTGTCCGGCCGTGCCCTCGCCGCCGTTCTGATCGCGAGGGCGAGCGTCAGCCTCGATCCGAGACGGTGAGATAGACCATCGTCTGGTTCAGGAGCTGGTACGCGATCTCGCCGAAGGTGGCGGGGCCGACGATGTCTCCCGTGGTCCTGCCCTCCAGCGACGAGTTGACGAAGTTCACGACGCAGTTGCACGAGAGCGCGACACGCTCGGCGATCCCGGTGGGGAGCGCCGAGACGAACGCGTCCACGTAGTCCTCGACCGGCCGGGCGTGGTGGTAGCGGACCCCGGCGAACACCGGAGCGTAGAACCGGACCTCGCCCCGCGCTCGATCGACGGCCTGGAAGCTCACGTTGATCGCCGCGCCGAAGTAGTCGGCGACGAGGGGCAGGCGCGCGTCGAGGCCCGCCTCCTCGACATACTCGGCGAAGTTGCGCTCCCGGCCGTCGATCTCCGCGGTGCTCGCGGAGAAGCCGGTCGCCGGGAAGGTGATGGCGGGCCCGGTCCCCTTCTCGAAGATGTTGAGGATCGCCACCTCCGCGCGCACGCCCGGGGGGAAGGCGACGTGCATCACGACGGCCTGGTCCTCCAGCGCCTCGGCCGTGGTGCCGTCGAACACCTTGGGCCGCGTCTTGCCGAGCTCGGAGAGGTCGACCCCCGAGATCCAGCCGAAGAGCGGGGCGGTGGCGAACTTCTCGTACCTGGGCGCGTTCATCGCGAAGGCGAGGTGCACGCGGCTCGCGTACGGGGCGATGACGACGCCCATCGCGCTTGGCGGCAGCTCGGAATACACCCGCGCGATCCCGGTCTCGTCGTAGCGGCGGATCCCCGCGTACTCCGAGCGCGCGGGGATCCTGTCGACGAAGACGCGCCGGCGGTCCACCACGCCGCCTTCCTCGCTCATGAAGTACGGGATGGTCCCCGCGATCCACTTCCCCCGGGGCAGCAGGCTGAGCCTGCCCTCGTCGCCGGCGAGCAGCAGCGTCTCCCCGCCGCGGATCAGCGCCGCGACCTCGTCCACCTCGAGGAGATGCCGTTGCACCACCTCGACCATATACCCGAAGCAGCGGCGGGAGCCGTCGCGGTCCCCGCGCCCTCTCTCCGCCCGAGGGCGGGTGCGCCGGCTGCCGGACGGAGCGTCCGGGCGCGCGGTCGCGCGGCACGCGCGTCGCGGCCGCCCCGGCGCAGGAGCGAGAGGCGGACGGAGGCACGGCAGCAGACATGAGCCTGCTCGCTCAGCAGCTCCGGCTCAGCGCGATCGAGGCGGAGGTGAGCCGCTTCCAGCGGTTCGCCAACGACGCCCCGATCGGCATCCTCTTCATCAGCAGAGACGCCACCGTTCAGTTCGCGAACGACGAGTACCTCCGCATCGTCGGCCGTTCGCGGGCGGAGTTCGAGGCCGAGCGGTTCCGGGTCGGTGCCGCCCGGCCGCCCGAGTGGTTGCATCCCGAGCTCGCCGGGCGGCACGAGAGCGAGTGCGTCCGGCCCGACGGTACACGGGTCCCGATCCTCGTCGGCCTCTCGATCCAGCAGGATGGCGTCGCCGCGTTCGTCGTCGACCTCACCTCCGAGAAGGCGGCGGAGCGCGCGCGACAGGAGAGCGAGGAGCGCCTTCGCGCGATCGCCGAGCAGCTCGCGGAGGCGGACCGGCGCAAGGACGAGTTCTTCAGGATCCTGTCGCACGAGCTCCGCAACCCCCTCGCGCCCATCCGGAACGCGCTGCACCTCCTCGGCCGCGCGCCGGACGACCCCGTGCGTTCCGCGCGGGCTCGCGCGGTCATGGAGCGCCAGATCGGGCATCTCTCGCGCATCGTCGACGACCTGCTCGACGTCTCGCGGATCACGCACGGGCGCATCCAGCTCCGCCGCGAGCCGCTGGATCTCGCGCGGGTGGTCCACGACGCGGTCGAGGACCACCGCGCCGGGTTCGACGCGATCGGTGTCGCCCTCGTCCTGCAGCTGCCGCCAGGGCCGGTCGCGGTGGAGGGCGACGAGACGAGGATCGCGCAGGTCGTGGGAAACCTGCTCGCCAACTCGGCGAAGTTCACGCCGCGCGGCGGCGCGGTCACGGTGCGCGTCGAAGAAGGGCCCGGGCGCGCCGCGCTCCTCCAGGTCTGCGACACGGGGGAGGGGATCGAGGCGGACGTCCTCCCGCGGCTGTTCGAGCCGTTCTCGCAGGCCGACCGCAGCCTCGCACGCTCCCGCGGCGGGCTCGGCCTCGGGCTCAGCGTCGTGAAGCGCCTCGTCGAGCTGCACGGCGGGACGGTCGCCGCCACGAGCGCCGGCAAGGGGGCAGGGACGGAGGTCGCGGTGCGCCTGCCGCTCGCCGCGGCGCCGCGCGCGCCCGCGCCGCGGGAGGCGCCCGGTGTCGCGGCGTGCGCCGCGCACGTGCTCATCGTCGAGGACAACGCGGACGCGGCGGAGACGTTGCGCGACGCACTCGAGCTCGAGGGGGTGGTCGTCACGGTCGCGCCCGACGGCGAAGCAGGGCTCGCGGCCGCCCGGCGGCGGCCGCCGGACCTCGTCATCTGCGACATCGGGCTCCCGGGTGAGCTCGACGGCTACGGCGTCGCGCGCGCGGTCCGCGCCGATCCCGCCCTGCGCCACCTGCCGCTCGTGGCGCTGACCGGCTACGCCGGCCCGGAGGATCGGGCGCGGGCGCGGGAGGCCGGCTTCGACCAGCACCTGGGCAAGCCCACCTCGCTCGGCGACCTGCTCGGCGCGATCCGCTCGCTCATCCGCGCGTGATCGCGCGCGGCGTCGCGTCCGCAGGGCTCGGCGCCACTCGCGGCTCACCGCCCTCACTCATTACTACCCGGAAAGTTGCCAGGTCCGATCGGACGCTGCCGCGGCGGTGATCGCGACCACGCAAGTTGAGGGAGCGATCGGAGTTATTGCAGCGGAAACCATGGCAGCCGCAGGGTATTCTTTGAATCGCTCCGAGTCGGAGCGCGCGGCGGGCCTCACTGGGATGTCCAAGATCCGGATGAAGAGAGATCGAGCCGTGGTGCTGATCGCTGAAAGCGTCGCATTCCTTTCAGACGGCGACGAGAGATCCTTCTTCGGATGGGTCGAGAGCGTCCCTGGCGTGAAGAGCGTGCAAGGTCGCGGCCGAGCCTTGCTGATCACTTTCGCGGGCAAGCGCCTGCCCGACGAGTCTTTACGTGAAGTGATTGCCCTGTTCTTCCGTTATGGCGTCGAGATGACTCAGCTTGCCGACCTGCTCACTGAAGGGAATAGAGCGTGGTTTGCGAACCCAAAAGCCTACTGGTACCGCAACGTCTTCAAGGGGCGTGTTCGGGCCCGCCGTGCGGATGCTGATTGACCGGTCGGGGAGGCATGGCTGGCGAGCGTAGCCGTGGCAGCGACCCTCCGTGCACTCACGGAGGACGTCGCCATTGGGCGTAGGCGAGCACCGGAACGTCCTGAGTGCGTTGCGGCCGCGAGCCGATAGGACGCGGGCATGAAGCGGTCGCGCCGCTGGCGTATCCGTCCGGCGATGCCTTCGGTCGCAGTCTCCCCCGCTAACGCCCGCGCCGCTCGCAGAAGCTCGCGTGGAAGCGGCCGATCCGCTCCACCACCGCCTCGAGCTTGTCGACGGGCGGCAGGATGGTGGTCCGGAAGTGCCAGGTGCCGGCCTGCTGGCCGAAGCCGGAGCCGGGCACCACGCAGATGCCGGTCTCCTCGAGCAGGGCGAGGCACCACTCGTCGTCGGTCGCGCCCTCGGGCAGGGTGATCCGCGGGAACGCGTACATCGCGCCCGCCACCCGGTTGCACGAGATCCCCGCGATGCGGTTGAGGCCGCGCTCCACGAGCCCGGCGCGGCGGCGGAGGCTCTCGAGGACCTCGCCCCGCTCGCGCACGAACGTCGCGTGGGACGGCTCGCCCGGCCGCGGCGGCCGCACGAGCAGGTAGGTCACGATCTGCCCCACCGTGTTCGCGCACAGCGCGATCGACTGCAGCTTCGTGATCTCGTCCATCACCGGCGCGGGGACGTTGCGGCACTCGAGGTAGCCGCCGCGGTGCCCGCACTCGCCCAGATAGCCCTTCGAGACGGAGTGGAAGCTGAAGAGCGAGACGTCGCGCAGGCCGAGCCGCTCCAGCACGCTCGCGAACGAGACGAACCGGTCGCCGGGGAGGTAGACGTTGGCCTGGTAGACCTCGTCGGCCAGCACCGCGAGCCCGCGCTCGCGCGCGAAGCGGAGCACGCCCTCGACGTTCTTCTCGTCGAGCACCGCGCCGGTCGGGTTGCCCGGGTTGATGACGCAGATGGCCCGCGGGCGGATCCCGCGCGCCCGGGCCTCGTCGTACGCGCGCTCGAGGTCGCCGAGCGAGAGCCCCCAGTCCGCGCTCTCGTCGAGCGGGTAGGGCACCGCCGCACCGCCGTAGAGCGTGAGGGTCGCCGAGTAGAGCGGGTACTGCGGGGTGGGGATGAGCGCGCCGTCGCGGCCGTCGGCGATGAGGAGCCGGAGCACCGACTGGACGCCCTTGCTCGCGCCGTCGGTGAGGAAGATCGCCTCGGGATCCGAGGCGATGCCGTCGCGCGCGCGGATGAAGTCCGCCACCGCCTCGCGCACGAAGCGTAAGCCCTTGCTCTCGGTGTACGCGCCCAGGCCGTGCTGGGAGGCGCGCAGCACCTCGCGGGCGACCTCGACGGCGTCGGCAGGGAAGGTCCCGGCGGGCACGCGCTCGAGGAGCTCCGGGTACTCCGCGAGCGCCAGCACCTGACGAACCCACGAGAGCGGCCGCTGCCCGAGGGCCTGCGGGTTCCCGATGTTGCAGTAGATGACCTCGCGGCCCTGGCGCTCGAGCTCCTGCGCGCGGGCGACGATCGGGCCTCGGACGGCGTACTGCGCCTCGCGCACCACCGGCGCGACGTCTTCGATTCGGACGACCATGCCGGCGCAGGATACGACGCCCCGGCCGGAGCCGCGAGCCCACGGGCGCTCGCCGACGGCGTGCGCCGGGAAAAGGCTGGATGACAGCGCTTCTCGTGCGGCGGGAGCTCGTGCTCCGGCCGGCAGTCGGTACGGCGAGCGCGCGGGGCGGCGCCCGACCCGGCGATCCTCCCGCGACGCGCGTCGCGATGCGTCATGCCGGCGGGCCGATGAGCACAATTTGGTCCCGGAGCAGGATTCCCCAAAATTCCGCGACCTTCTGCCGCAGCCGGCGAGAGCATTCGTGGACGGCACTAGGGGCGATCCCGGAGACCCTCCATGAACCTGTCTCGACGCCAGTTTCTCAAGCTCACCACGTCGGGGATCGGGGCCACGAGCCTCGGCGCGCTCGGGTTCGCCCCCGACCGCGTCCTCGCCGACGTTCGCAACTTCAAGCTCGCCTCGACGACGCAGACGCGGAACACCTGCCCGTACTGCTCGGTCAGCTGCGGCGTCATCATGTACGGCCTCGGCGATCGGTCGAAGAACGCGCACCTCAAGCTCGTGCACATCGAGGGTGATCCGGATCACCCCGTGAACCGCGGCACGCTCTGTCCGAAGGGCGCGAGCCTCATCGACTTCGTGAACAGCCCGCACCGGCTCAAGTTCCCCGAGTACCGCGCGCCCGGCGCCAGCGAATGGCAGCGCGTCACCTGGGAGTGGGCGCTCGACCGCATCGCGCGCCTCATGAAGGACGATCGCGACAAGAACTTCGTCGCGAAGAACGCCGCGGGCGTGACGGTGAATCGCTGGACCACCGTCGGGTTGCTGGCGGCGAGCGCCTCGTCCAACGAGACGGGCTACCTCACGCACAAGATCTTCCGGTCCATGGGCATGACCGCCATGGATAACCAAGCACGTGTTTGACACGGCCCCACGGTGGCCGGTCTGGCCCCCTCGTTTGGCCGTGGCGCGATGACGAACCACTGGGCGGACATCAAGAACGCCAACGTCATCGTCGTGATGGGCGGCAACCCCGCGGAGGCGCACCCCTGCGGCTTCAAGTGGGTGACGGAGGCGAAGGCGCACAACAAGGCGCGGCTCATCGTGATCGATCCGCGCTTCACCCGGACGGCCGCCGTCGCCGATCAGTTCGTCCAGATCCGCCCCGGGACCGACATCGCGTTCCTGGGCGGCGTCATGAACTACCTGCTCTCGAACGACGCCATCCAGCACGAGTACGTGAAGTCGTACACGAACGCGGCGTTCATCGTGCGCGCCGACTTCCACTTCGACGACGGGCTCTTCTCCGGCTACGACGAGGCCGGCCGCAAGTACGACAAGTCGACCTGGGTGTACGAGCTCGGGCCGGACGGCTACGCCAAGGTGGATCCCACGCTCCAGGATCCGCGCTGCGTCTACCAGCTCCTCAAGAAGCACTACTCCCGCTACACGCCGGAGGTCGTCTCCTCGATCACGGGCGCCAGGAAGGAGGAGTTCCTCGAGGTCTGCAAGACGATCGCGTCCACCGCGCCCGCCGACCGGACCATGACGAGCCTCTACGCGCTCGGCTGGACCCAGCACACCGTCGGGACCCAGAACATCCGCGCGATGGCGATGATCCAGCTCCTCCTCGGCAACGTGGGGATGGCGGGGGGCGGCGTGAACGCGCTGCGCGGCCACTCGAACATCCAGGGGCTCACGGACGTGGGAGTCCTCTCCGACCTGCTCCCCGGCTACCTGACGGTGCCGAAGGAGGCGGACAAGGACGTGGACACCTACCTCGCCGCGCGCACGCTGAAGCCGCTGCGTCCGGGGCAGATGAGCTACTGGCAGAACTACCCCAAGTTCTTCGTGTCGCTGCAGAAGGCGTGGTGGGGAGGCGCCGCGACGAAGGACAACCAGTGGGCCTACGAGTACCTGCCGAAGCTGGACAAGGTCTACGACATCCTCACCGTCTTCGAGCTCATGCACCAGGGGAAGGTGAACGGCTACATCTGCCAGGGCTTCAACATCCTCGCCTCGGCGCCGCACAAGGCGAAAAACCTCGAGGCGCTCTCGAAGCTCAAGTTCCTCGTGGTGATCGACCCGCTCGTCACCGAGACCTCCACGTTCTGGAGGAACGCGGGCGAGCTCAACCCGGTGGACCCCGCGAAGATCGAGACGGAGGTGTTCCGCCTGCCGTCCGGCTGCTTCGCCGAGGAGGACGGCTCGCTGACGAACTCGGGCCGCTGGCTGCAGTGGCACTACAAGGGCGCGGAGCCGCCGGGCGATGCGAAGACGGATCTCGAGATCCTCGGCGAGCTCTTCCACCGGATCCGGACCCTCTACGCGAAAGAGGGCGGCGCGTTCCCGGACCCCATGGTGAAGCTGGCCTGGCCGTACGCGGTCGCGAGCCGACCGTCGGCCGAGGAGCTCGCGCGCGAGTACAACGGCTGGGCGCTGGCCGACCTCCCCGATCCGAAGGACAAGACGAAGATCGTGGTCAAGCGCGGTGACCAGCTCACCACGTTCGGCCAGCTCACCGACGACGGCTCCACCGCGGCGGGCTGCTGGATCTACACGGGCAGCTACACCGACAAGAACAACATGGCGCGCCGGGAGACCGCCGATCCCAGCGGGCTCGGGCTCACGCCCTCGTGGGCGTGGTCGTGGCCGGCCAACCGGCGGGTCCTCTACAACGGCGCATCGTGCGATCCCACGGGCAAGCCCTGGGATCCGCGCCGCGCGCTCGTGAAGTGGAACGGCGAGAAGTGGGTCGGCCCCGACGTGCCCGACTTCAAGGTGGACCAGCCTCCCGCATCCGAGTCGGGGATGGCGCCGTTCATCATGAACCCGGAGGGCGTCGGGCGCCTGTTCGGCGCGGACAAGCTGACCGACGGCCCGTTCCCGGAGCACTACGAGCCCTTCGAGAGCCCACTCGCGAAGAACCCGCTCCACGAGCGGGCCGTCGCGAGCACGAACCCTGCGGCGCGCATCTTCGCGGGGGACAAGGCGGCGCTCGGCACCTCGGAGAAGTTCCCGTACGCCGCGACGACGTACCGGCTCACCGAGCACTTCCACTTCTGGACGAAGCACGCGCGCATCCCGGCCATCCTCCAACCCGAGCAGTTCGTGGAGATCGGGGAGGCGCTCGCGAAGGAGAAGGGGATCCGCGACGGGGAGCGGATCCGCGTGCGCTCGAACCGCGGCGAGATCGTGGCGAAGGCGGTGGTGACGAAGCGGATCCGGCCGCTCACGGTGGCGGGGAGGACGATCCACACGGTGGGCATCCCCATCCACTGGGGGTTCGAGGGGCTCACCAAACCCGGGTACCTCGCCAACACGCTCACGCCCGCGGTGGGAGACGCGAACGTCCAGACCCCCGAGTTCAAGGCGTTCACGGTGAACGTCGAGAAGCTCGGGGTGGCGTGAGGAGGCGGCCATGGCGCTCGAATCGCTCGACATCCGCCGCCGTTCCGCGAGCCAGACGCGGGCTCCCGACGTGCGCAAGCACACCGAGGTCGCGAAGCTCATCGACATCTCGCGCTGCATCGGCTGCAAGGCCTGCCAGGCCGCGTGCATGGAGTGGAACGACCTCCGCGACGAGGTCGGCCTCACGAACGGCACGTACAACAACCCCATCGAGCTCACCGACCGCTCCTGGACGGTGATGCGCTTCTACGAGGAGGAGCTCGCGGACAAGGGCCTGCAGTGGCTCATCGTGAAGGACGGGTGCCTCCACTGCGCGGACCCCGGCTGCCTGAAGGCGTGTCCCGCGCCGGGCGCGATCGTGCAGTACTCGAACGGCATCGTCGACTTCCAGCAGGACAACTGCATCGGCTGTGGCTACTGCCAGACCGGCTGCCCGTTCAACATCCCGCGCTACGGCGTGACGGACGGCAAGGCCTACAAGTGCACGCTCTGCTCCGACCGCGTCGGGGTCGGGCTCGAGCCGGCCTGCATCAAGACCTGTCCGACCCAGGCGCTCAGCTTCGGGACGAAGGAGGACATGATCGACATCGCGAACGCGCGGCTCGTGGATCTGAAGGAGCGCGGCTTCGACAAGGCGGCCGTGTACGATCCCTCGGGGGTGGGCGGGACGCACGTCGTATACGTGATGCCGCACGGCGATCCGGCGCTGTACCGGATGCCGCGCGAGGCGAGCATCTCGCCGCTCGTCGGCCTCTGGCGCAGCGGCTTCGCCCGTACGCTCGGCGTGCTCACGATGGTGTCCGTCGTGGTCGCCGGATTCTTCCACTGGATGAAGGTCGGGCCGGTCGATCCGGACGCCCTGCCGCCGCGCGAGGGGGAGTAGGCCATGGCGAACGAGACGCAGCGTTCCGTGACGTCCACGCCCGTGGGGGCCCGGCCTCCCGAGCGGGCCCCGCGCCACGAGTTCGCGACGACGCGCCCGCCGGACGCGGTGCAGCGCTACTCCACCGGCGAGCGGCTCACGCACTGGGCGGTGGCGCTCGCGTATACCGTGCTGTTCCTCTCCGGCCTCGCGCTGTTCCACCCGTTCTTCTACTGGATCTCGTTCCTGTTCGGGACGCCGACGTTCATGCGGATCCTGCACCCGTTCATCGGCGTCGCGCTCGGGATCCTGTTCTTCGCGTACGCGGCGCGGCTCTGGCGCGAGAACCTGTTCTCCGCCGCGGATCGGCTCTGGCTGCGCCGCATGTTCGCGTACATGAACGGGCGCGAGGAGGCGCGCGTAGAGGGCAAGTACAACGCCGGGCAGAAGGCGATGTACTGGTCGATGATCATCATGGTCGTCGGCCTGCTCGTGACCGGCATCTTCATCTGGCGCCCGTACATCGCCCCGGCGGTCCCGCTCCTCGGCCGGCGCATCGCGGCGGTGATCCACGTGATCTTCGCCTTCATCATGTTCGTCGGGATCGGGATCCACATCTACGCGGCGGTCTGGACGCGCGGATCGATGCGGGCCATGACGCAGGGCTGGGTCTCGCGCCGCTGGGCCCGCTACCACCACCCCGGCTGGTACGACAGGGTCGCGCGCAAGGAGACGGTGCGTTGAGCTCCACCGCGCTCCCGATCACGCCGGGCGATGCGCCGCCGCCGCTCCGGCTGCCGGAGCCGGCGCTCGTCTTCCGCACCCGGGCCGAGCGCCTCGAGGCGCTCGCGAAGGATCACGCCGCGGGCGACTGGCTCCGGTTCCTCGCCCGTATCGCGCGCGGCCAGGACCGGGCGCTGCGGGAGGTCCGCCCGGGCGCGGCGCCTCGTCCGGCGGGCGGAGGCGGATCGCCGCTCGCGGAGGCCGCCGCGCGGCGCGATCCGTCGTGGCGCGCCATGCTCCGCGTCGTGCTGGCTTCCGCGCGAGACGGCGCGCTCCCGGCCGCGGCCGCCGACGCGATCGCCCGGCTCGAGGCCGCGCCGCCCGACGTGATCGAGGCGCTCGCGGACGACCTGCTCGCCGGCGCGCCGGCCGACCTCGCCGCGGCGCCGTTCGTGGGCGGGGCGCTCCAGGCGCACCTCACCCGCCTCGCCGCCGCGGTCGAGCCGACGGCGGTCGCGCCGGGCGGCGCCGCCTGCCCGGTCTGCGGCGGGACCCCGGTCGCGAGCGTGGTCCTCGGCGACGCGCGCGTACGCTACGTCGTGTGCGGCCTCTGCAGCGCGGAGTGGCACCTGCCCCGCGCCCAGTGCGCGGTGTGCCGCGAGGCGGGAAAGCTCTCGTATCTCAGCGTCGAGGACGGCCCGCGCGGCGTCGCCGCCGAGGCGTGCGAGGGCTGTCGCGCCTACCTCAAGGTCTTCGATCTCGCCGAGGCGCACGGCGCGGACGTGGTGGCCGACGACGCCGCGTCGCTGGTGCTCGATCTCCTCGTGGGCGAGCGCGGGTTCCTGCGCGCGGGGGCGAACCCGCTCGCGCCGGGCGGCGAGCGAGCCTGACCCGCGGCGGAGTCCTGCCTTGCGGCCGAGCGGGCTGGCGTCGCGCGCCGCCGGTCGTCACCTTTTCCGGAGGGAGGAGAAGTCATGCAGCTCAGGACGATCGCGCTCGCGGCGGTGCTCCTCGCAGGGCCCGCGGCGGCGCAGGAGACGAAGTCGCAGTCGCAGCAGAAGTCCGAGACGAAGCAGCAGGAGCAGCCGGGAGAGGAGAAGGCGAAGGGCGCGAAGGACGCCGACACCCAGAAGGCGGAGCCCGGGAGCATGAAGGGCTACGGCTACGGGACGCCGTCCGGCGTGGAGACGGAGAGCACGGGCCAGGCCTCCGCCCAGAAGCGCAAGACGCCGAAGACGCCGCAGCAGGAGGAGGGCGCGAGCGTGACCCAGCCGCACGCGCGCGCAGAGCAGCCGATCCTCAGCGGGGAGATCGTGAGCACCGGGAAGAACCGGCTCACGATCCAGGCGCCCGACGGGATGCGGGACATCCAGGTCACCGGCAAGACCGAGGTGCGCGGCGCGGGGCGGAAGAGCGTCGCGCAGCTGAAGCGCGGCGACCAGGTCCGCGTGTCGTTCGATCCAAAGGCGGGCGTCTCCGTCGCGAAGCGGATCGAGGTCCGCGAGGACGGTGCGGCCCGGAGCGGCAAGGGCGCGGAGCTCACGCCGCCGCCGGGGAGCTCGACGCCTCCCGGCTCGACGACGACGCCGAGCGGGACGCCGGCGGGGCCGGCGCCCGGGACCTCGACCCAGGGCGGAACGACCGCGCCGGGCGGCGAGGGGCGGAAGTAGAGGGGCCTCGGCCCACCGAGGCAGCGATCCGGGAGGGGACGCGGCGCAGGCGTCCCCTCCTCGAAGAGCGCAGCTTTGGTCAGAGGTCGAGCTGGCCGTCGTCCACGAGCCGGCAGACCGCCTCGATGTCGCAATGCAGCTCGCGGTCCTCGTCGAGCCGGGGGACGACCGCCCGGATCCGGCGGTGCGCCTCCGCCACCTTCACGGAGGGCCGGAGCGGCGCGCGCAGATCGATGGCCTGCGCCGCGACGAGCAGCTCGATCGCGAGGCAGGTCCGGACGTTCTCGACGACCTGCCTCGCCTTGAGCGCCGCGGTCATGCCCATGGAGACGTGATCCTCGCGCCCGGCCGACGAGGGGATCGAGTCCACCGAGGCGGGGTGGGCGAGGACCTTGTTCTCCGAGACGAGCGCGGCGCTCGTGACCTGGGCGATCATGAACCCGGAGTTGAGGCCGTGCCGCGGCGCGAGGAAGGGAGGCAGCCCCGAGAGCGAGGGGTTCACGAGCTGCTCGACGCGCCGCTCGGAGATCGCCGCGAGGTGCGAGGCGGCCACGGCGAGGACGTCGAGCGCGAGCGCGACCGGCTGGCCGTGGAAGTTGCCGCCGGAGACGATCTCGCCCGAGTCCGGGAAGACGAGCGGGTTGTCCGTCGCCGCGTTCACCTCGGCCGCGAGCGTGGCGCGGCAGAAGCCGATCCCGTCGCGCGCCGCGCCGTGCACCTGCGGCATGCAGCGGAGCGAGTAGGGGTCCTGCACCTTGTGGCAGCCCGGCCCCTGGTGCGAGGCGTTGAGCTCGGATCCCGCGAGCAGCTCGCGCAGCCGCGCCGCCGCCGCGATCTGGCCCGGCTGGCCGCGCACCGCCTGGATCTCGGGCGCGAAGGGCCGATGCGAGCCGAGCAGCCCCTCGAGCGTCATCGCGCCGGCGAGGTCGGCGAGCGCCGCGAGCCGCTCGGCGCGGAGCACCGCGAGCGACCCCAGCGCCGCCATCGCCTGCGTCCCGTTCACGAGCGCGAGGCCCTCCTTCGCCTGAAGCACGGCGGGCGCGAGCCCCACCCGGCGCAGCGCCTCGCGCGAGGGCACGCGCTCTGCGAAGGCGCCAGGGTGGGGGAGCGGGGGCCTGGGGGGCGCAGCGTCATCGCGCCCCCCAGCAAGAAGGAACGCCTCGCCCTCGCCGATGAGCAGCAGCGCGAGGTGCGCGAGCGGCGCGAGGTCGCCGGACGCGCCCACCGAGCCGCGCTCCGGCACGACCGGCACGACGCCGCGATCGAGGAGCGCGAGCAGGAGATCGAGCGTCTCCTCGCGGATCCCGGAGACTCCCTTCGCGAGCACGTTCGCGCGGAGCAGCATGAGGGCCCGCGCCTCGACGATCGGGAGCGGCGCGCCGACGCCGGCCGCGTGGGAGAGGACGAGGTTCCGCTGGAGCCGCTCCAGGTCGGCGCGGTCGATGCGCACCTCCGCGAGCGTCCCGAACCCGGTGTTGATGCCGTAGTGCGGCTCGCCGTCCTCGAGCCGCGCCTCGACGAGCGCGCGGGCGCGCCGGACCCGCTCGCGCGCGTCGGGGGAGAGCTCCGCCCGCGCCCGGCCGAGGGCGACCGCCTGGACCTCCTCCAGCGTGAGGGTGTCGCCGTCGAGGAGGACGTGCTGCAGGACCCTGCCGCCGCTCGCGCCATGGCTCATGGAGGGCTTCCCTACACGGTGGGGACGCGCTTGTCCCGGCGACGGTCGGCGGACGCCCCCTGCGTGGCGCGTCCGGGACGCGAGGGGAGGGTGGGTGCGCGCGGACCGCACATCGGCGCGGCTCTTGCTCGGGCGCGGTGCATGGCCCGCCGGATCGCGCTGCTCCTCGCCCTCGCCGCCGCGCTCGCGGCCGCGCCGCTGCGAGATCTGCTCGAGACTCCGGCCGTCCCGACCCCCTGCGTGCCCTCCGGCCGCGGCCGGTTCCCGCGCCACTGGGTGGGCTGCGCCGCGGACCTCGGGGCCGCCCGGCCGCTCGCCTCCGAGGAGCGGCTCGCGCTCGGGGCCCGGGTGGATCCGAACCGCGCCTCCGCCCGCGAGCTCGCCTTCGTCCCCGGCCTCTCCCGGCGGCTCGCCGCCGAGGTGGTCGCCGACCGAGAGCGGAACGGCCCGTACCCGGACGTCGAGTCGCTCCTGCGCGTGCGCGGGGTCGGGCCGGGGCGGCTCGCCCAGGCGCGAGAGGCGCTCGTCGTGGAGCCGTAGCGACCTGGCGGGGAGCTGGGGTACCCTGTCGCGCGCCGACGGGAGGATTTGCTTTGGTCATCCGCTGTGAACGCTGCTCGACGCTGTACGAGCTCGACGAGACGCTGCTCGCGCCCGACGGCTCCCCGGTCCAGTGCACTCGCTGCGATCACGTGTTCACGGCGCGCCCACCCGCGCCGGAGGCCGCCGAGACGCGGGCGGCATCGGTCGGGCCCGCGCTCACTCCCGCCGAGCTCGAGCTCGCCGTCGCGCCCGCCTCGGGCGCAACGCTCGATCCGCCGACGCCCGACTCCGTCGCGGCGGGCGCCGTGCCGCCGCCGTCTTCGCGGGCCGAGTCGTCCGGGCCTCGCGCGCCCGCGCAAGACCCGCGGTACGCGCGCGGCACGAGCCCGGCCGTCTACCGCCCCACGCCGGGCCCCACCTCCGTGCGCGCCCACCCCGTCCTGCGCCGCGACACGGTCGGCGCCTTCGAGTCGCGGCTCCGCTGGAGCGCGCGCCTGCGCTGGCTCGTGCCCGCCGTGGCCCTCGGCCTCGTCGTGCTCGCCGCGGGTGGCTTCTTCCTCCTGCGCGGCCGCGTCGCTCCGGGCGCGGCGGGCGCTCGCGCCGAGGGGCTCGCGCTCCTCGCCCTCGACGACACCCACAGCCTCGACGAGGCGGTCGCGCGCCTCGACGACGCCCTCCGGCGCGCCCCGAGGCTGCACGCGGCGATCGCGGATCGCGCGCTCGTCCAGGCGATGCAGGCGACCGCGGTCGCGGAGCGCTCGCGAGCGCTCGCGGCGGCGCGCGGCGCGCGGCAGGTCGAGCGCGAGCGGCTCCTGCGCGAGCAGCCCCCGGGCTGGGAGGAGGCGGAGCGCGCCGCCTCGGGTGCCGCGAGCAAGCTCGAGGCGGAGGTTCGCGCCCTCGACGAGCGCGCGCGTTCGCTCGTGGCGTCGGCCCGCAGCGCGCTCACGCCGCTCGAGGCGGAGCTGCGGGGCGATCCCGCGCTCGTGCGCGCGCTCGCGGCCGTCCACCTCGCCGCCGGTGAGCGCGCCGCCGCGCTCGCGCTCGCGCGCACCGCGGGCACCGCTGACGATCGCGACCCGTGGATCGAGCTCGTCGACGCGGCGCTCGACGCGACGGAGGCGCACCGGGCGGCGCAGGAGCGGGCGGTCGTGAAGCTGACCGCGCTCTCGGCGCGGAGCCCCGAGCTCCTGCGCGCGCGCCACCTGCTCGCCGTCACGCAGGCGGCGCTCGGCCGGACCGACGAGGCGCGCGGCACCCTCGATCGCCTCCTCGCCGCGAACCCGCGGCACGAGTCGGCGCGCGCGCTCCGCGATTCGCTCTCCACGCGGCCGCCCGCCGCGTCGCCCGGGGAGTCACCCCCTGGGAACGTCACGCCACCGGCGAGGAAGACGATTGCCCAGCGGCCCCCCGCCGCGACCCCGGGCCCAGCCACGCCGGCACCGCCCGATGGGGCGAGCGGAGCGCAGGCTCCCGTGCCCCCCCAGGCGGGCGCCTCGCCGGCCGCCCCCTCGCTGGGCGGCGCACCCGCGACCGCGCGGGGACTGGCGCCGAGCGCCCTCATGCCCGCGAGCATCCCCGACGTCGCCCCAACCTCCGGGATGCCCCAGATCGCGCCCCCCGGCGCGAGCGACGGCTCCCGGCACCCCGCGCGCGAGCCCGCGCTGCACGAGGAGTCGGTCGGCGGGGGCTAGCGCCCCGAGCAGGTCCGCGGGCGTGGCGCGCAGGTTGCTCCTGTCCACGCCCGATGGCGACCCTCCTCTGGCTCAGCCTCGGTCTCGTCGCGTTCAGCTACCTCGGCTACTTCCTCGTGCTCCTCGTCTGGGACGGCGCGCGCGACGCGTTGTCGGCGCTGCGCTTCGTCGCGGGCGGCGAGGACCGGCGCGCTCGGCGCGAGACCGACGCATGGCCGCGCGTCTCGATCGTCTTCTCCGCGTTCGACGAGGAGAAGTGCATCCGGCACAAGATCGAGAACTGCCTCGCGCTCGACTACCCGGCGGACCGGCTCGAGATCGTGGTCGGCTGCGACGGCTGCACCGATCGCACCGCCGAGATCGCGCGCGGGGCGGGGGGCGATCGCGTGACCGTCCACGAGCTCACGCCGCGCGCCGGCAAGCCCGCCGCGATCTCGAAGCTCGTCCCGGCCGCGCGCGGCGACATCGTCGTCCTCACCGACGCCAACGTCATGGTCGAGCCGGGCGCGCTGCGCGCGCTCGTGCGCCGCTTCCGCGACCCCGCCGTCGGCGCCGTGGTCGGGCGGCTGCGGCTCTACAACCCGACCCGCGCCGAGTTCGAGGAGAGCCTCTACTGGAAGTACGAGACGGTCCTCAAGTACTACGAAGGAAAGCACGGCGCCGTGCTGGGCGCGAACGGCGGCCTCTACGCGATCCGCCGCATCCTGTTCAGCCCGATCCGGGCGGACACGATCATCGACGACTTCGTCATCCCGGTGCGGATCGCGGTGCGCGGGTGGAAGGTGCCTTACGAGCCCGACGCGGTCGCGCACGAGGAGACGACCGAGGACGCCGGGCGCGAGTTCGTGCGGCGCGCGCGCATCGGCGCGGGCGACTGGCAGGCCCTCGCGCGCGTGCCGGACCTCCTCGACCCGCGCACCGGGTTCCTGTTCTTCTCGTTCGTCTCGCACAAGCTCCTGCGCTGGGCGACGCCGTTCCTCCTCGCGGTGGCGCTCGTCCTGTCCGTACCGCTCGCGGCGCAGCCCGGCGCCTGGCTCTACCGCGCGCTGCTCCTCGGCCAGCTCCTCTTCTACGGCCTCGCGCTCGCGGGCCCGCGCGCGGCGACGGGCAGGCTCCGCCGCGTCGCGTCGCTCGCGCACTACTTCGTCACGATGAACGCCGCGCTGGCGGTCGGGCTCTGGCGGTTCGTGCGCGGCACGCAGCGCGCCACGTGGGAGCGCACCGAGCGGGTGGCGCCGCCTCCTGGGGTCCGCGCCGCGTAGCGCGCTCGACGGCGGTTCCCGATTCGCGCTCACCCCCGGCGGCGCCCCGGCGGGCTCGCTCCGCTCGTTGACCCTTGCCGGATCCTGCGCGGCCGTTTAGAGAGCCGGAGGCATGGCCACCGCGCCCGAGCTCCTCGTCATCGGCCTCCTCCACACCCTCGACCCGGCGCGGCCCGCGGCGCAGGCGGCGCTCGTGCGAGACGGGCGCTTCGCGTGCGTCGGCACGGTCGAGGCGTGCGCGGCCCGCGCCGCACCGGACGCCCGGCGGATCGAGGTCGGGAGCGCGGTGCCGGGCCTCGTGGACGCGCACGGTCACGTGATGGGGCTCGGGCGGGCCGAGCTCGAGGTGAGCTGCTCGGGCGTCGCGAGCGAGGACGCGTGCGTCGCTCGCGCGGCGGAGCGAGCGCGGGCGCTGCCGAAGGGGAGCTGGATCCGCGGACGGGGCTGGGATCAGAACCGCTGGCCAGGGCAGGCGTTCCCGACCGAGGCGAGGCTCTCGCGCGCCGTCCCGGATCACCCGGTCTTCCTCGTCCGCGTCGACGGCCACGCGGGGTGGGCGAACGCCGCGGCGCTCGCCGCGGCGGGGATCGGGCCGGACACGCGGGACCCGCCCGGAGGGAGGCTCGTCCGCGACGCGCGCGGCCACCCCAGCGGCGTCCTCGTGGACGCCGCGATGGACCTCGTGCTGAAGCGGATCCCGGCGCCGTCGCCCGCCGAGATCGCGGAGGCGCTCCGGCGCGGGCTCGACGCGCTCGTCCGGCTCGGCATCACCGCCGCGCACGACGCAGGCGTGACGCCCGACGTGCTCGACGTGTACCGGCGGCTCGCGGCGGAGGACCGGCTCCCGATCCGCGTATACGCCATGATCGAGGGGGAGGGACCCCCGTCGAGCCTGGTCGCCCAGATGGCGCGCTGGAAGGCGACGCCGGAGGTGGGGCGGCTCACGGTGCGCGCCGTGAAGATCTACGCGGACGGCGCGCTGGGCAGCCGGGGGGCGGCGCTGCACGAGGACTACGCGGACGATCCCGGCAACCGCGGCCTCTTCCTCACCGCGCCCGAGCTCCTGCGCGAGAAGATCCGCGCGGTCGTCCAGGCCGGCTTCCAGCCGGCCATCCACGCCATCGGCGATCGCGGCATCGCCGAGACCCTCGCGGCCATCGAGGGCGCGGGCGAGCGCGGGGCGGTGCGCGCGGTCCGGCCGCGGATCGAGCACCTCCAGATCCTGCGGCTCGCCGACGTGCCGCGGCTCGCAGCCGCCGGCGTCATCGCGTCGATGCAGCCCTCGCACGCGACGAGCGACGCGCCCTGGGTCCCCGCCCGGCTCGGCGTCGCCAGCCCGCGGCTCGCCGGCGCCTACGCCTGGAGCACGGTGCTGCGCGCCGGCGTGCCGCTCGCGTTCGGCTCGGACTTCCCCATCGAGAGCCCCGACGTGCGGCTGGGCCTCGCCGCGGCCGAGACGCGCCTCGCCGCAGGCGCGGCCGCGCCGTTCCTGCCGGAGGAGCGGATCGGCCGCGAGGAGGCGCTGCGGGCGTTCACCTCGGGCGCGGCCTACGCGGCCTTCGCCGAGGGGCGCCGCGGGATGATCCGCGAGGGGTACGACGCGGATCTCACCGCCTTCGCGGGCGACGTGCTCGCGGTGCCGGCGAGCGCGCTCCCGGGGCTCGAGGTGACGCACACGGTGGTCGGGGGCCGGGTTGCGTTCGAGCGCTGAACGACGGGCGCGGATCGCGGGCACCCGCGGCGTCGCTCGCGTGGTCGCGAATCGCGGTCGGCCGTCCACGGCCGCCGCGCTCACCGCGGCGTCGCGTACCCCACGAGCAGCCGGCCGGTGGTGACGCGCCCGGCGCCGACGACGAGCACGTCGTTCAGCGCCTTGCCGGCCTCGGTGCGCGCCTTCCACGGGCTCGACGCGGTGAGGCGCAGGCGCGCGACGCCGCGCGCGGTCCGGTGCAGGAAGACGACCGTGCCGTCGTCGGCCACGCGCTCGACGAGGCCGACGTGCTCGACCGGTCCGCCGGGGCGGTCGGAGAGGAACAGGAGGTCGCCGGGGCGGGCGTTGCCGCGCCGGACCCCGCCACGGGCCTTCGCCGCGGCGTGGAGGGCGCTCGCGTCGCCGTCGGGGAGGGCGACGCCTCCCTCCGCCAGGGCGGCCCGGACGAGCGCATCACAGCCGTCGCCGTGGTCGGCGCCACCGATCACGATGGCGCTCGCTCCGAGGAGGCTCGCGGCGGCTTCGAGCGCGCGCGGGATGGAGACCTCGGTGGCGACGCGGGGCGCCCTCACGCGAGGAAGTCCGGTCTCCGGACCGGCTCCCGTGAGGGAGCCGGTCCGGATTCCGGGGGCGGGCGGGGGCAGGGGATCGCGCCGCGCCGCGAGCTTTCCTCCGGCGCAGCCCGTCACGAGGAGGGCCAGCGCGAGGAGACTTCCGCGGCTCGGCGACATCGAGGTCGATGGTACGCACGCGACGTCGCACGTCCAATTTTCTCCTCCGGAGGCGAGCGCGTGCGGGCAGGATCGTCCGGGGGGCACAGCCCCGCCGGAGGCCGCATGACCCGAGTCGTCGCGCTGCTCGTCCCGTTCCTGCTCGCCGCGTGCGCGACCGCCCCCCGCTCGGAGGCGCGGCGCTGCGAGGCCGCCGCGGATCGCGTCGACGCGCTCCTGCGGGCCGGGCTCGAGGTCTACGTCGAGGGCCTGAGACGCTTCGCGGCCGCGCGCGATCCGGAGCTCTCCACCGCCGCCGCCGAGGAGCGCGTGAAGGCGCGCTCGGACGCGTGGGCGCGCGCGCACCGCGAGGCGCTCGTGCGCGACTGCCGCGACTGGCCCGAGGAGCGGTACCGCTGCGTGATGGCCGCTCCGGACGCCGCCGCGCTGAACGGCTGCGGGCTCGAGGATGTCGTCCGAGGCTACACCGACGAGGTCGTCTCCGACTTCGCGACGAGGCCGTTCGAGCGACCCGGCCCGGAGCGGGACCGCTAATCCCGCGCTCGCCTCATCGCGCGCAGCCCGACGATGAAGACGAGGAAGCCCATCGCCAGGAAGAGCAGCATCCGCCCCAGGGCCGCCTTGAGGTAGCCCGGCGAGAGCGCCTCGGTGAAGATGCGGACCTCGCCGTCGGTGGGGAGGTTCACCCCGAAGCGCTTCTGCAGGAAGTCGCGGGTGAATGTGCCCGGGACGAAGCCGCCCTCGAGGGCCCCGGCCTCGCAGGGGACGTCGCCCACGCGCTGCACGACGAACGGCGCGCCGCCGCCCCGCGGCGCGGCGAGGAAGAAGGTGTAGCTCTTGCTCACCGCGCGCGTGTCGCAGCGCGGCTCCGCGTCCTCGAGCCGCACCCAGCGCTCCGCCGGCGCTTCCGCCACCTTCACCACGAGCGGCGCGGCCGCGGCGCGCGACAGCGCGAGGCCGATGTTCGCCGCGAGCCAGCCCGTGCCCAGGGTCCAGATCGCGCCGGCGGCGACGAGGAGGGTGCTCGCGAGCTTCCCCATGGGTGCGAGGCATACCACGGCTGCGCTCGTTCGACGGGGCGCCGAGCGCGGGGAACTGAAAAGGGGAGAGACCTCTCGGCCTCTCCCCCTCGTGCACCGCCGCGGTCGTTCATCGACCGCGCGACGCCTGCGTTACTTCTGGTGGCACTTCGTGCAGAAGTCGCCCGTGCCGCCGCGGAGGAAGTTGCCCCCGGTGGGCTGGACGTGCGGATCGTGGCAGCTCCCGCACTCGAGCTGGTCGGCGGTCGCGCCGAAGAACACGAACCCGGCCGTCTTCGCGGCCGTGAGCGAGACGAGCGCGGCGAGGCCGCCGCCGGCCGAGGCGTACGTGATCGACACGGGGTGATCGTTGCCGAGCTCCGTCCCGACGTTCGTGCCGCCCGTCGCGCCGCCGTTGATCGTGTACGCGGTCGCGAGCGTCTGGCCGTTGTGCTGGGTCGTGACCGCCGACGCCGTGCCGTCGTGGCAGCTCAGGCAGAGCTGCGAGTTCGAGCCGACGGTCTTGGCCACGCCGCCGTCCGTGTAGCTCGTCCGGACCGCCTTCGCCCAGAGGGGCGCGTCGGTGACGGCCGTGTTGGAGTGGTGCGGCATGTGGCAGTACTGGCAGGCGCTCGACGCCGTGTTGCCCGCGAGCTTGAGGAGGTCGTGCGGCGTGCCCGTGATGGCCGCCGAGGCGGTGGTCGCGAAGAGCGCCAGGCCGAGAACGATAGCCTTCTTCATGTGAGGGACAGTCCTTTCGTGTTGCCGTGCCCCTGCGCACGGCCGGGCGGGCACAGGTGCAAGAGCAGGGCCCGCACGGGACCTGGGATAGCTGGGTCCTTTCGCGGCCGTACATCGCCGACGGTGGGGGAGTACCCCCAGCCGCCGACGAAAGGTCAACGGGTGCATTGACCTCAGGTCAATTCCCGCCTGTGTCCCTGCGCGCTGGCGCGCAGAAGATGGTTCACAGCGAGTAACCGAGAGGCGCGGTGGTGTACTGGCTCGACCCTGGGTCCGCCTCGCCCTCGGCGGTGGCGCGCGCTGGTGGTCGGGCCGCCGCTAACGCGGCGCGTCGGCTGCGCCCGCCACCACCGACGAGTCCTGCGCCGCGGTGTTGACGAGCCGGTAGTGGTTCACGCGGTTGCCGGTGTAGTCGGCCACGAAGATGTCGTTTCCAGAGCTCACGGCGACGCCGGTCGGGAGCTCCATGAACTCCACGCGACCGCCGCGACCGCCGTACTCGAGCAGCACCCGGTGCTGCGCGTTGAAGATCTGCACGGTGGCGTTCTGCCCGTCCGCGGCGTGCAGGTTGCCGAACGCGTCGAACGCGATCCCCTTCACCTTGCCGAACGAGCCCGGTGCGCTCCCCAGCGTCCCGAACGCGGTCACGAGCTCGCCCGCCGGGTCGAACACCTGGACGCGGGAGTTGAGCGTGTCGGAGACGTACAGGTTGCCGCCTGCGTCCACGGCCGCGTGCGACGGGAACAGGAAGCGTCCTGGCGCGGAGCCCGGCCCGCCGATCGTCCTGAGGTGGCGGCCATCGAGCGCAAAGACCTCGACGAGGTGCCGCTCCGACTCGCGGCTCCCACCCTCGACGACATACAGGAGGCCGCGGGTGCGGTCGATGGCGAGCCCCGTCGGGCGCTCGAGCAGCCCGCGGCCGATCTCGCGCAGGAACGCGCCGCCGGCCGCGTAGACGAGGACCGTCCGCTGGGCGGCGTCGGCGACGAACAGGTCCCCCGCCGCATCCACCGCGAGCCCGAACGGCTGCGCGGGGCGGTGCCCGTCCGCGCTGGCGACCCCCCGGACCGAGCGCTCCACGAGATCGAGCTCCACCACGGACCCGGCCATCGGGCAGGAGACGTACAGCCTGCGATCGTCCGGCGAGAGCGCGAGCGCCATCGGGTTCTTGAGCGAGATCTCGTCCCCTCGGCCGAAGAGCGCGCGGCGGGCCTTCGACCAGAACGAGCGCGAGAACCCCTCCGTGCCGGAGATCGTCTCCACGTACTCGATGCGCGCCTTGTCGGGGGGCGGCGGCCAGACCCGGGTGTCCGCATTCCGCTGCGCGCCCGCGCTGCCGGTCGCCGCGGCGTGGTGGGCCGCGGCGAGCGCCGCGCGGCGCCGAGCGGCGCCCGCGAGCGCGGCGGGGGGGAGAGAAGGGGACGCGGTGCGGGTGCTCATGATCGTCTCGCCTGTGTGCGGGGCCCCGAGGGGCGGACCCGGGAAGCCGGTGATCTCACGCGCCAGCGGCTCGCGCAAATCGCGGACGCCACCGTCGGGCGTGGTCAGTACGTGGTCCGGTCGTGCTCCCTGCCGTGGCATCGCAGCGCGCAGCTCCCCGTGCGCGGGCCGCGGCGCTCGTACTCGCGCCGTCCGCCCGGGCCCGGGCCCACCACCGACAGGTCGAAGTCGACGAGGTGGGCGTTCGCCGTGTCGGTGCCGGAGGTGCGCGCGACGCCGTGCGCCGCGTGGCAGGCGGCGCAGGCCGCGCGCCCATCCACGACGTGCCGGCGGTGCGGGAAGGCGGAGCGCGACGAGAGGAGGACCTCGCGATCGTGGCACTTGTAGCAGAGCGCGTACGCCGCGGCGCTCTCGACGGTCCCGTCGGCGGTGGAGTAGCTGCGCTCGAGCAGGTGCGGGTAGACGGAGCCGTGCGGCCCGCGGGGCCCGCTCCCGCCCGCCCCGGGGCCGGAGCTCGAGGCGTGGCAGTCGGTGCAGTAGACGAGGCTCGTCTCGTCGTACGGAGGGAGGAGCCCGGGGACCTCGGGGTTGCGGCCCGGCGCGGCGACCGGGTGGAACGAGGGCGCGGAGGGGTCGAACACGAGCCGGAGGTTCGGCTCGGGGCGCGCGCGCCGCACCGCGCCCGGCGCGTCGGCCTGGTTCGCGCTGTCGGCGTGGCACTTGAAGCAGACCTCGTACTGGAAGCGCGCCGGCGTCACCGGTCGGCCGGCGAGGTCGATGCCCCACACGCCGGCCAGCGCGCCGCCGGCGAGGGGGGCAGCCGTGCGCTGCCCGTTCGCCTCGTGCGGATCGTGGCAGTCCACGCACACGGCGTGGCGGGGCGCGGCGGCGGACGTCTCGGGCAGCCGAGGGCCCGGGCCGCTCGGGCCCTCCGCGGCGTCGTGCTGGCGGCCGCCGTCGATCGCGTGGGAGTAGGGCTTCGCCGCGTCGAGGGCGACGTCGAGCCGCGCGACCGCGCCGCCGTGGCAGCGGAGGCACAGGGCATCGTCGCGCTCGACGTCGCCGCGGGCGACCAGTCCGCCGCGGGCGTCGCCGCCGTGAGAGCGGTGGCAGGCCATGCACGCGGCCTCGGCGACGGAGGCGTAGCCCGTCGCGGCGCGCTCGGCGGGCGGGAGCGCCGCGGGCGAGGAGGCGTGGCTCGACGCGCCCGACGACACGTGGCACGTGGCGCAGAGCTGGGCCCCCGCCGTCGGCTTGACGAGGAACTTGCCCTCTGCGGAACCCCCATACTCCGCGTGAGGGTCGTGGCAGGCGGTGCACTGCAGCTCGCCGTTCCTGTCGAGGCGCACCGCGTCGTGCGGCGCGGGCCGGTGCGTGGACGCCGCCGGCGCCGGAGCGAAGGAGATCGGGTGCGTGCGCCGCAGGTCGGTGCCGAGGTTCGACCGTCGCGTCGACGGGATGACGCCGCCCGGCGCGGCGCCGTTCATCGCGATGAGCTCGGAGGTGGTCCGGCCGATCGCGATCGTGCCGTCGTGGCAGGAGAGGCACACGCGCGACGCGCCGGAGGGCGCGCCGGGCCGGGCCCGCATCGTGCCGCTCGCGTAGGGCCGGTGCCCGGCGCCGGGATCCGGCCGGCTCGACAGCGCCTCGCGGCTCCCCTGGTGGGGCACGTGGCAGAAGATGCAGACGCGCGTCTCCTGCTCCGCCTTGATGGGCCCCGGTCCGGTGACGGAGAGGTCGTGCTTCGAGCCGGCGACGCGGCCTGGGGCCGCGAGCGCGGGCGAGGCGGCGAGGAGCGCGACGGCGACGAGGAGCCTCATGGTGCCTCTCCGATGAGCTCGAAGACCTGGACGCGGCCATTCAGGCTGTCCGCGACGAGCAGGCGGTTCCCCGCGACCGCGAGCCCCGCGGGGTGGACGAACCGGCCCGGCCCCTCGCCGCTCGCGCCCAGGGCGTACTCGAGCGCGCCCGCAGGCGAGAAGACGAGGACCACGTCGCGCTGGGCGTCGCTCACGTAGACACGCCCCTCGCGATCCACCGCGATCCCCTTGGGCCTGGCGAGCGCTCCGCCCTCGTCGCCGGCCTCTCCGAACGCGCCCAGCCAGCGCCCGTCCGGCGAGAACCGCGAGATGCGGAAGTTGAGCGCGTCCACGACGAGCAGGGTGCCGTCAGGCGCCACCGCCACCGCGGTCGGGAAGCTGAGCTGCCCGTCGCCCGCGCCGCGTCCGCCCATGCGGGCGACGACCTCGCCTGCCGCGGAGAGCGCGACCACCTCGTGGCGCGGCGGATCGGCCACGTAGATCCGGTCCGCCGTCGCGGCGACCCCGGTCGGCCGCTCGAGCCGTCCGGCGCCGAGCTCGGCGCAGCGCCCGTCGGGCGAGATCCTCACGACGACGGCGGCGCCCGCGTCGGCGACGAGGAGCTCTCCCGAGGGCGCGCGGGCGAGCGCGAACGGCGCGCTCCACGCGCGGCCCTTGCACTCCACGGTCCGCTGCGTCCCCCGGCCCCCCACGCGCACCACGCGGGCGAGGTCAGGGTCGGCGACGAGGGTCTCCTCGCCGTCGACGGCGAGCACGCCGAACGGGCGGCGCAGGCCCGCGTCCGGCGCGCGGCGCTCGAGGCCGAGGACGGCGTCGAGGGCGCGGCGCCAGGCGGGGGCGATGGGCGCCTGTGCCTGCGGGTCCGGGAGCAGCCGCGCGAGCCGCGCGCGCGGGGCGGCGGGCCCCTCGGGCCAGCGAAGGTCGGGGAGCTGGCTGGGCGCGGCGCGCGGGGCATGGGCGCAGGCGAGCGCGGCGCAGGCGGCGAGGGCGCCGAGGCGTGCGGCGGCGGGCGTCACGGGAAGCGTCCGCCGAACGTGCGGCTCGCGCGCACGAAGAGGTCGTTGCGGCGGCGCGTCGTGGAGCCGGCCTCGGCGAAGGTGTAGGTCTCCTCGACCGAGAACGTCACGAGCCCGATCCGGTAGGAGAGGCCCCCGCCGACGTTCGTCTCCCGCTGATCCGCATACTCGGGCCCCGAGACGGCGGCGTGGCGGATGCGGCCTGTGAGCCGCAGCCGCTCGGCGAGCTCGCTCCCGATGATGAGCATCGCGTAGCGCGAGTGGGTGTCGAACTCGGGCGGCAGGAACAGGCCGTCGCCGCGGATCCCCTGCAGCGCGCCAGAGACGCCGTCGAGCACGCCCGCGTCGAGGGTGACCTCGTGGCGGCGCCAGGTCGCGCCGGCGCGCAGGAGGACGTCGCGCGTCGAGCTCGCCCCGAAGAGCTTCAGGTCCTGGCGCGTGGCCGAGGCGGTGAGCGCGAGCCGGGTCGAGACGCTCGAGAAGCTGCGCGCGCCTTCGACGAGCAGGGACTGGCGCAGGCCCCAGCCCAGCACGGCGTCCAGGTTGGAGCGATGGTCGATCGCGTAGTCGATCCCGTACCGGACGACGTCCCAGGCCCCGTCGAGCCGGGCCCGCGCGTGCGCGCCGTACCCGAGCTCGCTCCCGCCCGCCGCGGGCTCCAGGAGGCCCAGCGTCGGACCGGCCTCGAGCAGCAGGCTGCGCGCCTCGCCCCGGGCGCGCCAGCGGAGCACCGCTCCCGCCATCTGCCCTGCGGCCGTCTCCTCCACCGCGGCGAGCCGGTCCTGCGTGAGCGCCAGGCTCGCCGTCCACGCCGACTCCCAGCGCGGCGAGTGCGTCACCTCGTGATAGGCGGTGACGGACTGCTGGATCCGCTCGCGATCGAGGAGCGCGGGCGCGGAGAGGCTCACATGCGTGTACGCGTAGTGGGCCGACCCGCGGCTGGCCTCGCCGGTCCAGCGCGCCCCCGACCGCACGAGGTCGCCCTCGTAGCGCGGGTTCACGGCGTCGACGTTGCCGGGGAGCCGGAGGTCGTAGCGGACGGAGGCGAAGCCCTCGACGGCGCCGCCGAGGGACGTGGACGCGTTCGCGTCCACCTCGTGCGTCGTGTAGTCCTGGATCGCGAGGTCCCCCTCGTTCCAGCGGCCGCGGTAGTCCACGCGGGCCGAGTACGGCCCGGGACCGTGCTGCGTGCTCACCTCGACGAGGCGCGTGGTCTCCGCCCGCTCGACGCCCGCGGCGTCGACGCTGTTGCTGTCGCGCTGGAAGGCGCCGAGCGACAGCATCGGCAGGACGTGATCGGCGTAGCGCGCCCTCGCGCCGTAGCCGGACTCCACCCGCGTGCCGGTGACCGCCGCGGCCGCGGCCGAGGTCGTGAAGTCGATGACCCGGCGGTACGCCTCGGCGGACGCGCCGAGCCGGCTCTCGCGCGTCTCGAAGAGCGATGCGGAGCCCTCGTAGGTGAGCGTCCCGTCGGTGCTCTCGTCCCCGCCGGCCCCCCGGCGCAGCCGGTCGTACTCGAGGCCGCCGCGCAGGCGCAGGGCGTCGGGCGCGAACAGGTAGCCGCTCGCGGACGCGGCGCCGTCGAGGTTCAGGACGGGCACGAACCCGTGCTGCCCGTCGATCCAGCCGTCGGTCCGGTCGTAGCGGAGCCCCAGGCGGCCGCTGTAGTCGAAGGCGAGGCCGCGCGCGGGGCCGATCGCGATCGCGAGCAGGAGCCCGATGGCGGCGCGGTTGGAGTTCATCGGGCGGCGCCTCCGGAGGAGCGCAGAGGCTCGAGCTCGACGGCACGCGGCGCCTCGCCTGGGAGGTAGAGCGACGCGCAGAGCTCGATCCCGGGCTGCATGCTCCGCCGCAGCGCCGCGACGAGCTCGTCCACGGTCACGGGGCCCTCGAGGACGAGCTGGGTGACGATCTGCGCGGTCGACGGCGCGTGGGGCACGAGGGTCCGTGGAGCGCTCGGACCCTTCGCGCGGCCTCGGCTGCACTCCCACACGTAGATCGGCCTCCCGTCGCGCGCGGACAGCGCGGCGATCTCGCGGATCCGATCGCGGTCGGACGCGGAGACGGGCGCGAGCGGGAGCGTGAAGGTGATCACGCGACCCTGCGCGGTGATGCGCTCGATGGGGACGTCGCTCGTCAGGGCGCGCACCGTGACCGCGCGCGTCGTCGCCGGCGTGGCGTGGGACGGGACGTTGGAGACGCGCGCCGGCGCCGGCGCCTCGACGGGCGCCGGCCGCGACGACGCCGCCGCAGGCGCGCCGGGGCTCGCGGCCGCCGCTCGGGCGGGCGCAGGGGAGGGCGCGATCGCTCCCGGGGTGGCCCGCGGCGAAGCCACCGCGACGGAGCGCGCCGGCGAAGGCGAGGGCTGGACGGCGGGCGCGGGCCCGCGCGACGCGCGGCGTTCCCGTGTCGTCGCGGTGCGCTTCGCGGGGTGCGAGCCCGCCTCGGCGACCGCCGTGGCGTGCTCCTCGTGAAGCTGCGCGACCGCAGGGGCGAGCCGCGGCTCCTCCCGATCCAGGCGCGGGCTCGACGGCGCGATGCGCTCGGCGGCGGGCGCGGAGGCGTCCGTCGTGCGGGCCGGCGCCGCGGCGCTGCTCTCCGCGACGGGGGCCGGCGCCGCGGCGCGCGCCGGGGCGGGAGCGGTCTCGTGCTCGGGCGACGCGGCGGCGACGGGCTCGGCGGGCGTGGAGGAGATCGTCGGGCGCGTCGGCGCCGCGGCGCTGCTCTGCTCGATGGGGGCCGCCCCCGCGGCGTGCGTGCGCGCGGGAGCGGGCTCGCGCTCGGGCGCGGCAACGGGAACGACCGGCCCGGAGGGCTTCGAGGCCAGGGCGGTGCGGCTCGGCGCCGGGGGGCTGGTCTTCTCGGTCGGAGCCGGTGCCGGTGCCGCCTCCTGCGTGGGGGCGGGAGCGGGCTCGCGCTCGCGCTCGGGCGCGGCAACGGGGGCGGCCGGCTCTGAGGGCTTCGAGGCCAGGACGGTGCGGCTCGGCGCCGGGGGACTGGTCTTCTCGGCCGTTGCCGGTGCCGGTGCCGCCTCCTGCGTGGGGGCGGGAGCGGGCTCGCGCTCGGGCGCGGCAACGGGGGCGACCGGCTCGGAGGGCTTCGAGGCCAGGGCGGTGCGGCTCGGCGCCGGGGCGCTGCTCTTCCCGACCTGGGTTGGAGCCACGGACTCCGTGGCAGGAACGGTTTCGCGGTCCGCGTCGGCAGCGACCGGTGCGGCGGGTGCCGAGGCGACCGTCGCGCGGGCCGGCGTGGGCGCGCTCGTCTCAGCGTCCGGTGCCGGCGACGCATCGTGCGCGGCGGTGGGAACGGCCTCGCGCTCCGGCGTGGCGGCGACGCGCTCTGCGGAGGCGACGGCCGCGCGAGACGGTGCCGCGGGGCTGCGCTTCTCGACCGGAGCCGGCGGGTCGGCGTGCGCGGCGGCGGGAGCGGGCTCGCGCTCCGGCGACGTGGCAGCGGCGGGCTCGGCGGGTGCCGGGCCGGCGGCCGCGCGAGACGGCGCCGCATTGCCGCTCTTCGCGAGCGGCATCGTGGACACGGACTGCTGCGCCGTCGCGCGGGCTGTGGCGCTCGCCGGTGTGGCCGTGCCGGTGGGGGAGGGTGCTGCGGGCGCGGGCGCGGCGGGTGCGGTCGGGTCGGCTGCGACGGGGCCAGCGGCAGCGGAAGCCTGAGCACCGGTGAGGGCCCGGGGCCCCGCGCCGGCGCGGCCCAGCTTGAGCCGGAACCGCGGCCGGGGCTCGACGAACGTCGGCGGCGCCGACGGCGAGTCGACCGCCGGCGGCGCGGGCACGACGGCGGGGGCAGGCGGCCGCTCGCGCGGCGGCGAGCCCAGGGCGACGCCGAGGCTCACGCGCAGCCCGTCGTCCGACGGCAGGTAGTTGAGCGCGAGCTGGAGCGCGATCGTCGGCCGCACGCCCACGCGGAGCGCCGCCCCGAAGTTCGGGCCGCGGGGCCCGCCGAGGGCCTCGAAGATGGCCTCCAGCCGTTCGAACGGGGACACGGCGAGCGCGGCGCCCCCGGTCACGCCCGGCGCGTCGAGGCGCCCACGCTCCCCCTCGAGCCCGGCGAACGCGGCGAGCCGCACCGGAGCCGTCGGCGAGGTGGACGCGACGAGGCGCGCTCCGGCCACCGGGCCCGCGTTGAAGCGGTCCAGCGTGAGGCCGAGGGCGAGGCTCGGGACCCGCAGCGAGGAGCTCGAGAGGAGCTTCAGCTTCGCCGCGGCTCCGAAGGTCGGGCGTGCCGGGATCGGATCGCCGGGCTGGCCCCACTCGCGGACGGCGAGGCCGAGATCGAGCCGCGCCCCC
Source organism: Anaeromyxobacter terrae (assembly GCF_022690685.1). GTDB lineage: Bacteria > Myxococcota > Myxococcia > Myxococcales > Anaeromyxobacteraceae > Anaeromyxobacter > Anaeromyxobacter terrae. The sequence goes on along the minus strand of NZ_JALCYY010000017.1, from coordinate 26,196 downwards.
ACGCCCATGACGAGCGACGCGGGCAGCGGTCCGGAGCGGCCGGGCTGGCCCGTCACGCGATCGAAGCGGAGCTCCGCCCCGAGGGCCCCACGGCCCGTGCCCATGACCTCGGCATCCGGGACGTCGAGCAGCCCCAGCTCACCCGCCCGCGTCGGCGAGGGGAGCGCGACGGCGCGCGCGGACGCGAGCAGGACGAGGCCGGCGACGGCGGATCGGGAGCGCACGCGGACGCGGTCCTCTCAGCGTGCGCCCGCGCCGGCCGCCAGGGCAGCTCGATCGACGGAGATCGGGATCTCGGCGCGCAGCCGCTCGAGCCGCGCGCGGACCCGCGCCATGCGCCGCTCGGCGTCCTCGCCCCTGGACGCGGGCCGCAGGAGCCGCTGCGCCGCGGCGGCAGCGAGCACGCCGCGCTCGGTCATCGCGAGGCGCTCACGAACCTCCGGAGCGGCGGCGACGCCGCGCTCGACCGCCGCGTGCTCGAGCAGGCGCGCGTCCACCTCGCGCCACGCGGCGTCGATCTTGACCTGCGCGCCGGACACGTGGCGCCCCGCGCCCCGCTCCGCGAGCGAGCGCAGGGCCACGAGGATGTCGCGATACCTGAGGGGCTGGCCGAGGACCGTCGCGATGACGCGGCCGTCGGCGGCGGCCGCGGGCTCGCGCGCCTCGGTGGAGCGCAGGAACGCCTCGTCCACGGTGACCTTCGCGTGGGCGCGCAGGTTCTCGGCGACGTGCTGCCGCGCCGGCCCGAGCACCTGCTGCCGCGCGCGCGCGCGGAGCGCGCCGCGCCGGGCCTGGTAGGCCGCCGCGTCGCCCACGTCGAGCGAGACGACCTTCGCGATCGCGAGCCCCTCCGGCACCTCGACCGGGCCGACGACCGCGCCGGCCCTGGCCTGGAAGACCGCGCTCGCGAGCGCGGGCGAGAGCTGCGAGCGCATGAGGAGCGGCGCATCGGCGTCGCCCGGCGTCACCTGCGCGACGGCGGCCCGCCGGGCCTCCTCCGCGAGCGCGCCGCCCGCCCGGAGGCGCGCGGCGGCCTCCGTCGCGGCGGTCCGCTCTCCGTAGAAGAGCAGCTGGAGGCGCGCGAAGTCGGCGGTCGCGTGGAACGCGGCCTGGAGCTCGGCCTCGGGCGGGTCCAGCGCGTCGCCGAGGGACCGCTCCACGAAGGCGTCTCCGACGATGCGGCGCCGCTCCGAGTCGAGGCGCGCCTTCAGCTCGGGCGCGCGGTCGAGGCCCTCGCGGCGGGCGTCCTCCGCGAGGAGCACCTCGTCCACGAGGCTCGCGACGACGTCGTCCGGCCGCGAGGGCTGGCCGAGGGTGCGGAGCGCGTCGGCCCGCTCCTCGTAGGCGGCGCGCGACAGCGGGACCTCGCCGACCTTGCCGATCACCTCGCCTCCGGCGAGCGCGGCGACGGCGAGACAGAGGAAGGGGATCGCGCTCACCGGGGGGCTCCCGAGGGCGAGGGTGGGGCCGCGCCGGGCTCCGGCGCGCCCGGCTTGCGTCGCGCTCGCGAGACGACGTTCTGCAGCTCCGGGTGCTCGCCCGACTTGTCCCCGTGGCAGCCATCGCAGGACTGCATGGGCGTCTTCCCGACGTAGAAGAGCTTCGCGTTGTCCGAGCCGTGCGGCGCGTGACAGCTCGCGCAGCTGAAGCCGCGACCGGGACGGCGGGGGTCGAGGAGGTCGCCGCCCACCGGGTGAGGCGGGCCGGAGAGCGCCGCCACGTGCCGGCCGTCCTGCTGGTCCGGGTGGCACGAGCCGCAGAGCGCGTTGACGCGGTCGGCGAGCAGCGCGGCGTTCGCCGAGCCGTGCGGATCGTGGCAGGCCGTGCACCCGTAGCGCTCGAGCGCCGCGTGCTTCACGGAACCCGTGTCCACGGGCGCGTGACAGGCCTCGCACACGGCCTTGCCGGCGCCGCCCTTGAGCGCGCGCGGGAACTTGCCGCCGTGGGGATCGTGACAGTCGCCGCAGCCGTCCGCGGCGGGAGGGTGGACGACCGCGCGGCCGGTCAGGTCGTCCTGATGGCAGCCGAAGCAGAGCTCCTTGTCGGTCTTCCGGGCGAGCAGCTTCTTCTGCTCGGACGCGTGCGGGTCGTGACAGGCGGTGCAGTCGCCGAGGGTCACCGCGCCGTGCGGGAACGGCGTGCCGTCCTTCCGGTCGTGACACTCGTAGCAGAGCTCGACCGGACGCTTCTTGAGGAGCTTCGGGAGCTCGCCGGAGTGACCCGTCTCGTGGCACGCGCCGCACTCCCCGGCGTCGAGCGCGGGGTGCACGTTCGGCTTCGACAGGTCGAGGCGCGCCGAGCGCCCGGGCGTGCCCTTCCCGGACGGCGCGCGCACGTCGTGGCAGCGCAGGCACGCGGCTCGATCCTGGGCGGCGCGCAGCGCGTTCGGTCGATCGCTGCCGTGCGGATCGTGGCACTCGAGGCAGCGACCCTCCGCGACCGGAGCGTGCCTCACGGACTTCGGGAGCAGCGCCTTCGCGTCGTGGCAGCCGAAGCAGAGCTCCTCGCGCGGCGCCTTGAGGAGGCCGGCGTGGTCGGAGGCGTGCGCGGCGTGGCAGTCCAGGCAGCTTCCGTCGCGGAGCGCTGTGTGGACGGACTTGGTCTTGTCCTTGCGCTCGTGGCAGTCGTAGCAGAGGTCCGGGGCCGCCTTGGCGAGGGCCCAGTGCGACGCGGTCCTCGCGCCGCACTTGCCCGGCTGGGAGGGCACCGGCGCGTGGCAGTCCCGGCAGTCGGCGGCCTGCATCGCGCCGTGGACCACCGGCTTCTGGACGACGAGCGCGTGGCAGCCCGTGCAGCGCTCCGGAGCCGCTGGATCGGCGGTTGGCGGAGTCTGCGAGGCGTCGATGCCCTGGGCGAGCGAGCCGAGGGGCGCGGCGCAGAGGAGCGCGCTCGCGAGGATCGCAGCCGGCGCCCACGCCGCGCCGACGCGGAGGGACGATGCGCGACGCTGGGTGAGTCTGTCGGACACGGTTGCGGCTCTCCGGTCACCGAGAGGAGGTCGCGGGGCCGGGCTGCAATCGGGGTGCCGTGAGGCCCCCGGTTGGGGCTTGATGGGTGTCAGGCTGCCGTGTGGCGTGCTGCGCTCGAACGCGCAGTCCGAGGCTGTACCTCAATCACGGTGCGTGATGTTCGCCGGAAAGACGCGCTTGGCGAGCACGGATCGCGGCAAAAGGGCGCACTCGCCGGTCGGCCTCAAACCTCGCGACGGGTGGGGCGAGGGACCCCCTGGGTGTGCCGGCACTCCCGACTTCGCGTGGCGGCTGATGGAGTGATCGAAGGGAGGCGATAGACCGATCTCCGGGGTGCATGCGTTACGAGCCCGCAGGAGGCCTCTCGCATGCGCAACCTCGCGCTCGTCGCCCTCGTGTTCCCCGCCCTCGCCGCCGCATCCACCGTGAAGCCCGCGTCTCGCATCGACGCGGTCACCGTCTACCGTCAGTCCGCCCGCGTGACCCGGGTCGCCCGCTTCGAGCTGCCGGCCGGCGCGAGCCGCGTCGTGCTGGAGGGGCTCCCGGACGAGCTCGACGACGACTCGATCCGGGTGGAAGGGAAGGGCGCCGCCCGGGCGCGCGTGTTCGGCGTGAGCGTCGAGCGGGTGACCGCGCAGGCGGCGGTGACGGCGGAGGCGCGCGCGGTGGAGGAGCGGATCGAGCGGCTCCAGGACGACGACCGCGCGCTCGAGGACGCGAGCCGCGCCGCCCAGGCGCGCGCGAAGTTCGTCGAGTCGCTCCGCTCGACCTACTCCGAGGAGCGCGCCAAGAACCTCGCGGTCCGCGGCGTCTCGGCCCGCGAGTGGGCGGAGCTCGCCGGTCACGTCGAGCGCGAGCTCGCGGACGCCGCCGCGCGGGTGCGCAAGGCGGAGGCCGGGCGGCGCGAGCTCGCCCGGAAGCTCGCGCAGGCGCGCGCGGAGCTCGAGAAGGTGCAGTCGAAGCGCGCCCGGACCACGAAGGCGGTCGGCGTCGAGCTGGAGGCGGAGCGGGACGGCGCGCTCGAGCTCGCGGTCTCGTACGCGGTCGGCTCCGCAGGCTGGACGCCGATCTGGGACGCCCGGCTCGAGCCGGAGCGCGCGACGATGGAGCTCACCTTCCTCGGCTCGGTGTGGCAGCGCACCGGTGAGGACTGGTCCGAGGTGAAGCTCGTCGTCTCCACGGCGGAGCCCGCGCGCGGCGTGTACGTCCCCGAGCTCGAGCCCGTCTACCTGACGGAGCGCCGGGACGTGCACACCCTCGGCGTGGCGCGGCGCTCGCAAGCGAGCGCCCCGGCGGCCGCGAAGAGCGCGTTCGCGCAGGAGCCGGAGCAGGACGTCGCCGAGGGCGAGCCCCAGGAGGTCGAGCTCGCGGCCGCGTCGGTCGAGCAGGGGCTCCTCTCCGCCGCGTTCACGGCGCCGCGGCGCGAGTCCGTGGACGGCGCGGGGCAGGCCCGCAAGATCGCGCTGCAGCGCTTCCCGCTGCGCGCTGAGCTCGTCCGCATCGCCGCGCCGCGCCGCGAGGCCGCGACGTTCCTCACGGCCAAGGCGGTGAACGAGACCGGCTTCCCGCTCCTTCCCGGCCTCGCCGGCATCTACGTGGGCGACGAGTTCGTCGGCCGGGCGCCCGTCGCCCTCACCCCGCCCGGCGGCGAGCTCGAGCTCGCCTTCGGCGTGGACGGCCGGGTCGAGGTGGAGCGCAAGGTGCTCGAGCGGAAGCGGCTCACGGCCGGCCTCCTCTCCAAGGAGGACGTCCAGCGCTACCGCGTCCGCATCGAGGTGAAGAACCGTTACGCGACCCCGGTCGCGGTGAGGCTCCTCGACCTCGTCCCGGTGAGCCGCGACGAGCGGATCAAGGTGGCGATCCTCGACGGCACCACCGCGCCGACGCGGGAGGATCCCGAGCGCCCCGGCGTGCGCATCCACGAGCTCGCCCTCGGCGCCCGCGAGGCGAAGGTCGTCGAGCTCCGCTACGAGGTGCGCACTCCGCGAGGCCTCGCGATCGCGGGGCTCGACTAGAGACGCAAGGCGCTGCGCTGCACCCGCGCCCCGTCCTCGGTGCCGGCGAACCCGCCCTCGGGGAGCTCCTGCCACGGGCCCGCGCCGATGGGCTCGCTCGCCACCGCGAAGACGTGGCGCGGGGCGGCGGCGGACGCGACGTGGAGCGTCCGCCCGTGCCGGCACGCGGCGAGCAGCCGGCCGTCGGAGACGACGAGGTTGAGCGAGGTCGGCTTCGGCGAGGGCTCGGCGTCGGCGATGCGGAGGACGGTCTCGGTCGTGTCGGCGAGGGCCCGTCGGACGAGGGAGAGGTCCGCCGCGCGCGGGGTGCCGAGCGCGCGGAGGCGGGAGACGAAGAGGTAGAAGACCCGCTCGCTGTCGGTGTCGCCGCGGATCTCCTGGCGCAGGTCGGGATCGATCTCCGCCTCGATGGCCGACCGGACCGCGGGGACCTCGCGGTAGCGCGCCACCGTGCCGTTGTGGGCGAAGAGCCAGCGGTCGAACAGGAACGGGTGCGTGTTCTCGCGGAGCACCGGGCCGACGCTCGCCTCGCGCACGTGCGCGATCACGACCGCGGAGCGGACCTCCCGGCCGGCGACGACGAACGACTCGTCGGCGTGGGCGGGCAGGATGCCGCGCCGGACGTGCGGCGCCCCGTCGACGTACCAGCCGATGCCCCAGCCGTGCGGATGGCGGTGCGACTGGAAGCGGAGCGCATTCTCCGCGCTGCAGAGCGGCTCGCAGACGTCGAAGTCGGGGTGAGCGTGCTGGCCGAAGAGGCGGCACATCGCGGTCTCGAAACCTAGCAGCGGGCGAGCGCGCGCGCCAATCGGAGGTCGCGCTGGCACCCGGCCCGGCGAGCATCCGCTCGCCGGGGTAGAGGCGGCGAGGGCCGTTCAGGCGCGTCTTCCGCTCTCCCCCTCGCGCACCGCCGCGCCCACGAGGTGCGCGAGCCGGAGCGGCTCGGGGACGGCGCCCCGGTCGGTGATCTGCGCCAGCGCCTCGGCCGTGGCGGCGGGCTCCGCTCCCCGCACCTGGAAGACGAACCCTCCGAGCCGGTGCACCGGGCCGGCGCGCGCGAGGAGCGCGAGGCGGCGCTCGGGCCGCGGCAGGCGGCGGATCGCGCGCTCCATCGCGGGGACGTCCGGAAGTCGACGCATGACCGCGGCGCACGGGCGGCCGAGCCGCGCCGCGAGCGCCTCGAGATCCACGAGGTTCATCCCGCCGAAGCCGAGGCCGTCGAGGAGGACGAGGTGGAGCTGGGGGAGGAACTTCCCGCCCACGAGCAGCGCGGCGATGGCCTCGGTCGCGTTCCAGCCGTCCTGGCGCACGCGGCCCCAGACGAGCCCCTCGAAGCGCGTCCCCGCGCAGACGACGCCCGCGAGCCCGACGTCGCCGCCGCGGCGCCGCGCGAACGGCGCGTCGTCGAAGCCGATCGCGCGCAGCGTCCGGCCCTTTGGCGGGAAGCGCGTCATCATCAAAGCGCGGCCTCGACCGGCTCGCCGAAGAGGTCCGGTTCGTCGCGGGCGAGGTCGAAGAACGTGACGCGCACGGTGCGGCCGCGCACCTCCAGGAGCGCCGCCGTGCGCGGCAGCGAGAAGCGGCGCGGTCCCGCGCTGCCCGGGTTCACGAACAGCGTGTCGCCCACGCGCGCGACGCCGGGGCGGTGCGAGTGGCCGTGGACCACGAGCTCGGGCCGGTGGCGCGCGAGGAGCGGGCGCGCCGGGGGCTTCGGCCGCTCGCGCGCGCCGAGATCGTGCACGAGGAGCAGCGTGAGCGCGCCCACCTCGACGAGCGCCGTCTCCGGCAGGCGCCCGAGCGCGGGCAGCCCCTCGTCGTTGTTCCCGCGCACCGCCTTCACCGGCGCGATCTCCCGGAGCACGTCCAGGATCCGCGGCTTCACGATGTCGCCGGCGTGGAGGACGAGCTCGACCCCACCGAAGACGTCGCCGAGCCTGGGATCGACGAGCCCGTGCGTGTCCGAGACGAGGCCGATCCGCATACGCTCAGCGGCAATCGACCGCCGCCCCCGCAGCGGCGGTGTGGACGACCCGCCCGCGCTTCACCACGACGAGGGCGTGGTTCACCGCCATGTGCCAGGCGAGGTGCTCGGGCGAGCCGCAGCCCCACAGCACGAGGTCGGCGTCGGCGCCGGGCCGGAGGCGCCCCGCGTCCGGGCGGCGGAGGGCCCGCGCCCCCCCGGCGGTGAAGGCGACGAGCGCCTCCGCCGGGCTGAGCCCGAGCTGCAGGCACGCGAGCGAGAGCGCGAGCCCGACGTTCTCGCTCATGGCGCTGCCCGGGTTGAGGTTCGTCGCGAGGGCGACGCGGACGCCGGCGGAGAGGAGCTTGCGCGCCGGCGCGTAGCGGCTCGAGCCGAGGAAGAGGGTGGAGAGCGGGAGGAGCCCCGCCACGACGTCGGCGCGGGCGAGGGCGGCGATCCCCTCGTCGTCGATCTCCTCGAGGTGATCCGCGCTCGCGCAGGAGAGCTCGGCCGCGAGGCGGGAGCCGCCCGAGGCGGTCAGCTGGTCGGCGTGCACGTGCGGAACGAGCCCGTGGCGCGCGCCCGCCGCGAGGACGCGGCGCGCCTCGTCGAGCGTGAACGCGCCCTCCTCCGCGAAGACGTCCACGTGCTCCGCGAGCTTCTCGCGCGCGGCGCGCGGCACGAGCACCTCGCACAGCTCGCGCACGAACGCGTCCCGGTCTCCCGCGCGCTCGGGCGGGACCGCGTGGGCGAGCAGCGTCGGGACGATCGTCACCTCGGCCCAGAGCGCGTGCGCGAGGTCGTGGATGACGCGCAGGAGCCTGAGCTCGTCCTCCGTCGAGAGCCCGTAGCCGCTCTTCACCTCGACGGTGGTGACGCCCTGGGCGAGGAGGCGGCGGGCGCGGGCCATCGCGGTCTCGAGCAGCGCCGCGTCGGAGGCCGCGCGCGTGGCCCGCGTCGTCGCCGCGATGCCGCCGCCGGAGAGCGCGACCGAGAGGTAGCTCTTGCCCGAGCAGCGCAGCGCGAACTCACCGGCCCGCTCGCCCGCGAAGACGAGGTGCGTGTGCGCGTCCACGAGCCCCGGGGTGACGAGCCCGCCGGCGGCGTCGATCACCTGCGCACCCTCGACGTCGACCACCGCCTCGAGCCCGCGCTCCGGTCCGACGAAGGCGATGCGCCGGTCGTCCACCGCGACGGCGGCGCCGGGGATGAGGCCTGGGTCGGAGGCGCCGGCGTCGCAGGTGGCGACGACCGCGTTGCGGACGACGAGGGAGGCCTTGGGGCGGAGCGGTTTGCGAGGGGGCACGCGCGGGAGGGAAGGTCGGGGTCGGGGTCGGGGTGCGGGCGAGGGGTCGAGGTCGGGGTCGGGGTCGGGGTCGAGGTCGGGGTCAGGCCAGTGCCAGGGTCAGGGCCAGGGCCAGGGCCTGGGTCGAGGTCGAGGTCGAGGTCGAGGTCGAGGTCGAGGTCGAGGTCGAGGTCGACCTCGCCGGCCCGCCGCCGCTCACGGGATCTTCACCCCCCGTTCTCTCGCCACCTCCCTCGCCTCCTCATACCCCGCATCCGCGTGGCGGAGCACGCCCATCGCCGGATCGCTCCGGAGCACCCGCTCGACCCGGCGCCCTGCCGCCTCCGTGCCGTCGGCGACCACCACCTGCCCGGCGTGCAGGGACCAGCCGATCCCCACGCCTCCGCCGTGGTGGAAGCTCACCCACGAGGCGCCGTTCACCGCGTTCACGAGCGCGTTCAGGATCGGCCAGTCGGCGATCGCGTCGGAGCCGTCCTTCATCGCCTCGGTCTCGCGGTTCGGCGAGGCGACCGAGCCGCAGTCGAGGTGGTCGCGCCCGATGACGATCGGCGCCTTCACCTCGCCGCGCCGGACGAGGTCGTTGAAGACGCGCCCCGCCCGATCCCGCTCGCCGTAGCCGAGCCAGCAGATCCGCGCCGGGAGCCCCTGGAACTTCACCTTGCGGGCGGCGAGGTCGAGCCAGCGGCGGAGGCCCTCGTTCTCCGGGAAGAGGGCGGCGACCGCCGCGTCGGTGCGGGCGATGTCGGCCGGATCGCCGGAGAGCGCCACCCAGCGGAACGGCCCCTTGCCCTCGCAGAACATCGGCCGGATGTAGGCGGGCACGAAGCCTGGATAGGCGAAGGCGTCCGCGAGCCCGGCCTCGCGCGCGCCCGCGCGGAGGTTGTTGCCGTAGTCGAAGACGTGGCTCCCGGCGGCGCGCATGGCGAGCATCGCCTCGACCTGGCGCGCCATCGACTCCTTCGCGCGGCGGACGTAGCCCTCGGGATCGCGCCGCCGGAGCGCCGGCGCGTCCGCGAGCGGCAGGTCCGCGGGGACGTAGCCGTTCAGGGGATCGTGCGCGGAGGTCTGATCGGTGACGAGGTCCGGGGCGATGCCGCGCCGAGCGAGCTCCGCGTACACCGTCGCGGCGTTCCCCACGAGCCCGATGGAGAGCGGCCGTCGCGCGCGCCGCGCCTCCTCGAGCCTCCGGAGCGCGTCGTCGAGATCGTCCGAGCGCGCGTCGAGGTAGCCGCCCTGGAGGCGCTTCTCGATCCGCGCGGGATCCACGTCGACGCCGAGGAACGCCGCTCCGAGCATCGTCGCCGCGAGCGGCTGCGCGCCGCCCATCCCGCCGAGCCCGCCCGAGAGGACGAGCCGGCCGGCGAGATCGTCCGTGCCGAAGTGCGTCCGCCCGGCCTGCGCGAACGTCTCGTAGGTGCCCTGCAGGATCCCCTGCGTCCCGATGTAGATCCAGGACCCCGCGGTCATCTGGCCGTACATGATGAGGCCGCGCTTCTCGAGGTCCCAGAAGTGCTCCCAGGTGGCGAAGCGCGGGACGAGGTTCGAGTTGGCGATGAGCACGCGCGGCGCGTCGGGGTGCGTGCCGAGGACGCCGACCGGCTTGCCGCTCTGGACGAGCAGCGTCTCGTCGTCTCCGAGCGCGCGCAGGCTCGCGACGATCCGCCGGTAGCTGTCCCAGTCGCGCGCCGCCTTGCCCGTCCCGCCGTACACGACGAGGTCCTCGGGTCGCTCGGCCACCTCGGGATCGAGGTTGTTCATCAGCATGCGCAGGGCGGCCTCCTGCACCCAGCCCTTGCAGGAGAGTCCCGTCCCCCGTGCCGCGCGGATCGCCTCCATCGGTGCACCTCCGGGCCCGAAGCCTCACCCGCCGTCCGCCTGGCCGCACCGCCAAAAACGGGGGCCGCGGACGATCTCCCGAGCCGGGCGTTGGTTTACACTGCCGCGCCCGACCCCATGAACGATCAGCTCTTCATCTCGGCCCTGAAGCTCCTGCCGAAGAACGCCGTCTCCCGTCTCGCCGGCGCGGTCACGCGCTGGAACGCGCCCGCGCCGGTGCGGCTCGCCGCCATGAGGGCCTTCGCCGCGCGCTACGGCATCGATCTCACGGAGTGCCCGGATCTCGAGGTGTACCGGACGTTCGGCGAGTTCTTCGCGCGCCCGCTCCGGCCCGGGCTCCGCCCCATCGCCCCCGGCGACGCGGTCGTCGTCTCGCCGGTGGACGGCGCCGTCTCCGAGGCCGGCACCTCGACCGGCGGGCGGCTCGTCCAGGCGAAGGGGATCGACTACTCCGTGGGCGCGCTCGTCGCCGACGAGGCGCTCGCCGAGCGGCTCCAGGGCGGCGCCTACACCACCATCTATCTCTCGCCGCGCGACTACCACCGCATCCACTTCCCGCTCGGCGGCAGGATCACCGGCTGGCGCTACGTGCCGGGCCAGCTCTGGCCCGTGAACCCGGCGTCGGTCCGGAGCGTGCCGGGACTGTTCACCGTGAACGAGCGGCTCGTCACGATCCTCGAGACGCCGCTCGGGGCGTGCGCGGTCGTCGCGGTGGGCGCGACGGTCGTCGGCCGGGTGCGCGCCTACTACGACCCCACGGTCCCGGTGACGAACCTCCCCGCCGCGACGGCCGCCGCGCGCGACTACGCGTCGCCGCTGCCGGTCGAGAAGGGCGGCGAGCTCGGCGCGTTCGAGATGGGCTCGACCGTCATCCTGCTCTTCGAGCCGGGGCGCGTGCGCCTCGACGCCCGCCTCGTGGCGGGCGCGCGGGTGCGCGTCGGGGAGCCGATCGGCGGGCCGGCGTGACCCAATTCTGGTAGAGAGACGCGGCGATGGCGACGAAGATCAACGGGGTCAAGGGGATGAACGACCTCCTGCCCGGCCAGGCGGCGCGCTGGCAGGAGATGGAGGCGGTCGCGCGCGAGGTGTTCGCGCTCTACGGGTACCGCGAGGTGCGGACCCCGGTCGTGGAGCCCGCGCAGCTGTTCGCGCGCGGCGTCGGCGAGGCGACCGACATCGTGAAGAAGGAGATGTACGTCTTCGAGGACAAGGGCGAGGACCTGCTCGCGCTGCGCCCCGAGGGCACCGCCGGCACGGTGCGCGCGTTCATCGAGCACGGCGCGTTCGTCGAGGGCCCGCAGAAGTGGTTCTACATGGGCCCGATGTTCCGCCGCGAGCGGCCGCAGAAGGGCCGCTACCGCCAGTTCCACCAGATCGGCTGCGAGGCGTTCGGCGTCGCCGAGCCGTTCATCGACGCCGAGCAGATCGCGCTCCTCGACGACTACTTCGCGCGCCTCGGCGTCCGCGCCGAGCTGAAGCTCAACACCGTCGGTGACGGCAGCTGCCGCCCGGCCTACCTCCAGGATCTGCGCGCGTACCTCGCCTCGCGCAAGGGCGAGCTCTGCCCGGACTGCAACGAGCGGATGGAGCGGAACCCGCTGCGCGTCCTCGATTGCAAGGTCGAGAGCTGCCAGCCGGTGCTCGCCGAGGCGCCGCGGCTCCTCGAGCGGCTCTGCCCCGAGTGCGCCGCGCACTTCGACGCGGTGAGGAGCGGGCTCGACGCGCTCGGCGTCCGCTACACCGTGGACACGCGCCTCGTGCGCGGCCTCGACTACTACGTCCGCACCGCCTACGAGTTCACCTCGGACGCCCTCGGCTCGCAGTCCGCCGTGGCGGGCGGCGGTCGCTACGACGGACTCGTCGAGACGCTGGGGGGGCCGCCCACGCCCGGCATCGGCTTCGCGCTCGGCCAGGAGCGGCTCGCGATGATCCTGGAGAAGGCCGGCCGCGCCGCGCCCGAGCGCAAGCCGGTCGTCTTCTTCGTCTCCGCGGACGCCGACGGCGCGCGCGAGGCACTCCGGCGCGCCGCGGAGCTTCGCCGCGCCGGGATCGCCTGCGAGCTCGACCCCCGCGGCGGGAAGATGAAGGCGCAGTTCAAGCAGGCGGAGCGGGTCGGTGCGCGCTACGCGCTCGTCCTCGGCGGCAACGAGGTCGCGACCGGGCAGGCGAAGCTGAAGGACCTCGCGACGCGCGAGGAGACGCCGGTCGCGCTCGCGGAGCTCGTCGCGCGGGTGAGGTGATCCGCCTCCTCGTCATCGCCGGGCCGACCGCGTCGGGGAAGACCGCGCTCGCGGTCGCGCTCGCGCGCCGCCTCGACGGCGAGATCGTGAACGCGGACTCGCAGCAGGTCTACCGCGGGCTCGACGTCGGCACCGCGAAGCCGACCCCCGCCGAGCGCGCCGCGGTGCCCCACCACCTGCTCGACGTGGTGGACGCGGGGGAGGGGATGGACGCGGCGCGCTTCGCCGCGCTCGCCGACGCCGCCATCGCGGACATCGCCGCCCGCGGCCGGTTGCCGATCGTCGCCGGCGGCACCGGGCTCTACCTGCGCGCCCTGCTCCACGGCGTCGTCGCGGCGCCCGGCCGCGATCCCGCGCTCCGCGCTCGCCTCGAGGAGGAGGCCCTGCGGCTCGGCCGCCCCGCGCTGCACGCGCGGCTCGCCGCGATCGATCCCGAGGCGGCGGCGCGGATCCGCCCGAACGACCTCGTGCGGATCGTGCGCGCGCTCGAGATCGCCGCGGGCGGGCGGAGGCCGTCGGAGCTCCACGCGGAGCACGCGTTCCAGCCGGACCGCTACGCGGCGCTCCTCCTCGCGCTCGATCCGCCGCGCGCGGCGCTCCACGCGCGGATCGACGCGCGCGTCGCGGAGATCTTCGCGGGCGGACTCCTCGACGAGGCGCGCGCGCTCGCGGCGCGGACGGGCGGCGCGCTGCCGCCGAGGCTCCCCATCGGCTACGCCGAGGCCCTCGCGTGCGTGCGCGGGGAGCTCGAGCTCGCGGAGGCGATCCGGCGCGTGCAGGTGGCGCACCGCCGCTACGCGCGCCGGCAGGTCATCTGGCTCCGCCGCGAGCGCGGCGTCGAGTGGATCGCGCCGCCCGTCGACGTCGAGGCCTTGGCGCGGCGCGTCGAAAACGGCTGAGAATCCCGGCGCCTCGACCGTGCGCTCCGGCCACCTCGTGCTATAAGGCGCGTCGTGACGAAGCCAGCCCATGCCCTCGACTTCGAGCGCCCGATCATCGCGCTCGAGTCCAAGATCGCCGAGCTGAAGGAGCTGTCCGGCGGCGCCCGCGTCGACTTCTCCGACGAGATCCAGAAGCTCGAGAAGAAGGCGAAGCGGCTCCAGGCCGAGATCTTCAGCGACCTCTCGCCCTGGCAGACCGTCCAGCTCGCGCGCCATCCGAACCGGCCGTACACGCTCGACTACCTGGGCCGTCTGTTCACGGACTTCTTCGAGCTCGAGGGCGACCGGCGCTTCGCGGCGGATCGCGCGATCGTGGCCGGGTTCGCCCGCTTCGACGGCGAGCCGGTGCTCGTGATGGGGCACCAGAAGGGCCGCGGCACGAAGGAGAACATGCTGCGGAACTTCGGGATGCCGCGCCCCGAGGGCTACCGCAAGGCGCGGCGGCTCTTCGATCTCGCCGAGCGCTTCCGCCGCCCGGTCCTCATCTTCATCGACACGCCCGGCGCGTACCCCGGCATCGGCGCGGAGGAGCGCGGCCAGGCCGAGGCCATCGCGACGAACCTCGAGGTGATGTCGTCGCTCTCGGTCCCGTCGATCTCCGTCGTCATCGGCGAGGGCGCATCCGGCGGCGCGCTCGGCCTCGGCGTGACGAACCGCATCCTGATGCTGCAGTACGCCTGGTACAACGTCATCTCGCCCGAGAGCTGCAGCTCGATCCTCTACCGCGACTCGACGCAGGGGAAGAAGTCCGCCGAGGCGCTGAAGCTCACCGCGAAGGACCTCGCCGGCTTCGGCATCACCGACGAGATCGTCGCCGAGCCCGAGGGCGGAGCGCACCGCGATCACGACCTCGTCGCCGAGAACGTGCGCGTGGCGATCCGCCGCCACCTCGCCGACCTGAAGAAGCTGTCCCCGGACCAGCTCGTCGTCGATCGCTACAAGAAGTTCCGGGCGATGGGCGTGTTCACCGCCGAGGAGTAGCGCGGGGCCTTCGCGAGCGCCGGGGCCGTCGGGTATAACCGTCGCCCCATGCCTCTCGTCCCGCCCCACGTCGCCTCGCTCACGCCGTACGTCCCCGGGAAGCCCATCGAGGAGGTCGAGCGGGAGTACGGCGTCTCGAACGTCGCGAAGCTCGCCTCCAACGAGAACGCGCTCGGCCCCTCGCCCCTCGCGCTGGCGGCAGCCCGCGAGGCGTGCGCGAAGGTGCACCTCTACCCGGACGGCTCCGCCTACGAGCTCCGGAACGCCATCGCCGCGAAGCTCGGCGTCCCGTCCGAGGAGGTGATGGTCGGGAACGGCTCGAACGAGCTCATCGAGCTGCTCGTCCGGACCTTCGTGCTCGACGGCGAGGAGGTCCTGACGAGCGCGCAGAGCTTCGTCGCCTACAAGCTCGCCGCGCAGGAGCACGGCCGCACGCTCGTCGAGGCGCCGATGAAGGCGCGCTTCCACTACGACCTCGACGCGCTCCGCAAGCTCCTCTCCCGCCGCACCAAGGTCGTGTTCCTCGCGAACCCGGACAACCCGACGGGCACCTGGTTCACCGAGGCGGAGCTCACCCCGTTCCTCGACGCGGTGCCGAAGGACACGCTCGTCGTGCTCGACGAGGCGTACGTCGAGTACGTTGACGCCCCGGGGTTCCAGGACGGGCTCGCGCTCCGCCGGAAGTATCCGAACGTCGTGGTGCTCCGGACCTTCTCCAAGATCTACGGCCTCGCCGGCATGCGCGTCGGATACGGGCTCGCGCGGCCCGAGGTGGTCGAGTACGTGGACCGCGTGCGCCCGCCGTTCAACACGAGCCTCGTCGCCCAGGCGGCCGCCGCCGCGGCGCTCCGGGACGACGCGCACGTCGCGCGGAGCCGCGCGCTCGTCCTCGAGGAGCGGCCCTTCCTCGCGAACGGCCTCGCGGGGCTCGGCGCGACCGTCGTGCCGTCGCAGGGCAACTTCGTCCTCGCCGACTTCCCCGGCCGGGCGGGCAAGGATCTCTTCGAGGCGCTGCTGCGCGAGGGAGTCATCGCGCGCCCGGTGGCGGGCTACGGGTTCCCAGGCGCGCTCCGGATCACGGTGGGGCTCCGGCGGGAGAACGAGCGGTGCCTCGCGGCGCTCGGGAGGATCCTCGCAGCGTGATCGCCGGCCGGCCGTTCATCGTCGCGATCGACGGGCCCGCCGGGGCAGGGAAGTCCACCGCGGCGCGCCGCGTGGCGTCCCGCCTCGGCTTCGCCATGGTCGACACGGGCGCGATCTACCGTACCGTCGCGCTCGCCGCGACGCGCCGGGGGATCGCGTTCGAGGACGACGCGGCGCTCGGGGCGCTCCTGCCCGAGCTCGAGATCCACTTCGCCCCCTCGCCGGGCGGCGGCCAGCGCGTCCTGCTCGGCGCGGACGACGTCTCGGTCGAGATCCGCACGCCTCCCATGTCCATCGGGGCGAGCGACGTGTCGGCGCGGCCGGTCGTTCGCGCGGGGCTCCTCGGGCTGCAGCGCCGCCTCGCCTGCGCGCCGGAGAACCGGGGCGCCGTGCTCGAGGGCCGCGACATCGGGACGGTGGTGTTCCCCGACGCCGACGTGAAGTTCTTCCTCACCGCCTCCGCGGAGGAGCGCGCGCGCCGGCGCCACGCGGAGCTCGCCGCGAAGGGCGACGCGTCGACCTACGACGAGGTGCTGGCGGACCAGCTGCGGCGCGACAAGAACGACTCGGAGCGCGCCATCGCGCCGCTCAGGCCCGCCGAGGACGCGCGGGTCGTCGACACGAGCGGCGTCCCGCTCGAGGCGGTGGTGGACGCGCTGGTGCGCGCGGTCGAGGAGCGGCTCCAGGCGGAGGGGCGGGGCGGAGCGTGAGCGAGGAGCGCAGGTACGGGCCGAAGGAGTGCGGGAGCTGCCGGCTCTGGCGGCCCATCCTGGAGGATGCCCGCGGACCCATCGGCCCATGCCGCCTCGGCGTCCGCACCGGGGACTTCCCGGGCACCGCGCCCGCCTGCGAGCGCTACCTCTCCCGCGACGCCGCCATCCCCGCCGCGCCGCTCTCCACGCCGACCCGGCGCCGCGCGACGCGCCCGTCGAGCCCGCTCGTTCACCGCGGCGCGGACGCGGCGGCGCCGGTCGAGCGCGCGCCGCTCGCGCCCGCCGCGGCTCACCTCCATCCCGTCCCGCAGTCCGCGCCGCCGTCCCCCTTGCCCGAGGAGCTGACCGACATGACCCGCGAGGAGTTCGCCGAGGCGATCCGCGAGGCGCTGCGCGAGGAGGGGGCCGACGTCCGGCTCGCGCCGCGCTGGGAGGGCGGCACCGTGCTCCTCAAGCCCGGCGACGCGCAGACGCAGGCGAAGGAGATCCCCCTCGACAGCCTGTTCCACAAGATCGTGATGATCCGCGACCGGCTGCGCGTGCTCGAGCAGAAGGTCAACGCGAACGACAAGCTCTCGGACGCGGAGAAGATCGAGCTGCAGCAGTACGTGACGCGCTGCTACGGCTCGCTCACGACCTTCAACGTCCTCTTCCGAGACGAGCGCGACAAGTTCGTCGGGGACAAGGGAGAGAAGGGCTAGACGGCCGATCGCGAATCGGCGAGCGAGGCGAGCCCGCCGGGGCGCCCGCCGCGATGGCGGCGAAGCCGCCCGCGGTGGCGCAGGGCACCCGGCGAGCGGGGGCGGGGCGCAGCCCCGGGCTGGACGACGGCCGGCTACTCCGGGCCGTCTCGCCGCGTGTCCGGATCGTACCTGCCGTAGTGATCGCAGGACGGCCGCAGGAGATCCGTGTCGCCCGGGGTCGCGAGCGAGCGCCGCTGCCCGCTCTTCGCGGCGCTCGCGCGGACGTAGCTCGCCTCGTACGCGGAAGCGTCCCGATCGCCCGCGGCCTTCGCCGAGTCCCAGGCGCGCCGGTAGGCGTCGCGCGCGCGTTCGAGCTCCCCCGCGCGCTCGAACGCCGCCCCGAGCGCGTGCTGCGCGCGGAACGACGAAGGATAGAGCTCGACGGTCCGGCGCAGCGTGCGGAGGGCGCCGTCCCCGTCGCCTTCCGAGAGGAGCTGCAGGCCCGCGAGCGCGAGCGCGCGCTCCGGAGGCGGGACCGCGAACCCGAGCCGCTGCGACAGCGCGCGGTAATGGGCCTCGACCGCCGCGGCGCCGCCGCGGGGGCCGACGGCCTCGGGGGCGACGGGCATCGACCATCCGTCGAAGGCCTCCTTCAGCCCCGCGTAGTAGGTCGCGAACGGCGTCGTCGCGTGATCCTCGCCCGCGAGGTGGAGCGCCTTCGCGCGGACGGCGCCCGCGCCGGCGAGGAGCCGCTTCAGCTCCTCGAAGCGCGAGTCGGAGAGCCGACCTTCATCACCGACCGTGAAGACGATCGTCCCGGAGAGCCCGTCCTTGCGCGCGAGCGCCTCGCGCACGCGCCTCGCCGGGAGGTCGCCGTCCCAGGTGAGCGCCGGGCTCGCGGCGATGGCCGCCTGGAACACGCCGGGCCGCGCCGTCATCGCGTGGAGCGCGAAGAGTCCGCCGAACGAGTGGCCGGCCAGGATGCGGAAGCGCTCCGTCCGGTAGCTCTTCTCCACCCAGGGCACGAGGTCCTGCACGACGAAGGCGAGGAACTTGTCGGCGCCACCGCTCGTCTCGTAGGCGACCGCTTCCCCCCCGTCCTCCACGAGCTTCCCGCGCGTGGGCGTCAGGTCCCGCACGCGGTCGGGGTGGGAGAGGCCCACCAGGATCACCTCCGGCATGCGACCGGTGCTCGCGAGGAAGCGTGCCGTCGTGGCGAGGAGCGGCAAGGTGCGCTCGCCGTCCGTGAAGTAGACGACGGGGTACCGGCGCTCGCCATGCGCGTAGCCCGGCGGCGTGAGCACGTAGACCGTGCGCTCCTCGCCGAGCGCCGGAGACTTCAGCGTCACCACGCGAACCGAGAGGTCCTGCGCGAGCGCAGGCGCGGCGGCGGCGAGGAGGGCGGCGGCGAGGAGCTTCATGGAGGTGCCTCCGGGGAGGTGAGGGTCGGGGGAGGACACCCGGCGCGGGGCCGCCCGGGCGAGAGGCCGAGCCTCCCACATCGGAGGCTCGGGGGCTGGGTTCGTGACGCTCGGTGCAGGAACCAGGCGCCTCGGGAAGGGCGCCCGGCCCTCCTGCGCCTGCGACCGGAAGCGTGCTTGACGCCCACCTGGGGCTCTCGGTATTACGACGCACGAAATCGTGCGAATGGCGCCGCGCCGGAAAAGGAAGATCGCATGCGCTCGCAGTCCATCCTGGTCCTCCTGCTCGCAGCGCTCGTCCCCGCCGGCGCACGGGCGCACGAGGTGCTCCACGACGTCGATCGCGGGCGCGCGGTGGCGGTCAGGGTGTACGAGTCGGACGGCGAGGTGCTCGCGAACGCGCCGTTCGAGGTGTTCTCGCCGTCGGCGCCCGGCGCCGCGTACCTGGCCGGTCGGACGGATCGAGCCGGCTGGCTCGCGTTCGTCCCCGATGCGCCCGGCCCGTGGCGGGTGAAGGTGGTGGAGGCCACGGGGCACGGGCTCGACACCACGATCGACGTCGCGCGATCCGGCGCGACCACCCAGGCCGGAACGCCGGCGGCAGGGAGCGCCGGGTTCGTGCTGCGGCCGCTCCTCGGCGCGGCGGTCATCGCGGCCGTGTTCGCCGGGCTCGTCCTCCTCGCGCGGCGCAGGTCCGCGAATCGCTAGCGATGCACGTCCCCGACGGCTTCGTCTCCCCGCAGATCACGCTCCCGGCCCTGGCCGTCTCGGCGCCGCTGTGGGCGTGGGCGGCGCGCCGTCACTTCGGCCGCTCGGCCGCCGACTCGCTCCCGGTGGTCGGCGCGCTCACGGCCGTCGCGTTCGTCGTCCAGTCGATCATGATCCCGCTCCCGGGCGGCACCTCCACGCACCTCCTGGGCGTGACGCTCCTCGCGCTCCTCCACGGGCCGCTCGTCGCGTTCGTGTGCGAGTCGCTCGTTCTCGTGGTGCAGGCGCTCTTCTTCGGCGCGGGCGGCTTCACCGTGCTCGGCGTGAACGCGCTCGCCATGGGGCTCCTCGGCCCGCTCGCCGGCTGGCTCGTGTACCTCGCCGCGCGGCGGCTCTCGGGGCGGGCCGCCGCGTTCCTCGCCGCGTGGGTCGCCGTGCAGGTCTCCTCGCTCGCGGTGGCGCTCGTGCTCGGGCTGCAGCACCGGCTCTCGGCGGACTACTTCCCGACCCCGCTGCCGGTGACCCTCGCGGCGATGATGATCCCGAGCCTCGCCGTCACCGGGCCGGCGGAGGGGCTATACACGCTGTTCGCGCTGTCGGTGCTGCGGAGGGCGAAGATCCGTGAAGCCCTCTGAGCCCCGGCGCAGCCAGCTCCTCCTCGCCCTGTGGGCGGCGTCGGTCTTCGGCCTGTCGGCGCTGACCGGCCTCCGCTCGCTCGGGCTCGCGACGCTCGTCGCGCTGCTGCTCCTCCACCGGGGCGCGCTCCGCGCGGCGAGGCGCGTCCTGCGCTCGGTCGTGCCGGTCACGGCCCTGCTGTCGCTCGCGTCGGCGGGCTGGCTCCGGCTCGTCGCCGGGCGCTGGCCGGACGCGGGGCCGTTCGCGGCGCTCGCGCTCCGCGCCGCCCTCATCGCCTTCGTGACCTTCTCCGCGCTCGCGCGGATGGATCTCTTCCGGGCGCTCGCGCCGTTCCCGACGGCGAGCCGGCTCCTCGTCCTCACGCTCGCGCAGGTGCACGCGCTCCGGCTCGTGGCGACGGAGTCGCTCCTCGGGCTGAAGAGCCGCATGCTGCGCCGCCCCGGGCCGCTGGATGTCGTCCGCGGGGCCGGGGGGCTCACCGCCGCGCTCCTCACGCTCTCCATGAAGAACGCGCGCGACGTCTCCGACGCCATGCGCTCACGGGGGTTCTAGTGCCCTTCGAGCTCCGCCACGTGACCCTGGAGCTCTCCGGTCGCGCGGTCCTGCGCGACGTCTCGCTCTCCGTCGCGCCGGGCGAGCGGGTCGTCCTCCTGGGAGTGAACGGCTGCGGGAAGACCACGCTCCTCCGGGCGCTCGACGGCCTCGCCTTCCCGGCCACGGGCGAGATCCGCTACGGCGGCAGCGCGCTGTCGGCGCGGGCGCTCGACGACGCCGCCTTCCGGCGCCGGTTCCGGAGCGAGGTCGGGCTCCTCTTCCAGAACGTGGACGCGATGCTGTTCAACCCGACCGTGGCGGACGAGCTCGCGTTCGGACCGCGCCAGCTCGGGGTCCCCGACGTGGACGCGCGCGTGCGGCGCTGGGCGGAGGCGCTCGACCTCGTGCCGTTCCTGGACCGCGCGCCGTTCGAGCTCTCCGGCGGAGAGAAGAAGCGCGTTGCGCTCGCCGCGATCCTCGCGCTCGATCCGAAGGTGCTGCTCCTCGACGAGGCCACCGCAAACCTCGACCCCGCCGCCGCCGCGCGCGTGGTGGAGCTCCTCGCCGGGCTCGACGTGACGACCCTCGCCACCACCCACAACCTGTCGGTCGTCGAGGAGCTGGGGGAGCGGGCGATCCTGCTCGACCGGGCCGGCGGCGGGATCCTCTTCGACGGCGCCCCGAGCGACCTGCTCCGCGACGAGGCGCTCCTCGTGCGCAGCGGGCTCGCGCACCGGCACGCCCACCGGCACGGCTCCGCCGAGCACGCGCACTTCCACGTGCACGACGCCGAGTAGCGGGGAGGGGTGGTGCCGGGAGGGACGGGGGCCAGGCGGGCTGGCCACGGCGGAGAGGGGCGTTATATAGAGCGCCGCGTGGAAGTGAAGATCGCCAAGACCGCCGGTTTCTGCTGGGGCGTCCGTCGCACCGTCGACAAGGTGATGGAGGTCGCCGACCAGTCCTCGGGGCCCGTCGTGACGCTGGGGCCCATCATCCACAACCCGCAGGCGGTGGCGCGCTTCCGCGAGAAGGGCGTCGGCACCGTCAACGCCGTCGGCGAGGTGGCCGACGGGACGACCGTCGTGGTCCGCACCCACGGCGCGGTGAAGGAGGAGCTCGAGCGCGCCGACGGACGCGGCCTCGAGGTGGTGGACGGCACCTGCCCGTACGTGAAGTACCCGCAGGCGATGGCCCAGCGGCTCAGCGCCGAGGGGTACCACGTCGTGATCGTGGGGGACGCGAACCACGCCGAGATCAAGGGCGTCGTCTCCTTCAGCGAGGGGCCGTGCACGGTGGTGAAGCCGGGCGGTCCCATCCCGGAGATCCCGGCGAAGAAGGTCGCGGTCATCGCGCAGACCACCTGCATCGGCGCGGACTTCGAGGCGGTCGTGGGCGCGCTCGCCCTCCGGCACAAGGAGGTCCGGGCGGTGAACACGATCTGCAACGACACCGAGGAGCGGCAGGCGGACGCCCGCTCGCTCGCCCGCGAGGTCGACGCGGTGGTGGTCGTCGGCGGCAAGAACAGCGCGAACACGCGCCACCTCGCCGAGATCTGCAGGGAGATCCAGGGGCGCACCTGGCACGTGGAGACGGAGGCCGAGCTCCGGCCGGAGTGGTTCGAGGGCTGCCGGGTGGTCGGGCTCTCGGCCGGCGCCTCGACGCCCGACTGGGTGGTCGAGGGCGTGGCGAGCTGGCTGCGCGCCCTCCGCCCTCAGGGCGCGCCTTGACCGCCTGATCTCGGGCGTGTAGCGTGCGCCTTCCAAGATTCCCGATGTACGCCGGGGTATGCCCGGCGCGCGGCGCGCCTTCGATCCCCGGGGCGTCGGCCGCGACACGAACCAGGGGGCTTGCTGTGGTTGACGCCGGGGCGGTCCTGAGCCGCTCACCCAGAGTCGCAGGTCCGGCGTGATCCCGACAAAGGTTGGTCCTTACCGAATGGAGAATCAGACTCCCCGTACGCCCGAAATCGAGACCGAGGACTTCGCGACGCTCTTCGCGCAGAGCGAGGCGCAGGCCGGTCCCATCGAGGAGGGCAAGGTCGTTTCCGGCACCGTCATCGCGCTCTCGAAGGACTATGCCGTCATCGACATCGGCTACAAGTCCGAGGGCCAGGTGCCGATGTCCGAGTTCGTCTCGGCGCCCGGCGGCGAGCCCGCCGTCAAGGTCGGCGACAAGGTCGAGGTGCTCGTCGAGTCCCGGGAGAACGACACCGGGATGGTCGTCCTCTCCAAGGAGAAGGCCGACAAGATGCGCATCTGGGACGAGATCTCCGCCGCGTGCGAGCGCGACGAGCTCGTCGAGGGCGTGATCGTCGGACGCGTGAAGGGCGGCCTCTCCGTCGACATCGGCGTGAAGGCGTTCCTCCCCGGCTCGCAGGTCGACATCCGGCCGGTCCGGAACCTCGACAAGCTCATCGGCGAGAAGTTCAAGTTCAAGGTCATCAAGTTCAACAAGAAGCGCGGCAACATCGTCCTGTCGCGCCGGGTCCTCCTCGAGAAGGAGCGCGAGGAGCTCAAGAAGGAGACCCTGAAGAACTTGAAGGAGGGCGCGATCCTCAAGGGCCAGGTGAAGAACCTGACCGACTACGGCGCCTTCATCGACCTCGGCGGCATCGACGGCCTCCTCCACGTCACCGACATGAGCTGGGGCCGCATCGGCCACCCGTCGGAGATGTTCGAGGTCGGCCAGGAGGTCCGCGTCGTCGTCCTCAAGTTCGACCCTGCCTCCGAGCGCGTCAGCCTGGGCCTCAAGCAGATCCAGGAGGACCCGTGGCACCGCGCCGACGAGAAGTATCCGGTCGGCACGCGCGTCAAGGGCAAGGTCGTCTCGCTCACCGACTACGGCGCGTTCATCGAGCTCGAGCAGGGCGTCGAGGGCCTCGTCCACGTCAGCGAGATGAGCTGGACGAAGCGCGTGAAGCACCCCTCGAAGCTCGTCAACCAGGGCGATCAGGTCGAGGCGGTCGTGCTCGACATCGACCCGAAGGCGAAGCGGATCAGCCTCGGCATGAAGCAGATCGAGGCGAACCCGTGGACGCTCCTCGAGGACAAGTATCCGATCGGCACGACGATCCGCGGCGAGGTCCGCAACGTCACCGACTTCGGCGTGTTCGTCGGCGTCGAGGAGGGCATCGACGGCCTCGTGCACGTGTCCGACATCTCGTGGACCGAGCGCATCAAGCACCCGGGCGACAAGTTCAAGAAGGGTGACGTGGTCGAGGCGGTGGTGCTCAACATCGACGTCGAGAACGAGCGCTTCAGCCTCGGCATCAAGCAGGCCCACGTCGACCCGTGGACGACGCTCTCCGAGCGCCACCCGGTGGGCTCGCGCGTGAAGGGCAAGGTCACGAAGGTCACCGACTTCGGCGCGTTCGTCGAGATCGAGCCGGGCATCGAGGGCCTCGTCCACGTCTCCGAGATGAAGGACGAGCGCGTCGAGAACCCGCGCGACGTCGTGACCGAGGGCCAGGAGGTCGACGTCAAGGTCATCGACATGGACCTCCACGAGCGCAAGGTCGCGCTGTCGATCAAGCAGCTCAACCGCGACGGCGGCGAGGACGATTACCGCGAGTACCTGCGCCGTCAGGGCGACGGGCGCGCGCGCCTCGGCGACCTCATGGAGAAGTTCAACCGCCGGAAGTAGTCGAAGCGCGGCGGCAGGTCTTTCATGGCGGCGCGCCCTCACGGGCGCGCCGCTCGTCTTTTGCCCGCGGGGTGCCGCCTGGACCGCCCGCGTGAGCAGGTACGCGGCCGATCAGCGCGCCCCCGCGTGCCGCGCCCCACGCCCGCGCGATCTGTTGCGGCGCCGAGGTCCGCGTGCTTACCTGACCGACCATGAGCACGAACGACCCGAACGAGCCCCTGCCCACGACGCCGATCGGTTCCGCTCCTCCGGCTGCGCCGCCGGCGGGCCCGACGCAGTGGGGCGCGCCCCCGGCGCCGCCTCCGGGGTGGGGCGGCGGGGGTGGAGCCGGCTGGGGACCGACGCCCCCGTCGATGCCGCCGCCACCGCCGCCGCGGCGCGACCGGCTCGCCATCGGGATCGTGGCCTTCATCTTCGGCGGCCTGTTCCTCGTGTTCTTCGGGTTCCTCTTCCTCGCCTACAGCGTGGTGAAGGGCGAGTCGCCGTCCATCGCGACCGGCCCGCGCATCGCGATCATCGAGGTGAAGGGAGCGATCTCCACGGGACCGGGCGCGGCGGACGCCGACCGGATCCTGAAGCAGATCCGGAAGGTCGCGCAGGACGACGGGCTCAAGGCGGTGGTCGTCCGGATCGACTCTCCCGGCGGCGCGGTCGCGCCCTCGCAGGAGATCCACGACGAGGTGAAGAAGCTCGCGCAGAAGAAGACCGTCGTCTGCTCGATGGGGAACCTCGCCGCGTCGGGCGGGTTCTACATCGCCGTCGCGTGCCCGAAGGTCGTCGCCGAGCCCGGCACGCTCACGGGCTCGATCGGCGTCATCACCCAGTTCCCCAAGGTGAAGGGGCTGCTCGATCGCTGGGACGTGAAGATGGAGACGGTGAAGAGCGGCGCCCTGAAGGACGCGGGGAACCCGTTCTCCGAGATGACCGCCGAGGAGCGCGCCTACTGGCAGTCGCTCATCGACCAGGTCTACGCCCAGTTCGTCCGCGCCGTCGCGAAGGGGCGCGGCCTCGAGGAGTCCGCCGTCCGGAAGTTCGCCGACGGGCGCGTCATCACCGGGGAGCAGGCGAAGGCGCTGAAGCTCGTCGACGCGCTCGGCAACTTCTACGACGCGGTCGAGCTCGCGAAGACGGAGGCGAAGCTCTCCGGCGAGCCGCACCTCGTCTACCCGGCGGACGAGCGGGCCGCGTTCCTCGAGCAGCTCATGGGCAGCGCGGCCGGCGCCGCCGCCGACGCGGTCGCCGCGCGCATCCAGAAGGGCGCCTCCGCCGCCCAGGAGCCCGGGGTCTACTTCCTCGCGCGCTGAGGTCGAGAACCGACATGGAACAGCCGCTCTGGGCGCCCTGGCGGATGGAGTTCATCCGCGCCGAGAAGCCGACGGGCTGCATCTTCTGCGACTTCCCCGCCGCGCCGGAGGCGCGCGACCGGGAGAACCTCGTCGTGCACCGGAGCGCGCACGCGTTCACCTGCCTGAACCGCTTCCCGTACAACTCGGGCCACGTGATGGTGATCCCCCGCGCCCACGTCGCCGATCTCGGCGCGCTCGCGCGGGACGCGTGGGCGGACCTGCAGGACGAGCTGCGCCGCGCCGTCGAGGTCGTGCGCGCGGTGTACCGGCCGGACGGGATGAACGTCGGGATGAACCTCGGCCGCCCCGCCGGCGCGGGGATCGCCGACCACCTGCACTGGCACGTGGTCCCGCGCTGGACGGGCGACAACAACTTCATGCCCGTGCTCGCGGACCAGCGGGTCGTGGTCGAGGCGCTCGACGCCGCGTGGGAGCGGCTCCACGCCGGCTTCGCCGGCGTCCGCTAGCGCCCGTGACCGACGCCTGGGTCGCCATCGCCGCGGTGTCGTTCGCTGCGGTCGCCGTCCTCCTGTGGGACCGGCTGCGCCGCCGCCGCGACGAGGCCCAGGCGTATCTGAAGGGCGTCCGCTCGGTGATCTCCGGCGATCCGGACGCAGCCATCGAGGCGCTCTCCGACGCCGCCCGCCTCGGCAGCCCGGAGGCCGTCGAGACCTACCTCGCGCTCGGCCACCTGTTCCGGCGCACCGGCGATCTCTCGCGCGCGGTCCGGCTCCACCGGAACATGCTGCTCGGGCCCGCGCTCGATCCCGCACGCCGCGCCGAGGTCGAGCGGGAGCTCGCCGAGGACTACCGGCGGAGCGGGATGCTCGCCGAGGCGGCGGAGATCTACCGCAAGCTCGGGCCGACGGACCGCGCGGCGGGGGAGGGGCTCCGGGACGTGCTCGTCGACGCCGGGGATCTCCGGGGCGCGGTCGCGGCGCAGCGCGCGCTCGCGATCGAGGGGGCCGATCCCGTCCTCGCACACCTCCTCGCGGCGGCCGCCCGCGAGGCGCTCCCGGGCGCGCCGGCCGAGGCGGCGGCGCTCGCCGCGGAGGGGCTCCGCGCCGACCCGGAGAGCGCGGACGCACACCTCGCCGCGGGCGAGGTCGCGGGCGCCGCGGG